>NZ_JBBCUO010000003.1:0-641374 GCF_037147815.1 Kaistia sp. MMO-174 | reverse complement strand
CCGCGGCCGCCGAAGATCGACGTGCCGCCGAGAACCACCGCGGTGATGACATCGAGCTCGAGCCCGGTGCCCATGTCGGAGCGCGTCGTCGAGACGCGCGAGACGAAGATGACGCCGGCGAGCCCGGCGACGAGGCCGGAGGCGGTGTAGATCAGGAGCTTGGTGCGATCGACGCTGATGCCCGAGAAGCGCGCGCCGGTCTCGTTGGCGCCGGCCGCATAGGTGGCGCGGCCGAACGTGGTGAGCCCGAGGATGACGCCGGCGACGATGACGAGGGCGCCGAGGATCCAGAGCTGCGTCGGCACGCCCCAGACGTCGCCCTGGCCGAGAACGAAGAACCAGTCGGGATAGCCGCGCACCGAGCGGGCCTGGCTGATGCCTTCGGCAAGGCCGCGATAGAGCGCGAGCGTTGCCAGCGTCGCGATCAGCGGCGGCACCTTGAAGCGGGTGATGATCACGCCGTTGACGAGGCCGCCGATGCCGGCGGCGACGACGGCGAGCACCATGGCGACCGGGAGCGGCATGCCGAGATTGTGCCAGAACACGCCGAGCAGGATCGCCGTCAGGCCGAGGATCGAGCCGACCGAGAGATCGATGCCGCCGGTGACGATGACGAAGGTCATCGCCAGCGCCACCAGCCCGACCTCGGCCATCAGCCGGCCCTGGTTCAGGAGGTTGGCCGTGGTGAAGAAGCGGTCGGACTGGCTTGCGAGCGCGAAGAGCACGATGACGAGCAGGATCGCGAGGATCGTTTCGTGCCGGAGCAGGGAGCGAAGGGTTGCGGTCATCGTATCGTCACCGGAGCCGGCGTCGACGCGCCATGTCGGCGAGCACGGTGATCAGGATCAGCAGACCCTGCACGGCGCGCAGCCAATAGGCGGAGACGTTGAGGAAGATGAGCGAGGAGGCGATGGCGGCGAACAGGATGGCCGCCAGGGTGGAGCCGATCACCGTGCCGGTGCCGCCGAGGATCGACACGCCGCCGACGACGGAGGCGGTGATCACCGTCAGCTCCAGGTTCGGCGGCACGGTCGACTGGATCACCTGCAGCTGCGTGGCAAACAGCACCGCCGCGATGCCGGCGAAGGCGCCGTGGATGGCGAAGACGATCACCGTCGAACGCTCGACCTGGATGCCGGCGACGCGCGCCGCCTCGACATTGCCGCCGATGGCGTAGATCGTCCGGCCGAAGCCGGAATAGCGCATCCAGAACGCCACCAGCGCCGTCAGGATCACCATGAACCAGACCGGCGAGGGGACGCCGAGCAGGCGGAACTGCGAGATCAGGTAGCCTTCCGGCAGGTTGGTGATCCAGGCGCCGGCCGTGACGCTGATCAGGCCGCCCTTCAGGATCGACAGCATGCCGAGCGTCACCACGATCGAGGGGATGCGGAGATAGGCGACCAGCGCGCCGACACCGGCATTGACGGCGATGCCGATGACGACCGGCGTCAGCCAGGCGAGCCAGATCGGATAGCCGTTCACCGCTAGCGTGCCCGAGATCGTCGCCAGCACGCCGATCAGCGAGCCGACCGCGACGTCGATATGGCCGGAGATGATCACCAGCGACATGCCGATCGCCGCGACGGCGATATAAGCGTTGCCGGCGAAGATGTTGGTGATGTTGTTGGCGCCGAAGAAGCGCGGATTGGTGATGCCGACGACGATGAACAGCACGATGATGGCGCCGAGCAGGATGAACTCCTGGCCATAGGCGGCAATCCGCTTCATCGGGTGCATCGCCGGCGCGGTGCGGGCGACGGTGGGAGCAGACATCGACATCACGCCACCTCCGCCAGGTCCTGGGTCTGCATCATGGCGGCGCCGACGCTGTCGGGCGTCGCCTGCGCGCGGTCGAATTCGGCGACGATGCGGCCATTGTTCATGACGAGGACGCGGTCGCTCATGCCGAGCACTTCCGGCAGCTCGCTCGAGATCATCAGCACCGCCAGGCCCTGGCCGGCGAGCCGGCTCATCAGGGCGTGGATCTCCGCCTTGGCGCCGACGTCGATGCCGCGCGTCGGCTCGTCCATGATCAGCACGCGCGGCTCGGTCGCGACCCATTTCGCCAGCACGACCTTCTGCTGGTTCCCGCCGGAGAGCTGCTTGACGCGCTGCTCCGGTCCGCGGGCGCGGATGCCGAAACGCTTGATCAGTTCGCGCGCCAGGCTCGATTCCCGGGCACGGTTGACGATCGTTGCCGTCGAGATGCGGTCGAGCAGGGCGAGCGACAGGTTCTCGCGGATCGTCTGCGACTTGATCAGGCCCTGCAGGCCGCGGTCTTCCGGCACATAGGCGATGCCGAGGTCGCGGGCCTGTTTCGGGCTGGTGATGGCGATGGGCTTGCCGTCGAGCAGGATCTCGCCGGAGGTGGCCGGCGTGATGCCGAAGATGGTGAGCGCCAGCTCGGTGCGGCCCGAGCCGATCAGCCCGGCGATGCCGACGATCTCGCCGGCGCGCAGGGTGAACGAGGCGTTCTCGACCTCGTCGCGATAGCCGACCTGGCGCAGTTCCAGCACCGGCGCGCCGATCTCGGCGTCGACCTTGGGGAAGAGCTGGTCGACGGGCCGGCCGACCATCATCGAGACCAGCTCGGCCTCGGTGATGTCGCCGATGTCGTGCGTGCCGACATAGGCGCCGTCGCGCAGCACGGTGACGCGGGTGGCGAGCGCGAAGATTTCGGGCATGCGGTGCGAGACATAGACGATGGCGACGCCTCGGTCGCGCAGGCGGCGGACGACGTCCATCAGCCGGCGTGCATCGGCGTCGGCGAGCGCCGCCGTCGGCTCGTCCATGATCAGCACGCGGGCGTCCTGCGACAGCGCCTTGGCGATCTCGACGCGCTGGCGGTTGGCGACCGAGAGGCTGCCGACGCGGGCGTCGACGTCGAGGTCATGGCTGTCGAGGTCGTCGAGCAGGCGGCGCGCCTCGTTGCGCATCTTCGTCCAGTCGAGCGCGTTCATCGTGGTGCGCGGCGCGTGGCCGAGGAAGATGTTTTCCGCCACGGAGAGCTCGGGGAAGAGCAGGAGTTCCTGGTAGACGGTGGCGATGCCGGCGGCGCGGGCCTCGCGCGGCGAGGCGAAGCGGACCTTCTCGCCATTGACGCGGATGTCGCCGCTATCGGGGGCATGGACGCCTGCCATGACCTTGATCAGCGTCGACTTGCCGGCGCCGTTCTCTCCCATGAGCGCATGCACTTCGCCCGGTCGGACGTCGAAGGAGACGTTCTTCAGCGCGTGCACGCCGGCGAACGACTTCGAGACCCCGTCGAGTGCGAGGATCGGCTGCATAACTTGGCGTTTCCCTTGAACGTCCGGCTTGTGCCGGTTTTTGTTGTTGGCCGGGATTGGCAAGGTATCGGTCGGTCAGCTCTCCGGCGGGACCTCCACGACGTCGACGATGACGCCGGCATCCCGAAGCATGTCGCAGGCTTCCTGCGGGGCGGACGTGTCGGTGATGACCCGGTCGAGCTGGGTCAGCGGGCAGAGGATCAGGCTGCCGCGCGGCTGGAACTTCGAGCCGTCGACGAGCGCGATCACCTGTTCGGCCTGCTTCAGCATTTTCTGCTCGGCCTTGATCAGGACGGGATCGCCCTCGATCAGGCCCTGGCGGCGGATGGCGTGGGCGCCGAGGAAATATTTGCCGGCGTAGAAATGCTCGATCACCGTGTCGCTGGTGTAGGGGCTGACGACCATGCGCTGCTCGCGATGGACGTCGCCGCCCGGCAGCACGACCTGGCAGTCGCCATTGGCGATCAGGTAGAGCGCGAGATCGAGCGAATTGGTCAGGACGCGCAGCTTGCGGTCGGCGAGGTAGGGGCCGAGGCAATAGGTGGTGGTGCCGCCATTGACGATGATCGATTCCCCGTCCTCGACGAGGTTTGCGGCGGCCCGCGCGATCGCCCGCTTGGCGGCGAGGTTCTGCAGCCGGGTTTCCTCGAAGGCCGGCGTCATCAGGCTGCCGATGCCGTTCTCGCCATGCAGCCGCTCGGCGCCGCCGCGCACCTTGCGCAGCTGGCCGATGTCGTTCAGCGCGGTGATGTCGCGTCGGATCGTCGCCTCGGAGGCGCCCGTCAGGCTGACCAGTTGCGCCACCGTGACGACGGGGCGCTCGGCCACCTCGCCGAGGATGATCCTGTGACGCTCGATTTCGTGCATGCGACCCTCCGACTGGCCGGGATTTTCCAAGCTTTCCGATGATTGTCAATCAGAAACGATCATCATCGATAATGATGCGGCGCAAAATGATCAATATCGATCATATCGCAGTGCGATATCGCTCTGATCTGACTGCTTTTGATTGACAAGCGCCGGCTCGGCTGACAGATCATGGGCCGCAATTGCGTGGTCCTCGGCTCGAATGGCCGAGCGACGTCCCCCGTGGATGGTTCGCCGATCCGAATGCGCTCGCGCCATGCGAAGCGGCGACCGATCAAGAGCAACTCCGATCATGACCTCTTCCGCTTCGCACCTCCTCGACAATCGCTGGGACGACGCCAAGGCAGCCGGCCTGAGCGAATCCGAGCTGCTGCTCTATCGTTCGAACCTGCTCGGTTCCGACAAGCGCATCACCAATTTCGGCGGCGGCAACACCTCGGCCAAGGTCGTCGAGAAGGACCCGCTCTCCGGCCAGGACGTCACCGTGCTCTGGGTCAAGGGTTCGGGCGGCGACGTCGGCTCGATGAAGCTCGACGGCTTCTCGACCCTCTACCAGGACAAGCTCGAAGCGCTGAAGGGCATCTATCGCGGCCTCGAGCACGAAGACGAGATGGTCGGCTACCTGCCGCATTGCACCTTCAACCTGAACCCGCGCGCCGCCTCGATCGACACGCCGCTGCACGCCTACGTGCCCTACAAGCATGTCGACCACATGCATCCCGACGCGATCATCGCCATCGCGGCGTCCGAGAATTCGAAGGAACTGACCAAGCAGATCTATGGCGACACCATCGGCTGGCTGCCGTGGAAGCGCCCGGGCTTCGAGCTCGGCCTGTGGCTGTCGAAGTTCGCCAACGAGAACCCCAACGCCAAGGGCGTGGTGCTCGAGAGCCATGGCCTGTTCACCTGGGCCGACACCGCCAAGGACGCCTATGAACTGACGCTCGAGATCATCAACAAGGCGATCGCCTGGTTCGCCAAGGAGACCGAGGGCAAGGCGATCTTCGGCGGCGCCGTCGCGCAGTCGCTCGATGCCGACAAGCGCCGCGCCGTCGCAGCCGCCCTGATGCCGCAGATCCGCGGCCGCATCGGCAAGACGGAATCGAAGATCGGTCATTTCGACGACCAGCCGGCCGTGCTCGAATTCGTCAATTCCGCTCAGCTTCGCTCACTGGCGGCGCTCGGCACGTCCTGCCCCGATCATTTCCTGCGCACCAAGATCCGTCCGCTGGTCGTCGACTACGACCCGGCCAAGGACAATCTCGATGAGGTGCTCGCCGGCCTCGACGGCGCGCTCGACGCCTACCGCGCCGACTACGCCGCCTATTATGAGCGCTGCAAGCATGCCAACAGCCCGGCCATGCGCGATCCCAACGCCGTCGTCTACCTGGTGCCCGGCGTCGGCATGATCACCTTTGCCCGCGACAAGGCGACCGCCCGCATCGCCGGCGAGTTCTACGTCAACGCCATCAACGTGATGCGCGGCGCCTCGACGGTCTCGACCTATGTCGGCCTGAAGGAGCAGGAAGCCTTCGACATCGAGTACTGGCTGCTCGAGGAAGCCAAGCTGCAGCGCATGCCGAAGGCGAAGTCGCTCGCCGGCCGCATCGCCTTCATCACCGGCGGCGCCGGCGGCATCGGCTCGGCCACCGCCGTCCGCTACCTGCAGGAAGGCGCGGTCGTCATGATCGCCGACATCGACCAGGCGGCACTCGATTCGACCGTCGCCGGCCTCGGCGCCAAGTACGGCAAGGACAATATCCGCGGCGTCATCGCCAACGTCACCAGCGAAGGCGCGGTCGACAAGGCGTTCCACGACACGCTGATCGAATTTGGCGGCATCGACATCCTCGTCTCCAACGCCGGCATCTCCTCCGCCGCGCCGTTCGAGGAGACGACGCTGGAGACCTGGGACAAGAACATCGCGATCCTCGCGACCGGCTATTTCCTCGTCTCGCGCGCCGCCTATCGGATCATGAAGACGCAGAAGCTCGGCGGCTCGATCGTCTTCATCGCCTCGAAGAATGGCCTCGCGGCGTCGGCCGGCGCCTCGGCCTATTGCACCGCCAAGGCGGCCGAGATCCATCTCGCCCGCTGCCTGGCGCTGGAAGGCGCGCCGTTCGGCATCCGCGTCAACACTATCAATCCGGACGCAGTGCTGCGCGGCTCGAAGATCTGGCAGGGCGAGTGGCGCCAGCAGCGCGCCGAGTCGAACAAGATCGGCGAGGACGATCTCGAGGAGTTCTACCGCAACCGCTCGCTCCTGAAGCGCAGCGTGTTCCCGGAGGACATCGCCGAGGCCGCCTACTTCCTCGCCGCCGACCTGTCGAACAAGTCGACCGGCAACATCATCAACGTGGATGCCGGCAACGTCATCTCGTTCACCAGGTAAGCACCTGATCTCGCCGCCATCCCGGGCTTGACCCGGGATCCATCCAGCCTGAGGCATTCGGGCTGGATGGATCCCCGCCTTCGCGGGGGCGACGGAGAGGACTGGAACACGACCTGTCCGCTGGGCCGGTCGTTTCGCCGAAAACACAAGGCTCGGGGAGGACCCGCCACATGACCGATCTTCCGATCTCTTCCGATCTTCTCGCCGAAAAGAACAAGGCCGAGGACGCGGCGCTCGCCAATGACTATTCCTCGCTCGGCGAGCAGCTCGACCGTCGCGGCATCGACATCGACGTCGTCACCCGCAAGGTCGCGGCCTTTACCGTCGCCGTGCCATCCTGGGGCGTCGGCACCGGCGGCACGCGCTTCGCCCGCTTCGCCGGCCCCGGCGAGCCGCGCGGCATCTTCGAGAAGCTCGACGATTGCGCCGTCATCAACCAGCTGACCCGCGCCACGCCGAACGTTTCGCTGCACAATCCGTGGGACCAGGCGGATCCGAAGGCGCTGAAGGCGCATGCCGACGCGCTCGGCCTCGGCTTCGACGCGATGAACTCGAACACCTTCTCGGACGCCAAGGACCAGAAGCTCTCCTACAAGTTCGGCTCGCTGTCGCATACCGATCCGGCCGTGCGCCAGCAGGCGATCGAGCACAACATCGAGACGATCGAGATCGGCAAGGCGCTCGGCTCCAAGGCGCTGACGGTATGGATCGGCGACGGCTCCAACTTCCCCGGTCAGTCGAACTTCACCGGCGCGTTCGAGCGCTATCTCGGCGCGATGAAGTCGGTCTATGCGGCTCTGCCGGACGACTGGCGCGTCTTCACCGAGCACAAGCTCTATGAGCCGGCCTTCTATTCGACGGTCGTGCAGGACTGGGGCACCAACTACATGATCGCCCAGGAGCTGGGTCCGAAGGCGTTCTGCCTCGTCGACCTCGGCCATCACGCGCCGAACGTCAACATCGAGATGATCGTCGCGCGGCTGATCCAGTTCGAGAAGCTGGCCGGCTTCCACTTCAACGATTCGAAGTATGGCGACGACGATCTCGACGCCGGCGCGATCAACCCGTTCCAGCTCTTCCTCGTCTTCAACGAGCTGGTCGACGCCGAACATCGGAAGGCCCGGGGCTTCAGCCCTGCCTATATGATCGACCAGTCGCACAATGTGACGGATCCGATCGAGAGCCTGATGACCAGCGCCATCGAGATCCTGCGCGCCTATGCGCAAGCGCTGCTGGTCGACCGCGCCGCGCTTGCCGGCTACCAGGACGGCAATGACGTGCTGATGGCGAACCAGACGCTGAAGCGGGCCTTCACCACCGATGTCGGGCCGATCCTCGCCAAGGCGCGGCTGGCCAAGGGCGGCGCCATCGATCCCGTCGGCGTCTACCGCGCGGCCGGATACCGGGCCAAGGTGACGGCGGAGCGTCCGTCGAGCGGTGGCAACTCCAGCGGCATCGTGTGACTTTTATACTTCTATTGACAACAGAATAAGAAGAGGCAGGACCGATTCGACTTGCCTCTTCTCTGTGCCCTTCAGAACAGCTAGCTTGACTTCGAGCCTGACTGACCCTTCAAGGGGTACGGGTGCATGGCCATGATCTCGGCCGCTGGCGATTCCTCGCGAATGCCGGTTGTCGGGATCGAGCGCCGATGTGGGGGAACCGGCCGGTCCGTTCTTCGGACGGTCTCCCTCGGGGGTTCTCAATGGACAGGAGAGATTGATGAAGAAGGCTTCTACGCTCGTTATGCTCGTTGCCCTCGGCGCTGTGGCTGCTGGCTGCACGACCGGCTCGCGCGCCGGTGACGGCGCGGTCGTCGGTGGCCTCGCCGGTGCGGCGATCGGTGGTCTCGCCGGCGGCAGCGTCGGCGCTGCGGCGATCGGCGCCGGCGTCGGTGCGGTCACGGGCGCGATCATCGCTGACGCTTCCGGTCGCTGCTACTGGAAGGACCGCTACGGCCGTCGTCACTACACGTCTTGCCGCTAAGCGCGCTTCTGCGGTTCACCCGGAAGCGCGGGCCCCTGCGGCCCTGATCTTGCCGGGGCTTCTGCCTATAGTGCGAGAAACGGCCGGAACCCAGGTTCCGGCCGTTTTCTTTTGGGCGCGTCAGACGTGCCCCGCGATCTCCGCGTCATGAGCCCGGGCCTTCGTCCCCTGGACGTTCTCCCCGACCGTTCTCTTGGAACTCATCGCCAGCCTCCCACATTACATCTCCGCATGGTGCAAGCAGGACGTGCCGCCCAGGGCTCTTCGTCAGGGCCGCGTCCGGAGGAGGTCGAAATGCGGAAATCTTCCCTCGTGATCGTCTTTGCGCTGTCCGGCGCCATCCTGGCCGGCTGCACGACCGGATCCCGGCAGGGAGACGCCGCCGTCGTCGGCGGCCTGGCGGGCGCGGCGATCGGCGGCGCGGCCACCGGCCGGGCCGGTGGCGCGCTGATCGGCGCGGGTGTCGGCGCCGTTACCGGCGCGATCATCGCGGACGCCACGACGGGTCGCTGCTACTGGCGCGACCAGTATGGCCGCCGTCACTACGTCGCCTGCCGCTGACCGGCTTGGGCCGGCTCAGTCGACCGACAGGAAGCGGGTCGGATGGACGTTGAGCAGATTGTCGTTCCAGCCCGAGAGCGTCGGCGACACCAGCGATAGCGAGACGTAGCCGAGCAGGGGAATGATCGGCGCGTCGGTGGCGAGAAGCGCCGCCGCCGCGTCGAGTTCCTGCTTGCGCCGTCCGGCGTCCATGTCGGTCGCGGCCTGGTCGAGCAGCTTGTCGTAGTCGCGGTTGTTGTAGCGCGCATAGTTGAAGCGGACATTGTCACTGCGCAGCACGGTCAGCAGGTCGATCGGATCCGCCTCGTCGGCAATCCAGCCCGTTCGCGCCACGTCAAAGTCGCCGCCATCGCGCAGACGTGCGAAATGCGCCTGGTTCGGTTCGGTGACGATCGTCGCCTCGACGCCGATCTCCTTCCACTGGTCGGCGATCACGCGCGCCGTCTCCTCATGGCCGAGTCCCGTGCCGACGCGGATCGCGAGCCGCAACGGCTTCCGCCCGGCGGCATCCGCCTCCGCCTCGTTCTTCTTGTCCGCTTCGGGAGCGACCTTGGCAGCGGGAGTGGCCGGAGCTTCCGGCGCGGCGGGCTCTGCCTCGTCCTTGCCGGCCTCCATGGCATCCTTAGCCGGCGTATCGTTCGCCGGGGCTGCGTCGCCGGGCTTGGTGACGCTCGGCTTGGCCGTGATCGAATAGGTCACGTCGTGGTTTGCCGCGTCGCTGGCGCTGGCGTCCTTCGGGTCCGCATCCGCCGTGGCGGCATCGCTGCCGCCGGCATCCTTGGCGGTCGTGTTCTTGGAGGCCGTATCCCTGGAGGCCGTCTCCTGGGCAGTCGTGTCCTTGGCGCTCGAATCCCCGGCGGCGGCGTCCTTCGCCGCGCCGTCCGGCGATGCGGCCTTGTCGTTGCCGGCGGTCTCTGCGCCAGCCGCCGTGTCGGGCGCCTTGGCGGCGGCCGGCGCGGGCGTTGCCGGCTGGACGGCGGCGACTTCCTTGAAGCCGGCCGCTTCGAGCAGCTTGCGCGCCTCGGCGCGGCGTGTCTCGATCGATGCGGGCGTCGCGGCCGGCAGGCCGGAGAGGGCGGGCGGCACCAGCGTTTCGGCCGGCACCATGCCGCCGGACCAGACCGCGCGGGCGAGCGCCTCGCGGTCGATCGCGAGCGACAAAGCGCGGCGGACCTCGACCTTGTCGAACGGCTGCTTCGCCGTGTTGATGGCGAAATAGTACGTGCCGGGATAAGGCGCGAAATGCAGCGCCGGGCCGAACTCGTCCTTCAGGCTCGGCAGATTTTCCGTCGGCACGTCCGGGCACGAGAGAACGGCCTTGGCGCGATAGGCGTCGACGCAACCGGCGACGTCCTCGAACGCCTTGTAGACGACGCTGTCGATCGGAATCGTCTTGGCGTCGCGGAAACGCGGGTTCTTGACGAGGATATAGCCATCCTTCTTGTCGATGGCGGCGAGGCGATAGGCGCCGTTCGAGACGATCTTGCCGGTCGTGCCGAAATCGGCGCCGAGCTTCTTGATCGAGGCAACGTTGACGGGGAGGGCGACGGGAAGGGCGAGGCGGCCGAGGAAGGTCGGCACCGGCCGTTCCAGCGTGATTTCCAGCGTCGCGGCATCCGGCGCGGCGACGCCGAGCGTGTCCGGCTTGGCGGTTCCCTGCTGGATCGCGGCGGCGCCCTTGATGACGAGCAGCGGGCCGGCCTCGGTCGCGCCGGTCGCCGGCGTGAACAGTCGACGGAACGATGCCACGAAATCGGCCGCCTTGACCACGTCGCCGTTCGACCAGCGGGCGCCGTCGCGCAGCTTGAACGTGTAGACGAGGCCGTCGGGGGAGATGCTCCAGCTCTCGGCCGCGCCAGGGCCCGTCTTGCCGTCGGCGTCGGGCGAAACCAGGCCCTCGAACAGGTCGTACAGGATCGGCGTCTCGTTGAAGGTCGCGGCCTTCTGCGGATCGAGCGTCTCCGGGGCCTTCACCAGCCCGCGCGGATAGATCACGTCGGCGCTGGCGGGAAGCGCGGCCGTTGCCGCAAGCATCGCGCCGGCGATCCAGGCGAATCGCATGTTCATCTCTCCGTATCGGTCCCGACCCGGGGCGCGATAATCGTCAGAATTCAGGCGATCTCAAGCCGTTGTCGCGCTTTTCCGACATCATCCCATCACAATCGCCGGTGCGCCGATCGCCGCCTGCAACGCCTTTGGACTGACGGCGAAGACGGCGTGCGGCGTTCCCGCCGCCGCCCAGACGCTGGCATGGTCGAGCAGGTCGCGGTCGAAGAAGCTCGCCAGCGGCGTGGCGTGGGCGAAGGGCGGGATGCCGCCGATGGCGAAGCCGGTCGCGCCGCGCACGAAGGCGGCGTCTGGTCGCTCGATTGCCTCGCCGATCGCCTCGGCCACCTTCGTCTCGTTGACGCGGTTGGCGCCGGAGACGAGGAGCAGGATCGGCGCACCGCTCGCGACGCCGCGGAAGACCAGCGACTTGACGATCGCGCCGACGACGCATCCACAGGCGGCCGCCGCCTCCTCGGCGGTGCGCGCCGACACGTCCATCACGCGCAGGCCGATGTCGAGGCCTAGCGTTTCTGCGGCGTCGCGTACGCGCGCGACCGGGGCGGGGATCTCGGTCATCGGCTGGGCTCCCGGGGCTTGGACCGGCCGGCCGATCGAAGGGATGCGGCGGCGGGTCGGATTTGCTAGGGTGACGAGGAGACCGTCGCATCCATCCGGAGTCAACGATGAACGACGCCAGCGGCAGGCAGGGTTCGCCGTCCAACGTCCGCCATCTCGCCGATGCGATCCGGAAGGTTCGGCTGGCGGAGGCGGAGCGTGCCGACGTGGTGGCGGAACTGCGCGATACCGAGCGGGCCAGGCTCGAGATGCTTGCCGACGAGCTCCGCGGCGTCTTCGCGGAAGTGCCGGAGGACGACGACCAGTTCATCGCCCAGATCGATAGTGGCAGCCAGCCGCGCTTCTGGATCGACATGACGTCCTTCGTCGCCATGGCGCGCGACCGGCGCAGCTATCGCTTCGTCAAGGATACGCGGCTTGGCCGCACCGTCATCCTCGAGACCGCCGATCTCGACGCCATGGCCGATTGCGTCATGCACTATGTCGCCGAGCGCATCATCGAGCGCGACCGGGCGCTGGAGGGCGACTGGCTGCTGCGCCGCGCCGCGCAGCAGGACGCGCCGCCGCGCCGCGAGCGCCGGTCGCTGTCGAGGCCGGCCGTGGAAGAGACGTCGGCGCGCGCACCCTCGACCGCGCATGGCGGCTGGATCGCCGCGGCCTTTCTCGCCGGCATCCTGGTCGGCGTCGTCGCGCTGCTCGCCTATGCCTGGGTGCATGTCGGCGGCTGAAGCCGGACCGACGCCTGCTTTCCTGTCCTGACGACGGCCATGGCGGCTACATCTGCGTGGGGCGATCGCGGTGGCCTGCACGCAAGCGCTTTCCCCGGCGCGCCTTTCCCAACTATAAGATTAGCTTGATGAATCGATGAAGCCACCGGTTGCGGCTCGGCGCGGCCGCGGAGGATGGTGATAAAGCCAATGCATTATAAGCCTGCCGATTGGCTCGTGCGCCTGACGCGGCTCAATCCGAAGACGGCGTGGCCCTGGCGGCATTCGGTCCGTCTGGCCATCGCCGTCACGCTGCCGATGCTCGTCGGCCTGCTGACCGGCGAGGTCGAGGCTGCGATCATGGTGTCGATCGGCGCGCTGCTGAATTCGGTCAAGGTGCAGTCCGATCCCTATCGCACCCGCTTCCGCAACTTCCTGATCATTGTGCCGATCGCCATGTCGGGCTTCATGCTGGGGGCGCTGGTGGCGGGGCACGGCCTGCTGACACTGGCGCTGCTGGTTCTCGTCGCCATCCTTTCCGGGCTGATCAGCGGCTATGGCGCCGTCTATTCGACCGGGGCCATGCAGATGCTGATGCTCGCCGTGATCGCAGCGGCGGGCGACCATGCCCCGAGCTCCATCTGGATCCCGGCGCTGCTTTTCGCAGGCGGCGCCGGCTTCGCCGCTCTGCTTCTCGCGATCGAGGCGCTGTTCGACCGGCACCTGCCCGAACGGACGGCGCTGGCGCATCTGCTGCATGCGCTGGCGCATCTCGCGCGCGCCGCCGCCGAGCCGCCCGAGGACAAGGCCGGCCATGCGCTCGCGACCCCGTTCGAGCAGCAGCGCCGCCATGTCACCGATGCGATGATGAAAGCCTATTCCGGCCTGCTCGAAGCGCGTCTGCGCAGCGAGGGCAGCACGCCGGCCAGTGACGGCCGTGCGGCCATCCTCTCCACAACGGGCATGCTGTTCTCCGCTCTGATGGCGGGCGGCCATGCGCCGGACGAACTCGCCGCCGCCGGCCATCGCCTCGATGGCATCGCGACCGCGGTCGCCCGGGGCAGGGGGCGTCCATCCGGCGCCACCGCCGGAGGCGAGGGGCTTGCCGGCATTCTCGATCATCTCGTCGACGAGATCTGGCCGGATGCGGAAGTCTCCGCTCCGAGGGCCGTTCCGGGGAAGATGATCCGCAAGGCAAGCCCCGCTTCGGCCCGGCCCGGCTGGCATGCGCGGCTCGCCCAGGTCGGCCGCCTCGCGCCGGGGCGTGACGTGATCATCACGGCTCTGCGGCTGGCGCTCTGCCTCGCCATCGCCTTCGCGGCGCAGATCTGGCTCGGCGGCGTGCGATCCTACTGGATCCCGCTCTGCGTCGTGATCGTGCTGAAGCCGGATTTCGGCTCGGTGTTCGTTCGCGCCGTTCAGCGCTCGATCGGCACGATCCTGGGCGTCGCCATTGGCGTCGTCGTGCTGACTTTCGTGCCGAAGGGGTTCTGGCTGCTCGCCTGCATGGCGGGGCTCTGCCTGGTCGTGCCGGCCGCCGGGCTGCGCGGCTATGCGATGCAGTGCACTTTCCTGACGCCGCTGGTGCTGATCCTGATCGACATGACGGCGCCCGGAACCGCCGATTTCGGCCCGCAGCGCCTCGTCGACACGCTGATCGGCTCGGCCATCGTGCTGGTCTTCGGCTACCTGATCTGGCCGCGCGATCCCGCGGCGCAGATCCAGCGCGCCTTCGCCGGCGCGATGGCGGCTGCGGAAGCGTTCTTCCATGCCGCTTCGACGCCGCCGCCGGCCGATCCGGCCGGGGTGCCGTCGGCGCGCTCGACGGATCTGGCGGCGATGACCACTGCCTATCGCAGCCTGTCGAATGTGCGGACCACCCTGCAGCGCGCCATCGCCGAGCCGCCGCCGGCGAGCCGGGAGGCGGCGGCGTGGTTCCCGGCCGTGGTCGAGGCGGAGCGCCTCTGCGATCGCATCACGCGGCTCGCCGAGCGCAATCTCGCCGGCACTGTGACGCTGGATCCAGCCGCCGTCGAACAGCGGCTCGCCGCTTTCGAGGCGCTGCGCGCGTCGGTCGGCCGTCCCGCGAGGCAGCCCGGCGATCCGATACCCGCGAGCGCCGATGGCGATCCGGCCTTGCGGGAGGTCGATTTCGAGCTGGCGCGGCTGTCACAGCTGATGCAGCCGGCGACGTAGCGGCGCTGCGCCTCTAGACCGCGCCGACGGTGGCCGGCTCGGCCGTCGCCGCCGTCCGGCTGCCGATCAGGCCCGCTGCATCGAGCAGCGTCATCGGCGTCAGCGTGGCGGCGGCGATGTGCGAGATGAAGGGCGCATATTCGGCCCGCAGCGCCACGTAGCTGCGGAAGCTTTCGGCCTTGTCGCCGACCGGCAGGCCCGCCTCGGCCAGGATGGCATGGAGGCTGTCGAAGCGCTCGCTTTCCTGGTGCTTCGCTGCCGAGGGCCGGGACGGCTCGCCGGTGTCGAGCGCCGCCGCGATCAGTCGCATCGTCTTCGCGCCCTCGCGGCGGCAGATCCGCGCCTCGTCGGGCGCGTTCTTGCCGAGACAGGCGACGACGGCTGTCGCCGCGTCGAGGACGCTGGCGGCCGAGGCGATCCAGCTCGTGCCGCGATAGATCGACGGCACATAGGAGAGGATCGGCGACAGCGTGTGGGTCTCGCGCATGCCGCGGAACCAGTCTTCCCAGTCTTCCCAGCCCTTGCTGATGTCGATGTCGCCCTTGGCCGTCGTCAGCCAGTCGAGATAGCGGTCGCCGGTCGCCTCGTCGTCGGTGCGGGCATAGAGCCATCCGACCTGGCGCTCGCGCGTTTGAACGGCCGCCTGATAGCCCGGCACGAATGTGAACAGCAGCATCACGACGGCGAGGCCGATCGCAGCCTGGAAGACGGCGAGATATTCGCCGGCCAGCGTCGACGGCGTGAGGTAGCCGAGCGTGCTCAGAGCCGAGCCGCTGGCGCTCAGCGCCCGCCAGAGGTCGGGCTCGATGCGCAAGCCCCAGAGAATGCCGGTGAAGGCGATCTGCACCAGCAGAAACCAGGTCACCACCGCGAGCAGCACGAAGATCGGCATGATCCAGGCCTGCCGGCGCTGGATGTCGGCATAGTCGGCGCTTGGATGGATGAAGCGCTGGACGATGGCGACGGCGCCGCGTCGCGCCGTTCGCTCGATGGCGTCATGCGCCTTCGAGTTCAGCAGGGCGACGACCACGATGGAGCGGAAATAGAGGACGAGGAGCAGGACTCCCGCCAGGCAGGCGAGGATGTGAAGGGCGATCATGATCGTCTCGAAGCGTGCGGGATCAGGGCGTGCGCTTTTCGGGGCTGGAGGTCAGCTCTTCTTCTTGAAGAGCCCGCCCTGGATCGGCGCGTGCGGATGCGGCTGCAGGTCGGCCTTCGGCAGCAGGAACAGCCAGGTGACGAACACGAACGGCGCGGTGAAGGTCGGAATGCCGATCGGCGCGATGCCTGCGTCCATGGCGCCCTGCACGATCACCGTGAAGATCGTCCCGAGCAGGGCGAAGCCGAGTACGCGCGCGGAGGGCGCGTAGAACACGCAACCGAGCGCCACGGCGGTCAGCACCGGGCTGAAGCCATAGAGGCCGGCCGTGATCGAGGCGAGGCTCGCGCCGAGCGCCAGTGAGACGGCCAGCGCCACCGCCGCGCCGAGTGCGGCGAGCAGGGCCGCCCAGGGCGACGAGACGAGCAGGCCGATCAGCACCAGCACGCCGCTGACCGGATTGTTGATGAGGAAGACCTGAGCCGGCCCCTTGAGCCAGGCGAGGAACAGCTCGGTGGCGTTGACGGCCGTCTCCGCGCCGCTGACGGCATGCGGCAGCGCCGGCGGCCCCATCGAGGCGATCGGAACCTGGCCGAACGAATAGGCGCCGAGCACCAGGAACCAGGTCGTCAGTACGAAGGGGAAGGTGAGGGCGGGAGTTTCCCAGGTCTTCATCACCTTGGAGACGGCGAGCATGACGACGGTCGAGACGGCGGCGCCGACGACGAGCAGGAACCACATCGTCGCGCCATCGGCGAGGAAGGTGGGAACCGCCGCGCCGACCAGCACGCCGTTGAAGCCGAACAGGCCCTGTTCGAGCGAGGCCTTGTCGGCGTCGAGCAGGATGGCGGTGACGGTGGCGATCACCAGCGCGATGACGGCGCCGATGGCGATGTCGATCTGGCCGCCGGCGATGGCGCCCCACACGATGGCGGCGAGGAAGAACAGGCCCGTCAGCGGGTTGTTCTGGAAGATGACCTGACCGGCGCCGCGCAGGTTGATGTCGAGGAAGCCGAGAACCGGGTTCTTCCCGGCGACGTCGGTCCAGCTGGAAAGGGCGTTCGACATTTCATTCCCCCATCATGTCGATGCGGCGCTGCCGCCAGGTCGTTTCAGGCCTCCGGGCGTCGCCTCACGCCCAGAGGAAGTTTTCGGGAACCTTGCGGTCCACGGCGATCTGCCGGGCCTCGGACCAGAATTCGCGGATCTTCGCCATGACCGGCGCCGATTCCATGCCGAGCACCTTGAAGATCAGACCGGCATCATGCGGCAGGCGGCTGGCGCCATAGGCGAGCTCGTTCTCGCTGTCGAAGGCCGGCTGGGTGCGCTCGAACAGCGCATCGGCCTTGTCCTTCGGCGTCAGCACGATGACGTTGCCGAAGACGTGGAACCCGCCCATCATGCCCATCCGCGTCACGTCATGGACGCCGGGCTCCAGCACGAATTTCTCCGTGAACAGGCTCTCGCCGTCCGGCCGCGCGCCCTCGACGGTCGAGGAGAAGAGCTTGTACTGGAAGATCTCGCCGTCCCGGTAGTATTTCCGGCCCGGCATCATGATCTCCGAATAGACCAGCGTCGCCGTCGGATCGATCAGGATCCGCGTCGACTGGATGAAGCGCGAGTTCTTTGCCGGAATGACCGGGCGCGGGATATATTCCAGATAGGAACCGGCCGCGAGGGTCAGAAGCTGCGTCTGGCTGGCATAGTTCGCGTCCATCTCGTGGATGCGCGTCGCCGACTGGGTGGTGACATGGGCCTGCGCATCGGCGGCCATGTCGATCTCGATGACGTTGCGGTCTCCCTGCAGGATGCCGCCGGCATTGGAGATGACGGAGACGCAGGGCAGCTCCGGCATCTCCTCGTCCCAGTAGAGCGCCTGCTGGACGATCAGCGGCGCACGGCGATACAGCGTGCGAAGCACCGTCCGGTGCGGACCCGGTTCGAAACCGAGCCGCAGGAAGGCGTTCTTGCCGAAGGAGCCGCTCGGCAGCTGAGGGGGCTCGTCCTGGTAAGCCCCCAGTTCCCGGGCGCCGCTGAACATTACGCGCCTGCTTTTTCGGTGGTTTCGAACAGCAGGTTCTGGCGGATCAGGTCGGTCAGTTCCTCGATGCCTTCGTTCGTCTTGCAGTTGGTGAACACGAAGGGCTTCTTGCCGCGCATCATACGGGAATCATCGTCCATGACCTTGAGGCTCGCGCCGACATAGGGGGCAAGATCGGTCTTGTTGATGACGAGGATGTCGGAATGGCTGACGCCGGGGCCGTTCTTGCGCGGGATCTTGTCGCCGGCGGCGACGTCGATCACGTAGATGAAGAAGTCGACCAGCGCCGGGCTGAAGGTCAGCGTCAGGTTGTCGCCGCCGCTCTCGATCAGCACGAGGTCGGAATCCGGGAACTTCGCTTCCATCTCCTCGACGGCGGCGAGGTTCATGCTGGGGTCTTCACGCACGGCCGTGTGCGGGCAGCCGCCCGTCTCGACGCCGATGATGCGCTCCTCGAGCAGGATGCCGCGCAGCGTGCGCTGCACATGCTTGGCGTCTTCGGTGGTGACGACATCGTTGGTGATGACGAGGATGCGATAGCCGAGCTTCACCAGCACGGGCGTGATCGCCTCGATGATGGCGGTCTTGCCGGAGCCGACGGGACCGCCAATGCCGATGCGGGGGATCTTTTTCATAGTGCTATCCAGCTACCTTGTTAATTCATGAACATCCGGACATGGCCCTTCACGTGCACCGCCGCGAGGATGTCGATGATCGGCGAGAAGCTCGCCATCTCGTCGACGCTCGCATCGGCAACCCGTTCATAGGCCGGGCCCACCTGGGCCGTGACGTCCAGCAGGATCTTCTGGGTGTCGACGAACGAGATCCGCATCAGGCGGAGCGCGGCGCTCAGCACGCCGTTGCCGACGCCATACTGATGCACGCCGAACGAGTCGCGGCGATTGGCGCCGAGCGTCGCCAGCGTGATCGCGAGGCTGACCGGATGGGTTCCCGGCGTCTCGCCGCGCTTGATCCGCTGGAACCAGTCGCCAGGGAGCGGTGCCTCGATCATTCCCGCCGAGAGTTCGCAGAGCTTCTTGCCCATGCGAACCGTCATCAAGCGCGTTTCCTCGTTCAGCTTGCGCTCATGGACCAGCCGGTCGATGCGCAGCAGTTCGTCGACATCGCCGGCCTCGACCGCCCGATGCGCGCAGAGCACCGCGACGCCGTCGCCGGTCGCGGCCTGCCACATCGACGTCTCGGTATAGGCCCGCAGCGTCGCCGGGCCGTCGACGATGCCCTGCTGAATGGCGGTTTCCAGTCCGTTCGAGAACGAGAAACCGCCGACCGGCAGGGCGGAGTCGGCGAACTGAAGCAGATAGAGCAGCTCCGGCAGGGATCGCTCGGAATCCGCCTCAGTGGTCATGGGCATGGGCGTGGCCATGGGAATGTCCATGGTCGTGTCCGTGGCCGTGCGCATCCTTCGAGGCATGGTGATGCGAATGCGGCGTGTCGCTCGCGCCGCCGAACAGGCGACGCGATTCATGCGGCGCCAGGTAGGGGATCACCTCCGAGCCGGGCATGAACTCGTGACGGACGCCGGGGAGGGCGTGCGTCTTCATGACCGAGTTCATCACCTTCTTGTCGACGGTGAGCGGCACATAGACCTTGGTGCCCTTGACGACGGCTGGCCAGTGCTGGTTGCCGAGCGCGTGGCCGAGCTCGAACAGCGTCTGCACCATGTTCGGGATGGTCTCGCCAACGACGTCGTCGAGGGTGATGATCATCACCTCGCGCAGCGTGATGCGCGCCACGATGGCGGCGCGCTTCGCCTCGTCCCAGACCAGGATGTCGCCGTCATGCAGGTGCGAGTTGCGGTCGAGCGAAAGGGCGAGCTCGACATCCTGCTGCGTCGCCTTGCGGAGACGGCTCTTCTGCGCTTCCCACTGGTCCAGTTCGAGCCAGTCGACCGCGGCTCCCTCCAGGGTCTTCGCCCATTCCGGATCCTGGATGTTACCGAGCGTGCTTTCGATAAGTATCATGCGTGCCTCTGCTGCGCGGAAACGCAGGTGATCAACTGAAGAAATAGAGCTGGTTGAGCGAAATGCTCGTCGGCGGGTCGACCGTGACGTGCTTGCCGTCGATCGTCACCGCGAAGGTCTCGGGATTGACGTCGATGTTGGGCAGGTAGTCGTTGCGGACCATGTGCTGCTTGCCGAGGATGCGCGTGCCGGAGACCGGGCTGATGTTGCGCTGCAGGCCGAGCTTCTCGCCGATCTTGTCGTCATAGGCGGCGCGCGAGACGAAGGTGATCGAGCTCTTCTGCATGGCCGAACCGAAGGCGCCGAACATCGGGCGGTAGTACATGGGCTGCGGCGTCGGCAGCGAGGCGTTTGGGTCGCCCATATTGGCCCAGGCGACGAAGCCGCCCTTCAGCACCATCTTCGGCTTGGCGCCGAAGAAGGCCGGCTCCCACAGCACCAGGTCGGCGAACTTGCCGGGCGCGACCGAGCCGATCTCATGGGCGAGGCCGGAGGTCAGGCAGGGGTTGATCGTGACCTTGGCGATGTAGCGCAGCACGCGGAAATTGTCGTTGCCCGGCGCGTCTTCCTCGAGCTGGCCGCGCGCCTTCTTCATCGCGTCCGCCGTCTGCAGGGCGCGCAGGAAGTTCTCGCCGATGCGGCCCATGGCCTGCGAGTCCGAGCCGATCATCGAGATCGCGCCGAGGTCGTGCAGCACGCTTTCGGCGACGATCGTTTCCGAACGCACGCGGCTTTCGGCGAAGGCGACGTCGGAGGGGATCTTCGGGTTCAGGTTGTGGCAAACCATGATCATGTCGAAGAGCTCGGCGACCGAGTTCTTGCCGCATGGCAGGGTCGGGTTAGTCGAGCTCGGCAGGACGTTGCCCTGGCCGACCACCTTCAGAAGGTCCGGCGCGTGACCGCCGCCGGCGCCCTCGCTGTGGAAGGTGTGGATGGTGCGGCCGTCGAAGGCGGCGATCGTGTCCTCGACATAGCCGGATTCGTTCAGCGTGTCGGTATGGACGGCGACCGAGACGTCATAGTCGTCGGCGACGGAGAGGCAGGCGCGGATCGCCGACGGCGTGGCGCCGTAGTCCTCGTGCACCTTGAAGCCGGCGGCGCCGCCATGCAGCTGCTCGATCATCGGGCCCTTGCCCGTCGAGTTGCCCTTGCCGAGCAGGCCGATATTGATCGGCAGCCCCTCGACGGCGCGCAGCATCATCTCGAGGTTCCACGGACCATTGGTGGTCGTGACGCCGTTGCTGCCGTCGACCGGGCCGATGCCTCCGCCCCAGACGGTGGTGATGCCGTTCGAGAGCGCGGCATAGACCTGCTGCGGCGAGATGTAATGGACGTGGGTGTCCATGCCGCCGGCGGTCAGGATCAGGTGCTCGCCGGAGATCGCGTCGGTCGAGGCGCCGGTGACGAGGCCCGGCGTGACGCCGTCCATGGTCGACGGGTTGCCGGCCTTGCCGAGGCCGACGATGCGGCCATTGCGGATGCCGACATCGGCCTTGACGACGCCGAGCGTCGGCTCGAGCACGGTGACGTTGGTGATGACGAGGTCGAGGCAGCCGGCCTCCTGGGTCAGCTGGTTTTCCGAACCCATGCCGTCGCGCAGCGTCTTGCCGCCGCCATATTGCAGTTCGTCGCCATAGACGGCGCGCAGGTCCTTCTCGATCTCGACATAGAGGTCTGTGTTGCCGAGGCGGATCTTGTCGCCGACGGTGGGACCATAGAGATCGGCATATTGCTGGCGGGACATCTGGGTCATGACGCCGTACCTTCAAAAACGGAATGGGAGGGGCGCGGGGTCCGAGGAACCGGATCCGGGCGGCGCGGGATCACTTCGCGGGCTTGGCCTTCAGGACCTTCGACTTGAAGCCGAGTTCCTCTGCCTTGGCGACCGAGTGGGCCTTGTTGGGGCGGTAGTCGGGCGTCGGGCCGTCGCCGGTCCAGCCATCGACCAGGTTGTTGAAGCCGTAGACGAAGCGCTTGCCGCCATAAGGGACGAGGGTCACTTCCTTCTCGTCGCCGGGCTCGAAGCGCACGGCCGTGTTGGCCGGGATGTCGAGGCGCTGGCCGAAGGCGGCGGCGCGGTCGAATTCGAGGTAGCGGTTCACCTCGAAGAAGTGGAAATGCGAGCCGATCTGCACCGGGCGGTCGCCGGTGTTGCGCACCGTCAGCGTCGTGCGCGGACGGCCCGGGTTGATCTCGATGAAGCCGGGCGCCACCACATAGCCGCCGGGCGGCGTCGGGGCCGGGGTCGACGCCGCTTTGGCGGTGTCGGCGGGCTTCGCAGTCGGGTTCTTGGCCAAGGCAGCCTCCTGGAGTTTCGCGCGCGCTGGCGGGCTGTTCAGACGATCGGGCTATGCAGGCTGACGAGGCGGCTGCCGTCGGTGAACACGGCTTCGACCTGGATGAGCGGCAGCATGGCCGGCACTTCGTCCATCACGTCCGCCGCGGTCAGGACATGGCGGGCGCCGTCCATGACTTCCTCGACGGATTTGCCTTCGCGCGCGCCCTCGAGCACATAGGCGCAGAGCACGGCGACGGTCTCGGGATGGTTGAGCTTCAGGCCCTTGGCTTTGCGCTTGAGCGCGACGTCCGCCATCATGTGGATGGTAAGCTTATCGAACTCTCGCGGCGTCAGATGCATCGTCGTCTCCGAATGTTTTGTCGCTAATCTTCACTGATCGACATCGGCCCATGCCTAGGCATAGCGGTGCTTCAGCCCATGCCAGTCGAGGGGGACCGAGCGGTTTCGTACAAGACGCGTCACGAAACCGCCGTCCAAGCTGTCAATATCAGTGGCCGCCCTGACGGCTATTGCCCTGCGCTCACAGCCAATACAGCGTATTGTCGAGCACCATCATGCGAAAATACGATGACGGCAAGCAATCCCTAGGCTGAGTTCCCCACAACATTGCCTGGTTCATAACTAACGGAGGGTCCTTGTCTCGACAAGACCCGCCTGTGTTTAAAGCCTAGCGCCCGGCCCGGTCGGGGATCAACCGACCAGTCGATCAGTTGCCAACCGGTAGTTGCCCTGATATATTACTTATTCGTTCGGAATTTGAAATAAATGATCCGGAAGCGCGCGGCCGTCATGTATTTGACTGAGGGAAATTCGTGTATTGCTTCTGCTTGAGCTGACATCGAAGGCTGTCGCCGAGATATGCGAGGCTGGCGACAAGCAAGAGTTGCAAGTCGCCATCTATTCCGCCGTGCGCGCGCTCGGCTTCGACAGCTTCAACCTTGGCTGCGAGAAGACCGCCCAGCGCGATTTCATGACAGATCCGACGCTGACCAACTGGTCCTATGATGATCTCGTCGCCTATGAGCGCGGCGGATGGTCGGACAAGGATCCCCTGCTCGATTATGCGGCGACCGGAACGGGCCCTCTGCTTTGGCAGCGGACCATCTGGGACCATGGTCGTCATCGCGACTATTACGAGTACATTAAATTTGCAGGGATCTACGGCGGCGTAACGATTCCGTTTCGCGGCGCCTCGGAAAAGCTGGGCGCGCTGACGCTGCTGTCCTTTGCCGACCGCGAGCACGACAAGGACGTTCTGCACGCGGCGTCGATCATCGGCATGGTCGGCACGGCGCGCGCCGCCGCGATCGGCCTGCAGACCGGGCAGGCGGGTGGAGGCAGCGCCAAGTTTCGCTCGCTGTCCTCCCTGCAGCGCGAGATCCTGAAATGGGTCGCGAACGGCAAGTCGAACACAGAGATCGCGCTGATCGTCGGCCAGTCCAAGCGCTCGGTCGATTACCACGTGATCGAGATCCTGAAGAAGCTCGAGGTCGGTTCGCGCGCCCAGGCCGCGGCGATCTACGCGGCGCTCTGAGCGCGCCGCCGGAGTCGGATCCCGCATGATCCCGGCAGGGAATGTGGACGGTGATCCACCCTTCATACGCGCGCATCGGTCGTTCGCTATTCGCGTATGGCCGTTGGCCCTCCAACATCGCGCCCGCTGCCGGCGCGCAGCTGTCGAGAATGAATCCCATGTTGCACTGGCTGGTCGATACGCTGCGGTCCCAACCGGCGATCGCGATCTTCGTATGCCTCTCTATCGGCGCCTATGTCGGCCGCCTGTCGATCAAGGGCGTCGGCCTTGGCGCCGTGACGGGGACGCTGCTGACGGCGCTGCTCGTCGGGCAGCTCGACATCAGCGTCTCCAGCGACGTGCGCGCGATCTTTTTCCTGCTCTTCCTGTTCGCCATCGGTTACGGCGTCGGCCCGCAATTCGTGCAGGGCATCGCCAAGAACGGCCTGCCGCAGGCGCTGTTCTCGGTGATCGTCTGCGTGCTGTGCCTCGGCGCCGCGTGGGTGGCCGGGCGGATCGCCGGCTACGACGTCGGTTCGACTGCCGGCCTGTTCGCCGGCGCCGCCACCATCTCGTCGGCACTCGCGCTCTCGGTTGACGCGATCGAGCAGCTAGGGCTTTCCGCCGGTGAGACGAAGCAACTGGTCAATGCCGTGCCGACCGCTTTCGCGATGACCTATATCTTCGGCACCATCGGCGCGACCATGATCGTCTGCGTCGTCGGGCCCAAGCTGCTCGGCATCGACCTGGTGGCAGCCTGCCGCGCCTATGAGCGCAAGATGGGCGGGCATGGCAAGGCAGGCGGCGCCCGGGCCTGGCACCAGCATATCGCGCGCGCCTATCGCGTTGGCGCCGGTTCGGATTGGGTCGGCAAGACCGCCGCGGCGGCCGAATCGGCGAGCGCTCCGGCGCAATTGTTCATCGAGCGCGTCCGTCGCGACGGCCAGATCGTCGACGCCACCGCCGACATGATGCTGCTGGTGGGCGATGTCGTCGCCGTCGCCGGCGACCGCGGCATCATCATGCAGCTCGCCGGACCCGAGCTCATCGAGATCGAGGACGCGGAGCTGCTCAACGTGCCGGTCGAGGGCACGGAAGTCCTGATCACAAACCGCAAGGTCGATGGCAAGACGCTGGCCGAGCTGGCCGGCCTCCCCAGCACGCGCGGCATCTTCCTGCGCCGCATCCGCCGCGGCGCAACTGGCGTGGACATCCCGGTCCTTCCCGCTACCACCATCCATCGCGGCGACGTCCTCACCGTCATCGGCCGGCCGCAGGACATCTCGGCCTCGCTCGCGGCGTTCGGCCGGGCCGACCGCGCAACAGAGGAGACGGACGTTGCGCTCGTCGCGGCGGCGATCGTCGTGGGCGCCCTGATCGGCTCGCTGATCTGGCGGGTCGGCTCGGTGCCGATCACGCTGTCCTCCTCGGGCGGCGTGCTGCTCGCCGGCATCGGACTCGGCTGGCTGCGCTCGGTCCATCCGACCTTCGGCCGTATTCCGCCGGCCGCCAACTGGCTGATGAACACGCTCGGCCTCAACATGTTCATCGCGGTCGTCGGCCTGTCCTCCGGGCCGAGCTTCGTCGCCGGCGTGCAGCAACTCGGCTTCAGCCTGTTCCTGTGGGGCATGGTGGTGACGAGCGTGCCGCTCATCCTCGCGCTCTATATCGGCCGCTACGTCTTCCGCTTCGACGACGCGATCCTGCTCGGCTGCGTCGCAGGCGCGCGCGCCTCGACCGCCTCACTCGGCATGCTGACGGCGCGTGCCAGGAGCCAGACGCCGGCGCTCGGCTTCACGGTGAGCTGCGCCGTCTCCAACACGCTGCTGACGATCGGCGGCATCCTGATCGTGCTGCTGGCGCGATAGTTTCGAAGACCCTCACCCCAGCCCTCGCCCGCGAGCGGGAGAGGGGGCTCGCCTGCGTCCTTGGCAGATGTTGCGCCCCGTCGATGACGATCGCCGGCCGATACCCTCGCCCGCTGGCGGGAGAGGGCAGGGTGAGGGGCTTGCTTTTCCTCGCTTACCGATACGACAGCGTCTCGGGCGAGCGGGGCGAGGTCATCGCGCCGAGCACGAAGGCGAGGTTGGCGGCGGCGACGAGCGAGGCGGCATGCGCGTCCGCCTGCGACTGGCGGGCGTCGAGCAGGCCGCTGTCGGCGATCGTCGCGGCGGTGATCGTGCCGAGGCCGTTCTCATAGGCGCCCAGCGCCGCGTCATAGGTGACCGCCGCCGCGTCCGTCAGCTTGCTGGCGGCGCGGTAGGAGGCGAGCGCCGAACGCAGCGTGTTGGCGGCGACCACCATTTCGCGCACGGCTTCCTCCTGCGTCTTGGCGAAGGCGGCGCGGGCGACGGCGGCGCGCGATTCCGCCGCCTTCAGGTTGGCGGCGCGCAGGCCGCCGTCATAGATCGGCATGGTCGCGCCGACGAGCACGCCGGCGCCGGAGGTCTGCTGGCCGATGGTCGGCAGGCCGGCCGCGTCGAACCCGGTGGTTCCCGTGCCGGCGACGCCGGCGAGGTAGACCTTCGGCGCGAAATCGGCGGTGGCGACGCGGATGCCGGCCTCGCTGGCCTTCATGTTGGCGTAGCTCGCCAGCACGTCCGGGCGGCGCGCGAGCGCCTGCTGGATCATTTCCTCGGTCGAGATGTCGGTCGGCGCGGGCAGGCGCCGGCGGCCGGAGCCGGCGACCTTGATGCTGAGGGTCGGCGAAACGCTCATTGCTGAAAGCAGCGCCTGGTAGGCGTCGCGCTCCTGGCCGGTGGCGACGACCTGGCGCAGCTCGGACTGGGCCACCTGCTGGCGCGCCTGCGCCACCTCGACCGAGGTGGCGATGCCCTTCTGCTCGCGCGCGACGGCGGCGTCGAGGATGGCTCGGCTGTTGCGGAGCGACCGGGTCGCGACCTCTGTGCGCGTCTGCGCGGCGCCGTAGCGGTAGAAGCTCTGCGTGACGTTGAAGATCAGCGCCTGGTGCGCGCCGTTGAAGGTGACGTTCGCAGCGGTCAGCACATGCTTGGCGACGTCGGTCGCCGCCTTGCGCTGGCCGAAGTCGAACACCAGCCATTGCAGCGCCACGGTCGACGACACGCCGGTGACGGTCGTCTCGATGTCCTTCTGGACGCCGAGGATGTCGATCGGCGTGGTGTTCTGCTGGGCGCCGCCGATGACATTGGCGGAGATGGTCGGCAGGAAGGTGGATTCGGCGATGCCGACGGCGAGCGCTGCCTGCCGCGCCTGCTCCCAGGCGGTCCGCGTCGTCGGATTGTTGCGCTCGGCGAGGTCGATCAGCTCCGGCAGCTGGTACACCTTGCCGGCGCGCACTTCCGGCGCCGGCGGCATGACGGAGAGCTCGGGATTGCCCTGGACGGCGAAATCGCGCGAGCCGGACGGCGCGGAAGCGGGCTGCGGCAGCAGGCTGACGCCGGTCTTGCGGCCCTGCTGATAGGGTTCGTTCGGCGAGGCGGGCGCCAGTTGCTCGGCATATTGCGCGCAGCCCGCCAGGAGGGCGAGCAAACTGGCCGTGGCGGCGAAGCGGAAGCTCGCTCGGGCGCGTCGACGCGGTCGGGTGGGGCTCGCCATCATGCCTCAGGTTACCAGTGCGTTCTCGATTCGGGCTATGTGTTCCGACGTCGGATCGTGCGGCGGGGCCGACGGATCCGGCGTTGGTGTTCCTTCCGCTGCGAGCGGCTTCGCGTCGGCGATCGCCTGTGACAGACGCTTCAGCTGCGCGGCCTGGGCAGGATCGGCGCCATCGGCCAGGAAGAGGCCGGCGGCAAGCGGCTCGGCCTCGGCCAGCACGGCCTCGAAGCGGCGCATCGCCGCCGGCTCCGGACGCAGCGCCGCCGGTTCGTAGCGTGCCCAGGCGAGCTGGTCCGCGGCATGCCGCAGGTCGGCGACCGCCGCAGCCGCCTCGTTGACGCGGGCCCGGTTGTCACCCTGCGGCATGTTCGCGAGCCGCGCCAGCCCCGCGAGCGCGCTCGACAGCCCGGCGCGCACGCCGACGACGACGCCGACGGGCCAGATCCGGGTGAAGATCAGGTAGACGAGCAGGTTGCCGAGCAGGATGCCGACGATGCGGTCGCGGGCGGTGCCCATGTCGAGGCTGGGCTCGAAGCCCTGCAGCACGGTGAGCAGGAAGGCGAGGCCGATCTGAACGCCGCCATAGGAGATCCGCTCGCTGCCGGAGGCGACCCAGGCGGCCGGAAGCAGGCCGACGAACACCAGGATCATCAGTCCGCCGACGCTGGTCAGGTTGGGAATGACGAACAGGATGGCGCCGATGCCGAGGGCGGCGCCGATCAGGCAGCCGATGATGCGCAGCGTCAGCTTGTGCACCGTCTCGCCGGTGGTGCCGAGCGAGGCGACGAAGCAGGTGATCATCGCGGTGTGGATGCCCTGCCAGTCGATGCCGGCATAGACGATGTAGGCGATCATCGCCGCGAGCGTCGTCTTCAGCGCGAAGCGCTGGTGGTCCGGATTGCTGAGCGCGTCGGCGGCGAAGAACGGCTCCTGCGGCATCGCCGGCCAGGCCGGATCGGGATCCGCCATCTCGCGCAGCGCTGTCCAGGCGGCGGCGAACGCCGCATCGTCCGTCGCAGTCGGCACGTCGGGCGCCGGGATCACGGCCTTGGCGGCGATCGCTTCGGCAACCTTCCGGCACTGCGCGGCGAGCCTTTCCCGCTCATCGGCGGCGATTGTCGGTGGCAGCGCCGACACGGCGAGCATCAGCGCGTAGCTCTGCTCGATCGCCTGCGCCAGCTGGTTCGTCGTCCGCTTCGGCACGTAGTGCAGGATGCGGGTCAGCAGCGCGCGCTGGTCATGTTCGGCATTGCCCTCGCTCAGGAGTTCCTGCAGCCGGGCGCGGCTCGCCGCGTCGTGCCTGAGCAGGTGCTGCTCGGATGCCTCGACCCGTTCGCGCCACGTCTTGCGCAGCAGGCGCGACGGTTTCCAGCCGAGCACCATGTTGAAGCAGAGCATCAGTGCCATCGGCATCGTCACCATCTGCCAGGCGTAGAGCAGGCCGCGCGTCACCACCTCGCCAAGCGGCGCGGCGCTGACGAGGGTGAGCGCGAAGGTGATGACCAGCGCCATGTCGGAGCCGAGGTCGCCGAGCTTGCTGACGGAGCCCAGATAGACGAAGGCGAAGGAGGCGAGCGCCATCACGGCGAGCCTCAGGAACGGCACCTCGATGGTCCATCGCGTCAGCACGAAGACGAGCGCGACGAACACCGTGACCAGGATGGTGGCGCCGATCGCCAGCACGATGTTGGTCGAGGCGTCGGGCTTCATCAGGTAGATGATCAGGTAGCAGCCGATCGCCGGCTCCGGGATCTTGTAGATCATGGCGACGGCGGCCACGAGCGCGCAGAGCAGCGAGATCCGCCAGGTCATGCCGAACCGGCCCTCGAAGGGCTGCACGTCGGCGATGAGCTGGTGAAGCCGGGGCGACATCGGGCTAGCAGCGATCGGCGCTGTGGATGGTGGCGAGCGCCGAGGCGCCGACCCGCATCAGGTCCGCCGGCGGGTTGTCGAGCAGGATGCGGACTGGGAAGCGCTGCGAGATGCGCACCCAGTTCAGCGTCTTCGGCACATAGGGCAGGCTGCGCGGGATCGGCAGGATCTCTTCCGAGCTGACGCCCCAGCCGATGCCGACGACTCGGCCCTTGAGCGGGATCGCGCGGTTGGCCATCACATGGGCAGTGACGCAGGCGCCGACCTCGATCTGGCGCAGTTCGGTCTCGCGGAAGGCGGCGGTGACGAACCACTGCTCGGTATCGATCAGCGTGAACACCGACTGGCCCGTGATGACGAACTGGCCGGTCGAGACGGTGAGGCCGGCGACGAGACCGTCATGCGGCGAGCGCACCTCGGTGTCGGCGAGATTGCGCTCGGCGAGCGCCAGCGCCGCGCGCCGCGCCGCCACCAGCGCCTCCGCGCCGTCGAGCGTGCTGACCAGCGCGTCGGCTGCCTCGCGCTGCGCTAGCGCCTGGTTCAGGCTGATCGTCGCGTCCCGCTTGGCGGTGGCCGCATCGTCGACCTGCTGCGCGGTGACATAGCCCTTCGGGCGCAGCGCGGTCAGGCGCGCCAGCGTCTGCGTCGCCAGGTCGAGATTGACGCGGGCGCGCGAGATCTGCTCGCTGGCGATCGCGGCGTTGGAGGTCTCGGCGCGGATCGTGCGCTGCTGGGTCGAGAGCGCCGCCTCGGCGATCATCAGGTCGGCCTTGGTCTGCTCGACGGCCAGGCGATAGGGGACCGGGTCGATCGCGAACAGGAGGTCGCCCTTTTTGACGCGGCTGTTGTCCCGGACCGCGATGTTGATGATCCGGCCCGGCACCGTCGAGGCGATGTTGACCAGGTTGGCCTGGATCACCGCGTCCTCGGACATCGGGTTCTGTTCGTTTTCGCGCAGGTATTTCCAGCCCAGCGCGCCGGCGCTGGCGATGATGACGATGGCAACGACGCCGCCAAGCGCCTTGCCGAGAATACCGGGCTTGCTCATCGTCAGCGTCCGAAGAATGCGAGGGAAGTGGCGAACGAGATGCCTGCCGCCAGGCAGACATAGACGAACAGCCGCAGCGGCAGCCGGTCGTCGAGTCCGATCAGGACGAACAGGACCCGGACCACGACGGCGCCAAGAATGCCGATCGTGGCGCAGAGAAGCCAGGCCGGGAAATACGCCCCGAACAGGGGAATGGACGGCGCCTCGCTCGCGACGCAGCCGCTCAGCACGATGGCGGCCAATGGCGCCAGGCGAGCGCGGGACACAAATCTCATGAGACGCCAGCCCCCGATTCCGAGCGCGGCGGCTCGTGACTAATCTATTGGTACGCTTACCGTTCCGGATCGCCCGCTGCAACCTGCGGATGTTCGAATGCGGGCTGCGCCGATACGTTTTTGCCGCGGGTGTTGCTGCGAGAAAACGTCGCGAGCCGGCTCCGCATTCCCGAGGCGGCGGCGGGAAGCGATCCTAGCCGACCGCGCGTTCGCGGATCACTTCGATGCCGGAGCCCGGCGCGCCATAGCCGCGCTCGACCAGCGAGCAGCGCCAGTTGCCGGGCTCGCCCTCGATGCCGAAGAGATTGTAGCGGCCGGCCGGCTTGTGCCCGCCGGGCGCGTTGGCGGCCGAGGGCACGCCGATCACCGGCACCGGTCCGTCCGGTCCCTCGAGGCTTTCGAAGCTGTCGATGTGAGTGTGTCCGTGCAGGATCAGTTCGGCGCCGACTTCCTTGATGATGGCGCGGATCCGCCCGGCGCCGACCAGCCGCTTGTGCCAGCCGGTAGCCTTCTTGAACGGCGGATGATGGATCAGCACGACGCGGTAGAGGCCTTCGCCCCTGGCGCGGATCAGCATGTCGCGAAGCGCCGGCAGGGCCTGGGCCTCAACATGGCCGGTCGCCATGAAGGGTGCGGAAGCGCGGGCGCTCGAGACGCCGATGATGGCGGCCGGACCGCGCCGGCGCAGGTAAGGGAAGGTGACGCGGCCGAGCGCCAGTCCGTCGTCGCCCGTGACGTAGGGCGCGTAGAGCGCAAGCGCCTTGGCGAGCGCGCCCGGCACATAGGCGTCGTGATTGCCGGGCACGAAGGAAACGTCGTGCGGCGCGCCGACCGCCTTCAGCCATTCGCTGGCTGCGATGATCTCGCCGGGGAGGGCGATGTTGACCAGGTCGCCGGTGACGGCGATGTGGTCCGGGTGTCGCGCCAGCATGTCCTCGATCAGCCCGGCCAGCACTTCGCCACCCAGCGAGCGGACGCGGTTGCGCTTCCAGTTGACGTAGCCGATCACCCGCTTCGAGGCGAGTTCCAGCGTGCGCGGACGCGGCAGGGGGCCGAGATGCGGATCGGAAAGATGGGCAAGCACGAACATGGCATCCGGCTTAGCGAAGCGCGGAGCCAGCGTCCAGCCGCCTGGCTCTACAACCAGAGCGTTTAGAATGCTCCCGAAAAGCAAACGGCGCCAACAAGGGGCGCCGCCGGCGGGGCTATCCGAGCCTCCCGCCTATCTGAAGGATAGATGGTGGCCGGATTGTCCCGTCGTTAGGGGTGTGGACGCGACCCAGCCATGTTTGGCGCGCATGGCGTCTCCCGGCGGCTTGCCGTTCCGCCTGTTCGGCCTATGCTGCCCCGAATCTGGATCGATCCCGCATGTACTCCGTTCTTGCCCGTCTCGGCTCCCTTGTCGCCCCCGTGGTGCGCGGCATGACCCTTGGCGTGCGCGGCGCCTGCTTCGATGCGGACGGGCGCGTCTTCCTCGTCCGCCACAGCTACATGCCTGGCTGGTATTTGCCCGGTGGCGGCGTCGAGCGCGGCGAGACGGTGGAGGAGGCGCTGGTGCGGGAACTCCGCGAGGAGGGCGGCATCGAGCTCGATGCGGCGCCGTCGCTGCACGGCGTCTATCGCAATCCGAAGCGGCCGCGCGACCATGTGCTGGTCTATGTCTCCTACGCCTTCCGGCGGCCCGCTCCGCCGCTCTATCCCAATCGCGAGATCGCCGAGGTGGGCTTCTTCGATCTCGGCGCGCTGCCGGAGGCGGCGACACCCGCGACGCGCCGCCGGCTGGCGGAGATCGCCGAGGGTGTGCCGGTGTCGCCGAATTGGTGATTGCCGAGGTCGGCGACCCATGTTATTGCGCCTTCACCTGCGACTTGGAACCGAGCATGAAGCCGCGCCTTCTCCTGCTGCGACGACGAACCGACGGCCGTGACCTCGTGTCACGCGATGCCGTTCGCTCGCCTGTCCCCGGGACCTGCCGCACCTGACCGCCGGCAGCCTCGGTCGGACGGTGCCATGCCCTTCCGACGAGACGCATTCCATGAAGATCGATTCCTTCACCGTCCTGGCCGAGCAGCCTGCCGACGATCCCGCCATCGAGGCGCTGCACGAGATTTCGTTCGGTCCCGGTCGTTTCGTCCGCGCCGCGTCGCTGCTGCGCGAGGGCGTGCCGCATGATCCCGAACTGTCCTTCGTGGCGAAATCCGGCGAGCGGCTGATCGGCTCGGTGCGGCTGACGCCGATCCGGATCGGCGGCCGGCCGGCCATCCTGCTCGGGCCGCTGGCCGTCGTGCCGGAATGGAAGGGCAGGGGCGCGGGCAAGTCGCTGATGCGCACCTCGATCGCCGCGGCACGGGAGGCAGGCCATGAAGTCATCCTGCTCGTCGGCGACGAACCCTATTATGGTCCGTTCGGGTTCCAGCGGCTGCGGCCCTACCAGATCACCCTGCCGGCTCCCGCCGACCCGGCGCGCGTGCTGGTCTGCCCGCTGACCGACGACGCGCTCGAAGGCCTCGGCGGCGCGGCCGAGCGCGCGGCGTAGGGAAGTCCCTCACACCGCCCTTCTCCCGCAAGCGGGCGAAGGGACGAGCGCCTCCGGCTCAGGACGGCCGGCGGGCCTCGGGCCGAAAAGTCCTCGCTCGCTTGCGGGCGAGGGTTGGGTGAGGGCCTTGCTACGGGAAAAGCCTACCGCCCTTCGCGGTACCAGGTCGCCGCCATGACGCCGAGCAGGGCGGCGAGGCCGAGGAAGCCGGAGAACAGCGGCCAGCGGTCGACACCCCTGAGCACTGACGCGTCCGTCATGCGGATTCCCATCCAGTCGCGGCCGGCCATGGCGCGGCCCGGGCGCACCGGCACGATGCGCGGCGTATCGAGCTTGCCGTCCGCCGTCACCATGCGCGCCATGTGGCCACCGGTCGCGTCCACCACGGGCTGCAGCTTGTCGAAGCTCGACAGCACGTCGGTGAATTCGCGCGGATTGGCCGGGCCGACATGGGCGAAGGCCCGATGCTCGCCGTCCTCGACCCGCCACAGGCCGATCTCGTCGGCCGGCATCTCGCCATGGAAGCGGCCGGGCGCGTCGGGCGCGAGCGTCAGCGTCCTGCGCGCGCCGGAGGGGGCGATGACCGTGACCGGGCCGATCGTCTCCTGCATGGTCTGGCGGTCGATGACGAGGGTGGCGCCGCGCGCCGTCGCCCGCAGCGCCTCTTCCTCGAGGTCGGGCTCCTTCATCAGCCAGTGCGCCAGCCGGCGCAGCAGGTCGACATGCGGGCCGCCGCCCTCATAGCCGCGCGCCCACAGCCAGACCTGGTCGGACAGCATCAGCGCCACCCGGCCCTTGCCCTCGCGGTCGAGCACCAGCAGCGGATCATCGTCGACGCCCTTCAGGATCGTCTCGCCGCTCGGCTTGTCGACCTCGATCTGGCGGAACCAGCGGCTCCAGCGGGGCGGCTCGGTGTCGGCGCCTTCGAGGCCGCGGGTGACCGGGTGGCGGCCGCCGAGATCGGTGACGCGCGGCAGGAAGGGCTTTTCGATGACGCGGCCCGTTGGCGCCGCCGGCAGCACGTCGGCGAGCGGCGTGTTCCAGAGACTGTCGTCCGAGGCGTAGTCCGGTCCCGAGGCGACGAGCAGCGCGCCGCCGTCGCGGACATAGCGGGCGATGTTGTCGAAATAGATCGTCGGCAGTACGCCGCGCTGGGCGTAGCGGTCGAAGATGATCAGGTCGAACTGGTCGATCTTAACCGAGAACAGCTCGCGCGTCGGGAAGGCGATCAGCGACAGTTCGTTGATCGGCGTGCCGTCCTGCTTCTCCGGCGGGCGCAGGATGGTGAAGTGGACGAGGTCGACCGAGGCGTCCGACTTCAGCAGGTTGCGCCAGATCCGCTCGCCGGCATGTGGCTCGCCCGAGACCAGGAGCACGCGCAGGTTTTCGCGGATGCCGTCGATGACGGCGGCGGCGCGGTTGTTGACGGCGGTGAGTTCGCCCTCGAGCGGGGCGGCCTCGAATTCGTAGATGTTCTGTCCCGCGTGGCCGATCCGGATCGGGAATCGGTTGATCGCGCCCGGCGTCACCGTCTCGGTGGCGAGCGGCTCGCCGTCGAGGCTGATGGTGACGCGGACCGGGTCGTTGGAGGGGGCGCCCTGGTCGATGACGCTGTACTCGATCGTCTGGTTCTCGTCGACGATGGCGAAGCGCGGCGCCGAGCGGATCACCATCTGGCGGTCGCGCTCGTTGTCGTGACCGGAAATCAGCGCATGCAGCGGCGCGCCGCCGAAGGGGGAGTTCGGCGGCATCGGCACGTCATGCACCTCGCCGTCGGTCAGCATGACGACGGCGCCGAGGCGTTCCGGCGCGACGTCGGCGAGCGCGGCCGAGATGGCCGAGAACAGTTCCGTGCCGTCGACGGGCGCGCCGCCGGTCTTGCCGCCGGCCTCGATGACGCGCAGATCGAGGCTGCGCAGCTCGCCGAAGCGCTTTTCCAGCGCCGCACGCGCTTCCTCGGTCATCCTGGCGCGGCCGTCGAGATCCTGGCTGGCGCTCTTGTCGACGACGAGCGCGACGACGGTGGGGAGCGGCTGCCGATCCTCGGCGAGCAGGACGGGGCCGGAGAGGGCGGCGAGAAGGGCCGCGAGTGCCAGCAGGCGCAGCCAGCCGCCGCGCAGACGCCGCAGCAGCAGCGGCGCCACGGCGAGAAGGCCGAGGACGGCCACTGCGACCAGCCAGGGCAGCGGGATCAGCGGCGCGAAGGTGATCGACCAATTCACTGGCCCAACCTCTCAAGCAGGGCCGGCACATGGACCTGATCGGCCTTGTAGTTGCCGGTCAGGGTGTACATGACGATGTTGATGCCGGTCCGATAGGCCATCTCGCGCTGGCGCGGGTCGGGCGGCACGGTCGGCACCAGATAGCGGCCGTCGGGATCGGTCGCCCAGGCGGCCGCCATGTCATTCTCGGTGATCAGGATCGACGAGACGCCGTCGCCGGGTCGGGCCGGGCGCTGGGCCGCGTTCGCGTCGGTCTCGGGCGGCGACGCTTCGACCCAGAGCGGGCCGCCGCTGTAGCGGCCGGGAAAGTCCTCGAGCAGGTAGAAGGCCTTGGTCAGGACGTGGTTGCCGGGCACCGGTTCGAGCGGCGGGATGTCTAGGCCGGAAAGCATGGCGCGCAGCCGCTCGGCCGCCGGCGTGCCGCCGAAGCCGGTCGAGCCGGGCGCGCGGTCGAGCTCGTCGCGGGTATCGAACAGGATCGAGCCGCCCTGCTTCATATAGGCGTCGATCTTGGCGAGCGTCGCCGAGGAGGGCATAGGCGAGGCCGGGTCGATCGGCCAGTAGAGCAGCGGGAAGAAGCTCAACTCGTCCTTCTCGACGTCGACGCCGAGCGGATTGTCCGGCTCCATCGCGGTGCGGGCGGAGAGCGCCCGCGACAGGCCGGCGAGGCCGGCCTCGCTCATGTCGTCGATCTCGGCATTGCCGGTGCGGACATAGGCGAGGCGCGACTTGTTCACCGCGTCCATGGCGAACTGGTCGCTCGCCGCATCGGCGCGGGCCGGCGGCGGGGCAAAAGCGTGCGCCAGGGTTAACAGGAGGATAACGGAAGCGGTCGCGTGACGGCGCACCCGCAGGCCGCCGTTCAGCCACAGCACGGCGAGCGCGTCGGCGACCAGGCAGACGAACGCCGCGAGCAGCAGCCAGGGCGACAGGTCGGTCGGCGCCGTGGTCGGATAGGGTCGGAGCTCGGCGCCGGTCATGGCGCCGACGTCGAGCGGCGGCAACGTTGCGTCGGGCGCCAGCACATTGATGGCGCGGAAGCCGTCCTCGCCGCCATAGAGGCCGGGCGGATGCTCGCGGCTCGGCTCGACCGGGGCGCCGGACGCGGGCAGCGGCCGGGCCATCGGATCGCTCGCGACGAAATGGCCGAAGCCGTCGAGCAGCCGGTAGGGCGGCAGCGTCGCGCCCGCCGATCCCTCGACCGTCTTGGCTGCATTGTCCTGCATCAGGGGCACAGAGGCGAAGGCGGAAATCCGGCGCAGCATCTCCACGAAGGTGCCGGAGAGCGGCAGGTTCGACCAGCTGGAGTCGGCGGTGACGTGGAACAGGATCAGCCATCCCTTGCCGAGCGGCGCGGCGGTTACGAGCGGCGTGCCGTCGGCGAGCGCCGCCCAGGTGCGGGTGGGCAGGTTGGCGTCCGGCTCGGCCAGCACCTGGCGGCGCACCTCGATATCCGGCGCGATGGCGAGCCCGGCGAACGGGCTGTTGGCGGAGAAGCTGGCGAGCGGCTGCGGCGTCGACCAGGACAGGCTGCCGCCGAGCACGCGGCCGCCTTCGCGCAGGCGCACCGGGATGAGGTTGTCGGCCTGGGCGCTGGCCGCGGCGAGGCGCGGCCCGGCGAAGCGCAGCAGCGTGCCGCCCGCCTCGACCCAGGTCGCGAGCTTGTCCTCGACATCCGGCGTCAGCGTGCCGATGTCGGCCATGGCGATAACAGCCGAGCCGCCCTCGATCATCTGCGGCACGGCGAGCGCCGCATTGGCGTCGCGCGGCTCGATCACGTCGGCGAAGGGCTGCACGGCGCGGCTGATGTAGTAGAGCGGCGACAGCAGCGGCTGCGCATTGTCGCTCGACGCGCCGGAGATCAGGCCGATCCGCCGGCGCTTGAAGCGATCGTCGAGCAATTGCACGGCGCCGGCCGTCTGCTGGCCGGCGATCTCGACCCGGACGATCTCGTTGCGCAGCTCGGCCGGCAGGGTGAAGACGGCGTCGGTGCGCTTTTCGCCGGTCTTGAACGCGAATGGCGCCTCGCTGACCGACCGCCCCTTCATGTCGCGGGCGACCAGGGTGCCGCTGCCGACGGCCTCGCCGTCGCCGCGCAAAACGCTCAGCGTCAGCGCGTCGGCGGTGGCGACGGGGGCGGCCAGTCCGAGCAGGGACTTGCCGTCGCGGCCATAGATCGTCACCGGCGCCTTGACCGAGGTATCGAGGAAACGGCCGAACGCCTCGGCATCGCTGCCGCCAAGGCCATTCGAGAGCCAGGCGACGCCGCCGAACGCCGCGGCGGGCGCGGCCGATTGCAGCGCGGCGGCGATGGCGGCGCGGTTGGCCGGATAGGGGCGGGGCACCAGCGCGTCGAGGCGGGCGCGGATGGCGGCGGCGTCGGTCGGCGTGATCTCCTGGTTCGGCGGCTCGGCCGTCGCGATCAGCCCGACCGGCCGGCCGGCGCTCTCGGCCATCGTCACGATGCGGCGGGCCGTGTCGATCCGGGTCGTCCAGTCGCGCGCCGAAGCCCAGTCGTTGTCGATGACGACGAGCAGGGGGCCGGAGCCGGGCACGCTTTCGCCGGTCGGGCGCCAGATCGGCGCGGCCAGCGCCAGGATGACGAGCGCGGCGAGCAGCAGCCGCAGGGCCGTCAGCCACCACGGGCTGCGCGAGGGCTGTTCGTCGCGCGGCGCTATCTCGGCGAGGATGCGGGTCGGCGGGAAGCTCTCGAGGCGTGGACGCGGCGGCGTCAGCTTGAGGAGCCACCAGATGGCCGGCAGCAGCACGAGCGCGGCCAGAACCAGGGGCGCACCGAAGGCGAGCGGCAGGCCGGCGATCATGGCCGGTCTCCCTGCGTCGTGCGCGTGGAAAGGCGCGCATGCAGCGCCAGCAGCGGCTCGGTCGCCGGGCGGTCAGTGCGATGGGTCAGGTAGCTCCAGCCGAGCCGGCGGCAGGTCGCGGCCAGCGTCTCGCGGCGGGCCAGAAGGCGGTTGCGGTATTCCTCGCCGATCTGCTCGGCGCGGCCGATCGTGTAGAGCGCGCCGGTCTCCGGATCGCGAAACTCTGTTCGTCCGGCATAGGGGAAGATCTCTTCCACCGGATCGCGGATCTCGACCAGATGCACGGTCGCGCCATGGCGGGCGTAATCGGCGAGTCGGGCCTCGATCTCGTCGATCGGATCGAGGAAATCGCCGATCACGACGAGGTCGGCGAACCGGCCAAGCCGCATGGCGGAGGGAAAGGCCGACTGTTCGGTATCGAAATGCATCAGCGTTTCGGCCAGTCGCTCGGCCGCATTGCGCGCCAGGATCGGATCGCTCAGCCCGAGCAGCCCGATGCGTTCGCCGGCGGCGGCCAGCAGGTCGCCCAGCGCCAGCAGCAGCACGACGGCGCGATCGCGCTTGGAGGCGAGCGCGAGCTTCGAGCGGAAGTCCATCGAGCGCGACAGGTCGGCGGAAAGCCAGACGGTGTGGGCGGCTTCCCACTCGCGTTCGCGGATATAGAAATGATCGTCACGCGCGGAGCGGCGCCAGTCGATGCGGCCGGGCGCTTCGCCCGCCACGAAGGGACGGAACTGCCAGAACGTCTCGCCTGGACCGGCGCGGCGGCGGCCATGCCAGCCGGCCAGAACCGTGGTCGCGACGCGGCGCGCCTCGACGAGCAGATCCGGCAGGCTGGCCGCCAATCCCTTGGCTTCAGCCAGATTCGTTCCGACACGACTGGATGTCTGCACGGAAGCGCGTGCTTCGTTCAAAACGTCACCCGATTCGTGACTTGAGGGTCCCGATGACATCGCGCACCGAGAGGCCATCGGCCCGTGCCGCGAAGCTCAGGCTCATGCGGTGCTGCAGCACCGGTTCGGCCAGCGCGATCACGTCGTCGACGGAAGGCGCGTAGCGCCCGTCGATCAGCGCGCGGGCGCGGACGGCGAGCATCAGCGCCTGGCTGGCGCGCGGGCCCGGCCCCCAGGCAATGACGCCGGAGAGCTTGCTGTCCGCGATTTCGCCCGGACGTGCCGAGCGAACCAGATTGAGGATGGCCTCTACGACGCTTTCGCCGATCGGCAGGCGGCGGACCAATTGCTGGATCGCCTTCAGCGCTTGCGCGTCGGTGATCCGCTCCGCGACCGCGTCGCTGGCGCCGGTCGTCTCGAACAGCATGCGCCGCTCGGCGTCGCGATCGGGATAGAGCACGTCGATCTGCAACAGGAAGCGGTCGAGCTGGGCCTCCGGCAGCGGATAGGTGCCTTCCTGCTCGAGCGGGTTCTGGGTCGCGAGCACATGGAAGGGGCTCGGCAGGTCGTAGCGCTGTCCGGCGACGGTGACGTGATATTCCTGCATGGCCTGCAGCAGCGCGGATTGCGTGCGCGGGCTGGCGCGGTTGATCTCGTCGGCCATCAGGAGCTGGCCGAAGACAGGGCCCTTCAGGAAGCGGAACGAGCGGCGGCCGCTTTCGTCCTGGTCCATCACCTCGGAGCCGAGGATGTCGGACGGCATCAGGTCGGGCGTGAACTGGACGCGGCGCTCCTCAAGGCCGAGCACGATGCCGAGCGTCTCGACCAGCTTGGTCTTGGCGAGGCCGGGCACGCCGACGAGCAGGCCGTGGCCGCCCGAAAGCAGCGTCACCAGCACGCGCTCGACGACGGCTTCCTGGCCGTAGATCACCTTGCCGATCGCCTCGCGGGCCGCCTTGATGGTGGCGACCGCCGCGTCGGCTTCCGCGATCGTGCGTCCCGGATTGATGTCGGCGATGGAGGTCTGATTGAACGCGCTCATATCGGCCCATATAGTTTCGGTTACGGTCGCGACGAGATCGAGTGACTCGATCCGCGTACAATCTTCGCACGACCGGCATGGCGTCGTCAGCCTCTGGCTGCACCGCCCTGCACGGAAGGATGATACTTAGCATGTCAGTGACAAAGCAGGGCGAAACCAAGGCCGAGGACGTTTCGGCGCATGGTTCGGCCCTCGATGGACTGATCGAGCGCGCCGGCGGCTTGCGCGGCCCCGCTCCGGTCCATCTCTGGAATCCGGCCCATTGCGGCGCCAGCGACATTCGCATCGACCATCAGGGCGGCTGGCATCACGAGGGGCGGCCGATCCAGCGCGAGGCGCTGGTCCGGCTGTTCTCCACCGTGCTCCGGCGCGAGCCCGATGGCAGCCATGTTCTCGTCACCCCGGCCGAAAAGCTGACGATCACGGTGGAAGACGTGCCTTTCATCGCCGTGGAGATGGCCATCGACGGGGAAGGGGAGGCGCAAAGGCTGATTCTGCGCACCAATGTCGGCGACGTCGTCACGGTCGATGCCGAACATCCGCTGCGCATCGCCACCGATGCGTCGGACGACGGCCTGGTTCCCTATGTGCTCGTCCGTGGCGGGCTCGAGGCGCGGCTTGCGCGGCCGGTGGTGCATGAACTGGCCCGGCATTTCGAGCAGCGGGGCGATGAGATCGGCCTCCTTTCGGCCGGTCACTTCTTCGTTATTGGCCGGGCAGAAGCGTCGGTGACGCCGTGACGCAGCTCGATTCCGACGATCCGTTCCGGCCGGACCATTTCTTCGCCAGGGCGCGCAAGCTGTTGCGGCCGCTCGATCATCCGCTCGTCGCCCTTCCGAGGGAGCCGGTGATCAACCCGGAGTTCGTGCCTCCCAAGGGCTTCGTCTGGCGCGAGGCGGCGGTGCTCATTCCGGTGGTCGAGCGCAGCGAGGCGACGGTGCTGATGACACGTCGGACGATGCAGCTGCGCAAGCATCCCGGCCAGATCGCCTTTCCCGGCGGCAAGATCGATCCGACCGACGCGGACGCGACGGCGGCCGCGCTGCGCGAGGCGCAGGAGGAGATCGGCCTCGATCCGGGGCTGGTCGATCCGATCGGCGCGCTCGACCCCTATATCGCCGGCACCGGCTATCGCATCACCGCCATCGTGGCGCGGGTGGCGCCCGATCATCATCTGGTGCTGAACCCCGGCGAGGTTGACGCCACCTTCGAAGTACCGCTCTCTTTCCTGATGACGCCGGAAAACCACCAGACGATCAGCCGGGAATTCGATGGAGTTCGCCATTCGCTCTACGAAATGCCATATGACGAGCACCATATCTGGGGCGTGACCGCCGGGATCATCCGCGGTCTCTATGAGAGACTCTTTCGGTAGATGCTGAGATTTCTCGCCATTACGCTTTTGTGCTTCCTGGCGCCGTTTCTGGTCTATGCCGGCTGGCGGCAACTGGCGCCAGGACAGGCCCTGCGGCGGGACGACTGGTCCTATCCGGTGCTGTCGCGGCTGTCGGCCGCCGGCGTCGTCCTCGTGCTGATCGCGGTGCTCGGGCTGGTGCATTTCTCCGGCGGCAGCGTTGGCACGACATATCATCCGGCCGAGTTCCGGGACGGCAAGCTCGTCCCAGGCGGCTTCGATTGAGCGCGCCGGATCTACGCGACGCCGGATTCCTTGCGGATCCGCTGGTGAGCCAGGTTCTGGGCCTGCTCTCGTCGGATGGCGAGGAGGCGCGGGTCATCGGCGGGGCCGTGCGCAACACGCTGATGGGTTTGCCGCTCGCCGATGTCGACGTCGCTACGACCGCCCCCCCGGAGACGGTGATCGCGCGAGCCGAGGCGGCGGGACTGAAGGTCGCGCCGACCGGCGTCGAGCACGGCACGGTGACGGTCATCGGCCATCGCCACGTCGTCGAGGTGACGACGCTGCGCGAGGATGTCGAGACCGACGGTCGCCGCGCCGTCGTGCGTTTCGGCCGCGACTGGCAGGCCGATGCGGAGCGGCGTGACTTCACCATCAACGCGCTGTCGGTCGATCTCGACGGAAGGCTGCATGATCCGGTCGGCGGGCTCGCCGACATCGCGGCGCGCCGGGTGCGCTTCATCGGTTCGGCCGAGCGCCGGATCGCGGAGGACCGGCTGCGGGCGCTGCGCTTCTTCCGCTTCCATGCCGCCTATGGCGCCGGCGCTCCCGACGCGGAGGGGCTCTCGGCGACGATCCGCGCGCGCCACGACCTGGCCGAGCTCTCGGCCGAGCGGGTCGGCCAGGAAATGCGTCGGCTGGTCATCGCCGAAGGCGCGGTCCCGACCGTCGCCGTCATGCAGGAGAGCGGCATCCTGCCTCTGATCGCCGCCGGTGTCGGCGATCTCGTCGCCTTTTCGCGGCTGCCGACGTTCGAGCGCGGCGAGCCGGCATCGGCGCCGCTGCGCCTTGCGGTGCTGTTCGGGCGCGTGCAGGAGGATGTCGATCGCATCGCCCAGCGCTTCCGTCTCTCCAACGCCGAGCGAACCCGCATGCGCGCCGCGCTGGCGGCGGGCCTGGAGGCGGCGTCGATCCCGGCCGAGGGCGATCACGCGGCGCTCTACCGGATCGGAACGGCGGCGTTTCTCGATGGCCTGGCGCTCGCCGGAGCGAAGGGAAGGCTCGCCGCGGATGACGTCGCATCGCGCGGGGTTGCCGCCCTGGAATGGGCGATTCCGACCTTTCCCCTGTCCGGCCGCGACGTCGTCGAACTCGGCGTCGATCGCGGCCCCCTGGTCGGGCTGCTGCTGAAGCACATGGAGCGGGGCTGGATCGCCGAGGATTTTCGCGCCGACGCCGGCGAATTGCGGGAACGGCTGCGGGCCTTCCTCGCGAGCTACCAGCCGCAGTCGTGAGACGAAAAAAAAAGGGCCCCGACGGGGCCCTTTCGATTTCGTGTCGCAGCGGCGGCGCTTAGTGCGCGACCTTCGACCAGATCTTCTTCTTGGCGAAGTAGAGCAGGCCGGCGAAGACGATCAGGAAGATGATCACCTGGAAGCCGATGCGCTTGCGGGCGTCGAGATGCGGCTCCGCCGTCCACATCAGGAAGGCCGCTACGTCGCGCGAGTACTGGTCGACCGTCTCGGGCGTACCGTCCGAATAGGTCACCTGGCCGTCGGAGAGCGGCGGGGCCATGGCGATCGCCGAGCCGCTGCCGAAGCCGACATTGTAGTGCAGGCCGGGGCCGACTTCCGTACCCGCCGGCGGCTCCTTGTAGCCGGTCAGCAGGCCGTGGATGTAGTCGGGGCCGCCTTCCTGGTACTGGGTGAAGATATCCAGCAGGAACCAGGGGAAACCACGCTCGACGGCGCGCGCCTTGCCCATCAGCGACAGGTCCGGCGGGGCCTTGCCGTTGTTGGCGGCGGCGGCGGCTTCCGGATTGGGGAAGGGCGCCGGGAAGCGGTCGGACGGACGGGCGGCGCGCTCGAACATGTCGCCGGCGTCGTTCGGGCCGTCCTGCACCTGGAAGGTCGCGGCAAGCGCCTTGACCTGTGCCTCGCTGAAGTGCGGTCCGCCGGGCTGACCCAGGTTGCGGAAGCTCATCAGGTTCATCGAGTGACAGGCGGAGCAGACTTCCTTGTAGACCTGGTAGCCGCGCTGCAGCTGGGCCGTGTCGAACTTGCCGAACACGCCGGCGAAGCTCCAGGGCTCCTGCGTCGGATGGACGATCGGGTAGTGCGGCGTCTCGTGCGCCGCTTCCTCGGCGGCGCTGACGGGGCCGGCCACCAGCGTCGCCGAAGCGACGCTGAGGGACAGAGCCAGACCGAACCGCGCGATTTTCTCGGAAAGGGTCTTCATCATGATCGATCCGTGATCCTCTCGCGGCTTACTTGGTCTGCGGCGCGGCAGGCGCACCGGCGGTGACGTTGGCCGCACCCTTGCCGAGAACCGACTCGGTGATCGAGGCGGGCAGAGGCTTCGGCTTCTCGAACAGGCCGAGCAGCGGCAGGATCACCAGGAAGTGGAAGAAGTAGTAGACCGTCAGGATACGCGAAGCGATGACGTATCCGCCTTCCGCCGGACGCGAGCCGAGATAGCCGAGGCCGATCGAAACGAGCACCAGGATCCAGAAGAACTGGCGATAGAGCGGGCGGAAATTGGCCGAACGGACCTTCGAGGTGTCGAGCCAGGGAACCACGAACAGCACGGCGATGGCGCCGAACATCGCGATGACGCCGCCCAGCTTGTCCGGGATCGAGCGCAGGATCGCGTAGAACGGCAGGAAGTACCATTCCGGAACAATGTGCGCCGGCGTCACGAGCGGGTTGGCCGCGGTGTAGTTGTCCGGATGGCCCATGTAGTTCGGCAGGTAGAACACGAACCACATGTAGACGATCAGGAACACGACCAGGCCGAGCGCATCCTTGACGGTGAAGTAGGGATGGAAGGGCAGGGTGTCCTGCTTGTCCTTGACGGACACGCCGGTCGGGTTGTTCGAGCCGGGGATGTGCAGCGCCCAGATGTGCAGGACGACGACGCCGGCGATCATGAACGGCAGCAGGTAGTGCAGCGAGAAGAACCGGTTCAGGGTCGGGTTGTCGACCGAGAAGCCGCCCCACAGCCAGGTCACGATGGTCTCGCCGACGATCGGGATCGCCGAGAAGAGGTTCGTGATCACGGTGGCGCCCCAGAAGGACATCTGTCCCCACGGCAGCACGTAGCCCATGAAGCCCGTGGCCATCATCAGCAGGAAGATGATCATGCCGAGGATCCACAGCACCTCGCGCGGCGCCTTGTAGGAGCCGTAGTAGAGGCCGCGGAAGATATGGACGTAGACGGCGATGAAGAACATCGACGCGCCGTTGGCGTGCAGGTAGCGCAGCAGCCAGCCATAGTTCACGTCGCGCATGATGCCTTCAACGGACGAGAAGGCCAGCGTCGTGTGCGGCGTGTAGTGCATCACCAGCACGACGCCGGTGACGATCTGCGCGACCAGCATGAACGCCAGGATGCCGCCGAAGGTCCACCAGTAGTTCAGGTTCCGCGGATTGGGGAACACGATGAACGACGAATGGATGAGCCCGCCGATCGGCAGGCGCGCCTCGAACCACTTCAGGAAAGCGTTCTGCGGCTGATAGGTAGATGGTCCGGACATGATCTCGATTTTCCCCCGGTCAGCCGATCTTGATCTTGGTGTCGCTCAGGAAGGAATAGACCGGAATGGCCATATTCTCCGGGGCCGGGCCGCTGCGGATACGGCCGGCGGTGTCGTAGACCGAACCGTGGCACGGACAGAACCAGCCGTTGAACGAGCCCGACTGGCCGAGCGGAATGCAGCCCAGATGGGTGCAGACATTGACCATGACGAACCAGTTTTCCTTGCCGGCGGCGGCGCGGTTGGCGTCGGTCGCCGGCGCGTCCAGCTGCAGGTTGGCGTTGCGCGCGACCGGATCCTTGAGGTCCGACAGCGAGGCCGCCTTGGCGTCGTCGATTTCCTTCTGCGTGCGGTTACGCACGACCACCGGCTTGCCGCGCCACTTCACGGTCAGCGAGTCGCCGGGTTGCAGGGCGCTGATGTCGACTTCCGTGGAAGCGAGCGCCAATGCCGACGCGTCGGGATTCATCTGATTGATGAAAGGCCAGACGGCGGCCGCGACACCGACAGCGCCTACTGCGCCGGTCGCAATGTAGAGAAAGTCGCGGCGGGTCGGTTCTGCCGTAGCATTTTCAGCCAAGATGATCCCCTCATAGTCTTCGGAAGCGGGCGCTACCGTCGTCACCGTCCGTATGCGACCCACATCAACGCGATGTCCAGAACGCCCGGCCGAAAGTGATGGGAAAACCGGCATGGTCCCCATCGCTCAGATTAGAAGCTGTTTAGCCACCGACCGCGAGGAATGTCCAGAGAGCGCTCACCCGATGCGCACATTGTCGCGGGACGGATCGCCAGATTTAGCCGCTCGGACGGGCGATCGACGAGAAGCTCGCCAATAGGCGGGCAAACTCGGCCAAATCCTGCTCCGACCAGTCGCTGAAGTGTTCGAGCAGCAGCGCGAGCTTGTGATCGCGCGTGCCGGCCATCAGCGCGGCGCCGAATTCCGAGAGGCGGAGCACGCTGCGGCGGGCGTCCTCCGGCGCTGCGACTCGCATGACGAGCCCCGCGGCGACCGCCTCGCGCACCAGCCGGCTCGCCTGCGACGGATCCACGCCCATCGCCTGCGCCACCATGCCGATGGAGGCGGCGCCTGGCTCCTCGGCTTCGGTCGAGACGATGGCATGCAGGACTTCGACGAGGCCGGGGTCGATATCCGTCACGCCGAGTTCCGAAAGCACGCGCCTGCCCAGCGACTGCCGCGCCATGCTGCGGCGGATGCGGCCGAGCGCGGAATCGATCCGTTCGACGTCGGCGGCGCGATCCGGCTCCTGCGCCAGGCGCCGCCGCGCTTCGGTGATCAGCCGGTCGAGCCGGCGTCGATTCTCGTCTTCGGGCGTGCTGCTCATGTCGGCAATCTAGTATCGGCGACGGCGCCTTGCGCAAAATGAATTGCGCGGTCCTCCTCATTGCTTGATATATATGCATGAGTCATGCATATAATTGAGCGCCGCCGCAGACCCGCGGTCCGGCACGAGGGTGCCTCCAGCAAGGAGTGCAAGGAGATCGTCATGAGCCAGTCAGCCATCCGCAGTCCCGTTTCCGAGTCGAGCGCGAATCAGGAAGCTCCGGCGTCAGCGGCCGGACCGCTCTACCGCGTCGACAAGTTCATCGTCCCAGCCGCTGGCCGCGACGAATTCCTGGGGCGCGTCCGCGACACCCATGACGTGCTGCGGCAGCAGGAGGGGTTCCTGCAGGACATGATCCTCGAGCAGAACTCGGGACCGGGCGTCTTCAACATCGTCACCCTGGTCGAGTGGGCGAGCGCCGACGTCGTCGGTCGGGTAAGCGAAGCGGTGGCGCGGCACCATGCCGAGACCGGTTTCGACCGGCAGGCGATGATCGCGCGGCTCGGCATCACCGCCGATATCGCCAGCTATTCCCGTATCCCGGCCTTCTGATGCCGGGCCGGGCATACAGGGACGGGGCAGGCGATCCCGCCGCCCCGTCCTCGCGACTCAGTTCGCATGCAGGTCGAGGAAGCCGCCCGACTGCCGGTGCCAGAGGCTGGCATAGAGGCCGTTCCGGCGCAGCAGCTCCTCGTGGCTGCCCGTCTCGACGATATGGCCCTGGTCGAGAACGATCAGGCGATCCATCGCCGCGATGGTGGAGAGGCGGTGGGCGATTGCGATCACCGTCTTGTTCTCCATCAGCCGCGCGAAGCTCTCCTGGATCGCGGCCTCGACCTCCGAGTCGAGCGCCGAGGTCGCCTCGTCGAGGATCAGGATCGGGGCATCCTTCAGAAGCACGCGGGCGATGGCGATGCGTTGCCGCTGGCCGCCCGAGAGCTTGACGCCGCGCTCGCCGACATGGGCGTCGAGGCCCCGGCGTCCGCGCGGATCGCTCAGCCCCTCGATGAACCCGTCGGCATGTGCCTGCCGTGCCGCCGCGATCACCTCGGCTTCCGAAGCGTCGGGGCGACCGTAGAGAATGTTGTCGCGCACCGAACGATGCAGAAGCGAAGTGTCCTGCGTGACGAGGCCGATCTGCTGGCGCAGACTGTCCTGGGTCACGTCTGAGACGTTCTGCCCGTCGATCAGCACGCGCCCCGCCTCGACGTCGTAGAAGCGGAGCAGGAGGTTGACGAGCGTCGACTTGCCGGCGCCCGATCGCCCCACCAGCCCGACCTTCTCGCCCGGGTTGATGGTGAAGCTCAGGTCCTCGATGATGCCGCCCGCCTTGCCATAGTGGAAGCGGACATTCTCGAAGCGGATCTCGCCCTCTTTGGCGACGAGCGGCGGCGCGGCGGGCTTGTCGAGCAGGTCATAGGGGCGGGCGATCGTCTCCAGTCCTTCCTGCACGGTGCCCATCTGCTCGAAGATGCCGACCGCCACCCACATGATCCAGCCGGACATGTTGGTGATGCGGATGGCGAGGCCGGCCGCCACCGCGATGGCGCCGAGCGTGATCGCGTCGAACGTCCACAGCCAGACGGCGAGCGTGCCGGTCGCCATCACCAGCAGGCCGTTCAGGCTCGACACGGTGGCATTCATCGCCGTGATCAGCCGCGTCTCGTTCTTGAAGGCTGCAGTATGCTCGACCAGCGCCTCCTTGGCGTAGTCGTCCTCGCGCTCGGGATGGGCGAAGAGCTTGACCGTCTGGACGTTGGTGTAGCTGTCGACGATGCGGCCGGTCAGTTGCGAGCGCATCTCCGACATGATGGTCGAGCGGTCGCGGATGCGCGGCACGAACCAGGCGAGCGTGGCGACATAGGCGATGATCCAGAGGAGCAGCGGCATGGCGAGCCGCCAGTCGGCGCTCCAGAAGATCACCAGCGCCGAGCCGGCGAAGATGGTGACGAACCACAGCGCGTCGATCACCTGCACGACTGATTCGCGGAGCGCCGGGCCGGTCTGCACGATCTTCGAGGCGATGCGGCCGGCGAAGTCGTTGGCGAAGAAGGTGATCGACTGGCGCATGACGTAATGGTGCGTCTGCCAGCGGATCAGGTTGGTGAAGTTCGGCGCGATGGTCTGCTGGTTGACGAGGTCATGCGCCAGCGCCGCGAGCGGCCGCGCGATGACGATGACGAAGCCCATCCAGAGGAAGGTGGGGCCATAGTCGGCGAGGATCTCGCTCGGGCTCGTCGACTTCAGGAGGTCGACGATGGAGCCGATATAGCGAAGCATCGCGATCTCGATCAGCGACACGATCAGGCCGATCGCCATCAGCACGAGGAGATAGGGCCAGATCTGCAGGCAATAGCGCCGGTAGAAGCCGAGCAGCGTCGCCGGCGGCATGCTGTCGTCATGGCTGCGGAACGGATCGATCCGGGATTCGAAGAAGCGGAACATGGAAATGTCCAGAGTTTGGATGCTGGTCCGCGCCTCGGGCGCGCGGCTCGACGTTGGAGGCAGGGCGCGCGTCTCCGGCGGGAGAGGGCGCGTCATCCGGCGGTAGCGAGGTGCCTTGGCGTACCGGGGACCGGACAGGTCGAGAAACGGAAAGTCCGGAAACTGGCCGGTTGGGCCGGGGGAGCGTCAGGAGGTGGCGTTCATCGCCTGACGGGGGCAGATCGCGGGCCGGATGTTCAACAGGATATTTTCCATCCAACCCTCCCGGATCTGCGTTGCGGCGGCGACACACGCGGCGGCAACTGGTGCAATCAGAGGATGCTAGCGCGAATTTCGCTTTGAATCCCGCGTTTTTGTCGCGCCGGCCGGTTTTCGGGCCTCTTGTTGCCGATGGGTGACAGAGCCTGTCCGTCACCCTTGGCGTTACTCGGCGGCGATCTCGTGCGGTGCGAGGCCGCCGATGAAGCCGCCCGACTGGCGCGCCCAGAGCGAGGCATAGAGGCCCTGGGCGGCCAGCAGCTCCTGGTGCGTGCCAGTCTCGACGATCCGCCCCTCGTCCATGACGACGAGGCGATCCATGGCGGCGATGGTCGACAGGCGGTGGGCGATCGCGATCACCGTCTTGTCCTCCATCAGCCCCTCGAGCTGCTCCTGGATCACCGCCTCGATCTCCGAATCGAGCGCCGAAGTCGCCTCGTCCAGCACGAGGATCGGCGCATCCTTGAGCAGCACGCGGGCGATGGCGATGCGCTGGCGCTGGCCGCCGGAGAGCTTGACGCCGCGCTCGCCGACATGGGCGTCGTAGCCGGTGCGGCCGCGCGGGTCGGCGAGACCCTCGATGAAGCCGTCAGCGGCGGCCTGGCGGGCGGCGCGGCGCACCGCGGCGTCGTCAGCATCCGGCCGGCCGTAGCGGATATTGTCGCGCACCGAACGGTTCAGCAGCGCCGTATCCTGGGTGACGACGCCGACGGCGGCGCGCAGCGATCCCTGCGTCACGGTCGAGATGTCCTGGCCGTCGATGCGGATCGCGCCGCCTTCGAGGTCGTAGAGGCGCAGCAGCAGGCTGACCATGGTGGTCTTGCCGGCGCCGGAGCGGCCGACGAGGCCGATGCGCTCGCCGGGCTTCACCACGAGGCTGACGCCGCGCAGCACCGGCACCTTGCCGCCATAGCCGAAGACGACGTCGTCGAAGGCTATCTCGCCCTTCGAGACGATCAACTGCGGCGCGTCCGGCTGGTCGGTAAGGCCATGTGGACGGGCGATCGTGCGCATGCCGTCCTCGACCGTGCCGACATTGTCGAACAGGCCGGTCAGGGTCATCATCACGCGACCGGACATGACGGTGAGGCGCATGACGAGGCCGAGCGCCACCGCCGTTTCGCCTGCGCTGATCGAACCGCGCATCCAGAGCACCACCGCCGCCGCGCCCGTCGCGCCGATCAGGGCCGCGTTGGTGAACTGCATCAGGATCGACAGCGTCGTCAGCAGCCGGTTCTGGTCGAGCATCCGCCCGGTCTGCTCGGCGATGGCGTTGCGGGCGGTCTCCTCCTCGCGGCCGTCGCGGGCGAACAGCTTCACCGTCTGGATGTTGCCGTAGATGTCGGCGAGCTTGCCGGTCAGGAGCGAGCGGGCCTCGGAGGCGGCGGCGGCGCGCTTGCGCACGCGCGGCACGAAGAAATAGGCGAGGGTTCCCAGCGCCACGACCCAGATCGCGAGCGGCACGGCCATCAGCAGGCTGACATCGGCGAAGATGAACAGGGCCGAGACGACGAAGACCGAGATCACCCAGAGCGCGTCGATCACCTGGGTGATCGACTGAGTCAGCGCCGAGCCGGTCTGCACGATCTTGGTGACGATGCGGCCGGAGAAGTCGTTCTGGAAGAAGGAGTAGGACTGGCCGATCACATGCAGATGGTTGAGCCAGCGCACGCGGGCGGTGAGCGCCGGCGGCAGGGTCTGGTTCGACAGGATGGTCTGGGTGGCGTTGACGAGCGGGCGCAGCACGACGACGACCAGCGCCATGCCGGCGAGCTGCCAGCCGTGATCCGACAGGAAGCTGGCGGTCTGGCCGTGAGCCATCAGGTCGACGAGCCGGCCGACATAGGAGTAGATCGCGACTTCCGCCAGCGAGACGGCAAGCCCCGCCGCCATCAGCGCGACGACATAGGGCCAGACCGGCATCAGGAAATGGCGGTAGAAGGCGATGAGGCCGGTCGGCGGAACGTTTTCTTCCGGGACGAACGGATCGATCAGGTGTTCGAAGTAGCGGAGCATGCCGGATCCTGTATCACCATTGCCGCGAACTTGCCGCGCCAATCCATTCGAATGAAGGCCAGATGCCCCGCATTGCGCTCTACCAGCCCGACATCCCTCACAATACCGGGGCGATCCTCCGCTTCGCCGCCTGTCTGGGCGTGGATGTCGACATCATAGAGCCGGCCGGCTTCGACCTGTCGGATCGCGGATTGAAACGCGCCGGCATGGACTATGTGGAGCGCGCCGCGCTTCGCCGCCACATTTCTTTCGCGGCCTTCGAGGCATTCCGCGCCGAACGGGGGAGCCGGCTCGTCCTGCTGTCGACCAAGGCCGAGACAGTCTATACCGACTTCGCCTTCCGGCCGGACGACGTGCTCCTGTTCGGGCGGGAGAGCGCCGGCGTGCCCGAATCGGTGCACCAGACGGCCGAGGCGCGACTGATCGTCCCGATGCGGCCGGGATTGCGCTCGATCAATCTCGCCATGACGGTCGCCATGGTAACAGGCGAGGCGCTGCGGCAGACCGGCCGTCTGCCGGACGCACACGCTGTTGAGGATGACAAACATGGCATTGCCTGACGCAATCGACGACAAGAAGGCTCGCGCGAGCGCCTGGTTCGCGGAACTGCAGGGCCGCATCATCGCCGGCTTCGAGGCGCTGGAGGACGCGGCATCGCCGGCGCTCTATGGCGACCGGGCCGGACGGTTCGAGCGCAAGCCCTGGAAGCGCACCGACCACACCGGCGTCGATGGCGGTGGCGGCACCATGGCGCTGATGCATGGTCGTCTGTTCGAGAAAGTCGGCGTGCATGTCTCGACCGTCCACGGCACGTTCGCGCCGGAATTCGCCAAGGACATTCCAGGCGCGGCGGAGGATCCCCGCTTCTGGGCGGGCGGCATCTCGCTCATCGCGCACATGACCAATCCGAACGTCCCGGCCGTGCACATGAATACCCGCATGGTGGTGACAACCCGGCAGTGGTTCGGCGGCGGCGCCGACCTGACGCCGGTGCTCGACCGCCGGCGCACGCAGGAGGATGCCGACAGCATCGCCTTCCATGCCGCCATGCGCGGCGCCTGCGAGCGCCACCCGGTCGCCGACTACGACCGCTACAAGGCGTGGTGCGACGAGTATTTCTTCCTGAAGCACCGCAACGAGCCGCGCGGCATCGGCGGCATCTTCTATGACGGCCACAGTTCGGGCGACTGGGACGCCGATTTCGCCTTCACGCAGGATGTTGGCGTCACCTTCCTCGCCGCCTATGACGCGGCGGTGCGCGCCAATTTCGAGCAGCCCTGGACCGAGGCCGACCGCGAGGAGCAGCTGATCCGGCGCGGCCGTTATGTCGAGTTCAACCTGCTCTACGACCGCGGCACGATCTTCGGCCTCAGGACCGGCGGCAATATCGATTCGATCCTGTCGTCGATGCCGCCCGTGGTGAAGTGGCCGTAGAGACGCATTCTCGTCCACACACTGTAGCTTGGCGGCGCGCGGTGCCCGGCATGGATCCCAGCTTCCGCGGGGATGACGGCGGAGGGCGTTCGGGTCGTCAGCGTCCGCGGGAAGCACCGCCGCCATGCAACGCTCGCCGTCATCCCGGCCTTCGGGCCGGGATCCATCCGTCCGCAGCGCCGGGCGATCGTCACCGAAACCCGCTTGAGCTTGCTTGGCCGCTTTGCGATCTTCCTCGCTCCACGGGCAAGGCAGGTACAAATCCATGACCAAGGTGGTACTCGGCATTGTCGGCGGGTCGGGTCTCTATGACCTGCCGGGCCTCGAAGGCGCGGAATGGCGGACGGTCGAAAGCCCGTGGGGCCAGCCCTCCGACCAGCTCCGCTTCGGACGGATCGGCGCGACGGAAATCGTCTTCCTGCCGCGCCACGGGCGGGGCCATCGCCTGTCGCCCTCCGGCATCGACTATCGCGCCAATATCGATGCGCTGAAGCGCGCCGGCGTGACCGATCTCGTCTCCGTCTCGGCTGTCGGCTCGCTGAAGCAGGAGCTCTTCCCCGGCGCCTTCGTCGTCGTCGACCAGTTCATCGATCGCACGGTGGCGCGGCCGTCGAGCTTCTTCGGCAATGGCTGCGTCGCGCATGTCTCGATGGCGCATCCGGTCGCGCCAAGGCTGGTCGAGCAGATCCGCCGCGCCGCCGAGGCCGAGGCGATCGACCATCACATCGGCGGCACCTATGTCTGCATGGAGGGGCCGCAATTCTCGTCGGTCGCCGAGTCGAACCTCTACCGCAGCTGGGATGCCTCGGTGATCGGCATGACCAACATGCCGGAGGCGAAGCTCGCCCGAGAGGCCGAGATCTCCTACGCCACCATCGCCATGGTGACCGATTACGACTGCTGGCATCCGGGCCACGCGGCCGTTTCGGTCGAGACGGTGATCCAGGTGCTGGGAGAGAACCGCGACAAGGCGCAGCGCTTGGTGGCGCGGCTGGCGCGGGACTTCCCGGCCGAGCACGAGCCATGCCCGATCGGATCCGACCGCGCTCTGGATCACGCCATCATGACGGCGCCGCACGCTCGCGATCCGGCCCTGCTCTCGAAGCTCGACGCCGTCGCCGGCCGGGTGCTGGCGCGCTGATCCCGCCCGGCTGTTGCTGCAACGCCGCAGGCTGTGCTGTCTTGGAACCGGTCGCGGGCTTGGAACTGGACGCGGGCGCAAAGCTGGGGCAAGCCTAGGCAACCGTCCGCAGATATTCGAAAGCCGTCATGACCTCTGCCCTGAACGACATCGCTGCCTCGATCCGCACCATTCCGGACTATCCAAAGCCCGGCGTGCAGTTTCGGGACATCACCACGCTGCTCGGCAATGCGCGCGCCTTCCGCCGCACGATCGATGAACTGGTCCAGCCCTGGGCCGGCGCGAAGATCGACCAGGTCGCCGGCATCGAGGCGCGCGGCTTCATCATCGGCGGCGCCGTGGCGCATCAGCTCTCGGCCGGCTTCGTGCCGATCCGCAAGAAAGGCAAGCTGCCCTACGACACGGTCAGCATGTCCTATGCGCTCGAATACGGCACCGACGAGATGGAGATGCATGTCGACGCCGTGGGCAAGGGCGACCGAGTCATTCTCGTCGACGATCTGATCGCGACCGGCGGCACGGCGGAGGGAGCGGTCAAGCTGCTGCGCCAGCGCGGCGCCATCGTCGAGGCCGCCTGCTTCATCATCGACCTGCCGGAACTCGGCGGCGCGGCGAAGCTCCGGGCGCTCGATGTTCCCGTTCGCACGCTGGTTACCTTCGAAGGTCACTGACATGCCGGATTTCACGATCGTGATCGGCTCACGCCAATGGTCGAGCTGGTCGATGCGGCCCTGGCTGGCCCTGCGGCAGACCGGCGCGGCCTTCGATGAGATCGTGCTGCTGCACCGTACGCCGGCCGGCAAGGCCGAGGCCGTGGCGCTCGGCCCGACCGGGCTGGTCCCGCTTCTGATCGACCGCCGCGCGTCCGAGCCGCTGAAGGTCTGGGATTCGCTGGCGATCTGCGAATATCTGGCCGAGAGTTTTCCTGAGGCCGGGCTGTGGCCTGCCGACCGGGCCGCCCGCGCCGTGGCGCGCTCGGTCTCGGCCGAGATGCATTCGGGCTTCCGGCCGCTCCGGATGGCGCTTTCGATGGACCTGTTCGCGCATCTGCCGGGCATCGGCCTGGACGATCCCGGCGTCGCCGCCGATATCGCCCGGATCGACGCCATCTTCCGGGATAGTCGCGCCCAGTACGGCCAGGAGGGTCCGTATCTGTTCGGAAAGCGCACGATCGCCGACGCCATGTTCGCGCCGGTCGTCAGCCGCTTCCGCACCTATGAGCCGAAACTCTCCGGGCCGGCCGCGGAATATGTGGCCACAATGCTGGATGATGACGGCTTCAAGGCATGGGAAGATGCGGCGCGCCGCGAATTGTGAGACTCTGGCGCGACTCGCCGATGCGTGAAGCAGGCGGCGCGCGTGTGGAGTAGTTCTTTGGGATGACGGCATGACCTCCTTTCTCGACCTCTTCAAATGGGATCGGTTCGTTGCGACGTCGGTCATCGAACTGCTGTTCTGGCTGCTTGCGGCCATCGCCGTGCTGTTCGGCGTTTCCGGCCTGCTGAATGGCCTGGCGCTGGTGCAACTGGCGCCGGTCGCCGCCCTGATCACCATCGCCGTCAGCATCATCGGCACGCTCGCCGCCGTCGTGTTGGCGCGGGTAGCCTGCGAGGCGGTGATCATGCTGTTCCGGGTCAATGAGAACCTGATGGACATTCGCGACAGCCTCGCCAATGCGGCGGAGCGTTCGCCTTATGTTGTGGCCGAGGCGCCGGTGATTCTGGATCCGATCGCCGCCGTGGTCGAGGACATGCTGCCCGAGCCGCCACGCCCGGCCGCGCGAGCCGAGAGCCGCTGGGGCGAGACCAAGCCACCGGAACCGCGCCATCATGAGCCGCGGGCGCATGAGACCAGGGCCCATGAGACCAGGGCCCATGAGGCCAAGGCGCCAGAACCTCGCGCCGTGGAGAAATCGAGCGAGACAAGCTCGCTGGAGGCCCGGCTCGCCGAAATCCGCGCCCGCCGCGAGGCGACGGCGGCCCGCATCGCCGCTACCACCGCGCCGTCGGATTCGGCCGATGCCGGCCTGGTCAGCGCACGCATGCATCTGGAGGAGGCCGCGGCTCCTAAATGGGTGGCGCCGCCGGTGACAGCGCCCGCAGCACGGGCAGAAGCCGTGAAGCCCGAGGCGAAGGCGCCAACTGTCGAGGTCAAGCCCGTCGTCGCGGCTGCCGAGCCGGTCCCCGAGGTGAACGCGCCGGAAGTGAAGGCGCCTGAGGTGAAGGCCGCAGAGGCCGAGGTGGCTCCGCCCAAGCTGCCCGACGCCGTCGCCGAGACCAATGCGCCCGATTCCAAGACTTCTGATGCCAAGGTTGTGGAGGCCAAGGCTGCTGACGCCAAGCGCGGCGATGGCAAGAAGTCCGAGTCCAGAAAGGCACCGAAGTCGGCGGGGCCGGCCATGGTGAAGGCGATCGAGGACGCGTTGGTCGATCTCAAGGAAGCGGTCTCGGAGCCTGACGCGTCAACCGCCGAGGCGGCTGCCGCCAAGCCGGCGGAAGCAAGCGGGGCCGGGGAGACCGAGGCCGTCGAGAAGCGGAAGGCCGACGACGCCGCGTAACGCGCGGTCGCCGCAATGAGCATCCAGACAAAGAAAAAGCCCCGGCGAACTGCTTCGCCGGGGCTTTTGTTTAGACGTCCGCCTCAGGTGTTGAAGCGGAACAGCAGCACGTCGCCATCGGCGACGACATATTCCTTGCCTTCGTCGCGGGCGCGACCGGCTTCCTTGGCGGCGGCTTCGCCGCCGAGGCGGGTGTAGTCGTCAAAAGCGATCGTCTGGGCGCGGATGAAGCCGCGCTCGAAATCCGAGTGGATGACGCCGGCGGCCTGCGGTGCCTTGGTGCCCTTGGTGATCGTCCAGGCGCGGGCCTCCTTCGGACCGACCGTGAAATAGGTGATCAGGCCGAGAAGGTCGTAGCCGGCGCGGATGAGGCGGTCGAGGCCGGGCTCCTCGAGGCCGAGCGTCTCCAGGAATTCCGCCTGCTCGGTCGAGTCGAGCTGGGCGATTTCAGCTTCGATGGCGGCCGAGATCGTCACACAGCCGGCGCCCTGCGCCTTGGCCATCTCGAAGACGCGGTCGGAGAAGGCGTTGCCAGTGGCGGATGCCGATTCCTCGACGTTGCAGACATAGAGGACCGGCTTCGACGTCAGCAGGTTCAGCCCGTCAAAGAGGGGGCGATCCTCGGCCGAGACGTCGAGCAGGCGTGCGGGCTTGCCTTCGCGCAGCAGTTCCAGCACGGCGTCCATCATGACGACCTGGGCCTTGGCTTCCTTGTCGGTCGCCGCGCGCTTGCGCAGCGGCGCGACGCGGCGCTCCAGGCTGTCGAGATCGGCGAGCATCAGTTCGGTCTCGACCGTCTCGGCATCGGAGACCGGGTCGATGCGGCCTTCGACATGGGTGATGTCGCCATCCTCGAAGCAGCGCAGCACATGGGCGATGGCGTCGACTTCGCGGATGTTGGCGAGGAACTGGTTGCCGAGACCTTCGCCCTTCGACGCGCCGCGCACGAGGCCGGCGATGTCGACGAAGGTGAGGCGCGTCGGCACGATCTGCTGCGACTTGCCGACTTCGGCGAGCTTGTAGAGGCGCGGATCCGGGACGGCGACCTCGCCGGTGTTCGGCTCGATCGTGCAGAACGGATAATTCGCCGCCTGCGCCGCCGCCGTCTTGGTCAGCGCGTTGAAAAGGGTCGACTTGCCGACATTCGGCAGGCCGACGATCCCGCATTTGAAGCCCATGGTGTTCCTTACTCGTCCTTGACGCCAAAGAGGCGCTTCAGCCCCGCCGCGAACGGCCCGCCGGCCGGCTGCGAAGCTGGTGAAGATGGGGATGCCGGCGCCGGCTTGCCAGCCGCCTGCGCCGCGGCCTCGGACTGCCTTTCGGCAGCGACGGCCTTCGGCGGCTTGGCCGCCTTCGGCTCCTTCGCCGCCTTCTCGGGCTCGAGGCTGCGATGCAGCCGATTGCCGAAGGTGCTGTCCTTGCCGTCGGCGAGCAGCGCCGCGTTGTCGGCGACGGCGTCGAGCAGCGGATTGATCCACTCGCCATCGACGCGCGCGAAATCATGCAGGACATAGCCGTGCACGAGTTCCTTGGAGCCGGGATGGCCGATGCCGAGGCGCAGTCGCCGGTAATCCTCGCCGACATGGGCGGAGATCGAGCGCAGCCCGTTGTGGCCGCCGTGACCGCCGCCGGTCTTCATGCGGATCTTCGCGGCGGGCAGGTCGAGCTCGTCATGCATGACGACGATGTCGGCATTGGGAATCTTGTGAAACCGGGCGGCTTCGCCGACGGCTCGGCCGCTCTCGTTCATGTAGGTCTGGGGCTTCATCAGGAGCGTCTTGCGCCCCGCGAGCGTGCCCTCGGAGACCAGTGCCTGGAAGCGCGAGCGCCAGGGACTAAAGCCATGGCGGCGGTGGATCGCATCCGCCGCCATGAAGCCGATATTGTGCCGGTTGAGCGCGTACTGGCTTCCCGGGTTACCGAGGCCGACAATGAGGAGCATCGTGCTTCCCCCACGCAAAACCGGATGCAGGACCGAAGCTTACGCCTTGGCGGCGGGAGCAGCCTCAGCGGCCGCGGCTTCGCCTTCTTCGCTCTTCAGGCCGGCCGGAGCCGCGATCGTGGCGACCGTGAAGTCACGCTCGGTGATGACCGGGGTGACGCCAGCCGGGAGCTTGACGGCCGAGATGTGGATCGAGTCGTTGATGTCGAGGCCCGTCAGGTCGACGACGATGTGATCCGGGATCGCATCGGCGGGGACGGTGGCGTCGATTTCGTGACGAACGATGTTGAGAACGCCGCCGCGCTTCAGGCCCGGGGACTTCTCTTCGTTGATGAACTGCACGGGGATCTGGACGTGCAGGGTCGAGCCAGCGGAGACGCGCAGGAAGTCAACGTGCATCGGCTGATCGGTGACCGGGTGCAGCGCGTAGTCGCGCGGGATCACGCGGATCTTCTCGCCGTTGACGTCGATCGTGGCAACGGTCGTCAGGAAGCCACCGGCGTGGAGCTTCATGAAGACATCTTTGTGGTTCAGTTCGATCGACAGGGGTGCCTGCTTGTTGCCGTAGATGACGGCCGGAATCTTGCCTTCGCGACGCGACGCCCGGGCGGCCCCCTTGCCCACGCGGTTGCGGACAGATGCCGTGAGCTCGTAAGTATTGCTCATCGGTATTCTCCTTGTGTGAAACAGAAAAAGGCCGCGGTGCCTCCAGGGGTGTCGGCGCGGCCGGCGTCCTTATAGACGAGCGAGCCGGAAGGAACAAGCACGCTGCGGCAAGAATGGCGGAAACGCTGGACTCGTCCGAATGCCGCTGGAACGCAGCGCCTCAGGGGATCCGCGAGCGGATGGTTGCGTCGGCTGGGACGGTGCGTTATTCGGAGTATCAAACTCATCTTTATGACGGTACGTGTCACCATGCTTGCTAATCTCTGTCGGGGGGCAGCCCTCGCGGTCGCCATTGTCGGCCTGTCGATCCCCGTCGGCAGCACCATGGCGTTCGGCCAGGCGGCCGAGGCACCCGCCGTCACGGCACCCGCCGCCGAGCCGGCTCCTGCCCCCGCGCCGACGGCCGCTCCCGAACCCGTCCTGCAGGATCCGGTCGAACTGCCGGCTGGCGAGCACGGCGTCGATCGCTCGACGCTGCCGCATGACCTCTCGCCGATCGGCATGTTCACCAATGCCGACATGGTCGTGAAGGGCGTCATCGGCGTCCTGGCCGTCGCGTCGATCATCACCTGGGCGATCTTCCTGTCGAAGACGCTGGAACTGGCGGCGCTGCGACACCGGACGCGCGCCCGCGGCGAGCGGGTGGCGCGGTCGCGCACGCTGGCCGAGGCGGAAGCGCAGGTTGGCCGCCGCAACGATCCGGCCTCGCGGCTGGTGCAGGCCGCCGTCGAGGAAGTGTCGCTGTCGTCCGGCCTCTCGGCCGAAGGCATCAAGGAACGCGTCGCCTCGCGCTTCGAGCGGATCGAATCCCGCGCCGGGCGCGAGATGATCCGCGGCACCGCCGTGCTGGCGACGGTCGGCTCGCTCTCGCCCTTCATCGGCCTGTTCGGCACCGTCTGGGGCATCATGAATTCGTTCATCGGCATCAGCCAGGCGAATACGACCAATCTCGCCGTCGTTGCGCCCGGCATCGCCGAGGCGCTGTTCGCGACCGCGATCGGCCTGGTGGCCGCCATCCCGGCCGTGCTGTTCTATAACGTGTTCGCCCGCATCATCGCCGGCAACAAGGCCGTCATCGCCGACGTCGCGGCCGAGACGATGCGCCTCGTCTCGCGCGATCTCGATCGCGCCGACGCGCGCGGCCCCTCGCGTCTCGCCGCAGCGGAGTAGGGGGAGACATGGCCGCCAAGCTCAGCCATCACGACGATGAACTCGTCGAGAACAGCGAGATCAACGTCACGCCGTTCATCGACGTGATGCTCGTGCTGCTGATCGTGTTCATGGTCGCGGCGCCGCTCGCCACCGTCGATGCGCCGGTCGACCTGCCGCGGTCGAACGCCAAGGCGGCGCCCCGCGCCGACAAGCCGATCTTTCTGTCGCTGAAGCCTGACCTCTCGCTCGTGCTCGGCAATGATCCGGTGTCGCCCGAGGCGCTCGGGCCCGCGCTCGACGCGTTGACGAAGGGCAATCGCGAGGAGCGCCTCTATCTGCGCGCCGACCGTAAGGTCGCCTATGGCGACGTCATGGAGCTCATGAACAAGCTGCGCGACTCCGGCTACGGCAAGGTCGCGCTGGTCGGCATGGAAGGCGCGCGCTAGATCATCCCATCGATTCACGGAAACGCCGAAGCGATCTAGCTTATTGTTTTGGAACGCTTTCTTTATGCGAGCCGCTATCCACCTGGCACGAAAGCGCTCTAGCGGAGCGGCCGGCGGACCGGCAGGATAAAACGAAAGCCCGGCGCTGCGATGCAGGCCGGGCTTTTTTCGTTCAGCCGTCGCGGCGGGGCCGCGTCCGATCGACCCTAGATGAACAGGCTCGAGACCGACTTTTCGCTGGCGGTGCGGTTGATCGCCTCGCCAAGCAGGGTCGAGATCGAGGTGACGCGGATGTTCGGCGCCTGGCGGACGGCCTCGGTCGGCTGGATCGAGTCGGTGATCACCAGCTCCTTCAGGACGGAATTGGTGATGCGGGCCACCGCGCCGCCCGACAGCACGCCATGGGTGATGTAGGCGACGACGGACTTGGCGCCCTGGGCCAGCAGCGCCTCGGCGGCGTTGCAGAGCGTACCGCCGGAGTCGACGATATCGTCGAACAGGATGCAGTCGCGGCCGGCGACATTGCCGATGATGTTCATGACTTCCGACTCGCCCGGCCGCTCGCGGCGCTTGTCGACGATGGCAAGCGGCGCGTCGATGCGCTTCGCCAGCGCACGGGCGCGCACCACGCCGCCGACGTCGGGCGACACGACCATGACATTCGAGAGCTCGTAATGCTCCTTGATGTCGCGCGTGATGACGGGAACCGCGAAGAGATTGTCGGTCGGGATGTCGAAGAAACCCTGGATCTGCCCGGCGTGCAGGTCGAGGGTCAGGACGCGATCGGCGCCTGCGTGGGTGATCAGGTTGGCGACCAGCTTGGCCGAGATCGGGGTGCGCGGGCCGGCCTTTCGGTCCTGGCGGGCGTAGCCGAAATAGGGGAGGACCGCCGTGATGCGGCGCGCCGAGGAGCGGCGCAGCGCATCGATGATGATCAGCAGTTCCATCAAATGGTCATTGGCCGGAAAACTGGTCGACTGGACGACGAAGACGTCCTCGCCGCGTACGTTTTCCTGGATCTCGACGAAGATTTCCTCGTCCGCGAACCGACGGACCGAGCACTTCGCCAGCGGGATTTCGAGATAGGTGGCGATCGCCTCGGCGAGCACCCGGTTGGAGTTTCCGGCAACCAGCTTCAAGGTCTCGTGTCCCGACGTGATGAGGTATAGGGGATCGACCCCGCAAGGAGGTCATTCGTTCAGGCGGCGGCGTTGTACCAACTGCGCCGCCGCACTGCAAACGCGATTCGCGTGCGGACGGCAAGCAACGAGTCAAAACCGGGATCCGCTCAGGCGCCCGATCCCCAGGCGACGATCGCGGCGACCGTACGGCGCGCGACGTTGGAAACGGTGGCGTCGTCGATGCCGAGCCAGGGATCCTGCGATCCGTTCGCGGAGGTTTCCTGGCCGGAAATGCGGTGAACGCGACGTCCACTGGCGTCGAATACGTCCCAGACATAGACGAGGATCGTTCCCGAGGAATCGCCGACGGCGGAAAGATAGCCCTTGACGACGTAGGTGGCCTGCGGGTCGCCGGACGGGACGAGCGCGACGTTTTGCGCCACGGCTTCCTGGCCGAGTTGCGACGAGAGCTTGTTCAGGATGTTGCTGGGCGCGCCGGTCACCGGCGCGAAGGAGAACTTGGCGTTGGCGAGTGGCACAGCCGGCAGGGCAGGCTGCGTCGGCGCTCCGGCGGAGGCCGAAGCGGTCGACGGCTGACCGGTGCCGAGCGTGTTGTTGCAGGCTGCCAGTGCAAACGTCGCCAACAGGATGGCGGCGCATGCAGGCAGCCGATTTGCCTTCACCATCATGGCGATCGTCCTTCCGGCCCGGTCGTCAGGACCCCCCTCGAATCTGTCTATCTGCAATTCACGGCGCGGTCCAGAAGCGCCTCTCAGATCGTCTCGAAGTTGTACGCTTTGTGCCGGTCATGCGGCGATTGTGATCGCGTGCAGCAGCCGTCCATAGTCGGGTTCGCCGGCATGGGTGGCGCGGCGATAGGAAAAGAAGCGCTTCGGATCGGCATAGGTGCAGAGGGCGAGGTCGCCGACCGTGCCGAGGCCGGCGGCGCGCAGCCGCGTGCCGATATAGGCCGGCAGGTCGAACTGGTGATGGTCGGCGCGATCAGACGGCGCGAAGAAGGCGGCATTGGCGGCATCGGCGTCGATGAAGCGGGCGCGGAATTCCGGCCCGACTTCATAGGCGGCCTTCGAGATCGTCGGACCGAGCACGGCGACAATGCGTTCGCGGCGGGCGCCGAGTTTCTCCATCGCGGCGACGGTCGCCTCCAGAACGCCGGTGAAGGCGCCCTTCCAGCCGGCATGCGCAGCACCGATGACGCGCGCCTCGCCATCCGCGAACAGCACCGGGCCGCAATCGGCCGTGCCGACGCCGATGGCGATGCCGGGGCGGCTGGTGACGACGGCGTCCGCCTTCGGGCCGTCGCCGACCGGCCAGACCTCGTCGACAACAACGACGTCGGGGCTGTGAACCTGATAGGGCGTCGCGAGGCGGTCCGCCGCGACGCCGAGATCGGCGGTGATGCGGGCGCGGTTTTCGAGCACATGGGCGCGTTCGTCAGCGGAGCCTACGCCGCAGTTCAGGCTCGCATAGATGCCGTCCGAGACGCCGCCCTGGCGGGTGAAGAAGCCGTGCCGGATGCCGGGGAGGGCGGAAAGTGCGTCGGCGGTGATTTTCATGGCGGTCATCCTCAGTTCATCCGAAGGGCGGGGCGAGCAGGTCGCCGCCGGTAACGCATAGCACCTTAAACAGCGTGCCCATCGCTGCCGGCCCGGCCAGTCGCTCGACGGCGGCGCGGATGGCGTCCTGCGCGGCGGCATCCTTGCCGGCGCCGAGGCGGCCGGCGCGTTCGACGAGGCCGAGTGCCAGCAGGAAATCACCCTGCGTCCAGACCGCCGAGGCGGTTGCGCCATTCGCCCTTGCCGCGCGGGCGAGGGCGGCGAAGTCGACATGCACGGTCAGGTCCGCTTCGCCGGGATGGGCCAGCGGGTCGTCGAACCGATGTTGCCGGAGCGCCTGCAGCGTGTCGCCATAGCCGCTTTCCGCGTGGCCGTAGTCGATGGCGAGGAAGGCACCGCCCGACCGGTGCAGGCGGGCGGCGAGCGTCGCCATGATCGCGGCCGAGATCGAGGCGGTCTCGACCAGCGAGCCCTCGGGAGCGCGGTCGTCGGCGCCGTCGACATGGGCGTCGGGGCGGAGGCCGAAGACGAGCTTGCCGTCGCTGACGCCGACCATCCGCTCGGCCCAGCCGGCGCCGGTACGCAGGAATTGCCGCACCGGCAGCGCATCGAAGAATTCGTTGGCGATCAGGATCGTCGGCCCGTCCGGCAGGCCGTCGACCTGCTCGGCCCAGTCGATTGCGTGGCCGGCGAGCGTGCGGGCCTGGATCTCGCGCAGTCGCGGGCTGGTCTCGACCAGCACGATCCTAGCCGCCGGCTCGAAGCCGGGCGCGATCCGGGCGGCGCGCAGCGCATCGGCCATCAGCGTACCCCGGCCCGGGCCGATCTCGGCCAGCACGAAGGTGGCGGGGCTTCCCATTCTCTGCCAGGTGGCGACGGCCCAGAGGCCGATCAGCTCGCCGAACATCTGGCTCACCTCTGGCGCGGTGACGAAATCGCCGGCCGCGCCGAAGGGCTCGCGGGTCATGTAGTAGCCGAACTCGGGATCGCCGAGGCAGGCGGCCATGTAGTCGGCGACGGTGATCGGGCCGAAATTCTCGATGCGGCGGACCAGCTTTTCGCCAAGCGGCGTCCTGTTTTCGCCGGAAGGCGTCATGCGGCGGCGACCGGCCGGCGCGAGGCGACGACGAGCAGGATGATGCCGGCGATCACAAGCGGCAGCGACAGCAGCATGCCCATGGTCAGCCCGCCCGACAGGTAGCCGATCTGGATGTCCGGCTCGCGGAAGAACTCCGAGAAGATGCGGGCGAGGCCATAGCCGATGGCGAAGACGGCGGAGATGAAGCCGGGCTGGCGCAGGCGAAGCTGCTTGTGGGTGAAGAAGCGCAGCACGAGGAACAGCACGAGGCCTTCGAGCAGGGCCTCGTAAAGCTGGCTCGGGTGGCGCGGCTGGCCGTCGGCGTTCGGGAAGATGATCGCCCAGGCGACGTCGGTCGGCCGACCCCAGAGCTCGCCATTGATGAAATTGGCGATGCGGCCGAACAGCAGTCCGAAGGTCACCGACGGCGCGACGACGTCGATCAGCGACCAGGTCGGGATCTTGCGCGAGCGCGCGAACAGGATCATCGCGACAACGGTGCCGAGGAAGCCGCCATGGAAGGACATGCCGCCGTTCCAGACCTGGAGGATCTGCCAGGGCGCGGCCAAGAACATCGGCAGATCGTAGAACAGCACATAGCCGAGCCGCCCGCCGAGGATGATGCCGAGCGTCGCCCAGACGACGAAATCGTCGATGTCGATCGGCTTCATCGGGGCGCCGGCCGGGCCCCAGAGGGCGGTGTTGCTGACCAGGCGCTTCGCGTACCACCAGCCGATCAGGATGCCGACGATATAGGCGAGCGCGTACCAACGGATCGCGAAAGGCCCGATCTGGATCAGCGTCGGGTCGATGGCCGGGAAGGGCAGGACGAACAGCATGGCAGGCTCCGGCAGGCGGTCGGGCGGCATTGGTGCGCTGATCCGGGGGGAAGGGTCAAGTGCGGGCGTGCGCGACCCCTCGACACCTTGTTCGCGCCGACGCCCGCAACCATACTAGAAGCAAGGTGTTTTTCCCCGGAGGCTGCCCATGAATACGACCCCGAACCGGCTGTTCGACGAATTCGCCAAGCTGATGACCGATGCGGCCGGCATGGCACAGGGCGTCAAGCGCGAGGCTGAAACCGTGATGAAGCATCAGGCCGAGCGCCTCTTCGCCGACATGGACTTCGTCAAGCGCGACGAGTTCGATGTCGTGCGGGAGATGGCGCAGAAGGCACGCGCCGAGAACGAGGCGCTGACGGCGCGCGTCGCCGAGCTGGAGGCGAAGCTCGCCGTGCTGACCCAGGGCCATGTCGTCGCCGCGCCGTCGCCGGAAGAGCGCTGACGGCGAACGGCATCGCGATATCGGATAATATACCCGGGTAATATTGACGTCTCAATATCGCCCGGGTAAAAGGTCGGTCCAACGCGGCCGCTCGAAGACGGCCGGCCCTTTCCGGGACGATCGAGGAGCGGAGACATGCAGCGCGAGGATCGAAAGGCCGCGATCTCGGCCTACAAGAAGCGGGAAGCCGCGGCAGGCATCTATGCCGTCCGCTGCAAGGCCAGCGGCGAAGTCTGGGTCGGCAAGACCCCAAATCTTGATACCATCCGGAACCGGATCTGGTTCACGCTCGACCAGGGCAGTTGCAGCGCACGCGGCCTGCAGGCGGCCTGGCGACAGCAAGGCGCCGACGCCTTTTCCTTCGAGGTCCTCGAGCAACTGGAGCCGGAAGAATCCGACTATATCCGCAATGCGCTTCTCAAGGAACGCTGGGTCCATTGGCGTGGCGCGCTCGGCGCCGAGATCGTTTGACGCGGACAAAAAAAACGGCCGGAGAAATCTCCGGCCGTTTTTTTTTGGATGTTCTGATCCAGCCGATCGATCAGGCCGAGACCTTGGCGCCCTGGACGAGGTCCGTATAGGCGTGCATCAGGCTCTCGGTGATCTTGCCCGGCGTAAACTTGTATTCGCCGATCTCGGACACCGGGGTGACTTCGGCGGCGGTGCCGCAGAGCCAGCATTCGGTGAAGGTCGACAGTTCCTCCGGGGCGATGCGGCGCTCGATGACCTCGATGCCCTTCGCCTTGGCGAGGCCGATCACGGTCTGGCGGGTGATGCCGTTCAGGAAGCGGTCGGCGAGCGGCGTGTGGATTGCGCCGTCCTTGACGAAGAAGACGTTGGCGCCGGTCGATTCCGCGACATTGCCTTCCCAGTCCAGCATCAGCGCGTCGGCATAGCCGCGATCCTCCGCGGCATGCTTGGAGATCGTGCAGATCATGTAGAGGCCCGACGCCTTGGCGAGCGACGGCGCCGTCTTCGGATCGGGACGGCGGAACTTCGCCCAGTCGAGACGGATGCCCTTCAGGCGCTCGGCCGGCGTGAAGTAGGACGGCCATTCCCACGCGGCGATCGCCACGTTGATGCGGTTGTTGTGGGCCGAGACGCCGAGCGCCTCGCTGCCGCGCCAGGCGATCGGGCGCAGATAGCCGTCGACCAGGCCGTTCTTGGCGAGCGTCGCCTTCGAGGCCTCGTCGATCTCCTCGACCGTATAGGGGATCTTGAAGTCGAGGATTTCGGCCGAATGGAACAGGCGCTCGGTGTGCTCGCGCAGCTTGAAGATGGTGCCGTTATAGGCGCGTTCGCCTTCGAACACGGCGCTCGCATAGTGAAGGCCATGGGTGAGTACGTGAATCTTCGCGTCCTTCCACGGAACGAAGGATCCGTTCATCCAGATCCAACCATCTTTCTGGTCGAAGGAGACCGCGCTCATTTTCCTCACTCCATATCGGCCGCCGGTTGCGGCCGCGCCCTTTGGCGTTGATTGTCGTGCCTATTTCTCGCGCCGGCTAGGCAAAGTAAAGCCAGATCCGGCAACGACTTTTGCGCCACTTTGAAACTGTCGGTAAAGTGCCGGTCGAAACGCGATCGCGCGAGGGGATATCGCGGGACGGTAAACGGCGGGCGTGTTCGATCATTTCGTCGAGGCCACCCATCAAGTAACAATCGAACCTAAATATGTCAACATGGCTGACATAAATTTCGCGACCGATTCGAAGGGACCGGCATCCGTGCAACGCGACGAGACCGTCAAGACGCCCATTTCTATCCAGGAACAGCCCGAACTGGTCCTGATCGAGCTGCTTTTTTATGCCTATCGCGATTTCGTTTCGGATCCGGACGTGGTGCTGGCGAAGTTCCAGTTCGGCCGCGCCCACCATCGCGTCGTCCACTTCGTCAACCGCCATCCCGGCATGCGGGTCGCCGATCTCCTCGACATTCTGAAGATCACCAAGCAGAGCCTCGGGCGCGTGCTGAAGCAGTTGATCGATACCGGCTATATCGAGCAGGTGCCGGGTCCGGTCGATCGCCGTCAGCGGCTTCTCTATCCGACGGCGAAGGGGCGGGCGCTCGACCAGCGGCTGACCGAGCCGCAGGCGCAGCGCATCCGCGCCGCCCTGGCCCCGCTCGGTCCCGAAGGGCGCGTCGCGGCCGAGCGCTTCCTTCGCCTGATGATCGATCCGGCCGAACGCGATAAGGTCGCGCAGTTGATCGAGCATTGATGCGCGTGGAGTTGCAGGATGAATGATCTGGCGGATACCGCCCCCCTGGCCGATGATGCGCCGCATCTGCTCGTCATTGACGACGATGCCCGCATTCGCACGCTGCTGTCGCGCTACCTGAACGACAACGGCTTCCGTGTCGATGTCGCCGCCAATGCGGCCGAGGCGCGCGGCCGGCTCGGCGGCCTCGCCTTCGACCTCCTGGTCGTCGACGTGATGATGCCGGGCGAGAGCGGGCTCGACCTGCTGAAGAGCCTGCGCGAGACGATGGACGTGCCGATCCTGATGCTGACGGCGCGGACGGAGATCGAGAGCCGGATCAAGGGTCTGGAGCTCGGCGCCGACGATTATCTCGGCAAGCCGTTCGAGCCGCGCGAACTGCTGCTTCGCATCAACGCCATCCTGAAGCGCGGCACCCCGCCGGCGGCGCCGCTGATCGAGCAGGTGCGCTTCGGGCCGTTCACCTTCCACATCGCGCGGCGCGAACTGCGTCGCGGGCAGGAGACGATCCGCCTGACCGATCGCGAGCGCCAGATCATGGCGGTTTTCGCCGAGACGCCGAACGAGACCGTGCCGCGCCTTTCGCTGCTGGCCGAGGACGAGCCGGCCGGCGAACGCACCATCGACGTGCAGATCAACCGGCTGCGCCGCAAGATCGAGGTCGATCCGGCCAATCCGCTGTTCCTGCAGACGGTGCGTGGCATCGGCTACCGGCTGGTGACGGAAGCGTGACGCAGATTGGCGACCGGGGACGGGCCGGACGGGGCCAGGGCTGATGGACAAACGCCCGCATTCGTTTCAGCGCAGTCGTGTTTCCGGCGGCTGGGCGGAATGGCCTGCCGTGGCCGGGCTGCGCCGTCTCTGGCGGTCTCCGGCGGTCAACGCCATGCGCCGCATGGCGCGCCGCTCCGAGCCCTTCTTCGACGCGCTGCTGGTGCCCTATCGCTTTCTCGGCAAGCGCATGGCCGCCGCGATGCCGAAGGGCCTCTATGCGCGCGCGCTGATCATCATCATCACGCCGATCGTCATCCTGCAGTCGGTCGTCGCCTTCGTCTTCATGGAGCGCCACTGGCAGACGGTGACGCAGCGCCTGTCGGCTGCGACCGTCCGCGACATCGCCGCGATCGTCGACCTGATCGACACCTACCCGGAAGATCCGAACTACGCGCAGATCGTCCGCATCGCGCAGGACAGGCTCGGCCTGACCATTTCCGTGATCCCGAACGAGCCTTTGCCGCCGGCGGCGCCAAAGCCCTTCTTCTCGCTGCTCGACAGCGCGCTGTCGCGCGAGATCGGCCGTCAGATCAACAAGCCCTACTGGATCGACACGGTCGGCCGCTCCAACCTGGTCGAGATCCGCATCCAGCTCGGCGACAAGGTGCTGCGCGTGCTGGCGCGGCGCAGCCAGACCTATGCCTCCAATTCGGAGATCTTCATCTTCTGGATGGTCGGCACCAGCCTGGTGCTGCTGACGATCGCCATCGCCTTCCTGCGCAACCAGATCCGTCCGATCCAGCAGCTCGCCGATGCGGCCGAGGATTTCGGCATGGGGCGCGAGACGACGGATTTCAGCCCGCGCGGCGCGCGCGAGGTTCGCCGCGCCAGCGCCGCCTTCATGGAAATGCGCAACCGCATCGAGCGGCAGATGGAGCAGCGCACCACCATGCTGGCGGGCGTCAGCCACGACCTGCGCACGGTGCTGACGCGCTTCCGCCTGCAACTGGCGCTCTTGCGCGAAACGCCGGATGTGCGCGCCATGCGCCGCGACGTCGACGACATGCAGCGTATGCTCGAGGGCTATCTGGCCTTTGCCCGCGACGATGCCGACGAACCGACGGCGGCGACCAATATCGGCACGCTGCTGGCCGAGGTCGCCGAGAACGCCCGCCGCGTCGGCCACGACGTCTCGCAGGATTTCCGCGGCGATCCGATCGTCAGCATCCGCCCGAACGATTTCAAGCGCTGCCTGTCCAACCTGGTGATGAACGCCTGCCGGCACGGCGACCATATCGAGCTGCACGGCGTGCATACCGAAGGTTGGCTCGTCATCCATGTCGACGATGATGGGCCCGGTATCGACGAGACCGAGCGCGAGGCAGTGTTCAGGCCGTTCTACCGTCTCGACGAGGCGCGCAATCTCGACGAGAGCGGCACGGGCCTCGGCCTGCCGATCGCCCGCGACATCGCCCGTTTCCATGGCGGCGACGTCACGCTTTCGGAGGCGCCGGACGGCGGCCTGCGCGCCACCGTCCGCATTCCGGCCTGATCGAACTCAGGCGCCGGGCTGAAGGCGGATACGCGTGCCCCAGGGATCCAGCAATTCGCGTTCGGCCGAAACGCCGGAGCCGGCCAACGTCACATAGGCGAGGCCGTTGCGTTCGGGATCGCGCGGGCCGGCGCCGCGACTCTGCCAGCTATTGGCGCCGATATGGTGGTGATAGCGGCCGGACGACAGGAACGAGGCGCTCGGCATGGTGGTCACTTCGTCGAGCCCGACCTCCGACTTCCACCAGCGCGCCGCCACAGGCGCGTCACCCACGCGCAGATGCACATGGCCTATGCGGAGGAATTCCGGTGCACCCTTCCAGCCGCCCGGATGGTCGCCGAGCGAGGCGACGATCGCGTTGACGTCGAGCGGGTCGGTCGCCATCCGCACATGCGGGCCTTCCCAGACCCATTCCCCGGTCGGGCGGTCGGAATAGATCTCGACGCCGTTGCCTTCCGGATCGGTCAGGTAGAAGGCCTCGCTGACGAGATGATCGGCCATGCCGTCGACGGGAAAGCGGTTTTCGCTCGCATGCAGGATCCAGCGGCCGAGATCGGCGCGGCTCGGCATCAGGAAGGCGGTGTGGAACAGGCCGGCCTGGCGGGTGTCGTCGCGCGAGCCGCGCGGGCTCGGCTCGATCACAAGGAACGGCACGCCGCCGGCGCCGAGCGTCACCATCCCGCCGGCGCTGGAGATCGTCTCCAGGCCGAGGATGGCGCGGTAGTAGTCGGCGACCTTGTCGACGTCATGCGCCTTGAGGCCGACTTCCGCGATGTGGATCGGGCGGGTCAGCGAAAAGGGGAGACCGGCTTCGGTTTCGGTTTGGCTCATGGCTGGGTGACCTCTGGTTGAAGCATCTACCTAGTCACTCGGGGCTGCGATCGACAGCCGCGCCGGAGTGAACACACCGTCCAGCCAGCGGCGCCGCCTAGAACAGGCGTCCGCCGTTCGGCACGCTGCGCTCGACGGCGGTCAGCACCACGTCGCCCTCGGCGTCCGGCATGCCAAGGGTGAGGACTTCCGACATGAAGGGACCGATCTGGCGCGGCGGGAAATTGACCACGGCCATCACCTGGCGGCCGATCAGCTCTGCCGGCTGGTAGTATTTGGTGATCTGGGCCGAGGACTTCTTGCGGCCGATCTCCGGGCCGAAATCGATCACCAGCTTGATGGCCGGCTTGCGCGCTTCCGGAAACGGGCTCGCCTCGACGATCGTCCCCACGCGGATGTCGACTTTGAGGAAATCGTCGAAGCTGATCGTCTTCGGTGCCTGGGCGTCCATGTCGTGTCTCCGTTCAATCCGAGACCGGTAACACGACGGCCGGCTCGGTCAAGCCGCCGGCGCTTCCGTCTCCGGCTTGGCGGCCCGCCTCGGGCGATGCCGGTCGAGCTTGCGGCCGACGCGGCAGAGGATGCCGGCGGCGCGATCGGTCCGGTGCGACCAGGTCTCGGCATGCTCGAGCGCGCGATCGACCGCCGCCATCGTCTTCGACAGGTCCGGGTCCTCGTCCTGGAGCCAGACCGGGACGATCCGTGCCGCCATCAGCACGAAACCCTGCGTGCGCGCGGCGCCGCGCAGACCGTCGGTCGAGATCCCGGCGCCGGCCAGCATGAAGCGGGCGCTGTCGAGCGCGATGCGGTTGAGGCAGAGCGCCATTCCCGGATCGCGGCGGGCGGATTCGGCCAGATGCCGCACGGCGGCGCGACGCGGCGCCATGTGGTCGAGCCGCTTCATAATCAGGTCGAACAATCGATCGCGTCGCGATTCCTCGGCCGAAGGCGCCTCGGTCGAATCGAGCACGGCGCTGTCGACCTGGCGGATGAAGTCGGCAAGGATGGCAAGCTTGCCGTCATAGGCGCTCCGCAGCTCGCCGAGCGTGAGCCCGGCGCGCGCCGCGATGTCGCCGAGGCCGATCCCGGCATAGGGCTTTTCGGAAAGAAGTCCGAGAAACGCGTCGACGATTTTAGCCTTGGTCTTCTCTGTCGCCATGATCGGATCTCCTCTTTACCTGTATCTAGGGACGCGATGTGGCGACGGCGAGGCCGATCAGCCTGCCAGTTCCTGTGCGCGTTGCTTGGCGGCGGCGACGGCGCGGGTGAGAATCGGCTCGATGCCGTCCTCGGCCATCAGAACGTTCAGCGCCGCGGCCGTCGTGCCGCCCGGCGATGTAACGTTCTTGCGCAGGATGTCGGCCGGCAGCGGCGACTGGTTGAGCAGTTCGCCGGCGCCCACGATCGTCTGGCGGGCGAAGCGCTCCGCCTGCTCGGGCGAGAAGCCGGCCTCGACGCCGGCTTTCGCCAGGTACTCGGCGAGCAGGAAGACATAGGCCGGGCCGGAGCCGGAAACCGCCGTCACCGTATCGATCAGCCCTTCGCTTCCGACCCAGCCGAATTCGCCGACCGCGGAAAGCAGCGCGCCGACCAGCTCGCGGTCCTCGGCGGTCACGGCCGGGTTGGCGAAGGCGCCGGTCATGCCGCGGCCGACCTGCGCCGGCGTATTCGGCATGGCCCGGACGATGGCGCCGCCGAGCGCGGCCTCGAGCGTCGCGAGAGTCGTTCCTGCCGCGATCGACACCGTGACCGTGCCCGGTCCGATCAGGTCGCGCACGGCGGGGAGGGCGGTGCCCATCATCTGCGGCTTGACCGCAAGCAGCAGCACGCGGGCCGCGACGCCGGCAGGCGCGCTGGTCCGATGCTCGACGCCATGCTTCGCGAGAAGCGCCCGCGTCTCCTCCGGCGGGTTCGGATCGACGACGATCGCCGCCTTCGGATCGAGGCCGGAAGCGAGCCAGCCGGTGAGCAGGGCGCCGCCCATCTTGCCGGCGCCGATCAGGACGATGGGGGAGGAGGGCGTGAGGGCGGACAGGGACATGCGGAAGCGCTCGCTCTTCGATGACGACGCTTGTCTGTACTCGGCTCCGCGCCCGGGCGAAAGGCCCTCCATGCCGGGCAGGATCCTACCTGCCGGCGGCGGCCGGCACGGCGGCCTCGGTCCCATCCGGCAAGGGGGGCGGCGCGTACCGGCACGCGCCGCCTTGTGGTCTCAGGCCTCGCCGACCGTCTCGAACAGGACGGTCTCCAGCGCCTCGGCGGCGGACTTGCCGGCCCAGACGACGAACTGGAAGGCCTGGTAATAGCGCTCGCAGCTTTCGATGGCGTTCTCGAGGAGGCCTTCGACCTGGCGGCTGTTCGGCTCGGCGCCGCCGGCGAGCAGCAGAGTTTGCCGGTACATGACGACGCCCTCCTTGCTCCAAAGGTCGAAATGGCCGATCCACAGCTGCTCGTTGACCAGCGACAGCAGTCGCATGACCTCGGTTTTGCGCGGTTCCGTAACTTTAAGGTCGAAGGCGCAGGCGAGGTGCACGGCCTCCATGTCCTCCATCCAGGAGAAGGAGACGTGATAATCGCACCAGCCGCCGGCTATCGAGATGGTGATCTCGTCGTCGCCGGATCGCTCGAAGCTCCAATCATTGAGCCCTGCGATTTGCTCGATCATATCAACCGGGTTGGATTGCCGGTCTTCGGTTTCGAAGTCGATGAGGCTCATGGCCGACCCTCGCGCTTGATCGGGGGATACGCAACGCAACAAAACGACTGCCGAAAGCAGATCTCGAGATCGAGCCCTCCTGTTGAGCAAAAACCGCTCCGCCCCGCGCGGAAAAACCGGTCTCCCATTCCAACTCAACGGCGGTGCTTGGCAGAGCAGCGCGAATCTTCATTTAGTATCAGTATATAGGCAGGCGAAGAGAATGCGCGATGACTTTTCCTGCACGGGCGTGTCGGAATTGTGGACGCAGCGTCAGGCGCCTGTCGCGGCCGGGAGGCAGACGCGCAAAAGCCGCCGGGCAGGCCGGCGGCTTTCTGGACTTGTCCGCGAAGGCGAGGGGCTAGCCGGGTTGCAGGTCTACCGCCTTCGGGCCCTTGCCGCGCTTATCGGGCTCGGTCTCGAACGTGATCCGCATGCCGTCATTCATGTTCGCAATGCCCGAACGCTCGACAGCCGTGACGTGCACAAACACATCCTTGCCGCCATCGTCGGGGGTGATGAAGCCAAAGCCCTTCGACGCATTGAAGAACTTGACCGTACCAGACTGTCGCATCGCTGTTCCTTTCCCATTCTTCTTTACTCTACCAGCCGCTCCGCTCGGCCGGCACACTCCAGGCACTCAGGTTGTCGGGGAAAGGTCTCTGCGTCTTGTCGATATCGTGCGGTCGCTCGCGCAAGCCGCCCCGCGAATGCCGTAGCATCCGACGCGCGTTTGTCCAGTCTCCGTCGGGTCCTATGCCCGTGCGAGCGAAACTATGCTTCAGCATCCACAGAAAATCAATGGGTCGTATTCCCTAACGTAAAGTTGCAGTTGCTTCACCTACACTGAAAAGGACCGTTATGTTGTCCGATATATGCGACTTACTATCAGGATAGCATTGTTTGGCGGCGCCCTGCCGTCTGCGTCTCCTGGGACGCGCCGACCCGCGGCCTCGAAGGGCGGAGCGCCCATCCGGCGCAAAGCCGACGCGCCGGAGACACAATGCGCCCGGTCGTCCGCGAATACTTACGTTTTTCTCGCGTCGGGGCCGTCAATTGTCATCAAGCTGGCATGATCGCTGCATATTGCGATGCGAAATCATCGGCCAAGCGGATCCCGATCGACCTCCTGACGCAAATTTGATGTCGGAGGGCGGAACCCGCAGGTCGGGGACGTATTATTTAACAGTGCATCGCAGGGCAGGGCGGAGTTTGGCTATGTCGGGATTGACCGCGGATAATCTGCTGGCTGTCGCGGCTGTGTGGGTCGCGATCATGTTGCCGAGTGCGGCATTTGGCGGTGATCCGGTCGCCGCGCAAACCGAGGCGCAGCGCTGCGAAACGCTGGCGGTGCAGCCCGCCGGGGCCGCCCTTATCGCCGCCGTGCAGGGTCGCTTCGAGGCCTGGCAGGCCGACTGAGCCTAGCCGGTCGAAGCGACCGCCATCGGCTGCCTGCCGAGATGCCAGGACAACAGCGCGATCATCAGCGCCAGCACCGTCAGCGCGGCGCCAACGAGCGGCAGGCTGTCGAAGCCAGCGCCGAAGGTGATGGCGAGGCCGCCGATCCACGCCCCGCCGGCATTGCCGATATTGAAGGCGCCCTGGTTGAGCGTCGATGCGAGATTGGGCGCTTCGCCGGCGCATTCGATCACGCGCATCTGTAGCGGCGCGATCAGGATGAACATCACGCAGCCCCAGACGAAGACGCTGATGCAGGCGCCGATGACGGAGTGGCTGGTGTAGCTGAACTGCGCCAGCACGATGATCAGCGCCGTCAGCGCGCCGAGGATTGTCGGCATCAGCTTCCAGTCGGCCAGTCGGCCGCCAATCAGGTTGCCGATGGTGATGCCAACGCCGAACAGCAGCAGCACCCAGGTGATCTGGTGCGATTCCAGCCCCGTCACCGTCTTCAGGATCGGCGCGATATAGGTGAAGCAGGCGAAGGTGGCGGCGGCGGCCAGCACGCTGACCGCCATGGCGAGCCAGACCTGCAGGCGCTTGAACACCGCGAATTCGCGCATCAGGCTCGGCGGCGCCGAGGCGCCTCGGTCCGACGGTACCCAGGCGATGATGGCGGCGACCGAGACCAGCCCGATCAGGACTACGGCCCAGAAGGTCGAGCGCCAGCCGGCGATCTGGCCGAGCGCGGTGCCGCCGGGAACGCCAAGGATATTGGCGAGCGTCAGGCCGGCGAAGACCAGCGCCATGGCCTGGGCACGCTGGTTGCGCGGCACCAGCGTGCCGGCGACGACGGCGCTGATGCCGAAAAAGGCGCCATGGCCGAAGGCGGTGAAGATGCGCGCCGCCATCAGAAGCGCGTAGGTCGGCGCGATGGCGCAGAAGAGATTGCCGATGACGAACAGCATCGCCAGCCCGACCAGCGTGATCTTTCGCGGCAGCCGCGATGTGGCGAGCACGATGATCGGGCCGCCGATGACGACGCCGATGGCATAGCCGGTGATCAGCAGGCCGGCGCTGGGGATCGAGACGCCGAGATCGGCCGCCACTTCCGGCAGCAGCCCCATGATGACGAATTCAGTCGTGCCGATGCCGAACGAGGCAATGGCCAGGGCGAAGAGGGCGATCGGCATGGGGTGGTCCGGCGGTGAGGATCAGGCGGGCGCGGAGGCGCGACCCTCACGACAATGACCGCCGATTCGTGCATTTTGCAATGCACAAATCGGCGGTCGTTGCATTTTGCGATGCGTGTCACTCAGGCGCGACGGTGGCCTGCCTGCGGCGTCAGGTAATCGAGGTGAACAGCCGGTTCCAGCGGATCGACCACGGCCATTTCCAGAACTCCCAGACGCGCGATCCTTCGTCGATCGAGAAGAACACCCAGCGCGCCTTGCCTTCGACATTCTCGTTCGGGACGTAGCCCATCGACTGCATGTCGCGGGAATCGGCCGAGTTGTCGCGGTTGTCGCCCATCATGAAGAGATGGCCCGGCGGAACCTCGTATTTCGGCGTGTTGTCGAACGAGCCGCGATCGCCCTCGATCTCGATGATCTGGTGCTTGACGCCGTTCGGCAGCGTCTCCTCATAGCGCGCCGCCGAGATCGTGTTGCCGAAGAAGTCCTTGGTCTCGTAGGGCTCGATCTGCTGGCGCTCCACCATCTTGTCGTTGATGTAGAGCCGGCCGTCGATCATCTGCACGGTGTCGCCGGGCTTGCCGATGACGCGCTTGATGAAGTCGGTCGAATTGTCCTTCGGTCCCTTGAAGACGACGATGTCGCCCTGGTTTGGCTCCGAGCCCCAGATGCGGCCCTCGAACGGACCCATGCCGAAGGGGAACGAATAGCGCGAATAGCCGTAGGAATATTTGGAGACGAACAGGTAGTCGCCGATCTCCAGCGTCGGGATCAGCGAGCCCGACGGAATCTCGAACGGCTGGAACAGGAAGGTGCGCACGATCAGCGCGATGATCAGCGCCTCGGCGAAGACGCGGATGGTGCCGCCGAGGCCGTCCTTGGACGCCTGCTTCTTCTCGGCGCTCTTCGTGGTGTCTTCCATCATGCGACTTTCGGTCGATTGGGGAACCCGTCATTTAGGGGATGCGGGGCGAGGCGGCAACCAAAAGCCGTGCGCCGCGCCGACGTTGCGGAAGGGCATGCTCGTTTCGGTTGACGATGCGTCTTCCTGCGTTGGGGCTGACAATCCGGCGCCGGGTTGCCATATCTGCCCCGAAACGGGGCGATCCGGGCATTTCCGCGCCGACGTCATTCGGAGAGGCGACCAGAATGGAATTCGGGATCTACACCTTCGGCGACAATATGCCCGACCCGACGACCGGCGTGCGGCTCGATCCGGTCGAGCGGATCCGCAATCTCATCGAGGAGATCGAACTGGCCGATCAGGTCGGTCTCGACGTCTTCGGCCTGGGCGAACACCACCGGCCCGACTATCTGGTCTCTGCGCCTGACGTCGTGCTGGCGGCTGCCGCCGCGCGCACCAAGTCCATACGCCTGACCAGCGCCGTCACGGTGCTTTCCTCCGATGATCCCGTGCGCGTTTTCCAGCGCTTTTCGACGCTCGACCTTGTCTCGAACGGCCGGGCCGAAGTCATGGCCGGGCGCGGCTCGTTCATCGAATCCTTCCCGTTGTTCGGTTTCGATCTCGCCGATTACGACGCGCTGTTCGCCGAAAACCTCGAACTGCTGCTGCGTATTCGCGACAGCGAGCGGGTAAGCTGGCCGGGCGGCCATCGCGCCGCGATCCAGGATCTCGGTGTCTATCCACGCCCCGCCCAGGATCCGCTGCCGGTCTGGATCGCTGTCGGCGGCACGCCGCAATCGGTCGTGCGCGCCGGCGTGCTCGGCCTGCCGCTGGCGATCGCCATCATCGGCGGCAATCCAGCCCACTTCCAGCCGCTGGTCGAACTGTACCGCCGCGCCGGCAAGGAAGCCGGCAGCGATCCCGCGCGGCTGAAGGTCGGCATCAATTCACACGGCTTCATCGCCGAGAACTCGCAGGACGCCGCCGACATCGCCTATCCGCCCTTCGCCGCCGTGATGACCAAGCTCGGCAAGGAGCGCGGCTGGCCGCCGACAACGCGCGGCCAGTTCGAGGCGCAGCGCCGCCTGCATGGCGCGTTGTTCGTCGGCAGCCCGTCCGAGGTGGCGGAGAAGATCCTCTACCAGCACGAACTGTTCGACCATGACCGCTTCCTGATTCAGTTCAGCGTCGGCACGCTGCCGCACGACAAGATGATGAAGTCGATCGAACTGTTCGGGACGAAGGTCGTGCCGGAGGTGAAGCGGGCGCTCGCCGCCAAGGCTTCGGACGTCGCGCCGGAACAGGCCTGAGGCCATGCCTCGCACCGCCGCGGCGGCTTCGAACAAGCGGGTGTAAACGTTAACGGCGCCCCCTGGCGGGGCGCTGGATCGATTCGCCGAATCCGCTCTGCGGCGGGCGCCGGGCCGATCCGGCATGACGCAGCGCTTCGCGATGGAATCGAGGCAAAGGGCGGCTTTTCGCGCTGCTGTTGACGGGTTTCCGGACTGCAACCCAGATTTTTTTGTTCGGCCTAACCCCCTCGGGATTCCTCAGCTTTTGCCCTCCAAACCCTTAACGGGTCCGACGTGGTTAACCACTCGTTAACCAGCGTGTCGCACACATTGCTTAACAGAAGGCAAACAGCGACCGTGGCTACTCCCGCTTCCAAACAACGCGCAGCGATCCGGTTCCGGGGAAGATCCTTCCTCGCCACCGTTCTGGCGCCCGAACTCCCGCTGGCCGACTGGCTGGCGGAACTCGACAAGCTTTCCAAGCGTTCCGAGGGCTACTTTGCCAGTCGCCCCGTCATTCTCGACGTCACCGGCCTCGCCATCACCAAGCGCGACTTCGCAGAGCTGATCGCCATGCTCTACGAACGCGAGATCAAGGTGATGGGGGTCGAGGGCGCCGATCCGTCCTGGCTCGGCTTCGGCATGCCTCCGTCCGTCAGCGGTGGCAAGCAGACCGAAATCCTGCACAAGCCGTCCGCCGAGCCACCCAAGCAGAACAGCTTCGTCGACCGAGCGGTCCCGTCGCTGCTGATCGAGACGCCGGTCCGTTCCGGCCAGTCGATCATCTTCCCGCAGGGCGACGTGACCGTGGTCGGCTCCGTCGCATCCGGCGCGGAGATCATCGCCGGCAACTCGATCCACATCTATGGCACGCTGCGCGGCCGCGCCATCGCCGGATCGACCGGCAACGCGGCGGCGCGGATCTTCTGCCAGAAATTCGAGGCCGAGCTGATCGCCATAGACGGCCTCTACCAGACTGCCGACGACCTCGACCCGGGCCTGCGCGGCCGCGCGGTCCAGGCTTGGCTCGCAAATGACAAGATGAACATGGCGGCGCTGGCCTGAGCCAGCAAGGAGCAGAAGCAATGTCTCAGGTTCTCGTTGTGACATCGGGCAAGGGCGGCGTTGGCAAGACGACGTCCACCGCCGCCATCGGCGCCGCGCTGGCCATGTCCGGCCAGCGCGTGGCTGTCGTCGATTTCGACGTCGGCCTGCGCAATCTCGACCTCGTCATGGGCGCCGAGCGCCGCGTCGTCTACGACCTGATCAATGTGGTCCAGGGCGAGGCGAAGCTGCAGCAGGCGCTGATCCGCGACAAGCGGCTCGACACGCTCTATGTGCTGCCGGCCTCGCAGACGCGCGACAAGGACGCGCTGACCGCCGAGGGCGTCGCCCGCGTCATGGAAGAGCTGCGCGGCCATTTCGACTGGGTCGTCTGCGACAGCCCGGCCGGCATCGAGCGCGGCGCCATGCTCGCCATGCGCCATGCCGACGTGGCCATCGTCGTGACCAATCCGGAAGTGTCGTCGGTGCGCGATTCCGACCGCATCATCGGCATGCTCGATTCGAAGACGCTGAAGGCCGAGCGCGGCGAGTACATGGAGAAGCACCTCCTGCTCACCCGCTATGACGCCGCCCGCGCCGAGCGCGGCCAGATGCTCAAGGTCGAGGACGTCCTCGAGATCCTGTCGATCCCGCTGCTCGGCATCATCCCCGAGAGCGAGGCGGTGCTGAATGCCTCGAATGTCGGCTGCCCGGTCACGCTGGTCGATGCCGACAGCGCCCCGGCGCGCGCCTATATCGATGCGGCCCGCCGCCTCGAAGGCGAAAACATCCCGATGGTCGTTCCGGCGGAGCGGCGCGGCTTCATGAGCAAGCTTTTCGGTCGGAGGGCTGCATGACGATCTTCAACTTCTTCAAGCCGGCGCGATCCGCGCCGGTGGCGCGCGACCGGCTGCAGATCCTGCTGCAGCACGAGCGAGTCTCGGCCGGCGCCAGCGATCTGATCGCCAAGCTCCGTGAAGAGATCCTCGGTGTCATCGCCCGCCACGTCGACATCCCGGCCGACAAGGTCCAGGTGAAGATGCAGCGGGCCGAGGCCGTCTCCACCCTCGAGGTCGAGATCGAGCTGCCGAACCCGGTCCGCCAGCGGCGGAAAGAGGGCGCCGAGGCGGCAGCATGAGACCCTGAAGCCGGCAGTGATGCCGGCTTTTTCATGCCCGCCTGCGCAGGAACCGACCGAGTCGCGGCGTGGCCTGACGAAGCGTCTGCCTGAAGGGCCGGCGCTACCTGAGCGGCCAAAGGTTCCTTAGGGTAAGAAATTCCGCCCGCCGGGCACGGCATGGCGGCTTCCTAGTTTTTCTTTTCTGCAATCGAACAAATCCCTGGCATCGACGGCCGGAAATCCGTCACCCTGCGGTTGTGGGCAACGTAGGGGGAAGACAGCATGTTCATCTATGTCCTGGCGCTGTTGATCGGCGTCGTCGCCGGCCTGCGCGCGATGACCGCGCCGGCGGCCATCGCATGGGCCGCCTATCTCGGCTGGATCAATCTTGACGGCAGCTGGCTCTCCTTTCTGAGCCACTGGCTGGCGCCGGTGATCCTCACCGTGCTGGCCATCGCCGAACTGATCACCGATCAGCTGCCGACGACGCCGAGCCGCAAGGTGCCGGTGCAGTTCGCCACCCGCATCTTCATGGGCGCGGTCTGCGGCGCCGCGCTCGGCTTTGCCGGCGGCGCCTGGATCGTCGGCCTGATCCTCGGTGCCATCGGCGCCGTGATCGGCACGCTCGGCGGCTACGAGGCGCGCAAGCGCCTGGTTGCGGCAACGGGCGGCAGGGACCTGCCGATCGCCCTCATCGAGGATGGCATCGCCATCGCGCTCGCGCTCTGGATCGTCGCCTACGCCACCTGAGCGCGGCGCCGGCTCTCAATAATGGGGCGGCGGCGGCTCGGGCAGGTTCGGGCGGCCGATCTGCTCTGATGTCTCGCGCAATTGCTCGGTCAGCTGCGCGATCTTGCGGGTCAGGAGATCGACCTGTTTCCATTGCGCCGTGATCGCGCTGTTCAGGTCCTCGATGGTTTCATCCTGGTAGGCGATCCGGATTTCCAGCGCTTCGATGCGGCTCGCCAGAGCCTCTTCGGCGTTCGTGTCGGTCATCCGATCCTCCCTCTGCCATCTGCGTGCTCCCTAAGGCGCGCCGGCCGCCGGCGCAAGGGCGGGCCGGCGGGCGGGATCAGACGGCGATGCCGTTCGCACAGGTCGCGGCGCGCTCGAGCAGTAGCTGGCGTTCGCGCAGATTGCGGGTGAGGGCGGCGGCACGCTCGAAATCGAGCTTCGCCTCGGCGAGGCGGCCGAGCTTCATCAAGAGGTCGGCGCGCACGCCCGGCAGCAGATGCGAGCTCGCCAGCGCCGGCTCGGTTGCCAAAGGCTCGACCACGGCGAGGCCGGCGGCCGGTCCCTCGGCCATGCCGACAGCGACGGCACGGTTCAGCTCCACCACCGGCGAGGGGGCGATCCGGCCGAGTTCGGCGTAAAGCCCGGCGATGCGTCCCCAGTCGGTCTGGTCGGCGGTCGGAGCGCGCGCGTGGCAGGCCGCGATCGCCGCCTGCAGCGTATAGGTGCCGCGCGGACCGAGCGCCTCGGCGCGGGTCAGCGCCGCGAGGCCGCGGCGGATCAACAGGTGGTCCCAGCGCGCCCGGTTCTGGTCCAGGAGCAGCACGGGCTCGCCATTCGGGCCTACGCGCGCCGCGAAGCGCGAGGCCTGGATTTCCATCAGCGCCACGAGGCCATGCACGTCCGCCTCGTTCGGCGCCAGCCCGGCCAGGATGCGGCCGAGCCGAACCGCCTCGTCGGCCAGCTGCGGCCGGATCCAGTCTTCGCCTGCGGTCGCAGAATAGCCCTCGTTGAAGATCAGGTAGATTACCTCGATCACCGAGGCGAGGCGTTTGGCCAGTTCGTCCCCGCGCGGCACCTCATAGGGAACGTCGGCGTCGGCGAGCGTCCGTTTCGCCCGAACGATGCGCTGCGCCACGGTCGACTCGGGCACGAAGAAGGCGCGGGCGATCTCGCCGGTGGAGAGGCCGCCGATCAGCCGCAGCGTCAGAGCCACGCGCGCCTCGGCGGAGAGGATCGGATGGCAGGCGGTGAAGACGAGCTTCAGCAGGTCGTCGCCGATGTCGTCGTCGAGCCGCGCTTCCAGTTCGTCGACGACGCTATCCTGGTCGAGATCGCTGATATAGCCGATCTCGGCGTGCTTCGCGTCCGCCAGCTTGCGATGGCGAAGCCGGTCGATGGCGCGCCGCTTGGCGGTCGCCATCAGCCAGGCGCCTGGATTGTCCGGAATGCCGGTTTGCGGCCAGCGCTCCAGCGCCGCGACCAGCGCGTCCTGCGCCAGTTCCTCGGCAACGCCGATGTCGCGCAGCATCCGGGCGAGGCTGGCGACGAGCTTCGCCTGCTCGATCCGCCAGACGGCGCTGATCGCTTGATGGGTTTCGGTGTGTGTCACGGCCGCGGATCAGGCCATGTCTGCTGCGTGGACGCAAGGTCGGAGATGGCCCCGTCGCGTCCACGGGCCGAAGTCGGCGGGCTATCGCGTCTCCGTCGCCGCCTTGAGATTGGCGAGGCCGGTTTCGAAGTCGCGGCCGACCATCTTGTCCATGTCGACGAAGAGGCCGATCACCTTGGCGAGGAAGGGCGTCGTGCCGTCCATCGACCAGCTTACCCGGGTCGCATCGCCGTCCGGCTCCAGGGTGAACGCCGCGACGTTGCGCGCCTGGAACGGTCGGGTGAAGGCGAGGTCGATCTCGACCCGCGACGGCGGCGAGGCGTCGGCGATCTCCATCCGCCCGGTGCCGGCCTTGCCGTCGCTGCTCCATTCATAAACGGCGCCCTTGCCGCTCTGCGGGCCGGAATAGCTGCGGTGCATGGCCGGATCCAGCTTTTCGTAAGGCGACCATGTCGCCCAGCTGTGGAAGTCGGCGATCAGCGGAAAGATCCGGTCGGCCGGCGCCTGGATCCGCGCCTGCCGCTCGACGCGAAAGTGGTCGGGGCGGGTCGCTGCATAGGCGAGCACCACCCCGATCGCGGCGACCAGCACAATCGCCGCGACGAGAAGGAACCTGAGCATGGTGTTTCTCCGGTGTCGCAGGCCGGGCGTCTAGCGCCCGCCGGCCCGCTTCTGCATGTCGTCGAATCCGGCGGCGGCGGCCTGCACGTCGGCGGGGAAATCCTCCATTTCCTGCACCTGGCGAACCTCGATCGTCTCATTGTCGCCGGCCGGGCACTTCTTGGCCCATTCGATCGCTTCCTCGCGCGACTTGACGTTGATCATCCAGTAGCCGCCGAGCACTTCCTTCGCCTCCGCGAAGGGGCCGTCACTGACCTTGGGCTTGCCGCCCTGGAAGGTGACGCGGGCGCCCATGGACGGCGGATGCAGCCCGTCCAGCGCCAGCAGGATGCCGGCCTCCTGCAGGGCCTCGTTGTATTTCATCATCGCGGCGACGGCGTCCGCCTCCGGCATGGTGCCGGGTTCGGCGGTCTCGTATCCCTTGGGGATCATCAGCATCATGAAGCGCATGGGTCTGTCCTCGTCTCGGATTGCTGTCTGTGGGGCGGTTCAGGCGCGCGCGCCGCTTTCCATCTGGCGGAGGCGGTCGATCGACTCGCCCGGCTCGAAATCATCGAGCTCGAACAATTGCCGGAGCTCGATCTCGCCGGCCTTGCCCTCACCGGCGGGATTGGGCATCCGCTTCGCCCACTCGATCGCCTCGTCGCGCGATTTCACCTCGATGATCGTGTAGCCGGCGATCAGTTCCTTGGTCTCGGCGAAGGGGCCGTCGATGACGGAGCGCTGGCCGCCGGGGGAGAACTGGATGCGGGCGCCTCTGGCGCTCGGCTGCAGGCCGGAGGCGTCGAGCAGCGCGCCTGCCTTGGCGAGATCCTCGTGATAGGCCGCCATGTCGGCGATCAGCTTCTCCTCCGGCATCACGCCCGCTTCGGTGTCCGGGTTGGCCTTGACGATGATCATGAACCGCATGGCTTGCTCCTTCTGGATCGCGGCTGCCGGCAGTGTCGGATTTCGAGGCTGCCGATCGTGCTCTCATGTCACGACGAGCGACAGGTGGCGGGATCGACAGGGGCGCCGATTTTTTTCTTTGCGGGCGCCCGATGACGCGTCATGGGTGGCGACGGCGAGCGTCCATCGCCGACATTGTCGGTCCGTCGGCGCGCTGCTAGAGACTGTCGACTGAATGCATACAACGAGGGGCAGATTGGGCATGGAACAATCCGGGGATCGCGTGACGCTCGGACTCGACGAGGTCTTTGCAATCGCGAAGTCGGTGCTCGTCGCGGCCGGCCTGCCCGAGCGCCAGGCCGAGCCGGTGGCGCGCGTGATCACCGAAGGCCAGCGCGACGAATGCCATTCGCATGGCCTGTTCCGCCTGCCGGGTTGCGTCCAGACGATCAACCATCCGCGCTTCAACCGCGCCGCCGTGCCGGTCGTCGAGAACACGACGCCGGCCGTGACCAAGGTCGACGCCGGGTTCGGCTATTCGCTGCCGGCGCTGGAGGCGGCGATGCCGCTCTTCGTCGAGAAGGCGAGGACGGTCGGCATCTCGGTGCTCGCGATCAACAACTGCTTCCATTTCTCGGCGCTCTGGCCGGAGATCGAGATGCTGACGGCAAAAGGGCTGGTCGCGATCGCCATGACGCCGAGCCATAGCTGGGTGGCGCCTGCCGGCGGCAGCAGGGGCGCGCTCGGCACCAATCCGATCGCCTTCGGCTGGCCGCGCGCCGGGCAGGATCCCTACGTGTTCGACTTCGCCACCAGCGCGATCGCGCGCGGCGACATCTCGCTGCACAAGATGGCCGGCAAGCCGCTGCAACCGGGCTGGGCGATCGACTTGGACGGCAATCCCACCACCGACGCGGCGGCGGCGCTCGACGGCGCCATGCTGACCTTCGGCGGCCACAAGGGCTCGGCGCTGTCGACGATGATCGAGCTCCTGGCCGGGCCGCTGATCGCCGACATGACCAGCCTGGAACCGATGGATTTCGACGACGGCGTCAAGGCGGCACCGGCGCATGGCGAGATCCTGATCGCCTTCGATCCCGCCATCCTCGGCGGCGGCGTCCGCGACAACCAGGCGAGCAGCGAGCGGCTGTTCTCGACCATCGTCGACCAGGGCGCGCGACTGCCTTCCGTCCGCCGCTACGAGGCGCGCGCGCGCAGCCTGGCGCATGGCGTCCAGATCCCGCGCCACCTCTATGATCAGGTCATGAGCCTGCCTCGGGCTGGCTGACGGGTTCGGTCCCGTCGCTCCGCGCCCGGTGCGCGGTGACGCAGGCGAGCACGCTCGCCACCACCAGAACGATGGCGACGCTTTCCAGCGTCGTCGGCAGGCGGCGCTCCCACAGGAAGCCGTAGAGCAGGGCGAACAGGGTCTCGAACAGGATCATCTGGCCGACCAGGGTCAGTGGCATCAGCCGGCTCATCCAGTTCCAGCAGAAATTGCCGACGATCGAGGCGAACAGCGCCACGCCGGCCGCAACCGCGGCGAAGCGCAGCCATTCGCTGGTGTCGTGGCCGTGCGCGCCGATCAGCAGCGCCGGCGGCAGCAGCAAGAGCGACAGAGCGCCGGTGACGATGCCGGTCAGCAGGTTCCAGTCCTGCGACGACAGGTGGCGCACGCGTACCAGCCAGCGGGCGTTTTGGACGGCATAGGTCGACCATGACGCCAGCGCGGCGATGGCGCAGGCGAGACCGAGAAGGGCGTCCGGCTGCAGGCCGCTTCCGATCGAGCCGAGCGACTGCCAGCCGATGCAGAGGATGCCGGCGGTACCGAGCAGCAGCGACGGCGCCAGTCGCGTGAGCGGCGTGGCGCCATGGTCTCGGCTGCCGATCAGGGTGACCGCCACCGGCAGGAAGCCGATGATCAGCGAGGTCATGGCGATGCCGCCGAGCTGCACCGCGCTCGCCAGCAGCACATAGTAGACGATGTTGCCGAGCAGGCTGAGCCAGACCAGCGCTCCCCATTCGCGCGGACCGAGGACGCGGACGAGCCGCCGCCAGCGCGGCGCGATCAGCGCCGCCGCGAACAGGCCGTAAGCGAGGTAGCGGGCGGCGGCGAGCTGGAGCGGCGTGAACTCGCGCACCAGCTGGGGCGCGAGGAACACCAGTCCCCACAGCGCTCCGGCCGCGACGCCGCAGCCAAGTCCAGCCCACATCCTGCCGTTGCTGGTCACGTCAATCTCCCGGGAAAGACCCGGTGATGACATGGCTTGCCGGCAGGGTCTCGGCCGAAGCTATCGCATCTCAGGCCGTTCTCGCCAGCCGCGTCCGGCGCGGCAGTTGGGTGAGGAGGGACGCTCCGGGACATGTCGCCCTCCCGACGGATCGCGAGCCGAATGTCGACGATCTTGATGCCACGGCCGCGCCGATTGCGGAAACAATCATGCGTCGCGCCCCCTTCAAATTCGTGCGCGGACGTTCTACTTTCGTACCCATGGCCAAGCGTCCCAAAACAACCGGCTTCGGCGAAGCGCCGCAGGCTCCGCTCGAAGGGGCTCCCCTGTCGGGCAATATCGCCGACTGGATGGAGGAGATCGCGCGCGCGGCGGATGCCGAGCCGATCGCCCCGAAGCCGAAGCGCGCGCCGCGCGCCCGGCCGGAGCGGATGCAGCTCGTCGACCTGCCGGTCGACGCCGAGCGCAAGGCGAAATCCGGATCGAAGGGCGAGAAGAAGGCCGACAAGGCGACGGACACGCACAAGTCCGGGCGCGGCACCTCGATCGGCGTCGCCAGCAGCGCCCGCGAGCGCGCCGCGAGCGGCCTCAATCCGGTCTCCGGCCTCGAGATCAGCCTCGAGGAAGCCGAGTCGATGGCGTCGTCCTCCGTGACGGCGACCGTCGCGGCGCTTTCGGCGCTGATCGAGAACGGCCGGCCGGAGATCCGCGACAAGACCTGGGTGCCGCACCGGCCGCCGCGGCCGGAAAAGTCGGAGGGCGGCAGGCCGTTCCAGATCGTCTCCGCCTTCGAGCCGCGCGGCGACCAGCCCAACGCCATCCGGGAGCTGGTCGACGGTGTCGCCGAAATGGAGCGCGACCAGGTCCTGCTCGGCGTCACCGGCTCGGGCAAGACCTTCACCATGGCCAAGGTGATCGAGCGCACGCAGCGCCCGGCGCTGATCCTGGCGCCGAACAAGACTCTGGCGGCCCAGCTCTATGGAGAGTTCAAGGCGTTCTTCCCGGATAACGCCGTCGAGTATTTCGTCTCCTACTACGACTACTACCAGCCCGAGGCCTATGTGCCGCGGACCGACACCTATATCGAGAAGGAATCCTCGGTGAACGAGCAGATCGACCGGATGCGCCATTCGGCGACCCGTTCGCTGCTGGAGCGCGACGACGTCATCATCGTCGCCTCGGTTTCCTGCATCTACGGTATCGGCTCGGTCGAGACCTATACGGCGATGACCTTCGGCATCGAGCTCGGCGAGAAGCTCGACCAGCGGCAGTTGCTCGCCGATCTCGTGGCGCTGCAATACAAGCGCTCCGACGCCAATTTCACCCGCGGCACCTTCCGGGTGCGCGGCGATACGGTCGAGATCTTCCCGGCCCACCTGGAGGATCGCGCCTGGCGGCTGTCGCTGTTCGGCGACGAGGTCGAGAGCATCACCGAGTTCGATCCGTTGACGGGCACGAAGACGAACGAGCTCAAATTCGTCAAGGTCTACGCCAATTCGCACTATGTGACGCCGAAGCCGACGCTCAACCAGGCGATCGCCTCGATCAAGCATGAGCTGCGCTTGCGGCTGGCGGAACTGGAGGCATCGGGCCGCCTGCTCGAAGCGCAGCGGTTGGAGCAGCGTTGCCGCTTCGATATCGAGATGATGGAGGCGACCGGCGCCTGCGCCGGCATCGAGAACTATTCGCGCTACCTGACCGGCCGCCTGCCGGGCGAGCCGCCGCCGACCCTGTTCGAATACCTGCCCGACAACGCGCTCGTCTTCACCGACGAGAGCCACGTCACCATCCCGCAGATCGGCGGCATGTATCGCGGCGACTTCCGGCGAAAGGCGACGCTGGCCGAATACGGCTTCCGCCTGCCGTCCTGCATGGACAACCGGCCGCTTCGCTTCGAGGAATGGGACGCGATGCGGCCGCAGACGGTGCACGTCTCGGCGACGCCCGGCTCGTGGGAGATGGAAGCGACCGGCGGCGTCTTCACCGAGCAGGTCATCCGGCCGACCGGCCTGATCGACCCGCCGGTCGAGATCCGCTCGGCCAAGACCCAGGTCGACGACCTGCTCGGCGAAGTGCGCGAGACGGCGAAGAAGGGTTATCGCACGCTGGTCACGACGCTCACCAAGCGCATGGCCGAGGACCTGACCGAATACCTGCACGAGAACGGCGTCCGCGTCCGCTACATGCATTCCGACGTCGAGACGCTGGAGCGCATCGAGATCATCCGCGATCTCCGCCTCGGCGCCTTCGACGTGCTGATCGGCATCAATCTCCTGCGCGAAGGCCTGGATATTCCGGAGTGCGGGCTCGTCGCCATCCTCGATGCCGACAAGGAGGGCTTCCTGCGCTCCGAGACGTCGCTGATCCAGACCATCGGCCGCGCGGCGCGAAACGTCGACGGCAAGGTCCTGCTCTATGCCGACCGGGTCACCGGTTCGATGGAGCGGGCGATGGCGGAAACCGAGCGCCGCCGCGAAAAGCAGCTCGCCTACAACGAAGAGCACGGCATCACGCCGGAATCGGTCAAGAAGCAGATCGGCGACATCCTCTCCTCGGTCTACGAGCAGGATCACGTCACCGTCGACGCCGGCATGGCCGATACGGCGCTGGTCGGCAACAATCTGAAGGCGCATCTCGACGCGCTCGAGAAGAAGATGCGCGACGCGGCGATGAACCTCGAATTCGAGACGGCGGCGCGGCTGCGCGACGAGATCAAGCGCCTCAAGGAGACCGAACTCGCCATCGCCGACGATCCGCTGGCGCGCCAGTCGGCGATCGACGATCGTACCGGCGGCTATCGCGGCGAGCGAAAATACGGAAGCGCCGGCAACCTGCCGCCGGAGCCGGCCACGCGTGCCCGCAAGAACGACCTCGACGAGATGACGGTGAAGCGCACCGAGGTGCCGCTGGCGTCGCGGGCGCGCAAGCCCGAGCTCGACGAGATGGGCGTCAGCTCGAACCTGACCTCGGTCTCGACGGACGAGCATGAGCGGCCGCAGCGCCCGGATCCGATGACGACGAACCATCGCCCGCGCTCCGTCGGCGGACGTCCCGGCAGCTCGGCCGGCCGCAAGGGGCCGAAGCGGCGATAGACGTCCCGAAGCTCGGCGGCTCCCTCGCCCACGCAGTGGGAGAGGGGGCAATATCAGTGGCGAGGGCTCAATCCTTGGTGCTGATCGCCCAGGAAGCGTGGGTGACGCCGGCCAGGCGCTCGATCCGGCGGGCGACCGCGTCCATCTCGTTCGGATTGACGGCGGTGTTGACCAGCGTCGCGACGATTTCGGCCAGGTCCTCGCCGCGATCGTGCACCTCGAGGTCGCCGGCCGGATAATGCGCCTTTTCCAGCATGTCGGCGACCAGGGTGCGCAGGCGTGGCAGCTCGCCCGCGCGCACCGTGACCGTCACCTCATAGGTCGCCTCGGAGGCTTCCTCGTCGAGCGGCTTGCGGTTGATGGCGTTGGCCAGCGGCCGCAGCAGCGTGTTGCCGGCGATGACGAACACAGTCACCAGCGCCGCATGGGCGATCATGTCGGCGCCCGCACAGGCGCCGATCGCCGCTGAGCACCAGAGCGTCGCCGCCGTGTTGAGGCCGCGGACATTCATGCCCTCGCGCATGATGGCGCCGGCGCCGAGAAAGCCGACTCCGGAGACGACATAGGATATGACGCGCGTCGCCTCTGCCGGGCCGGTGATCGCCATGGCGAGATCGACGAAGGCGGCGGCGCCCACGGCGACGAGGACATTGGTGCGAAGGCCGGCCGTGCGCTGGCGGTACTGGCGCTCGACGCCGACCAGCGTTCCGAAGATGAAGGCGGCGGCCAGGCTGACGACGGTGTCGAGAAAGGGCCAGAACTCGAAGACTTCGATGAAACGCAAGATCGGCCCCGGCGGGTGAGGAGGGAATCAGCGGATCCTCATTCTAGCCGAGGCGCATCGACGTTCCATGACGGCCACTCGCAACGAAATCGGCCGGACGCGCAAGCGAGCCTGCGCCGGATGCGGCGCCCCGGGGGATCGCTCCGAGGCGTCGGAAACAGGGAAGCCCGGGGGGGCGGCCACGGGCGGAAGCGAGGCTATTTCTTCTTCATCTTCATGGCGGATTCGCAGGCCATCTTGCCATTGGCCATCTGCATGTCGTTCGCCATGTACATCTTGCCGTCGGAACCCATCATCATCATGACGCAGCCATCCATCGGCTTTGCGTCCTTCATCATGGCGTCCGTCATCGCCTTGTCGGTGTGCATCATGCGGGCCATCTGCCCGTTCGGCATCATCATGACGGTTTCCCCCTTCCGCATCATGGTTTCGGCGGCGAAGGCGGGGGCGGTGGCGGCCGTCGCCAGAGCGGCGGCCGCCAGGACCATGGACCATCTGCGCATGTTTTCCTCCAATATCGATGCACCTAGCCGTTTTGTGGCTACCGGATATTGTAGGACTCCAGCATCGGCTGTTCCGTTGAAACGAGCATCACTTTGCCGTGTCTCGACAATGTGCGGATTCTGGTTCCCGGCGGGCTAGTTGGCTGTCTTCCGCGAGATCAGTACATAGCCGCGCGTCCGGCCGCCATTGTCCCTGTCGGGTGTGTTCATGGCCGCGAACAGGTCCGAAGCGGTGACCCAGACCGGCGGATATTTGTAGCGGGCGACGTCGAGGATCAGGAAGCGGTCGGCCTCCGCGTCATAGGCTGCGAGCGGCGAGATATGCCCGCCCGTCTGCTGGCCCAGCGCCTTGCGCAGATAGTTGACGAGGACGAACTGACCCGGTTGGGCAAGATGGTCACGCGCGGCAGCGCGGAAGGCGTCGAGGCTGTCGTCGCCGGCATGCTTCACCGTGACGTCGAGCGGCTGCAGCGCCAGCACGCTGCCCAACTGGTCGAGCGTCATGCCCTGCCGCAGGATCGTCTCGCGCGGCACGACGGCGTCGGTCCGCGCGTCGAGCAGATTATCCTGCGTGAAGGTGCGATAGGGCTCGTATTCCGGCACGGTGGGCGCCGGCACGCCCGCCGCATTGAGGACCATCACCATCGAAGCAACGCCGCAGAAGCTCTGGGTCTTCTGGGTGACGAACTGGTCGGCGAGAGGGAAATAGGCGGCGCGCGCCTCGGCGCCGATGAGCAGCGCCTCGCCGTCGGTGGTCGCCGCGCCGACCAGCCCGGCCGGAAGCGGCAGGGTCTCGGCGGAGGCGAGGCCGGCCGAAAGGCCGAGGACGAGCAATGCAACGCGGAGGCTTGGCGCGATCATGATGCGGCTCCAACGCGGACTGGCTGGCGATGATCATCTCGCGTTTCGCGGCGTTGTTCCAGTCCGGACGGTTGCGCCGATGACGTAGCGGGAGCCTGTCTCCTTTCATCGGTCCGGTCCGATCCGCGGACGCCGTGCCGGGGCGCTCCCTGCCGGCGGCGCGGGGGAGAAGCGGCCGGGCAGCGTTCAGGCGGACGCGACGTTCCGTGCTGCTCATTTTGCCGGCAATTCATCGGACCATTGCCGGAGCGCGCGAAAATGCCAACAAATTCACCCTTTGGAGCAAGCGGATACGCGTGCCCAAAAAACGTGTTTGACTGGGACCCGAATTAAATCATACGAAGACGTGCTGGACGCGGTCCCGCCCGATGGGCGACGACCCGAGCAGTCGCAGCCGGGAGGTTGTCGGGCATTGTGATCGTAGGATCGTGAAGACGATGCGCGCCGATTATCGGCGGCTCGGCCAACACGCGTGAGCAAACGTCGTACTATTGGGAGAAGACGAATGAAGCTGTTCAAGTCCGCGCTTGCGGCAGTTACCGTCAGCATGCTGGCCCTCGGGGCGGCTCATGCGGAAGACAAGGGCCTGATCGGCGTCCTGATGCCGACGAAGACGTCCCAGCGCTGGATCAATGACGGCGATGCCGTGAAGTCGCAGCTGGAAGCCAAGGGCTACACCGTCGACCTGCAGTATGCGCAGGACGACATCCCGAACCAGCTGAGCCAGCTCGAGAACGAGATCACCAAGAATCCGAAGGCGCTGATCGTCGCCTCGATCGACGGCACGACGCTCTCCGACGCGCTGCAGAAGGCTGCCGACGCCGGTGTCGTCGTCGTCGCCTATGACCGCCTGATCAAGAAGACCCCGAACGTCGACTACTACACGACCTTCGACAATTTCGGCGTCGGCGTCCTCCAGGCCCAGTCGCTGGTGAAGGGCCTCAAGGAGCGCTTCCCGGACACCAAGCCCTGGAACGTCGAGCTGTTCGGTGGTTCGCCGGACGACAACAACGCCTTCTTCTTCTACAACGGCGCGATGTCGGTCCTGCAGCCGCTGATCGACGACGGCTCGATCAAGATCGTCTCCGGCCAGACCGGCATGGACAAGGTCGGCACGCTGCGCTGGCTCGCCGCCACCGCTCAGGCCCGCATGGACAACCTGCTTTCGGCCAACTACTCGGACGGCAAGCGCGTCGACGGCATCCTGTCGCCGTATGACGGCCTGTCGCGCGGCATCATCGCCTCGCTCCGTGGCGTCGGCTACGGCACCGCCGACCAGCCCTGGCCGATCGTGACCGGCCAGGACGCCGAGACCGCTTCGGTCAAGGCGATCATCGCCGGCGAGCAGTACTCGACCGTCTTCAAGGACACCCGCGATCTCGCCAAGTCGACCGTCGAGCTCGTCGACACGGTCCTGTCGGGCGGCAAGCCTGCCAATCTCGACACCACCACCTACAACAATGACGTCAAGGTCGTCCCGTCGATCCTGCTGACGCCGCATGAGGTGGACAAGTCGAACTACGAGAAGCTCGTCGTCGAGTCCGGCTACATCAAGGCCGACGAACTCAAGTAATCGTCACATAGACGGAGGGGCCTCGCCTTGGCGGGGCCCCTTCTTGTCGGGCTGGCGACGAGGTAAACTCACCCACCCGATGCCCCTTTCCGGAGCGGCTCTGCATGACTTCCTATATTCTCGAGATGCGCGACATCACCAAGACCTTTCCCGGGGTCAAGGCGCTGTCGAACGTCAATCTCAAAGTCGAGGAAGGCGAGATTCACGCCATCTGCGGCGAGAACGGCGCCGGCAAGTCGACTCTGATGAAAGTCCTTTCGGGTGTTTATCCGAACGGCGACTATGAAGGCCAGATCATCTATCGCGACCAGGAGTGCCACTTCCGCGGCATCCATGACAGCGAGGAGAAGGGCATCGTCATCATCCACCAGGAGCTTGCCCTGGTGCCGATGCTGTCGATCGCCGAGAACATTTTCCTTGGCAACGAGCACGCCAAGTTCGGCGTCATCGACTGGAACGCCAATGAGGCGCGCACCCGCGACCTGCTCAAGAAGGTCGGCCTGACCGAGGACCCGAAGACGCTGATCACCAATATCGGCACCGGCAAGCAGCAATTGGTGGAGATCGCCAAGGCGCTCAGCAAGGAAGTCGAGCTGCTGATCCTCGACGAGCCGACGGCCAGCCTCTCGGAGAAGGACAGCCAGGCGCTGCTCGACCTTCTGCTCGAGTTCAAGCGGCAGGGCATCACCTCGATCATCATTTCGCACAAGCTGAACGAGATCAATCGCGTTGCCGACCACGTCACCGTCATCCGTGACGGGCGCACGATCGAGACGCTCGGCCGCGGCGAGATCAGCGAGGACCGGATCATCACCTCGATGGTGGGCCGCTCGCTCGAGGACCGCTATCCGCCGCGCGATCCGAAGATCGGCGAGGTGTTCTTCGAGGTGAAGAACTGGTCGGTCTATCATCCGCTGCATGCGGACCGGCAGGTGATCAAGAATATCAACCTCAACGTCCGCAAGGGCGAGGTCGTCGGCATCGCCGGCCTGATGGGCGCCGGGCGCACCGAATTCGCGATGAGCCTGTTCGGCCGCAGCTATGGCCGCAAGATCACCGGCGAAGTCCTGCTGCACGGCAAGCCGATCGACGTCTCGACGGTGGGCAAGGCGGTCGATCGCGGCCTCGCCTATGTCACGGAAGACCGCAAGGTCTTCGGCCTCAACCTGATCGACGACATCAAGAACAACATCTCGATCGCCAATCTCAAGGGCGTGTCGAGCTATGGCGTGATCGACGACCTCAAGGAACTCGACGTCGCCAACGACTACCGGCGCAAGACCAATATCCGCTCGCCGAACGTCTACCAGAAGACCGGCAACCTTTCCGGCGGCAACCAGCAGAAGGTGGTGCTGTCGAAGTGGCTGTTCGCCGATCCCGAGGTGCTGATCCTCGACGAGCCGACGCGCGGCATCGACGTCGGCGCCAAGTACGAAATCTATACGATCATCGCCCGCCTCGCTGCCGAGGGCAGGGCGATCATCGTGATCTCGTCGGAAATGCCCGAACTGCTCGGCATCTCCGACCGGATCTACGTCATGAATGAAGGCGGTATCGTCGGGGAAATGGCCGCGAGCGAAGCCAGCCAGGAGAAGATCATGCGCGCCATCGTGCGCGGAGAAGGAAAAGTAGCATAATGACCGACACTCCCACACCGCAGTCGGGCGTTGCCCAGGACGTGCCGAGCGCGCCGCGCGTTCCCGTCTCGTCCTTCGTGTCCAATCTCCGGGAATACGGCCTGATCCTGGCGCTGATCGCCATCATGGTGTTCTTCCAGATCACCACGGGCACGCTGTTCAAGCCGGTCAACCTCAGCAACCTCGTCCAGCAGAACAGCTTCATCATCGTGATGGCGCTCGGCATGCTGCTCGTCATCGTCTCCGGCCATATCGACCTGTCGGTCGGCTCCGTCGCCGGCTTCATCGGCGCGCTCGCCGCCATGATGATGGTGATCTGGCCGCTCGGCGGGTTCTTCACCAATCCGCTGGTGGTAGCGATCATCTGCCTGGTGATCGGCGGCGTTATCGGCGCGGCGCAGGGCTACTGGATCGCCTACCACCGCATCCCGAGCTTCATCGTCACGCTCGCCGGCATGCTCGTCTTCCGCGGCATGTGCCAGGGCCTGCTCGGCGGCGGCTCGTCGGTCGGCCCGCTGCCGGATGCGTTCAAGCAGCTGAGCTCGGGCTTCCTGCCCGACATCATCGGCCCGCTCACCCTGGTGCCGCCCGTCGTCAACGCCGCCGGCAAGACCATCGTCGGCTCCGGCGTCGTGCTGCACATGACCACCGTCGTGCTTGGCATCATCGGTGTGTTGGCCTTTGCCTATTCCGGCTTCCGCGCCCGCCGCACCCGCGAGCAGCACGGCTACGAGGCCGAGCCCTTCACGCTCTTCGTCATCAAGACGCTCGTCGTCTCTGTGCTGGCGCTCTTCCTCGTCTACCAGTTCGCCGTCTATCGCGGCTTCCCGATCGTGCTTGTCGTGATGGGGATCCTGGTTGCGATCTTCTTCTTCATCACGCGCCACACCACGATCGGTCGTCGCGTCTACGCCATGGGCGGCAACATCAAGGCGGCGCAGCTCTCGGGCATCAAGACCGAGCGGCTGACCCTCATGGTGTTCATCAACATGGGCGTGCTGTCGGCGCTCGGCGGCCTGATCATCGCGGCCCGCCTCGGCCAGGCCGTGCCGGCCGCCGGCCTCGGCAGCGAGCTCGACGTCATCGCGGCGGTCTTCATCGGCGGCGCGTCGGCCATGGGCGGCGTCGGCCAGGTGATCAGCACCGTCGTCGGCGGCTTCATCATGGGCGTGATGAACAACGGCATGTCGATCATGGGCGTCAATGTCGATTGGCAGCAGGTCGTGAAGGGCCTGGTGCTGCTCGGCGCCGTCGTCTTCGACGTCTACAACAAGAACAAGGGCTGACGGCTTCCACGCTGTGGCCAAAGGAAAAAGCCCCGCTCGACCGAGCGGGGCTTTTTTGCTTCTGGGGATGGTCCGTTGAAGGCCCTCACCCCAGCCCTCTCCCGCCAGCGGGAGAGGGGGCGCTCATCGCAAGCCGCGAGGTTGATGACGAGCTGTCCGGAAGCCCTCGCCCGGTTGCGGAAGAGGGTTGGGTGAGGGGCTTGCTTGCCCGAACGAGGGGGCTGAACTCACCCCTTCAGATAGGCCTGGAACTTGTCGCCGAAATCCTTGTGCCAGCGCGACAGCGGCGGACGGTTCTCGACGATGTCGCCTGCGGCCCAGAGGATGCGCTTCTCGTCCGTGGCGCGGTCGACGTCGTTGTCGGGGCAGAGGATGTAGAAATCGCCGCGCTCCAGCGAGGCGAGCATGAAATCGACCGTCTGCTCGGGCGTCCAGGCGCCGGCCGGCTTCTCCGTCCGCGCGCCCTTGGTCAGGTGCGTCCAGACGAAGCCGGGGATCAGCAGGTGCGCCGTGACCCTGGCGCCGTCGAGGTTGCGCAGCTCATGCGCCAGCGCCTCGGTCGCGACCTTCACACCAGCCTTGGAGACGTTGTAGCCGGCGTCGCCCGGCGGCGTGGTGATTCCCTGCTTGGAACCGGTGTTGATGACGAGGCCCGGCTCGGTGCCCTTCAGCATCTCCCGCACGAAGACCTGCATGCCGTGCACGACGCCGAACAGGTTGGTGCCGATCACCCGCTCCCAGTTCTCGAAGGAGCCGAGCACGGGGCCGGCGCCATCCGTGCCGGCATTGTTCATCAGCACGTTGACCTTGCCGAAGCGCTCATAGGCGGCGTCCTTCAGCCGCTCGATGTCGTCGCGGCTGGAGACGTTGGTTCGCATGGCCAGCACGTCGCCGCCAAGCAATGCCGCCGCCGCGTCGAGCGCATCCTGGCGATAGTCGGCGATGACGACCTTGAGGCCCAATGCCTGGAATTTCCTGGCAGCCGCAAGGCCGATGCCGGAAGCGCCGCCGGTGATGACGGCGACATGGTTCGGGGCGAGGGCGGGATGGGTCATGGCGGGCCTCCGGGTTGTCGTGACGGACCGGCAGCTAAGTCCGCGCGCGCCGGATTGTCCAGAGCGCGCCCCGCCCGCCACGGGCTCGTCAGGTCAGCGCGGCGCGCTCCAGCCGGCGGCGGATCTCGTCCTGCCTGGCGCGGATCATGCCGGGGATGAGGAAGGCGTCGATGATCACCCAGACGAAGCCGATGACGATGAAGTAGCTGAGGATCTGCAGGATGGCCGTGCCCGGGCGGCCGAGATAGAAGCGGTGCGCCGAGACGAACCACAGGAAGAGCCAGAGCAGATAGGCGGTCGCGGTGCTCGGGCTCTCATTCGCCACCCGCATCTCGATCAGCATCTTTTCTTCGGTCGTCAACGCCATGTTCCGTATCCCCTGATGGTCGGCGGGACCCTAGCGGAACCCGGCGGAAAGGGAAGCCGGCGTTTGCCTGCCTCGCGTGTATTCTCGTGGGTGTACTCGCGATGGCGGATGGAGCTTGACGGCGGCCATGGCGCAGGCAGAGTGCGCGCCGCCCCTCGTCAAGCTCAGGTCACGCCATGCCCAATCTGCTTTCGCCGGCGATCGCTCCGATCGTCCTGCTCGTCATCTCCAATGTCTTCATGACGTCGGCCTGGTACTGGCACCTGAAATATCCGAACACGCTGCTGGTCAAGGTGATCCTGATCAGCTGGTTCATCGCGCTGTTCGAATATTGCCTCGCCGTTCCGGCCAATCGCATCGGCCATGGCGTCTATTCGGCGGCGCAGCTGAAGACGATGCAGGAAGTGATCACCCTCGTCGTCTTCGCGCTGTTCTCGTGGCTCTATCTGAAGGAGCCGCTTGGCTGGAACCATCTCGTCGGCTTCGCGATGATCGCCGGCGGCGCCGCGTTCATTTTTCACAAGTTCTGAGCGGGGCGGCCAGCCAGAACTGCTCGATCTCGAACGTATCGTGATGCCGGCGGCGCTCGCCGCCGGCCGGTTGCCGGCGGACTTCGACGCGTTCGAAGGGGCGGGCAGGGCGGTTGCGCATCATCCGTTCACGTCGACCTGCACGACCGGTATGACCGTGCCGTAGGAAACGCCGGCACGGATCGCCTGCTGCAGGTGCTCGTCATCGGGCTTCGACGGGTTGCCGCTCATGGCATGGACGGTGACGATCGCAACGACGACGGCCGCATAGGCCGCCATCCAGAGGTAGAAAGCCCCGCGTGTGGCCCGTTCGCGCCGCCCGGCGCGGCTCTGGTTCTCATCATTTGTGCGCATCGTCTTTTCCCGTCGATCTTGCCGTCAGCCTTGCCCGTCCCACGCCCCTATTCAGAGCTTCGACTACGGCGCCGGTTCGAATGGATTGTGGCTTTGCTCGACAGATATCGTGTCGAAAGTAAGAGCCTGAAATCACGGTTAAAATTCCGTGAAGACGCTTTATACGACGTGATGGCCGAAGCCGTCTGTGACCGTCGTCACCGGCCTCAGGGACGCCAGTCCAGGCCGACATGCCGGGGCCTTGCCGCGACCCGCGCCAGCCAGGCGACGATCGCCGGATAACGGCCCAGATCGTAATCCGCCTCGCTCGCGACATGCGTGTAGGCATAGAGCGCAATGTCGGCGATCGAAAAGGCCGGTCCGCCGAAGAAGGCGTGCTGCGCCAGGAACTGGTCCATGATGGCGAGGACGCGGTTGCCCTTCTGCTGCCATTCGTCGATCCGGTGCGCCATGGTCTCGCGGCCGCCGGGAATGTAGGTCAGCCAGTTGCGCGCCACGGCGATGACCGGCTCGTGGCTATATTGCTCGAAGAACAGCCACTGGTAGCAGATGGCGCGGTCATAGGCGTCGGCCGGGATCAGCTCGCTGCCCTCGGCGAGATGCAGCAGCATGGCGTTCGATTCGGCCAGCGGCCGGCCGTCCGGCAGCACCAGCAGCGGCACCTGGGCGTTCGGATTGAGCGCCAGGAACTCGGGGCTGGTCGTCTGGCCGGCGCCCTTCTGGAAATCGACGATCCGGAACGGAATGCCGAGCTCATGCATGGCAAGCCGCGGCTTGTAGCAATTGCCCGAGAACTGCATCGAATAGAGCGTGTATTCGGCGGCCATGATCCATCCTCTTTCTTTGGCTCAGGCTAGCCGGGCCGGGCGCGCCGCGTCCAATTCCAATTCGTGCGCCGTCCATCAGCTTGGGTGATCGATCGGCAGGGCGTTGATCCCTCGACATTTCCGTGCAGAAATGTCGATCCGATTTCAGGAGCTCATCATGTCGATCCATCGCCTCCGCCGCGGGCTTGTCATCCTTGGCAGCCTCGCGCTCTTCGCCGCGCCGCTCGTCGCCCCGTTCGCCGCCGCGACGGCCAGGGCCGCCGACGTCACCGTCTTCGCCGCCGCCAGCCTGAAGAACGCGCTCGATGGCGCCGCCAGCGCCTACCAGGCCAAGACCGGCAAGGAACTGGCGATCAGCTATGCGAGCTCGTCCAACCTCGCCAAGCAGATCGAATCCGGTGCGCCTGCCGACATCTTCTTCTCCGCCGATCTCGACTGGATGGACTATCTCGCCAAGAAGGACCTGATCGATCCCGCCTCGCGCGTGACCCTGCTCGGCAACACGCTGGTGCTGGTCGCCCCGAAGGATTCGACCGCCACGCTGACGATCGCCAAGGATTTCCCGCTCGCCGAGGCGCTCGGCAAGGATGGCAAGCTCGCCATGGGCTCGATCGATTCGGTCCCGGCCGGCAAATACGGCAAGGCCGCCCTGACGGCCCTCGGCGTCTGGGATTCCGTTGCCGCGAACGTCGCGCAGGCCGACAATGTCCGCAGCGCGCTCGCCTTCGTCGCCAAGGGCGAGGCGCCGTTCGGCATCGTCTACGGCACCGACGCCAAGGCCGAGCCCGGTGTCAAGGTGGTGGGGACCTTCCCGGAGGACTCGCATCCGGCGATCGTCTATCCTGTCGCACGGGTCGCCGCATCGACCAGCCCGGACGCCAAGGCGTTCCTGGAGTGGCTGAATTCCGCGGAAGCTCGCCCCAGTTTCGAGGCTCAGGGTTTCGCCCTTCTCGCCAAGGAATAGGCAACATGAAGCTCAGCGCGCGCAACCAGCTGGAAGGCACGGTCACGGCGGTGGAGAAGGGGCAGACGACCGCGCGGGTGAAGATCGATATCGGCCATGGCCTGATCATCACATCGTCGATCACCAATGAGGCGGTCGACGATCTGGGCCTGAAGGTGGGCGACAGGGCGACGGCGGTCATCAAGGCCTCGGACGTCATGGTCGGCAAGTGAGGGCGCGTTCCTCCATGCGGGCGGATCGCGCCACTGCGCCGGGGCGGCCCGCGCCGGCCTTGTTGGCCGGCGCGACGGCTATGCCGTGGCGTTGTCGATCGGCGAACTCGATCCGCAATGTGCCGGCGAGGCCGTGATCCTCGCCTATGAGGGCGGCGCGCCGCCGGCCTCGCCGGACCGCCTCCGGCTGATGGTTACGGGCGATGCGCATGGCGGCTGCAGCGTCCGCGATGTTGTCCGCATCGAGCTGAAGCAGCCATCGACGCCGCGGCGCGCCAAGATCGCGCCCCCGACCTTCCCAAGCGGCGGCTTCGTGACCGATGATCCGGACTGGCGACTCATGACTGGCGATTCATGATTGATTTCCTCTCCCCTGAAGAATGGACGGCCATCTGGCTGAGCCTGAAGGTGTCGTCGGTGGCGACGCTGGTCAGCCTGCCGATCGGCATCGCCGTCGCGCTGTTGCTGGCGCGCGGGCGCTTCTATGGCCGCACGCTGCTCGACGGGCTCGTGCACCTGCCGCTGGTGATGCCGCCGGTGGTGACCGGCTACCTGCTGCTGCTCGCCTTCGGCCGCAAGGGGCCGCTCGGCGCCTTCTTCGAGCAGACATTCGGTCTCGTTTTCGCCTTTCGCTGGACGGGCGCGGCGCTCGCCTGCGGCGTCATGGGCTTTCCGCTGATGGTGCGGGCGATCCGCCTGTCGATCGAGGGCATCGATCGCAAGCTGGAGCAGGCCGCCTCGACGCTCGGCGCCGGCCGGCTGCTGGTCTTCCTGACCGTGACGCTGCCGCTGACCCTGCCGGGCATACTGGCGGGCGTCGTGCTCTCATTTGCCCGCGCGCTCGGCGAGTTCGGCGCCACCATCACCTTCGTCTCCAACATCCCCGGCCAGACCCAGACGATACCGTCCGCCATCTATGCGCTGATCCAGACGCCGGACGGCGACGCTGCGGCGCTGCGGCTGACGCTGATCTCGGTCGCGATCTCGCTCGCGGCGCTGGTGCTCTCCGAATTCCTCGCCCGCAGGGTTGCCAGGGGGACGGTGGCATGACGCTCTCGGTCGCCATCCGCAAGCAGCTCGGCCAGTTCACGCTCGACATCGCTCTGGAGGCAGGATCGGGCGTCACGGCGCTGTTCGGCCGCTCCGGCTCCGGCAAGACGTCGCTGGTCAACCAGATCGCCGGCCTGGCGCGGCCGGATCAGGGCCGCATCGTGCTCGACGGACGGACGCTGGTCGATACGGACCGCTCCGTGTTCGTGCCGCCGGGCAAGCGCCGCATCGGCTATGTCTTCCAGGAGGGGCGGTTGTTCCCGCATCTCTCGGTGCGCTCCAACCTGCTCTATGGCCGCTGGCTGACGCCGCGCTCCCGGCGCTGGGGCAGTCTTGACGAGGTGGTGGACCTGCTTGGCATCGGCGCGCTGCTGGCGCGGCTGCCGCGCGATCTCTCCGGCGGCGAGAAGCAGCGCGTCGCGATCGGCCGCGCCCTGCTTTCGAGCCCGGATTGCCTTTTGATGGACGAGCCGCTCGCGGCGCTCGATCGCGAGCGCAAGGCCGAGATCCTGCCCTTCATCGAGCGGCTGCGCGACGCCAAGCGCCTGCCGATCGTCTATGTCAGCCATTCGGTCGAGGAGGTGGCGCGGCTCGCCGATACGGTCGCGCTGATCGATGGCGGGCGCGTTGTCACGCTCGGGCCGGTCGGCGAGGTGTTCGCGCAGCTGAATTCGGTCGGCGACTGGGAAGCGGGCGCCGTGCTCGAGGCAACCGTGCTGGCGCAGGACCGGCGAGACGGCATCACCCGGCTCGATCATCCGGCCGGCTTCCTGGTCATTCCCTATGTCGAGGCGCCGATCGGCCAGCGCTTGCGGATCCGCATCCGCGCGCGCGACGTGACGCTGGCGGTCGGTGATCCGGGGCGGCTCTCGATCCGAAACCGGCTGCGCGCCCGAATCGTCGCGATCGGGGACGGACGGGCGCAGGATGTCGGGGTACGTCTCGATGTCGGCGGGAAGCCGATGCTGGCGCGCGTCACGCGCGATGCCGTGCGCGAGCTGGAGCTCGCGCCGGGCATGGCCGTCACGGCGCTTGTCAAGGCCGTGGCGCTCGACGGGACCTGACGCGGCTGCGAAACGCGCGCTTCGCGGCTCGCTTGCCGAGGCGAGGTCCCGTCCGGAGGGGATGGAAATACCTGGCTGCCGGCGCCGCGCCTCGAAGGGGGCGGCCGGGGCGAGGAGAGCCTGGATCAGGCCGGGCAGGCGTTCTTCATGGCGGCGCCGTCGACGACCAGGCGCACCTTGGCGGTGCCGGTCTTGACCATGCCGAGCTGCTGCGCGGCGGCGCGGGAGACGTCGATCACGCGGCCGCCGGCGAACGGGCCGCGGTCATTGATGCGGACGACGACATACTTGCCGTTGTTGAGGTTTTCGACCCGGACGCGGGTGCCGAAGGGGAGGTGGCGGTGCGCCGCCGTCATGGCGTTGGGGTTGTTGCGTTCGCCGCTGGCCGTCTTGCCGCCGAGGGCATACCAGGAAGCCCTGCCGCACTGGCTGCCGGCTTCTGCCGGAAGCGTCCCGATGGAGAGGGCCGCGCCAGCGGTGACAAGGGCGGCGGTGACCGCCGCGATACGCAATTTTACCTGCACACTAAGATCTCTTCTTTTTCGCGTTCGCCGACGCGGGATTGCACCTAAAACCGAAACAAGCTTCGCTGGCTGTTTCTCAACAGTGGAAAAAGGCGAGAATTGGGCGGCGGATTGTTCACAAATCGGATGCAACCGTCCGCAACCCGATGTGACTCGGTGCAGCGCTGCACGAGATCCGGCTGACTCAGCGGGAGCCGAGTTGCTCGATCAGCGCCATGGCGGCGAAGGGCGCCTTCGGCTTGAAGCCATTGATCATGTAAATGAAAACGTCGCGCCTGCCGGCCTTGACCGGTGCGTCGGCGACGAGCGGCAGGTCGGCGGGGACGGAGCCCTCCGCCCAGTTCCGGGCGCGGTCGCGCCACGTGCTCAGGGCCGAGTCCGAATAGCCATTTTTTTCGTCCTCGGAGGAGTCTTGCAGACGCGCATAGACGAAATCGGCGGTGGGGTCGGCAATCTGCGGATGTGTGTCGGAATCCGCCACTACCACGGCGACGCCATGCCGGCGCGCCAAGGCGATGAAGTCAGGCGTCTGGAAAGTCGGGTGGCGGACCTCGACGGCGTGGCGGATGGCGATGCCGTCGACCGTCTTCGGCAGCAGTTCGAGGAAGCCGGCGAAGTCGTCGGCGTCGAACTTCTTGGTCGCCATGAACTGCCAGTTGATCGGGCCGAGCTTGGGGCCGAGCTCGGTGACGCCGCTGGCGAAGAAGCGGTTGATCGAGTCGCCCGCCTCGGCCAGAACGCGCCGGTTGGTGGCGAAGCGCGGCCCCTTCAGTGAGAAGACGAAGTCGTCCGGCGTCTCCTCGGCCCATTTGCGGAAGCTCTCGGGCTTCTGCGAGCCGTAGTAGGTGCCGTTGATCTCGATCGAGGTCAGCCTGGAGCTCGCATATTCGAGCTCGCGCTTCTGCGGCAGCCCCGCCGGATAGAAGTCGTCGCGCCAGGGTTCGAAGGTCCAGCCGCCTATGCCGACCCGGATCATCGGCTGCGCCCTTCGACGGGAACGGGTGCCGACCTCGTGCGTTTGCTAGCGTCAGCAATCGGAGGTGCCAAAATGTTTCGGGCCAAACCACCCGTTGTCGTTCCGGAGATTTCGACGGAAGGTCGCGTCGTTTCAGTCATCGCCGGCCTCCTCTTGGCTGCTGCGGCGGTCAAGCCGAGGCCGAACCGCTTGCTGTCCGTTTTGGCGCTCGCGACAGGCTCGTATCTCGCCTATCGCGGGGCGACGGGTCACTGCCCGCTGACCAAGGCGGTGCATGACCACTGTCCGGAGTGGCAAAGCCGGGTTCGCTGAATCCGGCTGGCCCCCGGCAGGACGCGGGATCGGCGCGCCGTCAGGCGCGCTTCTTGACGACCGCGCCCCAGATCAGGAGCACGATGACGGCGCCGACAATGGCGCCGATGAATCCGGCTTGGTCATTCGGGCCGTACCAGCCGATCGCCTGCCCCAGATAGGTGGCGAGAAAGGCGCCGGCGATGCCGAGAAGAACCGTCAGGATGAAGCCGCTCGGCTCGTTGCTGCCTGGCGTGATGAACTTGGCAATGACGCCGGCGACGAAACCGATGATGATGGTCCAGATGATGCCCATGAGGCGCTCCCGGTTATGACACAGCGCATGGCCGCGTCAAAATGTTGCACGCCTTTGGCTGATTTGGCGAGAGCTAATCGAGCTTGACGCTGCCGCGCATCGCCTTGACGCCCGAGCGCTTGGCCTTGCCTTCGAGCCGGCGCTTCTTCGAGGCGAGCGTCGGCCTCGTTGCGCGGCGCGGCGTCGGCGGAACCAGCGCCTCCTGGATCAGCGCCACCAGCCGTTCCAGCGCGTCGGCCCGGTTGCGGGTCTGGTCGCGAAAACGCTGCGCGGTGATGACGATGACCCCGTCCTGCGTCAGTTTCGAGCCAGCGAGGCGCATCAGGCGCACCGCCACCGCATCGGGCAGCGCGCGCGACCGTCTGGCATCGAAGCGCAGTTGCACCGCGCTCGATACCTTGTTCACATTCTGCCCGCCCGGCCCTGAGGCGCGGATGAAGCTTTCCTCGATTTCGCTGTCGTCGAGGGCGATCTCGTCATTGATGCGGATCATTTTCGCCTTCCAGCCGGATCGAATAGCACGGCCAAGATCAATCCGGCAGGGGGAGCGAGCTTTTCTGTCGAGGGTGTCGCCGAGACTCGCCGATTGTGCTAGAATCACCTAGCTGAACGGGGGTGTCGCCGATGAATCTCCAGTTTGGAATAGCTGTAGCGCTGGTCGTGGCAGTCGGCTTTCTGCTTGCGAACAAAGCCGGGGCCGGTCCGATCATCTGGGCCGAACACAGCGTTGCTTCGCAGCGCGCCGTCATGATGTCCGGCGTGTCGTTCGTGTTCAATACGCCGTTTCCGAGCCTTGGCATCCCGCAGCGCTGAGCGCGGCGAACGCTGCCCGGCGGGAGCGACTTTGCCGTGGGGCGTGACGTGCGGCTTTCGCTTCGCGACCAGGCCGGCGGGCCCAGGTCGCTGGGACCCGCCGTAGCGCGGGTTGTTCGATCCACGTGTCGGGCGGGCCACTGCGAGGCCCGCGGCTTTGAGGCACCGGGCTTCGATGTCCGCCGGTTTCCCGGATTCCTAGAGCCTATCCGGTCGGCGGCGAATAGCTCGCGGTCTTCGCCTTGCGCATCGCCTCCATGCCTTCCGATGCGGTCATCAGCGTCGTCGTCTGGAATTTGCTGAGCGCGCCGGAGGATGCGGTTGCGAGCGCCACCGATGCCGCCGTCGTCGCGTCGGGGAATTCGGCGATCATCACCACGTCGAACTCGCCGAAAGCGAAATGGAACGAGTTGAGCTTGCCGCCCATCGATTCGATGAGTTTGCGGATGGCGTCTTCGCGGTTCTGCGGATTGCCGACGAGCGCCTTGACGGCGCCGGGCGCATACGAAGCCTGCAGCATGAAATGAGCCATGGCATCCTCCCTTCGGACGCTCCTGGCGCCCGGAAAGCCTGGCCGGATCCGGAGGACCGGCCGGGCGATCGCCAACAGTGGACCCGTTGTTGGCGTAAGGGAAGGCGGCGGCAGGGCGCTCGCGAGAGCTTTACCGCTTCCCGTCTATTGCTGGGCCTTGGCCTCCGCGATCGCCTTGTCGTAGGCGGCGCAGATCTCGTCGAAATCGGTGGTCCGTTCGGCAACGCGGTCGACTTCGACCTGGCGGCGGCGCCAGTCCTGCGCCTTGCTCGGGTCCTTGGTGGTGATGGCCTTGACGAGCTCGGCCAGCGAGATCGACTTTTCCTGCAATTCGGCTTCGGTGCAGGCGAAGGCCGGAGTGGCGGCCAGCAGAAGCGAAAGGGCCAGGATGGTGCGGCGCATGGTCGATTGTCCTCGTCTGGTAGCCAGTCCCCGGCCCGGTATAGAGGGTTCGATCCGTCGTTGCACCTGCCGGCGGGCAAAAAGAAAGGGGCGTCGAGACGCCCCTTTCCGTACCGGACCCGGCGATCCGGCAAACGATGTCCGGCCTACTTGGCCAGGCAGTTGTCGACGTTCTCGGGCAGGCAGACGTCGAGGCCCGTATACAGGATCTCGTCGACCTTCTCGCCATTGATCAGCTTGATCATGGCGTCGGGGGCCTTGTAGCCCATCTCGAACGGACGCTGGCCGATCTGGGCATGGCTGCGGCCGGCCTTCAGCGCTTCGATCTGCGGCGGCAGCGTGTCGCCGGCGATGATGACGAGGTCCTTGCTCTTCAGCCGGTCCATCACGCCGTCCGTGACCTGCGCATAGGCCTGCGGGGCGAACTGGGCCCAGCCGCCGACCAGCACGAAGGCATCGAGCTTCGGATTGGCGGTGAAGGTGTCGCTCATCTGCTGGTTGGCGAGGTCGGACTGATCGTTGGTGAAGAGCGGGCAGCCCGCCGGTTCCGTCCAGCCGTTCTGGCCGGTCAGCTTGTCGACATCCTTGGCGCCGGCCAGCGTGTCGCGCACGCCGGCGGCGCGGGCGGCGATGTTGGCGGCGGCGACGTTGCCGAGCTGAAGGCAGACGGTGCCGCCCTTCTTATGCTTCAGCAGCTCTTCGCCCATCTTGACGCCCATCAGATAGTTGTCGGTGCCGAGATAGGCCTTGCGCAGGGCGGAATCTTCCTTGTTCAGGTCGGCGTCGACCGTCATCACCGGGATGGTCGGGGCGCGCTGCTTCAGAAGGTTGGCCATGGCCGGAGCATTGGAGGGCGAGATGGCGATCGCCGCGACGCCCTTCGTCAGAAGGTCATCGACGATCTGCACTTCGCCGGCTTCGTCATTGCTGGAAGCAGGGCCAGTATAGAGGCAAGTATAGCCCTTGCCCTGATTTTCGGCATTCCACTTCTGGCAGCCCTTGTTGATCTCCTCGAAGAAGGGGTTGTCGAGACCCTTCACGACGATCGCCAGGACCTTGTCCTCGGCGCGCGCCGCGCCAAGGCCGATCGCCAGGCAGGTGGTGGCGAGAGACAGAATCGCCAGTGTCTTTTTCATGGTGTCCTCCCGAGACAGTATAGCTTCCGCCGCCCGCCGGCCGATTGGGTCTCGCTTCGCGCCATCCCCGGACTTTCCGGGGACAGCGCGGCGCACGGATTGTTCCGTTGCCGCTGCGGGCCATAGCAACTAAATTCCGAAATCGAACAAAGTCAATGCGATTAATCCTATGAAACGATCCATGACGCAGTGCAATGTAAATATTGTGCGTCGCAAATTACCTGAATTGAAGTGGTGCTTAACATTGTGGTTCTCGATTTTTCTGAGAATGAAAGCGCTTACGGTCAATATTTGCCTTGTTTCTGCTTTCTGCATCAGCGGCATCGAAATGTATTTGTCTGATGTTCGGATTGACGTCGCCCAGACACGCCCATAAGGGTTAATTCGAGGATCGGACGGCTTCGCCGGACGGAAACGAGGGAAGCGACGGGCCGATCAACGGCCTGCGCGGCAGGGAGGAGCGCCGGGATGAGCGTCCTGGAACTCAAGGGAATATCGAAGCATTTCGGGGCGATTCAGGCCCTGAATGACGTGTCGCTGACCATCGAGCCGGGCGCCGTCGTCGGGCTGATGGGGGACAATGGCGCCGGCAAGTCGACGCTGGTGAAGATCATCGCCGGCAATTTTCCGCCCTCGCACGGCACGATGCGGGTGCAGGACCAGGAGGTCCACTTCCACAAGCCGGTCGAGGCGCGCGAGAGCGGCATCGAGGTCGTCTACCAGGATCTCGCGCTCTGCAACAACCTGACCGCCGCCGCCAATGTCTTCCTTGGCCGGGAGCTGCGCCGCGGCGTCTGGCCGTTCCGCATCCTCGACTATGCGACGATGTACAAGCGCGCCGGCGACCTCTTCAAGGAGCTCAAATCCGAGACGCGGCCGCGCGATCTGGTCAAGCAGATGTCCGGCGGCCAGCGCCAGGCCGTCGCCATTGCCCGCACCCGCCTTTCCGATGCGCGCATCGTGCTGATGGACGAGCCGACGGCGGCGATCAGCGTGCGCCAGGTGGCCGAGGTGCTGAACCTCATCCGTCGCCTGCGCGACCAGGGCATCGCCGTGATCCTGATCAGCCACCGCATGCCGGACGTCTTCTCGGTCTGCGACAAGATCGTCGTGCTGCGGCGCGGCACCAAGGTCGCCGACAAGGAGATCGCCAGGAGCTCGCCGGAAGAAGTCACCGCATTGATCACTGGCGCGCTCGAGCGCGCCTGACATCGAGCGAAACGAAAGGGAGGACGTATCAATGGCTGTTTCGCTCGACGACACCATCAATCGCCAGACGCACAGCACGCTGAGCTGGCTGCTTTCGCGCCAGACCTTCTGGGTCTTCGTCGCGGCGGTGCTCGCCTGCGTCGCGCTCAGTCTGCTCACCGACACATTCGCCACCCGCAACAACCTGTTCAATGTCACGCGCAACTTCGCCTTTGTCGGCATTGTCGCGATCGGCATGACGGTGGTGATCATCTCCGGCGGCATCGATCTGTCGGTCGGCTCGACGCTCTGCCTGTCGGCGATCGTCACCGGCCTGGTGATGAGCGCCGGCTATCCGCTTGCCGTCGGCATCGCTGTGGCTCTCGTCGCCGCCATCATCGTCGGCGTCGTCAATGGCGTGCTCATCGCCTATGTCGGCATGCCACCCTTCGTGGTGACGCTCGGCATGCTTTCGGTGGCGCGAAGCATGGCGCTGGTGCTCTCCAACAACAAGATGGTCTACCAGTTCGGGCCGGACCAGGCGCTGCTGCTGCAGCTCGGCGGCGGCACGACCTTCGGCATCGCCAATCCGCTGATCGCGCTCGCCGTGATGGCGGTGATCGCCGGCTTCGTCTTCCGCTGGACCGGCTGGGGCCGCCACATCTACGCCATCGGCGGCAACGAGCAGGCCGCGATTCTGACCGGCGTTCCCGTCCGGCGGATCAAGGTCGGCGTCTATGTGATCTCGGCGCTGACGGCGGGCATCGCCGGCGTGCTGATGACCGGCTGGCTCGGCAGCGTGACCACCAATCTCGGCACCGGCATGGAACTGACCGTGATCGCGGCGACCGTCATCGGCGGCGCCAATCTCGCCGGCGGCACCGGCACGGCGTTTGGCGCCGTGGTCGGCGCCGCGCTGATCGAGGTCATCCGCAACAGCCTGATCCTGCTGGGAATCTCGACCTTCTGGCAGGGAGCCTTCGTCGGCTCCTTCATTGTCATCGCGGTCGCCTTCGACCGCATCCGCAGCTTCCGCCAGTCGGATTGATCCTCTTGTGCCGGGCATCGCTTCGGCGGTGCCCGGTTTCTTCACCTCTCCCATGGGGAGAGGCGAGGGGAACTTCGGCCCTCGACTATCGGGATCGGCGCAAGCAAGAATGGGCTCCGATCCAGGAGCCATCCCGAAACCGCATGAAACTTCCCAACCAGATCGAAGGCCTTCGCTTCCGTCTCGTGCTGAAGCCCGGCTTCGCGCTCGGGCCCGGCAAGGCGGACCTGCTCGAGGCGATTGCCGCTACCGGCTCGCTGGCGGCGGCCGGAGCGCGTCTCGCCATGAGCCAGAAGCGCGTCTGGGGGCTGGTCCGCGAGATGAATACGGCGTTTCGCGATCCGCTCGTCGAGACCGAGAAGGGCGGCACGGGCGGCGGCGGCAGCGCGCGTCTGACCGCCACGGGCCGGCTGGTGCTCGACCGCTATCGCGCCATGGAGGCGGAGACCAATGCGGCGATCGCCGCCGGCGTCGCCGAACTGCGCGGCCTGATGCGCGAAGAGGGCTGAGGTTCAGCCCTCGGCAATGCCGAGGCGGGCGAAGATGCCCCGTGCGGCGGCGATGCCGGTGGCGAAGCTCGCCTGCAGCAGATAGCCGCCGGTCGGCGCTTCCCAGTCGATCATCTCGCCAGCGACGAACACGCCCGGCAACCCCTTCAGCATCATGTTTTCGTCGATACCGCTCCAGGCGACGCCGCCGGCGGTCGAGATCGCTCGTTCGAGGCCCTCGGTGCCGGTGAGCCGGATCGGTACGGCTTTGATCAGGGCGGCAAGGGCTTCGGCCTCGGCCGGAAGCATCGGGCCGCCGGCGCCCTCGCGCAGCAGGTTGATCGCCACGGGCGATAGATGCGCTGCCTTGCGCAGCCGGTTGGAAAGCGACTGGCTCGGCTTCTGCGCGGCGATGCGCGCGGCGAGTTCGTCAGCTTTCCGGCCGGGCGCGAGGTCGAACTGGACCGTCGCCGCGCCGTCGCGCGCGATCGCGTCGCGAAGCGGCGCGGACAGGGCGTAGACGACGCCGCCTTCGAGGCCGTAGACCGTGATCATCGCCTCGCCGCGCAGCGTCGTCTCGCCGAAGCGAATGGCGAGCGTCTTCAGGGGATGTCCGGCGAAGCGGCTGCGGAAGATTTCCGACCAGGCGACCCGGAAGCCGACATTGGCGGGGCGGAGCGGCGTCACGTCGACGCCTCGTTCCCAGAGGATATCGGAAAAGGCGCCGTTCGAGCCGAGGCGCGGCCAGCTGGCGCCGCCGAGCGCCAGCAGCGTCGCGTCCGCCTCGACCGTTCCGGTCGTGCCGTCGGCATGGCGGAACATCGGATTCCGGTCGGCGTCGAAGCCCTGCCAGTCGTCGCGCAGGACGAAGCGGACACCGAGCTCGTCGAGCCGGCGCAGCCAGGCGCGCAGCAGCGGGGAGGCTTTCAGCGAGGTCGGGAAGACGCGGCCGCTGGAGCCGACGAAAGTCGGCTGGCCGAGCCCCTCGGCCCAGTCGCGCAGCGCCGAGGGCGGAAACGCCTCGATCAGCGGCCGCAGCCGCTCGCTCGCGGCGCCATAGCGGTTCAGGAAGGCTTCCAGCGGCTCGCTATGGGTCAGGTTGAGGCCGCCCCGGCCGGCCATCAGCAATTTGCGGCCGACGGAGGGCATGCGGTCATGCACCGTGACGGCGAGACCGGCCTTGGCGAGCGTCTCCGCCGCGATCAGCCCGGCAGGGCCGGCGCCGATGATTGTGACGGAACGAGTCGGAGAAGTGGGTTCGTTGGACATCGCCGCGGTTTGTCGGTCGAAACCGCGGCGATCGCAAGGGGGTAGGCGAAGCGTCTGCCGCCTCGCCCGAAGTCGCCTAGCGCTTGCCGACCAGCTTGTCGGCGAAGAGCGCGGCGCTCTTGGCGTAGACGCCGGCCTTGTTCCATTCGCGCAGGACCGCGAAGTTGTGCGAGCCTTCCTCCCAGCTGCCGCCGCGCTGCCAGCCATAGCCCTTCAGGTAGTTGGCGGTGGAGGCGAGCACGTCGACCGGGCTGTTGCGCAGGTCGGCATGGCCGTTGCGGTCGAAATCGACGGCGAAACGGACATAGGAGGAGGGCAGGAACTGGGTCTGGCCGAGCTCGCCCGCCCAGGCGCCCTTCATCTGCGCCGGCGAGAGGTCGCCGCGCTGGACGATCTTCAGCGCGTCCATCAGCTGGTCCTGGAAGAAGTCGGTGCGGCGGCAGTCGAAGGCGAGGGTGGCCAGCGAGCGGAAGGTCGACATGTTGCCGCTGCCGGCGCCGAAATCGGTCTCCATGCCCCAGATCGCGATCAGGATCGGGCCGGGAACGCCAAACTGCTTCTCGATCCGGTCGAGCGTCGAGGCGTAGCGCTGCATCAGCTGCTTGCCCTTGGCGACGCGGGCCGGCGAGACGACGCGCTTCGAATAGACCTCGAAGGGTTGCGAGAAGTGCTTCTGGTTGCGGTCGAGCTTGATGACGCGCGGATCGTAGGTGACGCCCCCGAGCGCCTGCTCGACGACGCCGCGCGAGATGCCGGCGGAAACCGCTTCGGCCTTGAAATCCTGCAACCACGCGCCGAACTGCGCGGGATCCTTGCCGCAGGTCGCAGCTTCGGCCCGTCCCAACCCGACCGCGAGCGCGGCGGAGAGAACCAGGGCCGACAGGCGGAGCTTCGAGGTCTTCATTTTAAGCCTTTGTCTAGTCGGGGGCCGAGAACGATGCGGGCTTGGCAGCACGCGCGAGAGGACACTAAACGCGTGATGGTTACCTAGCGGTTGAAGAGAGGCGAGTGGTGTGATTGCGATCACATTGTGACAGGTTTTTATCGCCTGACACGCCTCCTTTTGCGCTATTTCGCCTTCGTCGCGCCGAAGCCGGCACGTTTAAGCCGGACGATGGCGAGATCGAGCGCGGACAGGAAAGCGGAGCGGTCGCGCGGCGAGAACGGGCGAGGGCCGCCGGTGACGGCGCCGGCCGAGCGCAGGTCCTCCATCAGGTTGCGCGTCGCCAGCACATTGCCAATTGAGGCCTCGGTGAAGGGCTTGCCGTTCGAGCCGATGACGTCGGCGCCGGCCTTGATGCAGCGGTCGGCCAGTGGAATGTCGGCCGTGACGACGATGTCGCCGCGGCCGACGCGCTCGGCGATCCAGTCATCGGCAATGTTGAGCCCGCTCGGCACGAGCACGCGCTCGATCCAGGGCTCGCGCGGGATGCCGATCGGGGTATTGGCGACGACATGGACCTTGAGGCCGTGCCGGCCGGCGACCTTGTAGATCTCGTCCTTCACCGGGCAGGCGTCGGCGTCGACATAGATCTCGATCGGGCGGGGGCCGTCGGGGAGGGTTTCGCTGGAAGCTTGCATGGAACGCTCGAAAAGGAAGAAGGGCCGCCCTTGCGGACGACCCTTCCATTGTCAGACCGCGACCCGGCACGAAGCCGGAGGAAAGCCGGTCACGCGGCGCAAACCTCTGCAAAGAGAGAGATCCGGACCATTGGAACCGACATACGCGGTGAACGACAATGAGACACTAGACCACCTCCTTTCGTTTGTTGATGACATGGTTAACGTAGCGCGTTTCGACCCGATTCGTAAGGGTAGCCGGCAAGGTTCCGTAGCGACGCGCTGCATTTGTCACACTCGGCGGCTCGGGAGCCGGCTCAGCGGATCGAGCGCAGCATGCCGGCATCGGGGAAGCAGGTGGCCCGGCGGCCGTTCGCTTCCTCCCAGGCGCCAATGGCGATCCGCGTCTTGAAGCCGACCAGGCCATCGGCCGTGCCGACATCGACGCCGCGCTTTTCCAGGCGTTCCTGCATGGCGCGGACATCGGAGCGGGTGAAGCCGCCGACATCGCCCCAGGCATTCGCGATCGGCCCGGCGCCGCGCAGCCGGTCGCCCAGATGGCCGATGAACAGCGCGTAGAGATCGGACTCGTTGTAGCTCTTCAGCACGTAGAAGTTCTGCGAGACGATGAAGGCGGGGCCGTGCCTTCCGGCCGGCATCAGCAGGTGGCCGATGCGGTCGGGCGTGCGGCCGGCGAGCTTGCCGCCGCCGACGGGGCGCACGCCCATCGCCTGCCAGGCGGAAAGCGGCTTGCCCTGTTCCGGTCCCTCGAGGCTGCAGGAGACACTCTCCGGCACCTCGACCTCGACGCCCCAATTGACCCCAGGCTGCCAGCCGCTCTGGCGTAGGTAATTGGCGATCGAGGCGAGGCTGTCGGGTACCGAGTTCCAGATGTCGCGCTTGCCGTCGCCGTCGAAATCGACCGCCAGCGTCAGATATTTCGACGGCAGGAACTGCGGCTGGCCGAGCGCGCCGGCCCAGGAGCTGCGCATCTCGTTGAGGCCGATATGGTCGCCGTCGACGATCTGCAGCGCGGCGAGGAATTCGGGATAGAAGCTCGCCTTGCGCGCGCCCATGAAGGCTTCGGTCGCCAGCGCCCGCACGGCCGGATAGGGCATCTTGGCGGCGCCATAGCCGCTTTCGCGGCCCCAGATCGCGACGACGATCGGCGCCGGAACCCCGTAGGTCTTCTCGATCTTGGCGAGCGTCTTCCCCCATTTCGCCAGCAGCGTCCTGCCGCCATTCGCCAGCGTCGCCACCTTCTGCTCGCTGAAATAGCGGGCCGGGCCGGAGAATTCCGCCTGCCGTTGCGGCTCGTCCTTCTTGCGCGGCACGCCGGGCGGGGCAAGGTCAGGCAGCGACCAGTCAAGCGTCAGGCCGGACAGCGCCGCATCGAGGGTCTGGCGCGAGATGCCGCGCTTCTGCGCGTCGGCGCGAACGGTCGTCGCCAGCCAGTTCTGGAACTGCTTTTCGATCCGGGCCTTGTTGGCGGTCTGGGCGGCCGCCGGCAAGGCGGCGAGGAAAAGCAGGCAGAGGCTGAGCAGAATGCGCACGGGATGGGTCACCTGGCCGTTGATGTCGACGGCACCTTGGCGAAGCCGGACGTCCGGCGCAACCTCCATCGCTCAGCGCGGCGCGCGGACAGTCCCGCCCTCGCTGCTCGTGCAATCGGTCCTGGCCTCCTGCGACCGGTCGGCGACCAGGATGACCGGCGGCGGCTGCGCGGCGATTTCGGTGACCAGCTTGCGGCGGATCGCGACCTCGAACTGGTCGACGTCGTGCACGGGAAGGGTGAAGGCGCCGAGGCCGCCGACGACGCAGTCGCGGTAGTAGTCGTCGAGATTGTCGATCTCGAAACTGCTGTCGCTGCGCGGCGGCTTCAGCGTGATCGCCAGTCCGTTGATCGTGATGCCCTGCGCGATTACCGCGTCGCGCGCCGCAAGCACGGGTGGTCCCATATTGTTCGGCCCGTCGCCCGAAATGTCGATCGTTCGCCGCGCGCCGGCATAGCCGTTGTTGTCGAAGAGGGAGGCCGCGAAGGTGAGGCTGCCCGATATCGAGGTTCCGTAGCGTCCGAACACCTCGCCTGGCGAGATGCGGGAGGCGACCGCGTCGGCGCTTTCGGCATCGTCGACCAGGCTCCAGGGTACGATGATCGTCTGCGAGTTGTAGCCGGACCATTCGAAATAGGCGATCGCGATGCGGCCGGTCGGGCCGGACTGGATCGCGGCGATGACGTCCGGATGGTGCAGCGCTGCGACATAGCCCTGCCGCTGCAGGGCCTGTTCGTCGGCATCCATCGAGCGCGAGACGTCTACGGCGAGGATGAGCTCCAGGTCCACGGGGAGGTCCCGCGCCGCGGCGGGGAAGGGCGCCGCCGCCGTCACCAGGGTCGCGATCAGCATTTCGGGAAACCGCATGACGCACCTCGATTGGTTTGGGGGCCCCATCGATCAGGCTAGGGCTCGGCCGTCATGCCTCAAGGGGCAGGCGGCCGCGCCGGATCAATTCCGCGACACCCGAGGGGTGATGGCCGAAGCGGCGAGGCCAAAACTCGGCTACGCTCGCGGGCGTGGAGAGGGTGGAGGCGAGCTTGATCGAAGCCGGCAGAAACCAGGGCGAGGCAGGCGGCGCCGGGGCGCGCGCCTCTGTGCTCGTCGCCACCATCCTCGCCTCCGGCATGGCCTTTATGGACGGCTCGATCATCACGGTCGGCCTGCCGGCGATCCGGGCCAATCTCGGCGCCAGTTTCGACGAGGCGCAATGGACCTCGAACGCCTATACGCTGACGCTCGCCGCGTTCACCCTGCTCGGCGGCGCCGCCGGCGACGCCTATGGCCTGCGCCGCGTCTTCATGCTCGGCATCGCCCTGTTCGGGCTCGCCTCCGCCGCCTGCGGCTTCGCCTGGTCGCCGGAAAGCCTGATCCTCGCCCGCGCCATCCAGGGCGTGGGCGGCGCTCTGATGGTGCCCGGTTCACTGGCGCTGATCTCGGCGCATTATCCGCCCGAGATCCGGGGAAGGGCGATCGGCACCTGGGCCGCTGCTTCGTCGATCGCGCCGGCGATCGGCCCGATCCTCGGCGGCGCGCTGGTCGATCTCGGCTCCTGGCGGGCGCTGTTCCTGATGAACGTGCCGATCGCCGTCGTCGCCTGGCTTGTCTGCCGATACCAGGTGCCGGCGGACCGCAGGGTCGCCGCTATCCGGATGGACTGGATCGGCGGCGCCTGCGCGGTGGTCGGCCTTGGCGTGCTGACCTATGGCCTCACGGAAATAGGCGCCGGCGCGGGCGGCATCCATGTCGAGCTCGCCGCCGGGCTGGCGCTTGCCGGAGCGGCCGTGCTGGTCGTCTTCATCCTCTGGGAGGCGCTCGCGCCGGCGCCGATGATGCCGCTCGGCCTCTTCGCCAGCCGGATGTTCTCCGGTGTCAATGTGCTGACGCTGCTGCTCTATTTCGCGCTGGCCGGGGCGCTGTTCTTCCTGCCGACGGCGCTGATCCAGGCGCACCGCTATCCGGCGGCCCTGGCGGGATCGGTGTTCCTGCCCTTCGTCATCGTGATGGCGCTCTTGTCGCGCTTCGGCGGCGGCCTTTCCGATCGCCTCGGTGTACGGCCCTGCCTGACCGTCGGGCCGATCCTGACGGGCATCAGTTTCCTGCTGCTGGCGCCGGCGGTGTCGGATGGGCGGTTCTGGCCGGCGCTGGTGCCGGTCATGCTGCTGATGGGGCTCGGCATGGGCATCACCGTGGCACCGCTCTCGACGGCGGTGATGAACGCCGCGCCGGAAGCGCGGCGAGGCGCGGCGTCCGGCATCAACAATGCGGTGGCGCGCGTCGCCGGGCTGATCGCGGTGGCAAGCCTCGGCATCGCCGTCAGCCATGGTTTCGACGGCGTACTGGCGGCGGCGGACGGCGACGCGGCCAGGCTGGTGCGGCAGGCAGGCTTCGGCGGCGCGCTGCCGGCGACGGACGGCGTCGACATGGCCGCCCTTCGCTCGCTATGGGAGCAGGCGACGATTGCCGGCTTTTCGGCCATCGCGATGGTCTGCGGCGTCTTCGCCCTGGCCGGTGGCGTAGTCGGCTGGATCTTCACCGGCGGGGCCGGGAAGGGCTGAGGCTGGCTTGCCCCGCCGCGACTGCCCGGACGGGCGGGACGATCCGGCGGTGCGATAGATCGAGCCACCGGCCGCCTTGGCGTCGTAGAGCGCGATATCGGCCATCCGATATGTGGTTTCGAAGTCGGGCGCGCCGTCCGATGCCGGCGCGATGCCGATGCTGGCGCCAGTGGTGACGAGCGAGTCGGCATAGCCGATCGCCTCGGAGATGCGTTCTATCAGCCGCCGCGCCGTGAACTCGGTATCGGCCTGCGGCGCGTCGATCAGAAGCGCGAACTCGTCGCCGCCCAGGCGCGCGGCGACGTCATCCTTGCCGATGCAGGCGCGGATGCGGTCGGCAATGGCGAGCAGGACGTGGTCGCCAAACTGATGGCCAAACCGGTCGTTGATCGGCTTGAACGCGTCGAGATCGATCAGCACGAAGCAGAAGCTGCGCTTCTCGCGGTTCCAGCGCTCGAAGCTCTCGATGAGAGACGTCCGGTTGGCGAGACCCGTCAGGGAATCGTGATGGGCGCGGCGGTCGAGTTCGTCCTGGCGGGCGCGAAGGCGCGAAATGTCCTGCAGCGTGCCGACCGCGCGCAGCGGCCGCCCCTCGGCGTCGCGCTCGACGATGCTTCCGCGATCGAGAACCCAGATCCAGTCGCCATTCTTGTGGCGAAAGCGCTGCTCGATGCTGTAGCGCGGCGTCCGCCCCTCGAGATGATCGGCGATGCGCCGCCGGTTCTCGGTATTGTCGTCAGGATGCCGCAGATGGTCCCAACTGCGCTCATGCGGCTCGATCTCGCCGGGCTCGTAGCCGAGGATCTCGTGCCAACTGTCGCTGAAATAGGTTTCGCCGGTGGCGATGTTCCAGTCCCATACGCCTTCGCCGGATCCGGCCAGCGCATAGCGCAGCCGCTCCTGGCTCTGCTTCAGCGCGCGCGCCGACTTGTGGAGTCCGGCCATGGCCGCCGCGATGAAGAGGGTGGGGAGGGTATTGAGGCTGAGCGACAGCTCGATGCGCTGCAACTGCCAGGCCAGCGGTTGGCTTGAATAGGCGTTCGGCCATTCGCCGGCGATGGTCAGCAGAATGATGAGCAGGGAGAGACAGGATGCCGTGATGGTCGTCGGCGCCTGCCCGAACCGGATCGCGCACCAGAGCAGCGGCGCCGTGAAGAAGCTGATCAGCGACTGGCCGCTCCACCACATGAAGACGACCGCGCCGAGGATGACGGCGACCAAAGCGAGATATTCGAGGCCGCGTGCCCAGGCGCCATGGCGCAGGGTCTGGCGGATCTCGTCGAGCCGTCCCGGCGTCGCAATCGCAAAGAAGGGCGCGAGGACCAGCAGGGCGCTGGTCATGTCGAGCCGCCACAGCATGAAAACGCTGTCGAGAACGGGCACCTGGCGGAACAAGGCGACGCCGACAGCCGCCATCACGGCGTTCGCTACCGTGGCGACCATGAGGATGGCAATCATGGTGACGACGCTGGCGATGCTCTGCAGGCCGGAGCCCAGCAGCCGCGCGCGGTGCGCCGCGATGGTCACGATGGCGATCTCGAGGATGTCGCCGAGCGCGATCCAGGTCCCGAGCGCTCCGGCGCCCGCCAGCTTCTGCAAGACGAAACCGGCCGCCGCGATGCCGGCGAGCACCCATCCCATGCGATGGATTCCGACCGAAAGGATCAGGGCCACCGCCAGTCCGTTGGCGGGCCAGAAGGCGGGGGCGCTGTTGGCGATGCGCATCAGCCATACGCCGAGACCGCCTGCCGTCACATAGAGCAACACGCCGGCGGCGAAGAACATCATGGGAAGAAGGAAGCGCTGCACCACATGCGGCCTGATGGGATCTTCGACAGACCACGCATCGCAGCTATTCGTTGAGGAAGAACGAACAGATGCGATCAACTTGCTTCGTTTTGCGTCATTGTTGGTCGATGCCGGAAACTGGCGTCGATGAAGGCAGGGCCGCGGCGCGGCGGCCCTGCCTTCACTGCTCTCGCGGGCCTTCTCAGGCGGCGCGCGTTCCCTTCCTGTCCGAGACCTGATCAGCCAGGCGTCCGGTCAGTTCGGCGAGATGATCGAAGCGGCTCGAATAGGTGCCGACGCCGGCCGTCGCCGACCGCAATTCGACGATCAGCCCGCGCATCTCCGATTCCGGGATTTCCGCCTCGACGACGTCCCAGCCGGGCCAATCCGGCTTGGCGTCGAAGCCGAGCAACTGGCCCCGGCGCTGCGTCACCATCATGTTGACCCGCGAGCTCGCCTCGGAGGGCACCGTCACCGAGACATGCAGCACCGGTTCGAGCAGGACTGGGCTGCACGCCTCCAGCGCCTCGCGCATGCCGAGCTGCGCCGCCGTGCGAAAGGCCTGATCGGAGGAATCGACGCTGTGATAGGAGCCGTCGGTGAGCTTGACGGCGACGTCGACGACCGGGAAGCCGAGCGGGCCGCGCTTCATCACGTCCTGCACGCCGGCTTCGATGGCCGGAATGTAGTTGCGCGGCACGACGCCGCCGGTGATCGCATCCTCGAACAGGAAGCCGTTGCCGCGGCGCTGCGGGCGGATCTCAAGGACGCAGTCGCCGAACTGGCCGTGGCCGCCGGACTGCTTCTTGTGCCGGCCACGCACCGTCGCCTCGCCGCGGATCGTCTCGCGATAGGGGATGGCGGGCGGCTTCGTCTCGACCTTGAGGCCGTAGCGCGCGGCGAGCCGCTCGAGCGCCACGCGCAGATGCATCTCGCCCTGGCCGGCGAGGCGGATCTCGCTGGCCTCCTCGTCCTGCGAGACACGCAGGGCGGGGCTTTCCTCGGCGAGGCGCAGCAGCGCGGCCGAGAGCTTGGTCTCGTCCTTGCGCTCGGCCGGCGAGACGGCGACGGCGATCACCGCCTCGGGCGCGACGAGCGGCGCGAGCTGCGCGGGCACCTGCTTGCCGGTCGCAAGCGTCATGCCGGTCGCGGCGCCGTCGAGCTTGCCGAGGCCGACGACCTCGCCGGCGGCGGCCGGTTCGCGCTTGTTCACCTGCTGGCCGAAGACGCGCAGCAGGCCGGAGACGCGGCCGACCGAGCCTTCCGGCCCCATCAGCTCGACGCCGTCCTGGATCGTGCCGCGCAGCACGCGAGAGATCGAGAGCTTGCCGGCGTGCCCGGTATGCACGGTCTTCATCACCTGCAGCACCGTCTCGGGGCCATCGCCGAGGCCGAGCCGCCTGACGGTGGCGGCGACATCCGGCGCCTCGTGGCGGATCGCCTTCAGCAAGCGGCCGACGCCATGGCCATGCAGGGCGGAGCCGATCAGCACCGGGCAGACGAGGCCGGCGCGCATGTCGACCACGAGATCCGCCAGCACATGCTCGCGTGACGGCTCGACGTCCTCCAGGAGCTCCTCCATCAGGGAATCGTCATAGTCGGCGAGCTTTTCCAGCATCGCATAGCGTTCGCGCACCTCATTGACGCGGACGTCGTCGGACATGTCGACCAGTTCGCTCGGCGCGTATTCGCGATAGATGAACGCTCGCTCCAGCGCGAGGTCGACGAAGCCGGTAACGATATCGTTCTGGCGGATGGGGATGTGGCGGAGCAGCAGCGGGACGCTGCTCGCCGGCTGCAGCAGCGCCAGCGTCTCGCGGACGCCTTTCTCGCTCTTGTCGATCTTGTTCAGGAAGAGGATGCGCGGAATTTTGAGCGCCTCCAGCCGCCGCAGGATGAGCTGCAGCGCGCCGACCTTCTTCTCGTCGGCCTCGGCGACGACAACGGCGCAGTCGACGGCGGCCAGGACCGCCTCCGCCTCATGCGCGAACTCGACCGAGCCCGGGCAGTCGAGCAGGGCGATTCGTTCGCCCATGAAGCTGGTCTCCGCGACGTTGAGCTCGACGCTCATGGCATGGGCGCGGGCTTCCGCGCCGGCGTCCCCGACCGCGGTGCCGTCGCCGACGAGACCCTGACGGTGAATGGCGCCGGTGCGCGCGAGGATCGCCTCCATCAGCGTCGTCTTGCCGCTGCCGAATGGCCCGATCAGGGCGATCGCCTTGGGGCCGGCGCTTCTGCCGACACCACCTCCGTTCCTGTCCGTCATCGCTTCCTCCGTTCATGAAATGTTCTTGTGGCATTCTCATGTCTTGGACGCGTGGACCGGAGCCAGAGACCCGGCCCGCAAACGGATCGTCTCAGGGAAAGCCGGGCATGGCAAGGCGGTGTGAAAACGCGAATTCGTGTGGCCCGGAAACGACGAAGGCCCGCGCCGATGGCGCGGGCCTTCTGATCCCGAAGGATGAAGCGCGAGAACCAGGTCTTAGTTGACCGGGTCGAGCAGCAGGGCAGCGCCGCCGGCGGCGACGTTCAGGCCGATCTGGCCGGTGGCGCTGATCGGCTGCAGGGCGATCGAGCCGCGAGTGCCGCCGAACAGGACGTTGGTGCCGATGCCGGCGCCGACGGTCGCCTCGGCGGTCGCGCCGAGATAGAGACCGCCAAGCGAGCCGCGGTGGTAGCCGGCGGTCGGAGCGAACACGGCCCAGATCAGGCGGCTCTGGCTGGTGTAGCCGAGGTCGACGCCGAGCTTCTTGATGTTGCCGACGTAATCCTCGGCGCGGCCGCCATTCGGCTTGAACGTGCAGGCGACTTCCTTGGCCGAGGCGATGACGTAGCCGAGGCCCGAATTGATGTCGCAGGTCAGCATGCCGATGCGAATGCCGTTGCGGCCGTCTTCGTAAACCGGGGCGACGATGTCGGCGGCCTTGGCGACACCCATGCCGGCCAGCACGACAGCGGTAGCCGCTGCAATAGACTTAAGGGAAACAAACTTCGCCATAATCAATTTTTCCTTTCGTGTTACGGCCCGGTCTCCCGAGCCGCGATGCGGATTCCGTCGGTGGGGGTTCGGCGGAACCGCGGGTGACGACCGCGCTTGGTCCTACAACGGGCCTTGCAGCGGTTCGATCCCATCGACATAGGACTTAGGTTCGTCATGACAAACGTTTGAGGGCGGCGCAAGTGACAACGCTCACAAGCCTTGCCATTCGGTTAACGCACTGGAGCTTTGCATGCTGACTGCCTACGCGATTTCAGCAACCGGCCTCGCACCGATCTCGATCGACGCGCCGGCGGCCGGCACGTCGGCCGCCTGGCTCGACCTCTTCGCGCCGACTGCCGAGGAAGAGCACGCCGCCGAAGCCTTTCTCGGCGCTTTGGTGCCAACGCGCGAGGAGACTCAGGAGATCGAGTTCTCCAGCCGCTTCTATGTCGAGAACGGCGTCGTGTTCATGACGGCGAGCGTGCTCGCCGGTCTCGACGCCGGTCATCCCGTGCTGACGCCGTTCACCTTTGGCGTCGGAAAGACGAAAATAGTTACCTTGCGCTACGAGGACATGAAGGCGTTTCGCCAGTTCCTCGCCATCGCGCCGAAGCCCGACAGCGGCTGCGGCACCCCGGCCGGCATCTTCAACGGACTGCTCGAGGCCTTCATAGCCCGCACGGCGGACGTGCTCGAGCACATCGCCCAGGCGGTCGACCGCATCAACAGCGAGATCTTCACCCGCAAGGCCAGCGAGCGGATCCGCTCCAAGCGGCTCTCCATCCTGATCGGCGCGATCGGCATGCAGGGCGACCTCGCCTCGAAGGCGCGCGAGAGCCTCTCCTCGCTGGAGCGGCTCGCCCAATATGCCGCCGCCATGCTGCCGGACCTGAAGAACGGCAACAATGCGCGGCTGAAGCTGGCGCTGCGCGACGTGCGCTCGCTCGAGGACCATGTCAATTTCGTCCTGAACAAGATCACCTTCCTGCTCGACGCGACGCTCGGCCTCGTCGCCAACCAGCAGAACCAGGTGGTGAGCGTGCTGACGGTCGCCTCGACCATCCTGATGCCGCCGACGCTGATCGGCACGATCTACGGCATGAACTTCAAGGACATGCCGGAGCTCGGCTGGGGCTTCGGCTATCCGCTGGCGCTGGTGATCATGGTGGTGTCGGCGCTGGTGCCGTTCCTCTATTTCAAGCGGCGCGGCTGGCTATAGCCGAATTGCCGCTCGTGCCTAGAGATAGGGCGTCAGCAGCCGGGTGGCGGCGTCGCGCAGGCGGGTCGGCAGGCGGCGGCGACGCAGTTCCGCCAGCGTGACGGGTCGCCCCTTGGCCTGTTTGTGGTCGATCAGCCGGTCGATCACGTCCGCGAACGCGGCGTCATAAGCCTCGACGTTGAACTCGAAGTTGAGCCGCAGGCTGCGCGCATCCCAATTGGCGCTGCCGAAGAGCGCCCAGGCGCCGTCAACGGTCATCAGCTTGGAGTGGTCGAAGGGCGGCTCGGCACGGCTGATGCGGCAGCCGGAACGGATCAGCGGCGACAGCGAGGCGTTCATCGCCCAGTCCATGTAGGCCTGGTCGGAGATCTCGGGCAGCAGGATTTCGACCGAGACGCCACGCAGCGCTGCCAGCGCCAGCTGCGAATTGATGCGTTCGTCCGGCAGGAAATAGGGCGTGACGATGCGGATGCGCCGCTCGGCGCGGGCGATCGCCGCCGCCATCGTCCACATCAGCTTCTCATTGTCCTCGTCCGGACCGCTGGCAATGCCGCGCGCCGGGATCGAGCCGGCGCCGCCGATTTCCGGGAACCAGGCCGGACCCTCGAGCAGTTCGTTGGCGGTAAACGCCCAGTCCTCGGCGAAGGTCTCCATCAGGTGCGAGACCACCGGGCCCTCGACGCGGAAATGCACGTCCTGCACGGCGCGGTCCATCGGGATGGTGATGTCGCGGTAGAGATTGCCGGCGCTGATGTTCATGCCGCCGGTGAAGCCGTGGCTGCCGTCGACCACCATCACCTTCTTGTGGTTGCGGAGGTTGATGAACGACATCTTCCAGGGCGCGACCTCATGCAGGAAGCGGGCGACCGGGACCTTGGCGGCGAGCAGCCGGTCATAGGCTGGGTTCTTCAGGTATCCGCCGCCGATGCCGTCGAGCAGAACCCGCACGGCGATGCCGCGCCCATGCGCCGCGATCAGCGCGTCGATGATCGGCGCGCCGCCGAGATCGTCATGGAAGATGTAGCCGGAGATGCCGACGCTCGTCGTCGCCGCGTCGATGGCGCGTATCATCTCGGGATAGGCGGCGTGGCCGTCCACCAGAGGCGTGATGCCGTTGCCGGCCAGCAGCGGCCGGCCGGTGATCCGGAGCCCGAACTTCGCCAGGGGCTCCAGATGTTCGTCTTCGCCATGGGCGACGTCGGCCGGGGTCAGCGCGAAGCGCGATTCCGGCGGGTCGATGTCGTCGCCCGGGCTGGAAAGCTTGATCGCCTTGCGACGGACCCGGTTGACGCCGAGCATGACGTAAAGAAGGGCGCCGATATAGGGCGACAGCCAGGCGAGGCCGATCCAGGCGACGGTCGACTGCGGGTTCAGCCGGGTCAGCAGAGCGTGGATCGTCACCGCCGCGGCGAAGACGATGTGCAGGAACGAGAAGAAGAGGGCGAGATGATTGGCCGTCATGGCCTGCCTGACGCTTGAGCGGGGAGGGGACCGCGATCAGGGAGCACCATTGACCTCCACGACGTTGCGGTCGGGGTCGCGCAGGTAGAGCTGCGGGAAACCGGCGGGACCGTCGCGCAGTACGTAGAGGCGCATCGGATCGTTCGCGTCCGGGCCCTCGTGGAAGCCCTGCGCCAGCAGGTGGTCGAGGATGGCGTAGAAGTCGCGCGTGTGGAACGAGAAGTGGACGTCGTTGTTGTCGATCGCCTCGTTGGCGCGATAGGTGCCCTGCGGGTAGAGGATCAGGTGGATCTGCTGGCCATGGCAGTCGAGCCAGGCGCCCTGCGTCCTGAAGGGCGGGCGCGGCAGGCGCTCGAGGCCGAACGCCTTCTGGTAGAAGGCGACCGATCGCTCGAGGTCAGTCACGACGATAGAGACGTGGTGAAGGCGCAGATCAAGCATCGAAGCCGGTTCCCCCGGAGTGGCGCGAAATTCGGCAGGAGGATACGACCTGCGGGAGGTTCTGTCTTCCCGCATGTGCAGCGACGCGCCGAGACGATGCCCGCGGATGGGGAACGCGTCCGGGGGAGGCGACGCGACCGCGCCGTGGCGCGGTCGCGAGGGGTAGAGCAGAGCGGCCGCGGCCGCCCGTCATTGCCTTAGCGAAGGTTGCCGCAGAAGCGCTGGATGCGCGTGCAGGCTTCTTCCAGCGCCTCGGTCGAGGTGGCGTAGGAGATGCGGAAATAGGGCGCCAGGCCGAAGGCCGAGCCCTGCACCACCGCGACGCCTTCCTCTTCCAGCAGCGCCGTGACGAAGTCCTCGTCGGTCTTCAGCAGCTTGCCGCCGGCCGTCGTCTTGCCGAGCGTGCCGGCGCAGGACGGGAACACGTAGAACGCGCCTTCCGGGTTCGGGCAGACGATGCCGTTCGCCTGGTTCAGCATCGAGACGACGAGGTCGCGGCGCTTCTTGAAGATCTCGGCGTTCTTCGGGATGTAGTCCTGCGGGCCGTTCAGCGCCTCGACCGCCGCCCACTGCGAGATCGAGGACGGGTTCGAGGTCGACTGCGACTGGATCGTGCCGATCGCCTTGATCAGCTCGACCGGGCCGCCGGCATAGCCGATGCGCCAACCGGTCATGGCATAGGCCTTCGAGACGCCGTTCACCGTCAGCGTGCGGTCATAGAGCTTCGGCTCGACCTCGGCGATGGTCGAGAACTCGAAGCCGTCGAAGACGAGGTGCTCGTACATGTCGTCGGTCATGATCCAGACCTGCGGATACTTGAGCAGCACGTCGGCGAGCGCCCGCAGCTCGGTGCGCGTATAGCCCGCGCCCGAGGGGTTCGACGGCGAGTTCAGGATCAGCCACTTGGTCTTCGGCGTGATCGCGGCTTCGAGCGCCTCCGGGCCGATCTTGAAGCCGCTCGACTGCGGGCCGACGATCTCGACCGGCGTACCGCCGCCGAGCGCCACGATCTCCGGGTAGGACACCCAGTAAGGCGCCGGGATGATGACCTCGTCGCCGGGGTTCAGCGTCGCCATCAGCGCGTTGTAGAGCACCTGCTTGCCGCCCGTGCCGACCGTGATCTGGTTCGGGGCGTAGGTCAGGTTGTTCTCGCGCTTGAACTTGGCGGAGATCGCCGCCTTCAGCTCCGGAATGCCGTCGACGGCGGTGTACTTCGTCTTGCCCTCGCGGATCGCCGCGATCGCGGCTTCCTTGATGTTCTCCGGCGTGTCGAAGTCGGGCTCGCCGGCGCCGAGCCCGATGACGTCGCGACCGGCCGCTTTCAACTCGCGCGCCTTGTTCGTGACCGCGATGGTCGCGGACGGCTTGATGCGGGCGAGGCTATCGGCGAGGAAGGCCATTTGGGGCTCCGAAGGTGGAAAGAAGAGGGGTTTGTGCGGCGCGGAAACTAGTCTGGGAGGCGCGGGATGGCAAGGGAAGATGACTATCGCCTCCGGCTTCCTCGCCGCCGCCAGGAGCCCCGGCATCCACGTCAAAGTGATTTGACCTTCGTCTCGGACTTCCTAGTTGTTGGCCCGTGGGGCCAATCCTGAAATCTGGAGAGAACGATGCTCATTCGTCGCAAGCGCGGCTGGGAGATTCCGGAGAACCGCGCGACCCCCGAATCGGTCTTTCTCAGTCGCCGCGAGATCCTGGCCGCGGCCGGCATGGGGGCGATCGGGCTTGCGGCCGGCTCGATGGTGCTGCCCGGCCTCGCCCGCGCCGCCGAAGCCGACCCGAGCGCCGGGCTTTACCCGGCGGCGCGCAATCCGCGCTACAAGATCGAGCGGGACGTGACGCCGGAAAAGATTAACGCGCACTACAACAACTTCTACGAATACAGCACCGACAAGGAGCTCGCCGACGCGGCGCAGGCGCTGAAGATCCGGCCCTGGACGATCCAGTTCGGGGGGCTCGTCGAGAAGGAGAAGACCGTCGGCATCGACGACCTCCTGAAGGCGATGAAGCTGGAGGAGCGGCTCTATCGCCATCGCTGCGTCGAGGCCTGGTCGATGACGGTGCCGTGGACCGGCTTCCCGCTCGCCGATCTCGTCGCCTTCGCCAAGCCGCTCTCGGGCGCGAAATACATCCAGATGGAGACCTTCCTGGATCCGGCGATGGCGCCGGGCCAGAACCAGCCCTTCTATCCCTGGCCCTATGTCGAGGGGCTCACCATGGCCGAGGCGACCAACGAGCTCGCCTTCATGGTGACGGGCGTCTACGGCAAGCCGCTGCTGAAGCAGATGGGCGCGCCGATCCGCCTGCACACGCCCTGGAAATATGGTTTCAAGTCGATCAAATCGATCGTCAAGGTGAGCTTCGTCGAGGAGCGGCCGGTCAATTTCTGGCAGCAGCTGCAATCCTCGGAATACGGCTTCTGGGCCAATGTGAATCCCGAGGTGCCGCATCCGCGCTGGAGCCAGGCGTCGGAGACCGTCATCGGCACGAACGTGCGGGTGCCGACGCAGCTCTTCAATGGCTATGGGGAATTCGTCGCCGGGCTCTACAAGGGGCTGGAGAGCGAAGCGCTCTATATGTGAGCATGCCTGATTTGTAGGCGATATCTGAGATCGGGCGCGCTGTCCGATCTCGAAAGTCGGCTCAGAAAAGAAAAGGCCGGGCACTCTTGCGAGGCCCGGCTAAGTCTTTGTTGCTGCGGCAGGGAAATGCGCAGCAAACACCTTCCAGAGGGGAACAGCTGAGGTCGAGCCCACCGCAGGGAGGAGGGAGCGGCGGCCCAACGCATCAACTGACCCGTATATGGATTGGTCAGGCTGCCTAATCAACCAGCAGACGTGCATCACAGCTATGCATTTCCGGCATAACGCAATGCCGTGTTCGTCTCGACGAGATATCTGCGCCCGAGGCGGGATATTTTGCTGACGATATGGAAAAATATTCCGCTTAGCGCCCTAAATCTGGAACCTTAGGGAAAACATTCAAAATGCCGCGCGGATCTGTCCGGGCATTGTCGCAAAACTGTGCCTGGATTCAGGGCAATGGCGGCTCAGAACTGCCAGTTCTGAGCCTTGGCCAGCATGAAATCGCGGAAAGCCGTCACTCTGGCGGAATTCTTGAGCTCCGACGGATAGCAGAAATAGGTCGGGAAGCTCGGCACCTGTGCCTCCGGCATCAGCTTCACGAGCGAGGAGCCTTCCTCGATCATGTAGTCCGGCAGGATGGCGATGCCCGTGCCGCGTTCGACGGCAGCCTTGATCGCGTAGATGTTGTTGATTCGAACCACCGGCTCGCGCGGGTTGTCCGAGGAACGGCCGGCGATCTCCAGCCAGTTCACGTCGCGGATATTGGGCGGCACCGGCACGCCGAAGGTGACGATGCGGTGGCCTTCGAGGTCGTCGAGCGTCTCGGGCTTGCCGAAGCGGGCGACGTAGTCCTCCGAGGCGTAGACGTGATAGTGCGCCGTGAACAGCCGGCGCTGGATCAGGTCCGGCTGCACCGGCTGGCGCAGGCGGATCGCCACGTCGGCCTGGCGCATGGTCAGGTCCAGCTCCTGGTCGTCGAGGATCAGGTGCAGGTTCAGGTCCGGATGCAGGTCGACGAATTCATTGATGCGCTGGGTCAGCCAGGTCGAGCCGAGCGCCACCGTGGTGGTGATGCGCAGCGTGCCGGTCGGCTTCTCGCGCGAATCCGTCAGGCGGATCTTCACGCCCTCGAGCTTCTGCATCACGTCCTGCGACGTGCGGTAGAGCAGCTCGCCCTGTTCGGACAGGATCAGGCCGCGGGCATGGCGGTGGAAGAGGGGGACGCCGAGATCCTGCTCCAGCGCGCCGACCTGGCGGCTGACGGCCGACTGGCTCATGCCCAGCGCCTCGCCGGCATGGGTGAACGAGCCGGCCTGCGCTGCCGCGTGAAAAATCCTCAGTTTGTCCCAGTCCATGGATGGACAGCCCCCTCCGCAACCACCAGCCCTGTTATCGTTTCTATTCGGCGGCGGCTGCGGTCTCGGTCACAACCGGATTGGCAGCCAGCCAGCGTTCCGCCTCGAGTGCCGCCATGCAGCCCTGACCCGCCGCGGTCACCGCCTGCCGGAACGTCTCGTCCGTCACGTCGCCGGCGGCATAGACGCCGGGAATGCTGGTCGCGGTCGAATCGGGCGCCGTCCAGATATAGCCGGACGGCTTCAGGTCGAGCTGGCCGCGGACGATCTCGACCGCCGGCGCGTGGCCGATCGCCACGAACACGCCATGCGTCTCGCGCTCGCTGACCTCGCCGGTCACCACGTTGCGCAGCTTCACCCCCGTCACCGAAGGCGGGAATCCGGTCTTGCCGACGACCTCGTCGACGACGCTGTCCCAGATCACCTCGACATTGTCGAGGCCGAACAGGCGGTTCTGCAGGATCCGCTCGGCGCGGAAATGGTCGCGGCGGTGGACGATCGTCACCTTTTTCGCGATATGCGCCAGATAGAGCGCTTCCTCGACCGCCGTGTTGCCGCCGCCGACCACGACGACATCCTTGTCGCGGTAGAAGAAGCCGTCACAGGTGGCGCAGGCGGAGACGCCGAAGCCCTTGAACTTCTGCTCGCTGTCGATGCCGAGCCATTTCGCCTGCGCGCCGGTGGCGATCACCAGCGCGTCGGCGGCATAGACCTCGCCCGAATCGCCCTTCAGGATGAAGGGGCGCTGCGACAGGTCCGCCTCGACGATGTGGTCGGACACCATCTTGGTGCCGACATGCTCGGCCTGGGCGCGCATCTGCTCCATGAGCCAGGGGCCCTGGACGACGTCGGCGAAGCCCGGATAGTTCTCGACGTCGGTGGTGATGGTCAATTGCCCGCCGGGCTGGACGCCGGCGATCAGCATCGGCTCCAGCATAGCGCGGGCTGCATAGATGGCGGCGGTGTAGCCGGCGGGGCCGGATCCGACGATGATGAGCTTGGCGTGCTGCATGATGGGCCCAGACATAGTGTCGGGACATCCGCTTTTGAAGGCAGCGTCCCTGGAGGGGTGTGTGGAGCGCATACAGTTGTGCGAGCTATGCGATCCTGTGCGTTCTCGCGAACAATTGTTTCCGAATCAAGGCAATTGGGCCAGACTCGAATATCCGATTGCCGCCCTGCATCCCCGGCTTTCTTTCCTGAAAGAGATACTTTCGCCGTGAGGCCAGCGTGAAAGCCCGTTTAGACGCGATCGACTGGAAGATCCTGAAGGAATTGCAGGCTGACGGTCGCATCACCAATGTCGAGCTGGCGCGCCGCGCCGGCATCTCCGCGCCGCCCTGCCTGCGCCGCATGCGCGCGCTCGAGGAGGCGGGGATCATCGAGGGATACCGCGCGCTGGTCGACGAGGCGGCGCTTGGCTACGACGTCACCGCCTTCGCGATGATCGGGCTGTCCAGCCAGGCGGAGGCCGATCTCGCGGCGTTCGGCGCGCGCGTGCGCGACTGGTCGATCGTGCGCGAATGCTACATGCTCTCGGGCGAGGCGGATTTCATCCTGAAATGCGTCGCCCCGACGCTGAAATCCTTCCAGGCCTTCGTCGAGGAACTGACGGCGGCGGCCAATGTCGCCAGCGTCCGCACGACGCTCACCATCCGCCGCATCAAGGACGAGCCCCTGGTCCCGATCGAGTAGGGGAGCGAGCGCGATCCTCGGTCCCTATGGCTTCCAGCCGGTCGCGGCGTAGCGCCAGAACATCTCCTGCGCGTTTGCGGCCGCGGCCAGGAAGCCCGCGCGGCCATCCAGGAAGCCGCGCTTGATCACGTAGAGCCGGAAGAACAGCCAGACGGCGCGCAGCGCCGCTTTGCCGACGCCGCCCTTTCGGCCGCTCTTTTGCCGTTGCGCGGCGCCGGAGAGCGCATAGCGGCGCTGCTTGTCCAGCACCTCGTCGAAATCGACATAGCTCAGATGCGGCATCTCGGTCGAAAGCTCGCCGACGGCGCCGTCGACGACCAGTCTCTCGTGCACGAGATCCGGGGTGAAGCGGGCGACGTCGCGCCGCGCGAGCCGCAGATGGCGATCGGGATACCAGCCGCCATGGCGCAGCGGCTTGTCCAGGAAAGTGTTGAGGCGATTGACGCGATAGCCGGCCGGTCCATCGGCCGTCGCCAGCGCCGCGCGGATCTCTGTCGCAAGCGCCGGCGGAATCCGTTCGTCGGCGTCGATCGACAGCACCCAGTCGCTGGTGGCTGCATCGAGAGCACGCTGCTTCTGCACTCCGAAACCAGCCCATTCGCTGCGGATCAGAACCCGGCAGCCGGCCGCCTCGGCGATCGTGACCGTCGCGTCCGTCGATCCGCTATCGACGACGACGATCTCGTCGCAGAACGAAAGCGAAGCAAGGCAGGCCGGCAGATCGCGGGCCTCGTTCTTGGTGATGATGATCGCCGATAGCGACGCGACCTGGTTTGCCGAAAGCATGGATGGGTCCTGGGCGAACTCGCGTGGCGATTCCGCCGGCCTTGAAGAGGTGCAGGCCTTTGTGGGGCCTCAGCGCGCCAAGGTAAAGCGGATCGGGGCGCTTTCGGCGGCTGCGCCGGGCGACTTTCCGCCCTTGGGTTCTGTTCATGCGGGCAGGCGAGGTTGTGACCGCCGTCACTGTGGCGGGAGTGTGGCTCGGCTAAGACGCGACCAAAAGATCACGCCGTTGTGAATATTCACTGACGCAGCGGAATTCGGTTGAGCCAGGCGCCGGGTGTTGTGATTAATTTGAGAACAGTTCTACGATTCCGTGGCGGAATTGTCGAAATCCTTAATATACCGTAGGTTGTAATGGCAACCTGTGGTAGTTGGCCATTTGTTATTTTGGCCTTCGATCTTATTAGTTGTTTTTTTGTCTCGGCGGACCGCATGGTGCGATTGTTCGATTGTTTTCTGCTCTTCAATGAACTCGACTTGCTCGAGATCCGGCTGCATGAGATGGCGCCGTTTGTCGACCGTTTTGTTATTGCCGAAGCTACGACTACCTTCTCCGGGCAGCCCAAGCCGCTGCATTTCGAGCTCAATCGGGCGCGTTTCAAGGCTTTTGAAGACAAGATCGTCTACATCGTGGTCGATACCTCGGGCGGGCAGGAGGACGGCTGGGCACGCCGGCGCAAGCAGTGCGACGGATTGCTGGATGGGGTGCGCGATGCTGCGCCGGACGACATCGTCCTGCTCTCCGACCTCGATGAAATCCTGTCGGCCGAGACGCTGCGCCGCCTGAGGGCAGAGCCGCCGCGCGCGCGGGAGGTGCTCTGCTTCGAGCTGAGGATGTTCAACTACTTCCTGAATCTCGAACTGGACGCGTTCTGGTTGCGCAGCGGTCCGCGCGCCGTCCGTCGTGCCGATCTCCGGACCATGGAGCGCCTGCGCAAAGTCTATGGCCCTTCGCCTTCGTGGCGGCACGACATTCCGCGCGCGATCAAGGCGTCGCTGCAGATGCGCCAGATTGTCCGCCGCCGCGTCGTCCGCAATGCGGGCTGGCACTTCTCCTATCTCGGCGGCATCGATGCGATCCGGCGGAAGCTGAAGTCCTATGCCGCCCACAACACCGTGCCGGAAGACTATCTGAATTCGGACAAGCTCGAGCGCCTGCTCTCGGCCGGAATCGCGATCAGCGACATGGGGAGCCGCAGGCTGTTCCATCGCGACCTCGACGAGAGCTTTCCCGCCTATGTGCGGGAGAACCAGGCGTTGTTCGCCCATCTGATCGCGCCGCCGCTGGAGACGCGCCCCGCACCGGCCCGCGCGCAGCGCGTCGCCCTGGGGGCCGCGTAATGCCGGAGGGGGCCAGGCTGCCGTCCCCCGACGTGCCGGATCCGGCCTCAGCGTGGCCAGTGGCGCAGATTGTAGAGCCAGCGAGCGACCAGATCGGTTTGGCGGGTCCATTCCCTGCGGAATTTCGCCTTGCCGCGCCGGCGTTGCCGCCGCTCGCCGATCGCGCCCTCGATCTTGGCGCGGTCCATTTCCTCCAGCCGGTAGGGGAGGATCGCCTTGCTCGCGAGCCCGTGCAGCCAGAAGCGGTCGAGATAGTGATCGACCGGTTCGCTCCAGCGGTCGGCATGGGCGAGGAGGGCGGCGGCCCCATCCGGCGAGAGGCAGTAGCACTGCGTGCCGATCGGTCCGTGCAGGAATCGGACGAGGCGGTAGCCTGATGTCAGTTGTTCCAGATCCCGGGTCTTGCGAGCATGTTTGCCGAACAGGCGGATCAGCCGATGTCGCTCGATGCGCGACGCCGCCAGTTGCAGCACCTCGGCAAAGCCTCGATGAAGCACGACGTCGTCCTCGAAAATCGCCAGGGGCTCGCCGCTTTCGCGGCAGAGCTGCCAGGCGGCATAGTGGCTCGCATAGCACGCGATCTCGGCCGGCTTTAGAGGCGCGCCGTAGCGGGCAAGGCTCGCCGCCTCGTCATAGCGCGACACCGGTATATGCGCGTCCTGGCGGGCGTCGAAGGCATCCAGATAATCGAAGTCGAGCCCCTGGGCTCCGAACTGATCCGCGATCTGGGTCCGCCGCTCTTCCATTCTCGCGAGACTAATGACGACGGATCTCATTCGCTTGGCTCTTCGGCGGTTCGATTTCCGAGTTGTATGAAATATTGATTTGAACAAGTACAGATGATTTACGCAACAGGAGTCTGGTCATGCCCGATAATCACTTGATCGGATTGAGGCGTCTCGGGAAAGAATTGCATCTTCGCCGGGTAACGTTGCAGCATGGATTTCGCGCTGCCTTCAAGGGCAAGCCGCTTCCGCCTGGACGTCTGCGCATTCTCTCCAACACCGCGCTTGCCGATCAGATGCTGCTGATCAAGGAGTCGGAGCGGCTCGGGCCGATCTTCAAGGTCTGGTGGGGCGGGAAGTTCACGACCTGCATCGTGGGGCACGAGATCGGCCGCAAGTTCCTGAACGAGAACGAGGGCAAGACCCGCGCCGCGACGACCGATCTCAGCGACCTGTTCCCGTTCGGGTTCCTGCGGGCGATGGAAGGCGACACGCATCGCAAGTATCGCCGGATCTTCATCGACATCTTCAAGGGACTGAACCTGGCGGATCACGATGCGTTCATGCGGAGCGTGGTCCGCAAGACGTTGGTCGGTCTGTCCCGGATGGAGGGGCCGCTGTCCGCGGCGACCATTACCCACGCCTTCAAGAAGGCGACGACGGAAATCCAGCTGCGGCTCATCCTTGGCGTGAAGCGCGACAGTCCGTTCTACGAGCCGTTGGAGAACGCCTATAACGAATACGCGCCGAACGGGATCTTCCTGGTCGCCAAGGACAAGCACAGGGCAGCCTACAAGCGTCTGCGAACCATTGTCGGGCAGGTCATCGAGAAGGAGCACGGCGAGGGGAAGGACAGTGAAAGTCTGCTTGCCATCGCCTTGGCCAAGGGCGATCCCGACGAGACCGTCATCGGCAATTTAATCCAGATGACCGAGGCGTCGCGCTACGACCTGCACGGCCTCTGGTTCTGGATCATGAACATGCTGTCGCGGGATTCGTCGATCCTTCCCCGCGTTCGCGCGGCGGCGGCGGGGCCGGAACGGCGGGCGCTCGCCCGGTCGATGGCGCAGGAATCGCTGCGCATGGAGCAGAGCGAGTTCATTCATCGCGCCACCACCCGCGACATCGTGTTCAACGGCTTCTTCTTTCCCAAGGACACGCGCGTGCGGATCTGCGTCTGGGAAGGGCATCGCGACGCGAACAAGTTCGTCCAGCCATCGACCTTCGACCCGACCCGCTTCCTCGGCGAGAAGCAGTCGATGGATGCCTACGCGCCCTTCGGCATGGACAAGCACCGCTGCCTCGGCGGCGACTGGACCATCGAGACGAGCGCCGTCTTCATCGAGGAACTCGCCGCCACCCTGGACTGGGAGGTCGTCGCGGATGGTCCGCCAGTTCGCGGCGTGTTCCACTTCGAGCCGAGCAGCGCCTTCAGCGCCAGGCTGAAGCTGCTGGAGGACGCGTGATCCGACCGGCGGCCCGTTCTTGAAACACGCATATCCATCCGACAGGACCGTCATGCGGAACGTCGTCTATTTCGTCGTCAATGACCGTTTCCTGCCCATCGCGCTTGCCGTCAGTAGCGCGCTGGTGCGGGAGCCCGGTCGCAATTTCGACGTCGCCATCCTGCTCGACGGCGAGCCCGCAGCGGGCTACCGGGTGCCAGACGGCGTCCGCATCCTCCCGAACGACCTCGGCCGCTATGTCCCGGAGGGGCTTGAGAACACCGGCGCGGCGTGGGCGCGCATGTCGTTCACGCGCATGTTCGCGCCGATGGTCTTCGCCGGGACCTATGACCGCGCCCTCTATCTCGACGCGGATGTCAGCGTACTGGGGCCGGTATCGCCCCTGTTCGAGATGGACATGCGCGGTCTTCCCCTCGCCGCGGGCGAGGGGATGATGGACGAGGGGGCGTCCCAGCACGGCTTCGATGTCGGGCTCTACAAGAAGCGTCTCGGCATCACCGACGGCAGGACATTCAACTCGGGCCTGCTGCTCATGGATGTCGAGAAGTGGAACGCGCTCGATCATCGGGCGATGCTGCAAAGCTATGCGGCGTTCAAGCGCGAGAGCGCAGGGCCCGGCATCGGCATGTCGGGCGACCAGGACTATCTCAACTTCAGCCTGAAGGGCGCGTGGAACTGCCTCTCGCCGCGGTGGAACTTCCAGACCTTCCTGCTCCGGCTGGAGCTTGAATCGCTGATTGATCCGGCGATCGTCCACTATGTCGGGCCGAGGCGTCCCTGGGATGCGCGCCTGTTCCCGTTCGGCGATCATCACATCGCCTTCTACGATCAGGGCTTCGAGCGCATCGGCCTGAAGGAGCGGTCCGGCTTCCGGGCCGGCTCCTATCACTGGCACGCATTCTGCGACCAGTTGCGGCAGGCCGTCTACAATCACGCGATGCCGGGACGGAAGCGCGAGATGTTCGAGGAATGGTCGCGGATGCGGCGCGTCTTCAAACGGGCGATCCAGTCGCGGCTGGATGCGGGCCAGTATCAGGACGTGGTGCAGGGCATCAGCCGGATCGACCTGTCGGACGATCCGTTCGAGGCGACCGGCATCGAGGACGTGGTCTATTATCGCAAGCGCATACGCGTCAGGGCGGCAGTCTAGCGCGCGCCACGCCGCTTTCCGGCGCGAAGACTGTCCGGGCCGAATAGACGACGGGGCGGCCGCGCATCGATCGCGGCCGCCCCGGAGCCTGAATTATCCGCCGGTGGGCGGAAGCCCGCTTCTCAGCGGAACGCCACTTCGAGCACTTCGTAGGAGCGCTCGCCGCCGGGGGCGGTGACGGCGACTGTGTCGCCGGGGCCCTTGCCGATCAGGGCGCGCGCGATCGGCGACGAGATCGAGATGCGGCCGGAGCGGACGTCGGCTTCGAGGTCGCCGACGATCTGGTAGATCCGCTCTTCCTCGGTGTCCTCGTCGACGAGCTTGACCGTGGCGCCGAACTTGATCGTCTCGCCGGTCAGCTTGCTCACGTCGATGATTTCGGCGCGCGAGAGCTTGTCCTCGAGCTCCGCGATGCGGCCCTCATTGTGGCTCTGCGCTTCCTTGGCCGAGTGATATTCGGCGTTCTCCGAAAGGTCGCCATGCGCGCGCGCTTCCGAAATCGCCGCGATGATGCGCGGGCGCTCTTCCGAGGTCAGACGCTTCAGCTCCACTTCGAGAGCCGCATGACCGCCAACGGTCATCGGAACCTTTTCCATGGTCTTTCTGGCCTTTTCTTCCTTCTTGGCCCCGGCCCAGAAGGGCAGAAGCACAATAATTCAGGCGCCGGCGCCCAAGGGAGCCAGCCACCTGACTTCAAAAAACCGGAGGCGGCGCCGCCAGGCGCGGCGCGCTAGCCTCCGGGTACTCGCACGGCAAATTCCGCCTGCGAGTGTCGTCCACGATTGCGGCAAGCGCAAGGGGGATGCTTGCGGGCCGGATCGCGGCCCGCAAGCCCTCGGACTACTCGAAATAGGCCTGCAGCGGCCGGACTTCCAGGGTTCCGGTCGCATAGGCCTCGATGCCGAGCGACGCGGCGACCGCTCCGGAAAGGGTCGTGTAGTACGGCACCTTGTGGAGAAGCGCGGCGCGGCGCATCGAACGGCTGTCGCCGAGCGCGCGGGCGCCCTCGGTGGTGTTGAAGACCAGCTGCACGTCGCCGTTCTTGATCGCGTCGACGATGTGCGGGCGGCCTTCGGCGACCTTGTTGATCTTCGCGCAGGCGATGCCCTGTTCCGCGAGGAAGCGCTGGGTGCCGCTGGTGGCGATGATCTTGAAGCCGAGCGCCTCGAGGCGGCGCATCGGCTCGACGATGCCGGCCTTGTCCGAATCGCGCATCGACACGAACACCGTGCCCGCCTTCGGCAGCGAGTTGCCGGCGCCGAGCTGGCTCTTGGCGAAGGCGACGGCGTAGTCGTAGTCGAGGCCCATGACCTCGCCGGTCGAGCGCATTTCCGGGCCGAGCAGCGTGTCGACGCCGGGGAAGCGGGCGAACGGGAAGACGGCTTCCTTGACCGCGATGTGGTCACGGCGCGCCGCCTTGAGATCGAAGCTCTCGAGGCTTTCGCCGGCCATGACGCGGGAGGCGATCTTCGCCACCGGCAGGCCGATGGTCTTGGCGACGAAGGGCACCGTGCGCGAGGCGCGCGGGTTCACTTCGAGCACGTAGATCTCGCCGTCCTTGATCGCGTACTGGACGTTCATCAGGCCGCCGACCTCGAGTGCCAGCGCCAGCTTGCGCGTCTGGTCCTCGAGGATGGCGATCGTCTCCTCGCTCAGCGAATGCGGCGGCAGCGAGCAGGCGCTGTCGCCCGAATGGATGCCGGCCTCCTCGATGTGCTCCATGATGCCGGCGACGAAGACCGTCTTGCCGTCGGCGAGCGCGTCGACGTCGACCTCGGTCGCGTCCGACAGGTAGCGGTCGAACAGCAGCGGGTTCTTGCCGAGCAGCGTGTTGATCTGGCCGGTCTTGTCGTTCGGGTAGCGGACCTTGACCTCTGCCGGCACCAGCTCCGGCAGCGTGCCGAGCAGGTAGTCGGACAGCGTGTCGTCGTCGCGGATGATCTGCATGGCGCGGCCGCCGAGCACGTAGGACGGGCGCACGACGAGCGGGTAGCCGAGATCGGCGACGACGAGGCGGGCCTGCTCGACCGAATAGGCGATGCCGTTCTTCGGCTGGCGGATGCCGAGCTTCACGAGCAGCTTCGAGAAGCGGTCGCGGTCTTCGGCGAGGTCGATCGCGTCGGGCGAGGTGCCGAGGATCGGCACGCCGGCCTCCTCGAGCGCCGCCGCCAGCTTCAGCGGGGTCTGGCCGCCGAACTGGACGATGACGCCGTGCAGCGTGCCGTTCGACTGCTCGACGCGGATGATCTCCAGCACGTCTTCCGACGTCAGCGGCTCGAAATAGAGCCGGTCCGACGTGTCGTAGTCGGTCGAGACGGTTTCCGGGTTGCAGTTGACCATGATCGCTTCATAGCCGGCATCCTTCAGCGCGAAGGCGGCATGGCAGCAGCAATAGTCGAACTCGATGCCCTGGCCGATGCGGTTGGGGCCGCCGCCGAGGATGATGACCTTCTTGCGGTCGGAGGGCTCGGCCTCGCTGACCGGCGCGCCGGTGAAGGGCGTCTCGTAGGTCGAGTACATATAGGGGGTCGGCGAGGCGAACTCGGCCGCGCAGGTATCGATCCGCTTGTAGACCGGGTGGACGCCGAGCGAGACGCGCAGCGCCTTGATCTCGGCCGCGGTGGCGCCAGTCAGGTTGGCCAGCCGCTGGTCGGAGAAGCCCATCGACTTCAGGCGGCGGAAGCTGCCGGCCGTCTTCGGCAGGCCATGCGCGCGGACCTTCTGCTCCGTGTCGATGATCCCCTTGATTTCCTTGAGGAACCACGGATCGATCTTGCAGATCTCATGCACCTGCTCGACGGAGACGCCGAGGCGAAGCGCCTGGGCCGCCTTCAGCAGGCGGTCGGGCGTCGGCGTGCCGATGGCGGCGCGGATCGCGTTGGCGTCGTCGCCCTGGCCGAGGCCGGGGATCTCGATCTCGTCGAGGCCGGAAAGACCGGTCTCGAGGCCGCGCAGCGCTTTCTGCAACGATTCCTGGAAGGTGCGACCGATCGCCATGACTTCGCCGACCGACTTCATCGCGGTGGTCAGGACCGGCGAGGCGCCCGGGAACTTCTCGAAGGCGAAGCGCGGGATCTTGGTGACGACGTAGTCGATCGTCGGCTCGAACGAGGCCGGCGTGGCGCCGCCGGTGATGTCGTTCTCGAGCTCGTCGAGCGTGTAGCCGACGGCCAGCTTGGCCGCGACCTTGGCGATCGGGAAGCCGGTCGCCTTCGATGCCAGAGCGGAAGAGCGCGACACGCGCGGGTTCATCTCGATGACGATCAGCCGGCCGTCTGCTGGGTTGACGGCGAACTGCACGTTGGAGCCGCCCGTCTCGACGCCGATCTCGCGCAGCACCGCCAGCGAGGCGTCGCGCATGATCTGGTATTCCTTGTCGGTCAAGGTCAGCGCAGGCGCGACCGTGATCGAGTCGCCGGTATGGACGCCCATCGGATCGATGTTCTCGATCGAGCAGATGATGATGCAGTTGTCCTTCTTGTCGCGGACAACCTCCATCTCATACTCTTTCCAGCCGAGGACGCTTTCCTCGATCAGGACCTCGTCGGTCGGCGAGGCATCCACGCCGCTCTCGACGATGTCGATGAATTCCTCGCGCGTATAGGCGATGCCGCCGCCGGTGCCGCCCAGCGTGAACGACGGACGGATGATGACCGGCAGGCCGATCTCTTCCAGAGCCGGCAGGGCCTCGGTGAGCGAATGGGCGAGACGCGAACGCGGCGTCTCCAGCCCGATCTTCGTCATCGCGTCGCGGAACCGCTCGCGGTCCTCGGCCTTGTCGATCGCTTCCGCCGTGGCGCCGATCATCTCGACGTTGAACTTGTCGAGCACGCCCATCTTCTTCAGCGACAGCGCGCAGTTCAGCGCCGTCTGGCCGCCCATCGTCGGGAGCAGCGCGTCGGGACGCTCCTTCTCGATGATCTTGGCCACGATTTCCGGCGTGATCGGCTCGATGTAGGTCGCGTGCGCCAGATCCGGATCGGTCATGATCGTCGCCGGATTCGAGTTCACGAGGATGATTCGGTACCCTTCGTCCTTCAGGGCCTTGCAGGCCTGGGTACCGGAATAATCGAACTCGCAAGCCTGGCCGATAATGATCGGGCCAGCTCCGATGATCAGGATCGATTGGATATCTGTACGTTTCGGCAATTTCGTCTCGCGCGTAGCAAAAGACCCGACGCGGGAGTGCGCGCGGGCCATCGAGCAGGGGGCGTGTATAGGCTAGAGCGGCCTTATAGGGGAAAAGGCCGGATGGGGGAACCCCTGCAGGCAACTGTATGGGCCGCGCTCGCGTTGGTTCCACTGGCGGCGGCGCGCTGGCGGGTCTAGTTTCGGCAGCATGCAACGCGCGGCGGCGTCCGCGACAAGAGGGAGATTGTCCATGCGTCTCGATGGACAGCGCGAAAGCGAGAACGTCGAAGATCGGCGCAGCGACGGATCCGGCGGGCTGGACGGAGGCTATCGCCCGGCCGGGATGGGCGGCGGACGCGGCATCCCGCTGCGCGGCGGATCGCTGGTGACGATCGCCCTGATCGTCGGCATAGGCTGGCTGGTTTTCGGCATCAACCCGATCCAGATGCTCATCATGGTGACAGGCGGCGGAGGCGGCGGCAGTTACACGCAGGACACCAGCTACCAGCAGGCGCCGACGCCGAGCCGCACCGGCTCCGGCAGCGAGGACGCCGGCAGGGCCTTCGTCTCCAAGGTGCTCGGCAGCACGGAGGACGTCTGGACCGACATCTTCAAATCGGCCGGCGAGACCTACGAGCCGACGCCGCTGGTGCTCTTCTCGGGCATGACGCGCTCGGCCTGCGGCCAGGCCAGCGCCGCTTCCGGCCCTTTCTATTGTCCGCTCGACAAGAAGGTCTATATCGACCTCGCCTTCTATGACGAGCTGAAACGTCGCTTCGGCGCGCCGGGCGACTTCGCCCAGGCCTACGTGATCGCCCACGAGGTTGGCCACCACGTCCAGGATCTTCAGGGCATCCTGCCGAAGTTCAACCAGATGCGGCAGAACATGAGCCGCGCGGACGCCAACGCGCTGTCCGTCAAGGTCGAGCTGCAGGCGGATTGCTATGCCGGCGTCTGGGCAAACCGCACCGACCAGAAAGGCATGCTGGAGGCCGGCGACATCGACGAGGCGTTGAACGCCGCGACCCAGATCGGCGACGACGCCATCCAGAAGCGCACCCAGGGCGTCGTCGTGCCCGAGAGCTTCACGCATGGCACCTCGGCGCAGCGCAGCGCCTGGTTCAAGCGTGGCTACCAGTCCGGCGACCTCAACCAGTGCAACACGTTCCAGGGTAATATCTGACGGGAAAGCGATCGCCGGCTAGGCGATCGCGTCTTCCCCGGCTCCGTCGCCCGGATGTTCCTCCGCCATCATCCTGAGGTGCTTCGCGTAAGCGAAGCCTCGAAGGAGGATCCGGAGGACGCTCGAGTCTTGCCCTTCTGGCCCCTCCTTCGAGGCCCGGCTCTGCCGGGCAGGATGATGGTTGAGCCTGTACGACGGGGCTAGGCTCTGCAGCCCGCGCTGGTGCGGGAAAGCTCTACTTCCCGTCCGTCGCCAGCATCCAGTTCAGCGTCTCGCGCCAGTCGGTCATGCGGATCGGCGTGCCGTGGTTGCCGTCCTGGAACAGCACGAACTTGATCGGATAGCCCGGCATCTTCTTGCGCACGCTGTCGAAGAACGCCTGCTGCGTCTTCCAGTCGATGATCGGGTCGCGGCTGCCATGGCCGAGAAAGATCGGGATCGGGCGGCCGCCCTTCTTCATCGCCGCCGTCTTCAGGAAGCCGGGATCATTGAGCGAGCCGAGCAGGATCAGGCCGGAGATCATCGACGCCGCTTCCGGATCGCGCGCCAGAGACCAGCACAGCTTGCCGCCATAGGAGCCGCAGGCGACGAAGATCGGCGCGCCCGGCGAGCGGGCGGCGTAGTCCAGCATCAGCGCCTTTATCTCCGCCGTGCCGTTCGCTTCGAAATCCGAGAAATCGGGCGAGAGATAGGCGCCGCCGGCGGCGACAGTCATGTTCTTCACGCGATTGAAATTGCCGCCGAAGGTCCAGTCGTCGGCGCCCTGGAAGCGGGTGCCGTTCTGGCCATGCAGGTAGATGACGATCATGCGGGCCGGGCCCCTGGTGGCGCCGGCGCCGACATATTTGAGGCTGCGGCCGCCGACCTTGTAGGTCAGGTGGTCCTCGACCCGCTTGGTCTTGAGCGAGACGTACTTGCCCTGCGCCTTGCGCTCCGGGATCTCGTCGCGCCCGTTGATGTCGCGCAGCTCGTCATAGTCGACGATGCGGAAGTCGCCGTTCGATGCGCTCTCCAGCACCTTGCCGTACTGGAACAGCTCGTCCTTGTAGGGGGCGAGTCGCAGCCCGTCGGCAAGCGCCGGGGCGGGCAGGGCGGCCGGTAGCAGCAGCGTGGCCAGCAGCGCCAGCGCCCGCGCTCCGGCCATCGCCGACCCCTTGCTCAAAGCCCGATCCCCTGATGCCATTCGTCCCGTCTCTCCCGTCGTTCCGCCGCCGCGCAGGATGGCACCTCCGCGCCTCGCCGCCAATCGCCGGTGGTGCGGCATTCAGGGAACGTTCAGGCGCGGCGAGCGATTGAGGAAGCGACAATTGAGGCGCTTCGGCCGTTGAAATGGCCTTGATTGAGCCTCGCCCATGCCGTTTTCGCCGGGTGAAATCGGGGAAATGGCCCTGCTGACCGAGGTCGGCGCTTGGACGTGATTCGGTACGACCGGCCGCGAGGTCCGGAAACGACGGGAAGGTGACTATGAAACTCTTGGGTCTGGTTGGTGCCGCTCTGGCCGGCGGCGTCGTTGTCGCGGGGGCCGCCGTGGTGACCGGCGTCGTCGACATTCCCTACAGGCTGGAACTGCGCTCCAAGGCGCCCGCGGCGACCGACGAGAGCGCGCCTCCCGCCGATACCACCGACATGGACGAATACGACCAGTCGGCCGAGAATGGCGCGACGCAGGCGGAGGCCGAGCCGGTCCGTGTCGCGGATGCGCAGCCCGCCGCCACGCCGCCGGCGCCGCGCCCGAAGCCGGCGCAGGCCGCGCCGTCGCGGCCGCGCGCCCAGCCGGTTTCGAGCCGCCCGCGCGCCAGTCGCGCCTCGGGCGACGTCGGCTATTTCTTCGACCAGCTGCAGCCCTATGGCCGCTGGATCGAGGATGAGGACTATGGCTACGTCTTCGTGCCGAAGCGCCGTGGCGCCGGCTGGCGCCCGTATCAGGAAGGCCGCTGGACCTGGACCGACGATTATGGCTGGTACTGGGAGTCGAGCGAGCCGTTCGGCTGGGCCACCTATCACTATGGCCGCTGGGACTACAGCCCCGACTATGGCTGGTACTGGGTGCCGGGCGATACCTGGTCGCCGGCCTGGGTGACCTTCCGCGTCGGCGGCGGCGCCGTCGGCTGGGCGCCGATCGCGCCCGACCGGTCGGGCTACCAGTATGGCGCCCCGCGCCGCTACGACCCGCCGGTCTCCGAGAGCTGGGTGTTCGTCGACGATCGTTATTTCGACGATGACGACATCGGCCGCCGCGCCGCCCCGGTGCGCGACATCGATCGCTATCTCGGCGAAGCGCGCGACGTGCGCCGGCCGAAATTCGAGGATGGCCGCTATTACAACGAGCCTGTCGGCCGCCGCGATCGTCCCGGCCGCGAGGTCGTCTATGTCGACGACCAGAGCGATATCTTCGACGACGATCAGGGCGGCCGCATCGGCGTGTTCCGTCCCCGTATCGACGATCAGCGCTTCGATGGCCGTCCTGACCGCTTCGACCGCGACGTGCCGCGCGACGATCGCACGCTGATCCACCAGTATGTCGAGCCCGACCCGAAGGCGGCCGTCGCCGGCGTCGTCTCGGCCGCGCTGCTTTCCGTGCTCAGCCCCGACGAGCGGCGCGACCTGCGCCGCGATCGCGACCAGCCGCAGCAGCGGGACCGCATGCAGGCGGAGATCGACAAGCTGAAGGCCGAGAAGGCCGACCTCGTCGCGCAGCAGCGCCAGGCAGCCGACGCCCGCGCCGCCGAAATCGACGCGGCGACGAAGAAGGCGGCCGAGCAGCGCCAGGCCGAGCAGGAGCGCATTCGCCAGGAGCGCGCCGCCAGGGCCGACGAGGTGCTGAAGAAGGTCGAGGCCAATCCGCAGCCGCCCGAGCCGCAGGTCCCCGCCGACGGCAATCCGCCGCCGGTCGACCAGGGCCAGCCCGAGCGGCCGAACCGGCCGGATCGCGGTCCCGACCAGAAGCCTGCGCCGGACCAGGCGGGTCAGCAGCCCGACGGACAGCCGCAGGGCGAGCGTCCGCGCAAGGATCGTCCCGGAAAGCCGGCCGACGTGCAGCCGGCGCCTGCCGAGCAGCCTGCCGCCGAGCAGCCCGGAAACAAGCCGGACGTGCGTCCGGCGCAGCCGCCGCAGGACGAGCCGGCCAAGCCCGAGCAGCCGCGCAAGGAGCGCCCGGCCAAGCCGGCGGTCGAGGCGCCCGCCGCCGAACAGCCTGCGCCGGAGGCGAAGCCAGCACCGGAGGCGAAGCCCGCCCGCGAGCCCAAGCCTGCGCCAGACGCGAAGCCTGCTCCCGAAGCCGCGCCGAAGGCCGAGCAGCCTTCTGCCCCCGAGCCCGATGCTCAGCCGGAACCGCCGCGCAAGAAGCGTCCGGTCCAGCCGGCCGAGGAAGCGCAGCCGCGCCAGGAGCAGCCTGCTGCCGAGCCGCAGCCGGAGGCTCGTCCGCAGGATGAGGCCCAGCCGGAGGCGCCGCGCCGCAAGCGTCCGCAGGTCGAGCCCCAGGCGGAGCCGGAAGCGCCTGCCCAGGGCGAGGAAGCGCCGCGCCAGCGTCGCCAGCGCCCCCAGCAGGAGGAACTGCAGCCCCAGCCGGAGCCGCAGCAGGAGCGTCCGCGCCGTCAGCGCGAGCCGCAGATGGAGCAGCAGGGGCAGCCTGAGCCGCCGCAGGAGCAGCGCCAGCCCGAGCGCCGCGAGCGTCCGCAGCGTGGCGGCGACTGCCCCGGTGGCGCCGTCCAGCCGGATGGCAGCTGCGCCCAGTAGCGCCGCTTCCCGCAAAAACGAAAAAGCCGGCCGCGTCACCGCAGCCGGCTTTTTTGTGCCTGCGTCCTCAGTCCTCCGCGACGCGCGCCGGGAGAGGCGAGGGGGTCAGCTTGCGTCGAAGATCCGGTCGCCCTGCTCGTCGATGATTTGCTTGCCCTTGATCACGGCGAAATCGGCGGCGGCGTCGCGGCTGGTGTGCGAATCGACGCGGACGAAGCGGTAGGACTTTTCGACGCCGTCGATCGTCTTCTCGATATAGCCGGCCGTCTTGTACTGGCCGCCTTCCGAATAGGGGGCAGGGCGGATGTTGTAGCCCTTGTATTCGGTGGCTTCGCCCTTGGCCTCGGCCGGGCTCGGACCGCCGCCGCCACCGCCAAACAGCTTCTTCAGGAACGACATGGATGGACCCTCTGAGATGGATATCTGGGTCCGAGGCTTAGCGCGATCAGCCGCCGAGGTCGAGATCGGCGAGGCGCAGCGCGAATTCGGCCGGCGCGAAGGCCGGCATGACGACATCCTGGGCCGTCCATGGCGTGATCGACCGGTAGCGCCCGCCGACCGGATCGCGGTGGACATGGATCGTGTTGGTGGTCGCGTCGATCACCCAGAGTTCCCGAATGCCGAAATGCGCGTAGAAGAGCGCCTTGGGGCCGAGATCGAAGCCGAGCGAGCTGTCGGAGGGCCGATCTCGCTCATGCGCTCGACCTTCTTCACCGTGAAGCCACGGCGGGGGAGGCCGGCATTTTCGATGATGGCGCGGACGTTCATGGACGGGATCCTAAAACAAAAGGGCCGCTCTCGCGAGCGGCCCTTTGGGAGCAGGCAGTAGCGGTCCCGGACGATCAGTTGTCCAGGAACGAGCGCAGCTTGCGCGAGCGGCTCGGATGCTTGAGCTTGCGCAGCGCCTTCGCCTCGATCTGGCGGATGCGTTCGCGCGTCACCGAGAACTGCTGGCCGACTTCTTCCAGCGTGTGGTCGGTGTTCATGCCGATGCCGAAGCGCATGCGCAGCACTCTTTCCTCGCGCGGGGTCAACGACGCGAGAACGCGCGTCGTTGTTTCGCGAAGATTGCTCTGGATCGCGGCATCGATCGGCAGGATCGCCATCTTGTCCTCGATGAAGTCGCCGAGATGCGAATCCTCCTCGTCGCCGATCGGCGTTTCGAGCGAGATCGGCTCCTTGGCGATCTTCAGGACCTTGCGGACCTTTTCGAGCGGCATGGCCAGCTTCTCGGCCAGCTCTTCCGGGGTCGGCTCGCGGCCGATCTCGTGCAGCATCTGGCGCGAGGTGCGGACGATCTTGTTGATCGTCTCGATCATGTGGACCGGGATACGGATCGTGCGGGCCTGGTCGGCGATCGAACGGGTGATCGCCTGGCGGATCCACCAGGTCGCGTAGGTCGAGAACTTGTAGCCGCGGCGGTATTCGAACTTATCGACGGCCTTCATCAGGCCGATATTGCCTTCCTGGATCAGGTCAAGGAACTGCAGGCCGCGGTTGGTGTACTTCTTGGCGATCGAGATCACGAGGCGAAGGTTGGCCTCGACCATTTCCTTCTTGGCCTGGCGGGCTTCCTTTTCGCCCTTCTGCACCATGTGCACGATGCGGCGGTATTCGGTGATCTCCAGGCCCGTCTCGGTGGCGAGGTTCTGGATCTCGCCGCGCAGTTCGCGGATCCGGTCCTTGCCGTTGGTGACGAAGTCCTTCCAGCCGCGACCGCCGAGATTGGCGACCCGGCGCAGCCAGTTCGGATCGAGCTCCGAGCCCTGGTATTCGCGCAGGAACTCCTCGCGGCTGACGCGATAGCTCTCGGCGAGGCGCAGCAGCTTGCCCTCGGAACTGACCAGGCTCTTGTTGATCGTGTAGAGCTGCTCGACCAGCGAATCGATACGGTTCTGGTTGAGCGAGAGCGACTTCACCTCGAGGATGAGGTCGTCCTTCAGCTTCTTGTAGCGGCGCTCCTGCGAGGGCGAGAGCGTCTCGTTCTTGAGGCGGCCCTCGACCAATTGGTCCTGCAGGCGGCGCAGCTTCTTGTAGTTCTCGGCGACGTTCTCGAAGGTCTCGACGACCTTCGGCTTCAGCTCGGCCTCCATGGCGGCGAGCGACATGTTGTTTTCCATGTCGTCTTCGTCGTCGCCATCGCCCTCCGGCGGGCGCGGCATGGCGGCGTCGCCGTCTTCTTCCTCGCCTTCCTCGTTGAACGGCCCGTCACCGGGGCCGGCCATCGGCGCGTTCTTCGCCTCGGGGCCGGCATAGGTGGCCTCGAGATCGATGATGTCGCGCAGCAGGATCTTGCCCTCGGCAAGCTCCTCCTTCCAGATGATGATGGCCTGGAAGGTGAGGGGACTCTCGCAGAGCCCGGCGATCATGGTCTCGCGGCCGGCCTCGATGCGCTTGGCGATGGCGATTTCGCCTTCGCGCGACAGCAGCTCCACCGAACCCATCTCGCGCAGATACATGCGCACGGGGTCGTCGGTGCGGTCGGTCGGCTCCTTGGTCGTCGTCGTGCGGGCGACGGCGGTGCCGGTTGATTCGGCGAGCTCGCCCGCTTCCTCGTCGGCGTCGGCGCCGGTTTCCTCGGCCTCCTCGACCTCGTCGGCCTCGATCACATTGATGCCCATTTCGGAGAGCATCGAGAGAATGTCCTCGATCTGCTCCGACCCGACCTGCTCGGACGGAAGGACGGAATTCAGCTCTTCATAGGTCACGAAGCCGCGCTTTTTGGCGACCTTGATCATCCGCTTGACGGCGGCATCCGAGAGGTCGAGAAGCGGACCGTCCTGCGGTTCGGTCTGCGCGTCCTGGGCCTCTTCGTTTTCCTGAACCTTCGTCGCCATGCTGTTCTCCGTCTTGGCGGAGGCTTCGCGCCAGACGGTTCTCGTCCGTCGCGCTCGCTCACCACCGTTAAATCCTAGAGGCGGCAGGAGGAATTCCTCCCGCCGTCGGTCGCCCGTCAATTAGACTTCGTGTCTTAAGGCCCGCTTAACCTTACGCCGCCGCTTGTCGATCCCGTCCCGATCATCCTACATCGGCTTGGATCGTCTGCCCGAACTTAATCCGAAGCCCTCAATCAGGGCCTCCGTGCCTTCGCTGTTTGCCATCTGGTTCTGGATGTCGATCATCTGCGCCAAATTGGCGTCGCTGGGGTCGGTGGCTAGTGCCGCCTCGGCATCCTTGAGTTCCTTATGTAACGTTCGCGCCTTTCTGTGCAAGGTGAGAGCCTGCATCCAACCATCCGCTGCGTCACGATCCGACGCATCCGCCCTTGCCTGCCAGTTGCCGCAGCGCTCGATCTGTAGATCGAGCTTGCCGAGCAAGTCGCCGAAGCGCGCGGTAACCAGCCGGTCGCGCAACCCCCCGCTTTCGATATGAGGATCCTCGGCGGCAATCTCTAGGATTTGCGTGCGAAGGGAGTCAAGTTCGCGATTCGTCAACTCGATCTGGGCGAATTCATCCAGAAGGTCGGGGACAAGGCCCGGGTGGTTTGCCATGGTCATGACGAGCACGACTTCGCGCAGCGGCGGCTGCACCCGGCCCGACAGCGTTGTCGACCGTTTCAGGCTCTCCGAGATGATCGGCGGCGGCTGCCGGAAGTTCCGCGCGCCATCGCCGCCGGCGCGATTGTTGGCGCCGTTGCGCCGGTCGCCGCCATTGCCGCCGCGCTGCTGGCGGTTGCCGCCCTTCTGGCCATAGCCGAAGAATTCGCGCGCCCGCTCGGCAAATGCCTGCTCGTAGTGATGACGGATGCTCTCGTCGGCGACGGTCTTGGCGATGTCGCGCAGCCGCGCCTCGAGCGCCGCGCGCCGCTCCGGCGTCTCGAATCCGCCACCATCCGTCTCGCGCGTCCACACCATGTCGAACAGCGGCCGCGCCGCGGCGAGCACCTGCGCCATCGCCTCGCGGCCGGCCGAGCGGATCAGGTCGTCAGGGTCCTGGCCTTCCGGCAGCAGAGCGAAGCGGACCGTCTTGCCAGGCTTCAGCGCCGCGAGCGCCAGGTCGGCGGCGCGGTAGGCGGCGCGCAGGCCCGCCTTGTCGCCGTCGAAGCAGAGAATCGGTTCCGGCGTCAGCCGCCAGAGCAGGTCCAGCTGGCGCTCGGTCAGCGCCGTGCCGAGCGGCGCCACCGTATGGCCGAAGCCCGCCGTCGCCATGGCGATGACGTCGACATAGCCCTCGACGGCGATGATCGTGCCGGCGTTCTGGACCGCCTTGCGCGCCTCGAAGCCGTTGTAGAGCAGGTCGCCCTTGTGGAAGAGCACCGTCTCCGGCGAGTTCAGGTATTTCGCCGGCGCGTCGGCGGAAAGCGCGCGGCCGCCGAAGGCGACGATGCGGCCGCGAAAATCGGTGATCGGGAACATCACGCGGTCGCGGAAGCGGTCATAGGAGACCGGAATGTCCTCGCCCGAGATCAGCAGGCCCGTCGCCACCATGTCTTCGTGCGGCACGCCCTTCGCGGCGAGGAATTCCTTCAGCGCGTTGCGGCTCGCCCGCGCATAGCCGAGGCGGAAGCGGCGCTGGATGTCGGGACCGAGGGCGCGGCCGTTCAGGTAGCCGCGAGCGCCGGCGCCGTCGCGCGATTGCAGCCCCTCCTCGAAGAAGCGGCAGGCGAGCTCCATCACCTCGTGCAGCGAGGCGCGCTTGCGCTCCTCGGCCTCGGCGTGGACGTCGCGCGCAGGCATGGAGAGGCCAGCCTCGCCGGCCAGCCGCTCTACCGCTTCGGGGAAGGAGAGGCCCTCGAGCTTCACCAGGAAGGTGAAATGGTCGCCTGATTCGCCGCAGCCGAAGCAGTGGTAGCGTCCCTTGCGGTCCTCGGCGTGGAAGGAAGGCGACTTCTCGCCATGGAACGGGCAGCAGGCCCAGAAATCGCCCTTCTGCGGCTGGGACTTTCGCCGGTCCCACGTCACACGCTGCCCGACGATCGAGGAGATCGGCAGGCGGGCGCGGATTTCATCGAGGAAGGAAGGCGAGAAGCGCATTGGATTCCGGAACGATGGTGACCTTTGAATTTAGGGCGTGGCAGCGCGAAGGGCAAAGGCTCCAGGCTACTTATGCCCGCTATGCAGGGCGGTTTGATGGCACTTCGGCACCGTGCCTCGGTTCCTCCCTGCCAGACCCTCGCCACGCCTCTGGCCATCGACCTCGCCCCGCGGGAGAGGTGAACAAAATCGTCCCCTAAACCTCGAGCGCGTCGCCCCAGTCGATCCGGCGCGCCGCCTTGAACAAGTCGCCGTCGCGCTTGGTGATCAGGCGCGTCTCGGCGGCGCCGGAGGCGAGGCAGAGCTTCAAGCTGACCTTGCCGCTGCCGGCGCGCGGCGGCGCCAGCACCCGCGCCGGATGCTCCGCGACCGGCTCGCGTGTGGCGGCGAGGTAGATGAACTTCTCGTCCTCGAACGGCACCACGGCGCCCTTGCTGCGCAGATGGATCTTCGTTCGCGCCACGCGGCGGGAAAAATGGCACCAGTCGGGCGCCGCGATCGGGCAGGGCGCCTCATGCGCGCAGGGCGCCGCGATGTGGGCGCCGAGGTCCAGGAGCTGGGCGCGGCTGTCGAGGATGCGTTGCCAGCCGGCCGGCGTGCCGGGCTCGACGATCAGCAGCAGCGTGCCGGTCGCGCGCCAGGCAGCGTCGATCAGCGTGGCGCGGGCGCTGCTTTCCAGTTCGTCCAGCACATAGGCGATGGTGACGAGGTCGCGCGGCTCGATCGCGAGCGCTTCTTTCGAAAAATCCGCCGCGCGCCATTCGCGCCGGAACGGCGCGGCGGAGGCGGCGAGCGTCTCGCCCCAGCGCCGCATGGTCGGGCTGCCCTCGATCATCAGCGTGTCGTCGATCGTCGGCCAGGTGTCGCGCGCCGCCCACATGGCGGTGCCCGGTCCGGCGCCGAGATCGAGCAGGGATCCTGGCCGGAAGGTCTGCAATTGCGCTTCAGCCGCATCCATCGCCGCGCGCACGGCGGCGAAGGTGGCCGGCAGCCGCGCCGCCAGATAGGCGCGCGCGGCGTCGTCTTCCGACACGTGAAAGCGTCCGTCGCGCAGCTCGCTGCGATAGCGCTGCGAGAGCATGGCGGAAGCTTCGGCAAGGACTGCCGTCGAGGCGCCCTCGAGCGCCGCGTCGACGGCGTCGCGAAGGGCCGGCGGCAGTTCCATGGCGGTTCCTTAGCTGGAAAGGGCTGCCTTGACGGCGGCGCTCGCCTTGGCGAAGTCCATCTGGCCGGCATAGCGGGCCTTCAGCTCGGACATCACCTTGTTCATGTCGCGGATGCCCGTCGCGCCGGTCTCGGTGACGATGGCGGCGATGGCGGCCTTTGCCTCGTCCTCGTTCAACTGCTTGGGCAGGTATTCCTCGATGACGGCGATCTCCTCGCGCTCCTGCGCGGCGAGCTCGGGGCGGCCATTGTCTTCATAGATCTTCGCGGATTCGAGCCGCTGCTTGACCATCTTGGCGAGCAGGTCGATCAACTCGGCATCCGTTGCCTGGCCGGAGCCGCCGGTGCGGGCGGCGATGTCGCGATCCTTGATGGCGGCCGAGATCAGGCGAAGCGTGCCGGTGCGCTTCTTGTCCTGGGCCAGCGTTGCGGCTTTCAGGGCTGCGGTGATGGTCTCGCGCATCGTCAATCTCCTTGAACGTTGCCGCAGCATAGAGAAGCTTGGCGCGTCCTTCAAGCGCATCCAATCTAACGTATTGAAATATATGGATTTTGTATTTTCTTCTTCGGGTTGACGGGTCCGGCGGCATGGCCTAGTTTCCGGACAAATGGGCGCGAGGCGGTGGATCCGGGAGATCCGCCGCGTTTTTGTGCGGCATGAGCTTGCCGGCACGCACCTGGCGCCCCATCTCGAGACCCGCAGGTAGACCATGGCCGAAACAATGCTGACCGACACGATCGCGGATGAAAACGTCTGGGCGGAGCCGAAGCCGACGGCGCTTCTGATCCTTGCCGATGGCACCGTGATCGAGGGCCGAGGGATCGGCGCGGTCGGCCACGCGGTCGGCGAGGTCTGCTTCAACACGGCGATGACCGGTTACCAGGAAATCCTGACCGACCCCTCCTATGCCGGCCAGATCATCACCTTCACTTTCCCGCATATCGGCAATGTCGGCACCAATGACGAGGACATCGAGACCGTCAACATGGCGTCGGCCTCGGGCGTGCGCGGCTGCGTGATCAAGACCGACATCACCGACCCGTCCAACTATCGCGCCCTGAAGAATTTCGACGCCTGGCTGAAGTCGCGCGGCATCGTCGGTATCGCCGGCGTCGATACGCGCGCGCTGACGGCGCTGATCCGCGAGAAAGGCATGCCGAATGCCGTGATCGCCCACGCGCCGGACGGCGCCTTCGATCAGCAGGCGATCGGCAAGGAAGCCGCCGCCTGGCCCGGCCTCGTCGGCATGGACCTCGCCAAGGACGTCACCACCGGCCAGACCTTCCGCTGGGACGAGACGACCTGGGTCTGGAACAAGGGCTATGGCCACGAGGAAACCCCGGTCCACAAGGTCGTGGCCGTCGACTACGGCATCAAGCGCAACATCCTGCGCCTGCTCGCCGATGCCGGCTGCGACGTGACCGTGCTGCCTGCGACGGCGACCGGCGAGGACATCCTGGCCCACAAGCCGGATGGCGTCTTCCTGTCGAACGGCCCGGGCGACCCGGCCGCCACCGGCGAATATGCCGTGCCGGCGATCCGGGACGTGATCGCGGCCGATGTGCCGCTGTTCGGCATCTGCCTCGGCCACCAGATGCTCGGCATCGCGCTCGGCGGCGAGACCAAGAAGATGCATCAGGGCCATCACGGCGCCAATCATCCGGTCCAGGACCGCACCACCGGCAAGGTCGAGATCACCTCGATGAACCACGGCTTCGCCGTCGACGCCGCCTCGCTGCCCGATAGCGTCGAGGAAACGCATGTCTCGCTGTTCGACGGCTCGAACTGCGGCCTGCGCGTCAAGGACAAGCCGATCTTCTCGGTGCAGTACCACCCCGAGGCATCGCCCGGCCCGCAGGACAGCCACTACCTGTTCACGCGCTTCGTCAATCTGATGCGCGCCCGCAAGGGTCAGGAGCCGCTCCCCGAGCAGCCGGCTCCGGAAGCCGCCTGATCCCGCAAGGGCATTTGCGAACTGGAAGAATCCCGCCCCGAAAGGGCGGGATTTTTGTTGGCGGCCAGGCCGGCGGATCGAAGTGCTGCGGCTTGCATTGCCATGGGGCGACCGCCACCTTCAGGCGGTCCAGCCCGGAGGGATCGTGGCCGATACCGTCGTCATCCTCAACGCTCATGCCGGCACGATCCAGGATCGGGATCCGGCCGAAATCCGCGACATCGTGGAACGCGCCTTTGGCGAGCGCGGCCATTCGGCCGAGGTCATCCTCGCCGAAGGGAACCTGTTCCTGCAGGAGATCGAGCGCGCCGCCCGCTCGGGCCCTCCCACCGTGGTGGTCGGTGGCGGCGACGGTTCGGTCGGCCATGCGATCCGCAAGCTCGGCGAGGCGCGGGCGGATGGCGCCGAGCGGACGCTTGGCGTGCTGCCGCTCGGCACGATGAACCTGTTCGCGAAAAGCCTCGGCATGCCGGCCGAGCTCGAGGCGGCGCTGGCGGCGCTCGCCTCCGCCGCGCCGCGCCGCATCGACCTCGCCAGCGTCAACGGCCGCATCTTCCATACGCTCGCCGGGCTCGGCTATTTCGCGGAAGTGGCGCGCGGCCGCGCGCAATATCGCGGCGGTGGGTTGCCATTCGGCCGCTTCATCGCGGTCGCCCGCTCGTCGCTGCGCGCCTTCAGCCGCGCCGGCGTGCTGCAACTGACGCTGGACACGGCGGGTGGCCGGCACGAGATCGAGGCCTATGCTCTTCTCGCCAGCAACAACCGCCTGTCGGAAAGCGGGATCGACCGGCCGCGGCTCGACGAGGGCCTGATCGAGATCCATTTCGCGGAAGGCGCGGAATTCGCCAGCCGCATGCAGGCCGGGCTCGACCTGCTGGCCGGACGCTGGCGCGACAATCCCGAGATCCAGTCGCTCGCCGTGCGGCGGGCGACGATCACAAGCCACCGGCCGCGCCTCTGGCTTTCGGTCGATGGCGAACTGGCGCGGATGCCGACGCCGCTGGTGCTGGAAAGCCTGCCGGCGGCGCTATCTGTGCTCGTGCCGGCAGGCTGACGGTTTGGCGCCTCCCGCGCGAAGGGGAGGCGCGCTTTCGCTTACTTCTTCAGCGGCTCGATCTGGTAGACGATCGTCGCGTTGGCGGTGATCTGCTGTTCGCCGCCCATCACCGGCGTCGAGGCATCGGCCTTCATCGCCATCTGCGCGCGGAAGATCGGCACGCCGCCGCCGTCGCTGGTCTGGATCGACTGGATCGGGCCGAGCTTGACGCCGGCCGCTTCCGCCATCAGTTCGGCGCGGCGGCGCGCCTCGGTGATCGCCGCCTTCATCGCCGCGTCGCGCAGCGAGGTCGCCTGGTCGATGTCGAAGTCGATGCCGGTGACGCGGTTGGCGCCGGCCGAGACGACCTGGTCAAGCAGCGGGCCGGACTTGGCGAGATCGCGGATCTTCACCGTCACCTGGTTCTGCACGCGATAGCCAGTGACGCGGGCCTGTCCGTTCGGGTCCTTGGACGGGTCGGAATAGACCGGATTGACCGAAAGGCCGCTGGTCGCGATGTCCTTGGTGGCAATGCCGGCGCCGGTGATCGCCGAGATCACGGCGTTCATGTCGGTGGCGTTGGCCGCAAGCGCATCCTTGGCGGTCGCGGCCTCCGAGACGACTCCGAGCGTGACGATGGCGATATCGGGCGCCGCGGTGGCGCTGCCATCGGCGAAGACGGTGAGGGTCGGCGGCTGCGGCGCGGATTGCGCGAGCGCCGGCGCCGCGAATGCTGCCAGCAGGGTCGAGGCCAGAATGGCGGTGCGGAGGAAGCCGGTACGTTTCGTGTTATGCATGGTCGCGTTTCCCTTGTCTCGAATTGCAGCACTACGTGGAGTTGTTAGGCGGGCATTGCGACGGGACTGCGACCGGTCGCGGGCAAGAAGATGGTTGCCCCGGGGATCGTTGCCCGGAGCGAGGTGTCCGCGGACGATAGACCCGTCCGCAACTGGAGAGGCAGCATGGCGGAGACCTCGAACCGGATCGTGGTGATCGGCGCGGGATTTGGCGGGCTGGAGGCGGCGATGCGGCTTGGCAACAGCGCCGCCCGGGTCACGGTCGTCGATCAGCGAAACCATCATCTGTTCCAGCCGTTGCTCTACCAGGTGGCGACGGCGCTGCTCGCCACCTCCGAGATCGCCTGGCCGATTCGCCATCTGCTGCGTCGCTACAGGAATATCGAGGTTCTGCTTGGCACCGTCGTCGGCGTCGACAAGGACGTGAAGACGGTTTTGCTGGAAGACGGCGCGGTACTGCCGTTCGACCAGCTGGTGATCGCGACCGGCGCGCGCCATGCCTATTTCGGCCATGACGAATGGGAGCCTTTCGCGCCGGGCCTGAAGACGCTGGAGGACGCCACGACGCTGCGCCGGCGCATCCTGACGGCATTCGAGCGGGCCGAGCGCGAGAAAGATCCCGCCCGCCGCGCCGCCTGGCTCACCTTCGTCATCGTCGGGGGCGGTCCGACCGGCGTCGAACTTGCCGGCACCATCGCTGAACTCGCTCGCAACACGCTTCCCGGCGATTTTCGCAATTTCGATCCGGCGGATGCTCGGGTGCTGCTGGTCGAGGCGGGACCGCGCGTGCTGGCGGCCTTCCGGCCGGAGCTTTCCGACTATGCGCAGAAGGCGCTGGCCAGGCTCGGCGTCGAGGTCCTGGCCGGGCAGGCGGTGACGGATGTGTCGTCCGGAAAGGTCGCGCTCGGCGAGACGATCATCCCGGCCGAGACGGTGATCTGGGCCGCCGGCGTGCAGGCGTCACCCGCCGCGGCGTGGCTCGGCCTGCCGCCGGCCGATCGCGCCGGGCGGGTCAAGGTCGAGCCGGATCTCAGCGTTCCCGGCTATCCCGACATCTTCGTCATCGGCGACACGGCGATGGTGATGTCGGAGGGCAGGCCCGTGCCGGGCGTGGCGCCGGCCGCCAAGCAGCAGGGCCGCCATGTCGGCGCGACGCTGCTGGCGCGGCTTGCGGGCGACCGGACGCCGCGCCCGTTCCGCTATCGCGACCAGGGCAGCCTCGCCACCATCGGGCGCAAGGCGGCCGTGGTCGATTTCGGCTGGATCCGCTTCCGGGGCGGCCTTGCCTGGTGGCTGTGGGGGATCGCCCACATCTTCTTCCTGATCGGCGTGCGCAACCGCCTCGCCGTGGCGCTTTCCTGGCTATGGATCCACACCACAGGAAGCCGTAGCGCCCGCCTGATCACCCAGCGCGACATCGCCCAGCGCGACCCGGCGGCCGAAGACGGCTGAGCGCGGCGGCGGGCGGAACATTTGCATTCGCAGGCCGTTTTCCGCTGCGCGCTTTCGCTGCATTCAAGGGAGATCCGAATGGAGCGCTATTTCGAGAATTTCGCCAATGCGACGGCCCGGGTGTCGGGCAGCGCGGCGGCCTTTCTCCTCTGCGTCGTCGTGGTGCTGGTCTGGGCCGGCTCCGGCCCCTTCTTCCACTTCTCCGAAACCTGGCAGCTGGTGATCAACACCGGCACGACGATCGTCACCTTCCTGATGGTGTTCCTGATCCAGAATACGCAGAATCGCGACAGCGAGGCGCTTCAGCTGAAGCTCGACGAGCTGATCCGTTCCTCCCAGGCGGAGAACGAATTCATGGGGATCGAGAAGCTGACCGACCAGGAACTGGCCGATCTGCACAAGCGCTGCATGGCCTCCGCCGATAGGGTCCATGCCCGGCTGAGCCGGCTGGCCGCCGAACGGGAAAGCCGCGGCCTACCCGGTGCGTGATCGGACCTCGACGAGGCCTGGTCTACGGCGACGACTGGGGCTTCGAGGGCTCGGCCATCGGGGCGGCTGCATCGTCGGAATGGATTGGCGCGAGGGTGCGGGCGATGTTGAGCAACGTCGCCTTGCCGACTTCGTCCGGCGCCGCTTCCGCGAGCGCTTCCACTTCCGCCGCCAGTTTCGGATGGATCGTATTGGGCATTGACAGCAATCCTCAGCCTTGCAGGCGAGAGTGCACGTCGCTCCCAGCCATCGGCGCCCGGAAAAGCCTCAGCCGATGATGCAGGCATCATACAGCAATCCGGCCCAAATCATAGGCATGACCCGCCGCGACGGGCGGGATCGGCCGTGATGCCACACTATCTTCGCGCCGGGTTTGGTGTAGGGTGGTGAAATTGTCGACAGGCGACGCGTCAGCCGTTCAAAGCGAGCGTCGTGTGTTCTCGCCCGTTCCAGGGGAGAAGCGGATGTCGGACGTTGCGAGCGCTCTCCTGGACATGGACACCCCTTTGACAGATCACCCCGGCGGGGAACTGGAACGCCTGATCCGCTCTCTCGATTGGAGCCGCAGCCCGCTCGGGCCGCGCTCCTCGTGGCCGGAATGTCTCGACGCCGCCGTGGATCTGATTCTGCCGGCGCAGGCGCAGATCGTCATCTTTGCCGGTCCCGAGTTCGTCGCCATCTACAACGACGCCTACGCGCCTACGATCGGCGACAAGCATCCCCATGCGCTCGGCCGGCCGGCCCGCGAATACTGGAGCGAGCTCTGGTCCGACCTGGAGCCGCTGCTCCAGCATGTCCGCACCACCGGCGAGACGATCTCCGCCAAGGACCGGCGCTTCTACATCGAGCGGCACGGTTTTCCGGAATATGTCTATTTCGACATTTCCTACTCGCCCGTTCGCGACCATGCGGGCGTCGTGCAGGCAGTGCTCTGCATCGTCAGCGAGACGACGGCGCGCGTCGCGGCGCAGCACGCCCTGCAGGAGAGCGAGGCGCGGCTGCGCGCCCTGTTCCGCCAGGCGACGGGCGGCATCGCGCTGATCGATCTCGATGGCCGCTTCGCGATGGTCAATGACCGGTTCTGCGAGATCACCGGGCGCACCGAGGCGGAGCTGCTCCGGCTGCGGATGCAGGACATCACCTTTCGCGACGACCTGCCGGCGACGGTCGCCCAGTTCGACAAGCTGCTGCAGCGAGGCGAGAGCGTCTCGATCGAGAAGCGCCTGGTCCGCAAGGACGGATCGCTCGTCTGGATCTCCAATTCGCTCGGCGCCGTGCGCGACGAGGCGGGCAGCATCCGCCAGGCGAGCGCCATCATCCTCGACATATCCGACAGGCGGCGGACCGAGGCGCTGGAGCGGCGGCTCGCCGCCATCATCGCATCCTCCGACGATGCCATCCTCGGCACCGATCTCGATATGCGGGTGACGAGCTGGAACAATGGCGCGGCGCATCTCTATGGCTATTCGGCCGAGGAGGTGCTCGGCCTGCCGGTGACCTTCCTGGTGCCGGCGGACCGGCCCGACGAGGAAACCGCGATCATCGCCCGCATACGCGAAGGCGAGCGCGTCGAGCCGCACGAGACCAAGCGTCGTCACAAGGACGGCAGGCTGATCGACGTTTCGCTCACCGTGTCGCCGATTCGCGACGAGCACGGCCGGATCGTCGGCGCCTCCAAGATCGCGCGCGACATCACCGAGCGGAAGGCGGCCGAACGGCTGCAGCACGTGCTGATGGGCGAGCTGCAGCACCGGGTCAAGAACGTCCTCGCCACCGTGCAGGCGATCGCCCGCCAGACTTTCGGCAGGGCGGAGGGCGGCGCGACCGACACCTTCTTCGCCCGCCTGACCTCGCTCGCCCATGCGCATGATCTCCTGACCCGCGAGAACTGGAACGGCGCCGAGCTCTCCGCCGTGGTGGCGGACATCATCGCGCCCTATCGGCCGGAGCAGTTCGAGGCGGCCTGACCGTCGCTTCGCCTGCCGCCGCGCTCGGTGCTGACGGTGTCGCTCGCCATGCACGAGCTCGCGACCAACGCGGCCAAATATGGTGCGCTCTCCGTTCCTCAGGGGCGGGTGGAGGTTCGCTGGGCGCTGCGTCCGGACGACCCGTCGCATTTCGAGCTGCATTGGCGGGAGAGCGGCGGCCCGGCCGTGACTCCGCCGCTGCACAAGGGCTTCGGCACGCGGCTGATCCAGCAGGCGCTCGCCGCCGAGCTGCGCGGCGAGGTGCAGGTGATCTACGAGGCGGATGGCGTCGTCTGCCGCGTCCACGCGCCCGTGGTCAGCGACTGGGAACGCGGCGAATAGGGACCGCGCCCGGGCCGGCGGCCGGCGCCGGCCTATTCGCCCGGCTTCAGGTAGCCGCGCGCGACGCCCTCGGCGATGATCGCCTGCGCCGCTTCCCAGAGACTTGCCGACGACGCGCCGATCGGGCTCTTGCGTGCCGTGACGTCGACGCTGGTGACGCCGGGCGTGTGCCAGGTGCCACCGCCGGTGAAGAAATTGTGCAGCAGGGGCTGCAGCCGGTCGATGGCCCGCGCGAACCTGGCCTCGGCCGTCTCCCGCGCCTCGAATTCGTCCCAGAGTGCCCGGAGTTCCTCCGCCTGGTCCGCCGGCAGAAGCCCGAATATCCGATCGGCGGCGATCTTCTCGCGGGCTTCCTGATCGGTCAGCGCGGCTGCGTCATAGATGAACGTGTCGCCGGCATCGATCTCGACGATGTCGTGGATCAGCAGCATCTTCAGCACGCGCGGCAGGTCGACGGCCTCGTCGGCATGCTCCGCAAGCACCATGGCCATCAGCGCGAGTTGCCAGCTGTGCTCGGCGTCGTTTTCGCGCCGGGATCCGTCGAGGAGCGGCGTGCGGCGGAGCACCTGCTTGAGCGCCTCGACCTCCAGGATGAACAGGAACTGCGACCGCAGCCGCTCGTCGGGAAGCAGGTTCGCCATCTCGCGCGCGTTCAGGGTCACCGGGGCGGGCTTGGCTGGATCGTTCATGGGCAGACCGTGGCAAGGGAGCGGGCAGTGGACGCGCAGAGGCGATGACGTGATCCGCGTAGTAGGCGCGGGAGGCGGTCCTGGCAAGAAGCCGGCCGCCGGTGCCCGCAGTCGTTCGGTCCCTGTTTGCCGGCTTACGAACCTGGAAGCGGACCGTTATGAGTGGCCCGCTCTGATCATCATCAGGCAGCATGATCGCGATCGTCGGTCCGTCTCGCCATGGCGGCGAGTTCTGCGCTACGGTGTTGATCCTCTCCGGAAAAGGTCCTTCAGATGGCTCTGAGCATTCTCTTCGTCGGCGGCACCGGTCAGATCTCCTATCCCTGCGTCGAGCGCGCGGTGGCCGAGGGGCACGACGTCAGCGTCTTCAACCGCGGCAAGCGGGAGAGCGCGCTGCCGGCGGGCGTCGCCTCCATCGTCGGCGACCTCGCCGGGCCGGAATATGCCGAGCTGGCCAGCAAGAATTTCGACGTCGTCTGCCAGTTCATCGCCTTCACGCCCGACCAGGTGGCGCGGGACATCGAGATCTTCACCGGCCATTGCGGCCAATACATCTTCATCTCGTCGGCATCGGTCTATGAAAAGCCGGCGCGTCATTACGTGATCACCGAGAAGACGCCGGCGATCAATCCGTATTGGCCTTATAGCCAGGCCAAGATCGCCTGCGAGAAGCTGCTGGAGGCGGCCAAGGGGCTGGACTGGACCATCGTGCGTCCGAGCCATACGGTCCGCACCGGCCTGCCGATCATGATCGGCGACAGCGATGTCATGGCGCGCCGCATGCTCGACGGCGAGCCCACCATCGTCGCCGGCGACGGCCACACGCCCTGGACGCTGACCCGCTCGGTCGATTTCGCCGTGCCGTTCGTCGGCCTGTTCGGTAAGAAGGCGGCGCTGAACGACGTCTTCCACATCACCGGCGACCGGGCCCATATCTGGGACGACATCCAGAAGGCGATTGGTCGGCTGCTTGGCGTCGAGGCGAAGATCGTGCATGTCCCGACCGACACGCTGGTTCGTTACAATCCGGAGTGGATCGGTCCGCTGACCGGCGACAAGGCGTGGACGGCGATCTTCGACAATTCCAAGGTCAAGAGCGTGGCGGGCGATTTCCAGTGCGCCGAGAGCCTCGACGAGATCCTGGCCGAGCCGATCCGGCACCTGAAGCAGCGCCTCGCCGTCCAGCGCCCGCCACGCGGTGAGTTCGACGCGCTCGTTGACCGGATCTGCCGCGAACAGGCGGCGCTGGGCTAGGTCGCCAGCCGTGGTTGAAGCGTCGCGGCTTCCTGCCGATCGGCGACCGAACCGCCGAAGCGGATTCATTCGCGCCGGCAACCGTCAGGCGATGGCGCGCAGGGCGGGGGCCGGAGTTGGCGCTGGCTGGTAGCGAAGATCGACCACCTCGTCGACGCTCAGCCGGCGTTCGGTGGAGCCGATCCGATACTGCAGGTCGAGCGCACGCTCGAGACCCGGGCCGTCGATCTGCCCGTCGAAATGCAGGTAAGGCAGCTCATAGCCGATCGATCGCGCCTCGATCTCGTCGCTGACGTCGAACAGCCGGGCGACGAAAGCCCGCCATTCGTCGGGGTTATCGCGCACATAGTGGCCGGTGCGCCGCACGATCTCGAGTACGTCGCGGAGCAGTTCGGGCTCGCGAGCGATGAAAGCCTCGCTGGCGATCTGGATGCTCCACTGGATCGAAGGCACATCCGCGAGCGTCTGCGGTCCGCCCCAGTTCCGGACGATTCCCTGCTGTTCGCCGAGGGCGACATAGGTTCCGCCCGCCAGCAGCGCGACGATCTCGCCGGCGGCAATGAGGTCGAGCTGGCGATCGAACTCCGCGCCGAGATGGCGGAAGGTGACGTCCCTGTCCGGATCGACGCCGTGCTGGGCGAGGATGTCGCGCAGATACCAGTAGCCGCAGCTGCCCTTGGAAAGCGCCGCGACGGTCTTGCCTCGAAAGTCAGGCCAGTCGCGGATTTCCGGATGGGCGATGAGGAAGAAGGCGAGTCCGCGATCGAGGGCGCTGCCGACGATCCGGATCCTTCTGCCTTGGCCGATCGCCGTCAGGCCGGGCGGTGTGCCGACCTCGCCGACGTCCACCTCGCCGCGCTCGACGGCGGCCGACATTTCCGGGCCGCCATAGACATTCTCGATGGTGAGGGTGATGCCTTCGCGGGCGAAGAAGCCGGCCTCGGCGCCAAAACGGGCGAGGACCGCGGCGTGCTTCGTGACGGCGCCATATCGGAACGATCGGGTCATGCCTGTTACCTCTGCGAATGGGGAAGCGGCGGGCGCGCTGGCAATTCGCGCAGCCGCTCGAGCGGCGAACGGAGACTGCCGGCGGAGTCGAGAGACGCGTCAGCCATCTGAAGTCAGCTCTCGCTCGCGCCTGGCGACGTCCGCCCGTCTTGCGAGAATTCGCTGGGCATTGCCGGAGGCGATCTTCCGGCGGTCGGCGCCAGCAACGCCGGCGGCCTCGAAGACGGCCGAGAGCCTGGCGTGCGTCACAGGCTCGCAGATCGGCCAGTCGCTGCCGACCAGCACGCGATCGACGCCGAGCACGGAAACGGCGAAGGCGAGGACGGCCGGATCGAGCCCCATGAAATCGAAATGGATGCGTGGTCGTGCGATGCCCCGTTCGCGCGCCGTCAGGCTGTACTGGGGCAGTTCGGCTGCCGCGATCACCAGCGCGCCCAGCCCGATGCCGGTGAAGACGAGGTCGAGATCCGGGTATTGCTCGACGATGCCGTTCTCCAGCACGGTGAGGAACGCCGTGCCGTTGACATGGCCGCGACCGAACGAATTGCCGGGCCGGCCGGCCGAGCGCGTCAATGCTTCCGTCGTTTCGGCGGCGACCGGGTGGACGAGGATCGGCACACCGAGCCGGTCCGCCGCCTCGAAGACCGGCCGCGTCGAGGGATGTCCCGCATAGACGCCGTTGCGGGCGGAATCGATGACGATGCCGACATGGCCGAGTTCGCGGATGGCGCGCTCTGCCTCAAGGGCAGCGGCCTCGCCGGAAAAGGCATCGACGGCGGCCAGGGCCGCGAGCCGGCCGGGATGCGCCGCCGCCAGCTCGGCCAGATAGTCGTTGTGCCGGCGGACCTCGTCATGATCGACCGGGCCGCGAATGCCGCTGATGCCCTCGATCGTCGAACTGAGCAGATTGAGCGCCACGCCGGCCTCGGCGCTCTCGCGCAGGAGGGCTTCTGGCGCGGTCAGCTTCGACACCCACGCCGCCTGCCAGGCGGCGTCCCGGGTGTTGGTGGCGATGGGCCGCGGCGCGCGCCACCATGGTGGCCGGATGTGGACGTGGAAGTCGATGACGGTCAGCGGGCCGTTGGACGCGTCTTGGGTCACGATCATTCCTTCATCATCGGGGTAGTTCAGACGGCAACACGGGCGAGGCCGGCGAGCGAGGCCAGGTCGGGCGAGAGGGCGCCGTTCAGCGCGAAATCGCCGACATAGGATTGGCGCCACCGCACAGGGTCATGCAGCGAATGGGTCCGAGAATTGCGCCACAGGCGATCGAGCCTGCGTCGTTCGGGATCGCCGGCCCGGGCCCTGAAATGCGCGATTTCCGCGGTGAGGGCAGGGGAGAGTTCATAGGCGATGCTCTTGGCCTCGTCGGTCGCGATGAAGGCTTCGACGGCCGCTTCGACCGTCGCCTGCGGGCTGGAAAGCACGCCGTCCACCAGGCGCGCGGCCCGGAGCGTCAACGTCCGCGCCGCGCGGGTCCGCACGGAAAATTCGCCGAGGCGGGCGAGATCGCTTTCCCGGCGGGTTGCGGCGCGCGACAGGATGCGGGCGGCTGTTTCGATCGCGCCTGCCGCGGCGCCTGCCTCGATCGCTGCGTGGATGAGCTGGTTGCCGGCGAACTGCGCGACGAGCAGGGCACGATCGCCCACCGACCGGTCCACAACCTGCGAGGATGGCACCCAGACATTGTCGAGGATGGTCGTGCCGCTGAAGGTGCCCCGCTGGCCGAAGGCATCCCAGTCGGCCCGGACGTCGAGTCCCGGCGTATCGCGGCGCACGTAGGCGGTCAGGATGCGGCCGTCCGCATGCTTGCCGAAGACGGGCACCCATTGCGCCGTCAAGGCACCGGTCGAGAAGAACTTCCTGCCGTTCAGCCGATACCCTTCGCCGTCCTCGACGATGGTCGTGGCGATCTCGCGGCGCGACGGGCGGCCGGGCTCGGCGATGGCATTGCCGAAGCGGGCGCCGCGCAGCACTTCGCCATAGAGGAGGGCGCGCGTCTCCGGCGCGGCGACCAGCAGCGTGTCGACGAAGTCGAAATGGTTCTGCGGCACCTGCGCCAGCGACGTGTCGGTCGCGGCGAGGATCAGGAAGATCTCGATCAGCGTCTCCGTCGTGAGGCCAGGTCCGCCGAATTCGCGCGGCACCGTGACTGCGAGCAGCCCGGAGCGCGACAGCGCCGCGAGCTCGGCGCGCGGAATCCGACGCTCGGCATCGACGCTTGCGGCAGTCTGGGACCAGATCCGCGCGAGCTCGCGGGCAGCGGTGATCGCCTCGGCGGCGGTGGTCAGAATGCGGGCCGGGGCAATCGCGGTTGGCGTCGGCGCGGTCACAGTGCGACCTCCCAATGCTGCTTGGCTTCGGCTTCGGATGGCGCTTTCTGTTGCGCGAAGCGGCTTGGCGGACGCGGTAGCCCGTAGTGATCGCGCAGCGTGGTTCCCTCATACTCGCGCCGGAACAGCCCGCGCTTCTGAAGTTCCGGCACCACATGCTCGACGAAGGCGGCCAGGCCGGACGGGAAGACATCGCACATGATGTTGAAGCCGTCGGCTGCGCGCTCCTGCACCCAGTGTTCGATGGTGTCGGCGATCTGCTCGGGCCCGCCGACGACCAGGCGATGGGCCCCGCCGCCGCGAGCGATGATGTCGCGCACCGTCAGCGAACGGTTGCGGGCAAGCGACAGCGTCGCCTCGACGAAGCCGCGTGTCCCCATGTAGTCGTTGATCTTTTCCAGCAGGTGCTCCGGCACCGGCCTGTCGAGGTCCAGTTGCGCGGGATCGAGCCCGAGCTGGCCGGCGAAGCGTCTCAGGACTGTCGCCTCGCCCGCGATCTCGTCGAGCTGCTTGCGTCGGCTGTGGGCCTCTTCCTCGGTCGAGCCGACGATGACGAACAGGCCCGGAAGGATGGCGATCTTGTCGGGATCGCGTCCGTAGCGGGCGGCGCGGCCCTTGACGTCGGCATAGTAGGCCTTCGCCTCGCCGAGATCCTGCTGCACGGAGAAGATCGCTTCCGCATAGCGGGCGGCGAGATCGCGCCCCTGCTCCGAGCTGCCGGCCTGAACCAGCAGTGGTCGTCCCTGCGGCGAGCGGGGGATCTGCAAGGGACCGGCGACGGAGAAGTGCGGACCCTGGTGGTTGATCGCGTGGATCTTGGCGGCGTCGGCGAAGCGGCCGGCTTCGCGGTCGAGTACCAGCGCGTCGTCCTCCCAGCTGTCCCACAGCGATTGCACGACATCGACGAATTCGACCGCCCGTCCGTAGCGATCCGCGTGCACGGGCAGGTTCTTGTCGCCGAAATTGGGAGCGGCCCGTTCGTCATAGGTGGTGACGACGTTCCAGCCGACCCGGCCATGGCTGGCGTGGTCCAGCGACGCGAAGGTGCGGGCGATGTTGTAGGGGTGCGAATAGGTGGTCGAGGCGCTGGCGATGAAGCCGATCCGGCTTGTCACCGCCGCCATGCCGGCCACGATCACCGCCGGGTCCAGCGCCCAGCTCGGATTCGTGCGCGGATCGAAGGCGATGGCGAGGGCGTCCGCCAGGAAGACCGCGTCGAGCCGGCCGCGCTCGGCGATGCGCGCGATCTCCTGGTAATGCTCGATCTGGACATAGCCGAGCGGATTGCCATCGGCCGCGCGCCAGCTGGCGCCATGCGAGCCGGAACTCAGCACGTTGACGTTTAGGTGAATGGACCGCGCGCTCATGCGAAAGGCTCCTCGAGGCTGGGATGGGCGAGGCGCCGGCCGATGCTTTCAAGGGGCCAGTGCGGCGGGTGGGCGACCGCGTGGGCGGTAAAGTCGCGCCAGTAGAGGTCGAAGCCGTAGCGGCTGCTCGTGGCGCCGGCGCCGAGAAGCTCGATCGTTCCGCCGATCAGGGTCCGACCGGCGAGAAGCAGGTAGGCCCGCGCGGCGCTGACGGCGTCGATCGTGCCGGGCAGCGCCGGGATGCTCGTTACGGCGTCGACGGCCTCCTTGAACAGGCCCTGTGCCGCGTGGACCGTCGCGGTGTATTCGCCGTAGCGGCGCAGCAGGTGCGGGTCGTCGGTGGCCTTGGCGAGCGACTGACCCTGCCAGGGACGGGTGCGGGTGGTGATATGTGCGCGCGCGGCGTCCCAGAAGCCTTCGAGAATGCCAAGGTCGAGCGCCGCATGAAGCAACTCTTCGGCCAGCACGATCCTCCGCAAGGCCGGTTGCAGCGTCGCGGCAGGGAATATCGAGATCGGCGCGAAGAACTGTGGCTCGGCGAGCTCGATCCAGCGCTGACGGAAGCCAGGCCGGTCGAAGATGGCTTCGTCGACGCGGAGATGCGGACCGGCGTCGAGCCGAAGCAGGTAGCCATCGCCGCCCTTGTCCGGGGCAATCAGCAGGATCGCGCCCTCGGCCGATCCGATTGCAGCGACGGGCTGGCGGCCGGAGAGTTTTTTGCCAGGTGGCTCGACGGCCAGGGGCCGCTCGTCCTGGGCGGGGTCGCCAGACGGGTTCGGCCGCGACCAGCCTGCGAGAGAACCCTCCGGTGGCGTCGCATCGAGAAGCTTGAGCGCGTATCGGAGCGTCGTTCGGTTCAGGAGCGTGAGCGCCGCCGCCGGATCGCGCCGTGCCGTCTCCCGGACGGCAGCCGCGGTTGCCCCCGGCTCGAACTCCGCGGCAAAGGGTTCGCCAACGACCGGCGGCGGATCGATGACCGCGGACGAGAGTTCGGCTGTCATGAGGCGTTCCTTGAGAGATTTCCGGGAATGGAAGCGAGCAGGAGCCGCGTGTAGTCGTGCTCCGGCGCTTCGAAGACGGCATCGGCCGGCCCCACCTCGACGATCCGGCCGTCCTTCATGACGGCGACGCGATCGGCGATCTGCCGTACCACGGCGAGGTCGTGCGAGATGAACAGGTAGCTGAGGCCGTGCGTAGCCTGCAGCCTTTCGAGGAGTTCGAGGATCTGCGCCTGGATCGAGACATCGAGCGCGGAGACGGGCTCGTCGCATACCAGCAGCGCCGGTGCCGGCGCGAGCGCTCGCGCGATCGCCACGCGCTGGCGCTGGCCGCCCGACAACTCAGCCGGGTAACGATGCAGCAACGGGGATGCGAGGCCGACCTGATCGACCAGTTCCCAGACGCGGCGCCGTCGCCACGCCCGATCGCCGAGCCGGAAGCCCTGCAAGGGCTCCTCGACGATCTCCGCCACCGTCAGGCGCGGGGAGAGCGAGGCGTATGGATTCTGGTAGATCGGCTGCACCAGGCGCCGCATGCCGCGCAGCCCCTTGCGATCGAAGCTGCCGATATCATTGCCTTCGAAGAGGACGCTGCCGCTATCCGGCCGGGTCAGGCCTAGCGCGAGCCGCGCCGCCGTCGACTTGCCGGAACCGGATTCGCCAACCAGCGCCAGCGTCTCGCCGCGTCCGATATGGAGGCTGACCTCGGCGACGGCCTGGACGACATGACCTTCGCTGCGGCCCGTCGCCACCGTGAAGCTGCGCGAGACGTTGCGGAGCGCCAGGATCGGCTCCGTCGCCGTCGCGGCGGACGCATCTCCGGCTGCGGCGGAAGATCTGCGGCGCCCCGCCGCGACGTTGGGAGCGCTGGCGATCAGCATCCTCGTATAGTCGGCCTTGGGCGCGCGCAGCACATCGGCTGCGTTGCCTTCCTCGACGATGCGTCCTTCCTTCAGCACGATCACGCGGTCGGCCCGATCGGCTGCCATGGCGAGGTCGTGCGTGATCAGCAACATCGCCATGCCGGACGAGGCGACGAGGGCGCCGATGTCGTCGAGGATCGTCTTCTGGACGGTCACGTCGAGAGCGGTCGTCGGCTCGTCGGCGATGATCAGGCCGGGTTGCGGGCCGATCGCCCCGGCGATCAGAACGCGTTGCCGCATGCCGCCGGATAGCTCGTGCGGGAACTGATGCGCCCGGATCTCCGGGTCCGCGATGCGTACCCTGTGGAGCAGGGCGACGACGGCTTCGTCGAGCGCTCCGGATGCGACCAGCTTGTGGATCCGAAGCGGCTCCGCCACCTGCCGTCCCACCCGGTGAAGTGGGTTCAGCGCCACCATCGGATCCTGCGGGATCCATCCGACCTCGAGGCCGCGAATCCGGTTGAGCTCCCTTTCGCCGAGCGCGAGGAGTTCGCGCCCTGCGAGCTCGATCGAGCCGCCGACGATACGGGCTGCCTCCGGCAGCATGCCCATGGCCGCCAGGGCGATCGTGCTCTTGCCGGAACCGGACTCGCCGACCAGCGCGACGACCTCGCCCTGCCTGACGTCGAGGCTGGCGCCGCGCAACGCGGCGAAGCGGCGGCCGCGAGCGGCGTATTCGACCGCGAGGTCGCGGATCCGCAGCAGCGGGCCGCCGTCGGTGTCCGGTTGCGACGGCGGAGCATCAGCCGCTGCGGCGCGCTGGAATGGTGCGGGCGTCATGACGCGCTCATCTCGCGGCCGGAGAGCGACTGCGCCACGCGGTTGGCGGCAAGTACTGTGGCGAGAATGACGAGCCCTGGCATGGTGGTGAGCCACCATGCGGCGGTCATGTAGTCCCTGCCGCCTGCTACCAGCAGGCCCCATTCGGGCGTGGGTGGCGGAGGGCCGAAGCCGAGGAAGGACAGCGCCGACACGCTCAGGATGGCCCAGCCCAGTTCCAGGGTCGCGAGGACGACGACAGGGCCTAGCGCATTTGGGATGATGTGTCGGCGCAGCACGGTGAGACGGCTAGTTCCGGCGAACAGCGTCGCTTCCACGAAGGCGCCGGACCGGATCTTCAGCACCTGCGACCGCGTCACGCGGGCGAAGCCGGCGACGCTGCCGATGCCGACGGCAATCGCGATGTTGACCATGCCGAAGCCGAGCGCATTGATGATTGCAAGCGAGATCAACAGCATCGGTACGGACAGGAGCACGTCCATCAGCCGCATCAGGATGTCGTCGACCCAACGCCCGACATAGCCGGCCGCGAGCCCGATGCCGCATCCGACCAACATGCCGATGCCGACGGCCAGCACGACCGCCTTCAGGGACTGACGGGTGCCGTAGACGACGCGCGTGAACAGATCGCGGCCCATCTGGTCGGTGCCGAACCAGTGTTCCGCGCTGGGCGGCTTCAGCCGTGCGCCGCCCTGGCCGCGAATCGGGTTGTAGGAGGTGAGGAGTTCTGGAAACAGCGCAGCGAGCGCGATGACGGCGAGGACGATGACGGCGAGCGACAGCCCCGGTTGCCGGAGGGCGGCCCGCGCGAGGCGGCTGGCGAGGTCCCCGGCGGCCCTGACGGCGGCTGGTCCGCGCGATGGCCGGTCGGCGAGATCGCCGTCGCGTGGCTCGGTGACGCCGATGCTGCTCATGAGCGGCCTCCCGCGCCTGCCGTGCGTCGCACGCCGATTTCGATGCGCGGATCGATCAGCGGATAAAGGATGTCGACGATGAGATTGACCGTGACGAAGACCGAGGCGGCGAAGAGGACCGCGACCAGCACGATAGGCGTATCCTGGAAGAGGACCGCCTTGACCGTCAGCAGGCCGATCCCCGAGCGGGAGAACACGGTCTCGACAACGACCGAGCCGGCGATGAGCTGGCCGCTCGCCATGCCAAGGGCGGTGACGACCGGGATGACCGAGTTCCGGAACGCATGTCCAAAGATGAGCCGGGCCCGGCTCGCGCCGCGTCCCTGCGCGGTCGCGACATAGGCGGGGCCCAGCGCCGACCGCAGGCCGCGCGACAGGATCTGCGCGATCAGCGCGGTGGTCGGAATGGCGAGGACGAAGGCCGGCAGGATGAGATTGGCCAGGCCTTCATTGCCCATGCCGGGCAGCAGTCTCAGCTTGAACGAGAAGATCTGCAGCAGGACGAGGCCGATCCAGAAGGAGGGCATCGAAACCCCGATCACCGGAAGCGCCTGCAGTGCATGGCGAAGCTTTTGGGAGCGGACATAGGCCGTCAACAGCGACAGGCCGGTGCCGAGCAGGAGCGCGAAGACGAGTGCCAGCGCCGCGAGCTTTAGCGTTTCGGGCACGGCTTGCGCGAACATCGGCAGCGCGCCTTGCCCCGTCTGCACCGAGACGCCGAAATCTCCATGCAGCGCCGCTGCGAGGGCGCGCAGATATTGAACCAGGACCGATCGGTCCAGTCCCATCTCGGCGCGCATCCTTTCCAGCGCCTCGGCCGAGAACCCGCTGCCGCCTGCGCCCAGGTTCATCTTGCTGAGCGCCGCATCGCCGGGAAGCACGTAGAGAAGAAGGAATGCCGCGGTGAAGGTCGCCCAGAGGACGCCCAAGGCATGAAGCGCTCGTTTCAGAACGAAGCTTCCCATCGTTTCGGTATCCGCATTGCAGGAAAAGAAGGCGGGCGGGACAAAGGCTCCCGCCCGTCATGCGCGCGTCAGTTGGAGGCGGCCGTATCGACGGTCGCGTCATAGAGGATCTGGCTGGTCGAACCGGCGCCCGGACCGCCCCAGTCGACGCCCTTCACCTTGCCGTTCTCGGACCAGAGTTCCTGGGTGAAGAACACCGGAACGGCGAAGGCCTGTTCCAGGATCGTCTTCTGCACGGCGTCGGTCAGCTTCCTGCGCTCGGACTGATCCTTGGTCGCGCGCTGTGCCTCGAGCGGCGCGTCGATCGCGTTCTCGGCCGGCAGGCGGAAGCGGTTCAAGGCCTTGGTCGAATAGAGCTGGCGCAGCACGTCCGGGTCGCCCAGTGACCATTCCCAGCGATGCAGGTCGTAGTCGCCGGCCAGCAGCGCTTCGTCATAGGCGCCGCCGGTCAGCGGACGCAGCTTGAGTTCGAAGCCCGCGTCGCGGACCTGCTGCTGCACCACCTCGAGGAAGGCCTGATTGATCGGCGCGGCATAGAACGAGATCGTGATGCTGAGCGGCTTGCCGTCCTTGACGCGGATGCCGTCGCCGCCCGGGACCCATCCGGCTTCGTCGAGCAGCTTCTTCGCGCCGTCGAGGTCAAAGGCGAGGAGTTCGCTCTGGTCGAGATAGCCTGGGGTCTTGCGGGTCAGGACACCCGAAGCGGGGATCTTGTAGCCGGAGAAGGCGAGGTCGACGACCTCCTGGCGATTGATGGCCTTGCTGAAGGCGAGCCGCACCGGCTGGTCGGCGAGGATGCCGCGCGACGTATTGATGAGCAGGTTGACGGCCGTGCCGAGCGACTCGATCTTGCTGAGCGGGAGACCTTCCTGCTCGAGCGTCGCCGCATCGTCATAGCCGGTGGCCTGGATGATATCGACCTGGCCACTGCGGAGCGCGCCGGTGCGGACCGTCGCTTCCGGGATGATGCGATAGACGATGCGGTCGAGATGCGCCTCGCCGCCATGCTTGCGCAGCGCCGACGGCCAGTTGTAGCCGGCGCGCTTCACGAGTTCGGTCTTCTCGTTCAGCTTGACGTCGTCGAGCACGAACGGGCCGGAGCCGACGACGCCTTCATGGCACCGCTGCTCGGGCGTCTTGGCCAGCGTCGCGGGCGAGACGATGCCGAGTTCGCCCGTCGAGGTGGCGGCGAGAAAGGGCACGTTCGGCTGGTCGAAATCGATCCGGATCGTGTGGTCGTCGACGACGTTGATCGCCTTCGCTCCCTTGAAATACGAGGCGCCGGCCGCGCCGGGGATCTTCGAGACCGTATCGAAATTCGCCTTCACCACATTCGCGTCGAGCTTGCTGCCGTCGCTGAAGGTCACATCCTGGCGCAGATGGAACGTGTAGCTCGTCGCGTCATCGCTGATGTCCCAGGACTGGGCCAGCCAGGGCACGATCCTCGACGGGTCTTCGTAGCTCTGGTCCGTCAGGGAATCGACAAGGCCTCGGCCTTCGATCGCGGCGTAGCCGTAGTTGTCCTGCTGCGGATCGATGCACTGCGACTGCTCGGCCAGGCCGATGGTAAGCACGCGCTGTTCCTGGCCGGCAGCCGATGCCAGGGGCGGGAAAGCCAGCAGGGCCGCCAGCGCCACGCCGTAGCGCGCGCCTGCGGGCGTGACAAACAGGACCTTTTTCATTTTGATGTCTCCGGCGAAATCGGCGCGGCCCCGGGGGAGGGGAGCTTCATTGCGGAGAGAATAGAGATAGACGACTATCTCTACAGACTTGATAGACTAAAGAATGCGCCGCGGACGGAAAATGCTCCTGCCTATGGGGATCGCCTGAGGCGGTGGGGCGCTGACGACGGTTTCTTGCCACTATCCGCCGCCTCGCTGTGAAGCCCCGGATCCGATGGGGCCTGGAGGGAGGGCGTTCACGCGGATGCACAGCAAGGTTCCCGGCCGGAGCGGACGCTTTTTCCGCGAGCTTGGTCGTCTCGCACAACCCCTTCGGCTTCGCGCGTCATCCGGGTCGACAAGCCCCTTCAAAGGCGATACGGAAGGCCACGGGGGCCTATAGCTCAATGGTTAGAGCCGACCGCTCATAACGGTCTGGTTCCAGGTTCGAGTCCTGGTGGGCCCACCATGTCCCCTCCGTGCGAGCGCCTTGCCGGCCCGAGGGGCCGATGTGCCGCGGAAGGCACGCTCCCGACCCGTTGCTGACCGGACAATCGCCGCGCGCCGCCATTTCGCCGCGTCCGGGAGCATTGCGGCGGGGGGATCGCAGCGCCATGTCTTCTGAAGGAGAAAGGAGGCCATCATCATGACCAATGAGATGGTGAGACGCGTCGCCATGGCGATCTCCGAAGCCAGTGCCGGAAGTACCGGCGCCGACCCGGCGCTTGACTGGAAGCGGTTCGAGAGGCAGGCGCGCGCGGCGATCGAGGCAATGCGCGAGCCGACCGAGGAGATGATCTTTCGGGGTGGGCTGGTCAAGGACGCTCCCTGGGACGGCAGGAAGCCGGCGCGCATCCTCTCCGCGATGGTGGACGCCGCGCTGCAGGACAAGGCCTGGCAGGCGGAGAACGCCTCCTGACGCCTTTGGCGGGACCGTCTCGCGCGGTTTGCCGTCGTCCGGAACAAAACGCCGTCGGGGCCAGGGCCCGGACGGCGCGCTTTCGAATTGCGGGCCTGCAGCCGGCCTCAGGCCTTGTCGTCGCGCTGCTTCAGGAGCTCGGCGAGTTCCGCCTCGAGTTCGGCGATGCGCTCGCTCAGGCGCTCCTCGACCGCGCCGCCGGTTTCGGCCGCCGCCTGCTCGGTGACGATGCGGATCTCCTCGCGGACGACCGCGATGCGTCCGTTGATCTCGCTGAAGTCTTTCGGGCCGCTCATCTCGGGTCTCCTGGGCTCCGCCGGTCAACGGCGGCGGTCGCTGGAAGTTCAGGCCGCGCAGCACAAATCAACGCCCCGCGAGGCGCCGGGCGTTGCTTGACGATGCTGCCGGACCGGTTGCGGGCTAGACGGCGCCGCTGATGAAGACGGCGGCGATTTCCTGCAGCATGGCGGACGGAACAAGCGTCGGCTTGGTGTAAGTCTTCTTCATGGCAGTTCCCCCATATCATATCCGGCAAGTGTGCCAGCCGATCGCCTCGCGGTCCAGTGGTATTCGCGCCCGGCCGCGTCGTCGTTCCTGCCCCGATCGGACGGTCGGAGTGCGTGCCTACTGCGCCGCGGCCGAAATCCGCTCCGCCAGCGCCGCCTGCACATAGGCGTCGAGCGCGGCGATCTCGGCCGCCGTCATGCGCAGGCCGAGCTTGCTGCGCCGCCAGACGATGTCGGCGGCGCTGCGCGCCCATTCCTGCTCGATCAGGTAGTGCACTTCGGCCTGGGTCAGTCCGGCGCCGAAGGCGCGGCCGAGTTCCGCCTCGTTGCGGGCCGCGCCCAGGATGTCGCGGGTCCGCGTGCCATAGTGGCGGACGAGCCGCTCGATCAGGGAACGGTCGATCGCCGGATAGCGCGCGGCGAGCGCGGCAAGGGTCGCCTCGACGCCATCGACCGGGAAATCGCCGCCGGGGAGCGTGGCCTTCGCCGTCCAGGCCGGTCCGCGTCTGCCGAGAACCGCCTCGACATGCTGAAGCACGTGTTCGGCGAGCCTGCGATAGGTGGTGATCTTGCCGCCGAAGACGTTGATGATCTTGGGCGCCTCGGCCGCGCCATCGACCTTCAGCACATATTCGCGCGTCGCTTCCTGGGCGCTCGAGGCGCCGTCGTCATAAAGCGGCCGCACGCCGGCATAGGACCAGACGATCGCCTCGCGCTTCACCGGCTGCTTGAAATATTCGCTCGCCGCGGCGCAGAGGTAATCGGTCTCCTCGTCCGAGATCGCGATCGCCTGCAGGTCGCCCTTGTAGTCGCGGTCGGTGGTGCCGATCAGCGTGAAATCGCCCTCATAGGGGATGGCGAAGATGATGCGGCCATCGGCGTTCTGGAAGATGTAGCAGCGGTCGTGGTCGAACATCTTCGGCACGACGATGTGGCTCCCCTGCACAAGGCGCACATTGTGGCGGACATGGTGGCCGGCATCGCCGTCCGGCAGTTCGCGCAGCACGCGGTCGACCCAGGGGCCGGCGGCGTTGATCAGCAGGCGGGCTTCGACCTGCCGCGTTTCGTCGCTCAGCCGGTCGTGCAGCGTGATCCGCCAGTGGTCGCCGACGCGTTCGGCGCGCGTCACGCGGGTGCGGGTGGAGACGTCAACGCCGCGATCGGCGGCATCGCGGGCGACCAGCGTCACCAGGCGGGCGTCATCGACCCAGCAATCGGAATATTCGAAGCCGCGGCGATAGTCGCCCTTGAGCGGCCTGCCGGCGGGATCGCGGGTCAGGTCGAGCGTCTTCGTCTTGGGCAGCAGCTTGCGGCCGCCGAGATGGTCATAGAGGAAGAGGCCGAGCCGCAGCAGCCACGCCGGGCGCAGGCCCTTGTGATGCGGCAGCACGAAGCGGAGCGGATGGATGATGTGCGGTGCGCTCGCCCAGAGCACCTCGCGCTCCATCAGCGATTCCCGCACCAGGCGGAACTCGTAGTGCTCGAGATAGCGCAGGCCGCCATGCACGAGCTTGGTCGAGCGCGACGAGGTGCCGCTCGCGAGATCGTCCATCTCGGCGAGGCCGACCGAAAAGCCGCGGCCGACCGCGTCGCGGGCGATGCCGCAACCGTTGATGCCGCCGCCGATGATGAAGATGTCGAGCATGGCCAAGACGCAACGCCTCCCTGTGCAATGCAGGTCGTATGCGCCGGGTGAAACAAAAACGCAACTAAATTCGAAGATTTCGCGCCTATAACCGAAAGCGAGAATTCGGCAGTCGATCTCGGGTATTCGGCTTCAAGTAGCTGGCAAAAATAGGGAATTCGTTTCAGCGCCAGTTTCGTCCGGTGCTGGCATCGTGCGGCGCATGGGCGCGATGCGAAAATCGAATGGGTCGCGGGCGGGCCGAGCCTCAGCCTTGCGCCCCGGCAGCTTCCGGCAGCGCCTCGATCAGCTCGACGTCGTTCTCGGCGCAGAAGACGCGCACTGTCTCGCTCGGGCAGAAATCGGTGATGAAGGTGTGGATCTGCTTCAGGCTGCCGATCCGGACTGGCGCGGTACGGGCGAACTTGGTCGAATCCGACGCCAGGATGACGTGGCGGGTGTTGGCGATGATCGCTTGCGCCACCTTCACCTCGCGGAAATCGAAGTCGAGCAGCGAGCCGTCCTCGTCGATCGCCGAGGTGCCGATGATGGCGTAGTCGACCTTGAACTGGCGGATGAAGTCGATCGCCGCCTCGCCGACGATGCCGCCATCGGCGCTGCGCACGACGCCACCGACGATCACTACCTCGATCTGCGGGTAGGGCCGCATGATGTGGGCGACGTTGATGTTGTTGGTGATCACCATCAGTCCCTGGTGCTGCAGAAGCGCCTGCGCCACGGCTTCGGTGGTGGTGCCGATGTTGATGAACAGCGAGGCATTGTCCGGGATGCGCGCCGCGACGGCCTCTGCGATCGCAGTCTTCTCGCGGGCTGCGATCTGCGAGCGGGCCTCGTAGCCGACATTCTCGATGCCCGAGGCGAGGATGGCGCCGCCATGGGTGCGCGCCATCAGCTTCCTGTCGCAGAGGTCGTTCAGGTCCTTGCGGATCGTCTGCGGCGTCACCGCGAACTGCGCGGCCAGTTCGTCGACGAGAACGCGGCCGCGCTGCTTGGCGATTTCGAGGATGGCGGTCTGGCGCGACGGCAGCATGCGTTCGGCTTTCGAATGTTTCGATTCAGTCGAAAAACGAAACTAGATCATTTCGCGGCTTTCCCGAAGCGGCGAAATGGAGGGGCCGGCGGGTCCTCAGCGCCTGGCCGCGTTCTGCTCCCAAAGTCCCCGCACGAGATCCTTCAGCAGCAGCGCCTCGGCCCAGCGGTCCGACTGGTCGAAGCCGTCGGGGCCGCTGATCGCATAGGGCTTCGGCCCGAGCTCGCAGGTGAACGAGATCGTGTCGTTCGGCCCGGCGCGGCGGCTCCAGCTCTCGAACAGATAGCCCCACCAGGCGAGGAACTGGTCGAGATAGGGCTTGTTGTGCGCAAACGAGATCTCGACCTGCACCTGCTCGGGAGAGGCGACGCGGCCGTGCGCTGCCCAGGAATGGTCGAGCACCTGCCGGATCTGCTCGTCCATCTCCTTTGGCACCGGCGCCTCGGGGAATTCGCGCCCGACCATGAAATGCGAGAGGTCGGCGAGCAGCCGCAATTCCGGCATGGCGTCGAGGATGTCGAGCGTCACCAGCAGGTCGTTGGTGATGCGGCCGCGATGCGTCTCGACATAGACCGGCACGTCGGAATCCTCGGCCATCCGGTTCCAGCCCTCGAGGATGCGCAGGCTTTCGGCGAGCGCGCGCGGGCGGATGTCGGGCTGGATGGTCAGGTGATGGATGCCGTAGTGGTTGGCGAGTTCGAGCGCCGGCTTGAGTTCTTCGATCGAGGTCGGGAAGCACTGGCCCTCGACCTGGATGCCGTTGTCGCTCGCCGCCTGCGCCAGCGGCGCCGCCAGTTCCTTGGTGAAGAACAGATTGGTGACGCCGTCGAAGCCGGCGGCGGCGGCTTCCGCCACCATGTCGGCCAGCGGCAGGTCGGCGTCGCGCCCCTTCAGGCGCTGCATGCCCCAGAGCGATTCGAACACGAGCAGGCGTTGCATGGCGGGCTCCAGGGCCAGATTCGGCTGAGAGAGGTTTTAGCGCCGGTTGCGGATGAGGCGAAGCGCGAACTGTCCGATGGTCCCGCTTTACCGGCCGCGCAGCAGCCGCGCCAGCCGTGATCGCCGCTTCGGCTCGACGGGCTCCAGCTCGCGCGGCGTCCAGTCCTGCCGCTTCGGGACGGCGAAGGCGCGGAAATGGTCCCACTGCCGCTGGTCGTCGGCCTCGCGCTTCCGCAGCACGGCGAAGCGGCCGATCTCTTCGATGAGGTAGTTCGGCTTGTTGGTGGTGATGAAGTTCAGCAGGGTTTCAACGGCGGGATAGGCGATGTCGTCGATAAGGATCCGCCCATCGACCGCAAGCAGCCTGTCCATGTAGAAGAAGTCGACAAGGGCGCCGTCGAAGCGATGGTCGCCGTCGATCATGGCGAGCATGAGCGGCCTGTCCTCGCCGCGCTTCACCATCGCCGGCAGCGCCAGTTCCGACGCCTCCCAGACCCGTTCGAAGTGATCGCCATGCCGGCTTTCGAGGTGGCGGAGCAGCACCAGCCCGGCCCCGTCCGACAACCCGAACGGGTCGATGGAGATGTGCCGATGGTCGGGCATATCGTATTTTGCGGCCAGCATCGACATGGCGGAGGTGCCCATGCCAAAGCCTGTTTCGACCGTGTAGGCGGCTTTCAAAGTACGCGTCAGAAAATAGACCACGCCGACCGAGTCTATATCGATTCCAATATGTGTCAGCGGCTCGCGATGGCCATTCTCGTCTGCAACGAAACCATCCTCCATCATGGATAGGAAGCGGTCGAGTACAGGGTTAGACTTTCGTTCAGATCGGATAAACTCCTTGATGTGATCAGTATTCAGGTCAATTTCCAAGATATATCTCTCGCGCCGTGATTGTTGTGGGATTTTTCCCACATTTTTGTTGAAAACCATCTGTGGTCGTCAAGCCTAACGATCCATCTGTTGCACATTTCCCGGATCGTTTGTTATCGCTATCCGATAACATAACGCAAAGTAAGTATTTGCGAACGACGACGAGGTGCGTGTTGACAGGGACTACCTTTCTGAGTGTTGCGGTCCCCAACTGCGTCGCGGATGACTTCGGCGGCGAGATCGTGGCCCTCAACCTTGATACCGGCTTCTATTTCAGCCTGCGCGACCTGGCCTCGGCGATCTGGCGGGACCTGGCCGCCGGCCATGCGGTCGAAACCGTTCTCGGCGCGCTCGGGGGGCATGACCCCCTCGTGGACGACGCGACCCGCCTGATCGATCGGATCCAGTCCGAGGGATTGATGCAGCTTGCCGATGCGGCCGTGGCTCCGCAGGGCGAGCCGAGCGTCATGGCGTTCGTCGCGAGCGGGACGACCTCGCTCGCCATCGATTCCTATGACGACCTCCGCGACCTGGTCATGACGGATCCGATCCACGAGGTCGTCGAGGAAGTTGGCTGGCCGGTACGGCGCGAGGACGCCTGACCGATGCGGGGCGGCCCTGGAGGGGCGTGCGACCCTGCGGTTGTCGACAACAAGAGCCTGGCCGCGTTCTTCGATACGCTCTTTGAGCGGCTCGACGCGACGCCGGATGACCGGCTGCATGTGGCCGAGGTGACGCTCGGCGGCGTCGGGTTCAAGCTCCGCAGCAGCAATCGCGTCGTGCTCGACCGCTATCGCGACCGTTTGGTGACGCGTGGCGAGCCCATCGGGGAAGCGCGGCGGATCGACATCGTTGCCGCGTCCGAGATGGGCTGGCGCGCGGGCCTCTGGGCGGAACCCGACTGGCAGATGCATCATTTCGACGAGGCTGCCGATGTCGGCGGCTACGTCGCGACCTATCCCTATTTCGACCGGCAATGGATCGTGCGGCAGCGTCGGTCCGGCAATGCCGCCTATTTCCTCGACCATATGGATGATCTGCTGCCATGGGACAGCGGCGCCCCCGTCCGCGTTCCCCTGAACTGGGCGTTGCGGCAGGCGAGGCGTCGGATGATCCATGCCGGCAGCCTCGGCGTCGACGGCCAGGGGGTTCTGGTCGCCGGGCCGGGCGGAGCGGGAAAGTCCGGCACCACGCTCGCCGGCCTCGCGGGCGGGCTGCAGACGGTCGGCGACGACTACATCCTGCTCGATCAGGACGGGCCTCCGACGGTCCTGCCGCTCTATCGCCTGCTGAAGCAGGACGCGGCCGGAATCGCGCGCATTCCCGGTCTCGCGGACCGCCTCGGCGCGCTGTCGCCCAACTGGCAGGGCAAGTTCGAGTTCGATCCCGAGCGGGCCTTTCCGGGATGCATGGCGGATCGGCTGCGGATCGGCGCCATTCTCCTGCCGGTCGTGGCGCGGCAGGAGCGCTCGACGATCGAGGCGGTGCCGCGGGCCGATGCCATCCGCTATCTGACCGATGCCCTGTTCGGGGAGTTCCAGTCCCGTTCGGCCGAGGATCTTCTGTTCCTGACCGGTCTCTCGATGCGGCTGCCGGTCTACCGGCTCCGGCTTTCCGAAGACCCCATCGAGATCGCGGCGACCGTGCGGTCGGTGATCGCGGAGCACGCGCGATGACGTCGGCCAGCGTCGTCATGCCGGCCCGCGATGCGGCGCGCTTCATCCGCCCGGCACTCGACAGCCTCTCCGCCCAGACCTTTGCCGATTTCGAGGTCGTCGTCGTCGACGACGGTTCTCGGGACGATACGGCGCGGATCGTCGCCGATGCCGCGGCGCGGGACGGGCGGATCCGCCTGCTGCCGATCGCGCATGCGGGCGTCGCCGCCGCGCGCAATCACGGCGTTCGCGCGGCGAGGGGCGCGTTCGTCTCGTTCCTCGACGCCGACGATCTGTGGCGACCTGACCGCCTGGCGCGGCACGTCGCGTGGCTGGCGCGGGATCCGTCGACCGACGTGGTCGCCGGCGAGGTGCTCGTCTTCGAGGCGATCGGCGAGATGTTCGAGCCTGTGGCCGGATCGGCGCATGTCCGCCTTCGCAGCGTCAATCTCGGCGCCACGACGATGCGCGCTTCGGTCTTCGGCGCGATCGGTCTGTTCGACGAGGCGATGCGCTTTTCGGAGGACCTGGATTTCCTGCTCCGCCTCCATGAGGGGGGCCTGCGTATCGGGGTCGAGAGCGAGGTGGCCCTGTTCCATCGCCGGCACGAGGCGAACATGACCAACGATGCCGGGGAAAACCGCCGCTTCATCCTGCAGGCGCTGCAGCGTTCCATGGCGCGGCGCCGCGCGAACGGCTATCGGCAGCCGGCGACGGAGTTTCCGCTCCAGACGCCGTTCGACCAGCTGGCCATGTCGCCCGCCGATGTCGGCCGCGGCGTCCCGGGCGGGCGAGCGAACGTGTAGCGCGCAAAATCACTTGGCATTCCGCGCAAGAACAGATGGCACCACTTCAGCTCTCGGCCTCCCATCGTTGATAGCGGCCTCGATGAAGGATCGTTCCAGCCATCGCCGAAAGGCTCTCGAACTTGTTGCCGATCTCGCGCACAGCCCCGATTGTCCAGTCGCGGCTGCCGTGATGTGCGTTGTACCCAAGACGCTGAGTCCCATCTTCGGCGGTGTGCGGATTGCCGTGGACTAGCATGTCCCTTTCACTCACCAGAAGACGATATTCGCTGGCTAGTTTGAGCATGTCGGCCCGATCGAGGTCGTCTCTGGGCAATTGCTCAACTAACTTCTGGAACTCCAGGCCAATCGCTTTCGCGCTCCAGTGGTTGTCCGGAACCTTCTGGTTGAACCCACGCTCAATGGTCTCGCCCAGCCATGCTACAGCGCGCTCCAAGCCAGCGAACTGGTAGACCGCACGGCCGACCTCCCGATAGTAGTCATCCATCATTGCCCCCTTTCCTGATGATCAGTTCCGCCGCCTGAACCGAAGATCGGGCGGCAATAGAATATGCTACCCGAACCTCCTCGATCGAGAAGCCTTCGAAGGCCCTTCGAACTGCCTGCGTATCGTTGATCGACAGGATGAACTGCCCGGCGATCGAGCGGAGCTGGTCAGCCAGCCGCTCGAAGTCGGCCGGGCCGAACACGCCCTTGCCGTAGTCATCCTCGGAGCCCGCATAGGGCGGGTCCAGATAGAACAGCGTCCCCGGCCGATCATATCGCCGGATGAACTCGGCGTAGGGCAGACATTCGATCACTACACCGGCCAGCCGTTCGTGAACTGCCTCCAGGAGCGGCACGAGCTTCGTGACGTCGAACCGGGCCGGCTGCTCGACGGCGACGCCGAACGTTCGACCATTCACCTTCCCGCCAAAGGCTGTCCGCTGCAGGAAGAGGAATCGGGCAGCGCGTTCCAGGTCGGTCAGCGTGGTGGGGTCAGTCTTGGCCAGGCGCTCGAATTCCTTGCGGCTGGTGATCTGGTAGCGGAGCATATCCAGAAACGCGACGTAGTGGCGCTGCAGCACGCGGAAGAACCCGGCAACATCGCCACTGATATCGTTGATGACCTCGGCCTTCGGAGCCCGGCCGCGCCGAAGAAAGACGCCGCCCATACCCACGAACGGCTCGGCGTAGGTCACATGCGGTGCCCCATTGATCAGGGTGATGAGGCGTGCCGCGAGATTGCGTTTGCCGCCGATATAGCCGGCAGCCGGTTTGACCGGGTCCACCAGTCGGAAACCATCTTCCATCTTCGTTTACTCGAATCGGCCACGTTGCCCTGGCTGTGCACAGCAGCGGCGGGCGTGGCGTTGAGTTGATTGGCGTCATGCGGGTTCATGGTTGGCGCCTGTCCCGCAGTTCGGAGCGTTCGCGCGCTCCGGGCCGCCCGCTCCTAGAGGTATTCTTCCCCTGTGAAGCCGTCGGCGAATCCGCCGTCTGAGCCGCCCGCCTGGGCGCCATTGTCGTCCGAGCCGCCGCCGGCGCCCGGCTTCGGGCGGCCTTCCTCGGCCGCCTCAAAGTCGATTGAGTTCTGGTAGCCGTCTCCTCCGAAAAGATGGCTGACCGAGGTTGCGCGCCATTTCCCGCTGGCGCCGTCGCCGAAACCGATCAGCTTGAGGTCGGCCTCAGCCCGAGCGGCAGGCCTGCCCACGGAAAGGGTGAGGCTCCCGGAGCCGGTCGCGCGAGTCAAAGCCGTCAGCTTCGATTGAGCGGCAGCCTGGGCCTCCTCCTTGGTCGCGAACAGGGGGCGCAGCATGCTGAACGGACCTTCACCGCTGTCGGCGCGCTCCTCCATGCGGAGGCCCTTCTCGCGGTCGAGCCAGCCAGCGCGAACGCCGCCAAATTGCGGACGCGGTTTGGCTTCGATCCGCCATTCCGAGCAGTCCGTCTCCCGCACGACAATCGGTGCCAGTCTCTGGCCTGAGGCGGTGGTGCCTCCGCGCTTCACGAAGACCAGACGTCCACCGGCAGGCTTTGCGGTCGCTCCGTATCGATCGGCCAAGCGGGTGACCAGGTCGATTGCCGACTGCTCTACGCGGGCCAGATACGGGATCTTGATCGAGCCCAGCTCCTGATCGATCGCCAAGACGAGGCCATGGCGCTCCGCCAGCTCACTCAGAACGCCGCCCAGCGTCTGGTCGTCCCAGTGTTCCGAAACGGGTTCCTTGAGGTCCTCTCGCAAATCTGCCGGCCGAGCCGTCATGCGAATGTAGCGCCCCTCCGAGGCCGTTCGACCCCGCTCATAGCCAGCGACCTTGAAGTCGCCGAAGCGGGTGACCGCGCGGCCACGAAAGCCGCCGGACGGCGACAGGATTGTTCCCTCGCGAGGCAGAGCGATCGTCGCGGCGGTATCGTCGAACTCAACCTCGAAGCTGTCGGATTCCTGTCCAGCCTCGTCGCGAATGGTCGCGCTCTTCAGCGCCGAATAGAACAACCCATTGACCGGGCGGCCGTCAGCTAGGACTTCGAGGTACGGCTTCATGGCGGATCAGTCCCAGAGATTTCGGGTGGCCTTGGTCGGCGAGTTTGTGATCTCGGGGAGAAGGATGCGGGTTCCCAACGGGATGAATGGCCCCTGGGCGGCCAGGCCTGGATTCTCGTCCAAGACCCGTTCCGTCGTCCCACGGGTTCGCCCGTAGAAGCGGTGACAGACGAGATCCACGGTCATATCTTGGCTGCGGATTTCAACGGTCGGCATGATTTCCTCTCAGAAGAGACCGAACAGACTGGCGCCGGGCCCATCTCCGTAGGGCGCAACGTCGATTTCGTAGTTGAGGATCTCGCCTGCGCCATTGCCGCCGATCGATTCCTGGCGGTCGTGCACCGACAGGATGATCACGCGTCCCCAGACGCGGCCAACTGAGGCAGTGCCGAAGCCTACGAGGGCCACCGGATCCGCCGCCGCCTGCGTAGCGCGGATAGCTTCGAAGGCACTCCGACCGCCAAGCGCTTCCGGGAACAGAACACCGGAGATCCTCAAAATGTCGTCCCCGTATCCAACGAACTGGCGTGCCGGCCGCGCGCCAAGCCTAGGGACGCTCGCCCATATGGCTTCGGTGGTTCGCTCCAGCTCCTGATAGTTGAGGGGCAGCACCTCGAAGACATGGGGACCTAGGGCCATCAAGGCGTTCATGGGGTCACTCCGTCATGCAGAGCACCATCCAGCGACCGGTCCACGGCACGCGCCGTAGCGCGCGCTGCGCCGACAACCGGAGCAGGGATTAAGGGCGCCGCGATGCTCAATGCTGCTTGGACCTGCTGGGCGAGCTTGTGGGCGGCAGCGACCGCGACTGGCGTGGCCTTGACGATGCCCTCGGCCAGATCGTTTGCGAGCTTTTCGCCGGCCGGCCCTGCTGCAGCACCGTCGACCGCGCCACTGAGATCAAGGCCCGGAATGGTCAGGCCGCCGACAGCGCGCTGCTGTTCCCAGGCACGCTGGGCGTTCTGGCGGCGATCCAGCATTTCAGGAGTGAGATCCGAAGTCGCCATACCCGGCGCCGGCGCACCGTCAGGCGAACCGGACAGGCGCGAAACCAGCTCAGTGATCCTCTGCCAGGTACTCTTATCCAGCTCCGTCTGAGGATCGTACCCCGCCGGATATTCGGGATGGGGAAGCTGGTCGAAGCCCCAGTTCATCGCCGCTTTGCCGCCCTGGTAGATACCATACTGGGTAAGAGCAGCGCCGCCCGCCTTGGCAAGAAACCCGAGAAGTCCGCGAATCCCTGTTGCTGCGCCAGCGGCGCCCCCTACCGCGCCTGCGGCACCGGCCGCCGCTCCTGCGCCGCCCGCCGCGCCGGCCCCTGCGATGACGGAACTAGCTGTAGCCGCCGCATAAGCGCCTCTGACCGTCATGGCCAACACCGCCAAAGCTCCGACAAGGGAGACGACTCCGGCCGTGACCGTGACGAGCCAAGGGGCTAGTCCGATGCCGGCGACCAACAGCGCCAGATTTTTCCAGCCGCCGACCCAATCCCTCAAAGAGACGATGCCGTCTGCGATGCCCTGAATGGATCCTCGGACGTCCTCCCACGGAACGGCCTTGATCGCTGCAATGATCCCGTCGACTAGGGAAGTGACAGCGGCCGTGATCTCTGGCCGACGTTGCACCAGGATGGTGCGCACATGCTCGATCAGCCCGGTAAGCGAGGGGATGACCGACTGACCGATCTCGTCGCGAACACCGACCAGGGCCGCTTTCATCCGGTCGATCTCGTCATTGAAGGCAGCCGCCGCCTGGGCGGCCTCGTCGGTCACGTTCCCCATCAGTTCGCGCCCTTCGGCGCGACGCTGCTTGGTTGCTTCCGGACCATCCTGCGCCATCAGGAGCATGTCGTCGGCCTGACCGCCGAACATGGCTTTTGCGGCCGCCTTGCGCTTGGCGATGTTCTTCTCGGACGCGAGCGCAGCGAGCACCATTTCAAGAGCCTTGGCGCTGCCGTCGTCTTGGGTAAGGTCGACCTTCTTCAAGGTCTTCAGCAGCTTGGGATTGTTCTTGCCGAGATAGTTTTGGATAGGTCCGCCGGGCTTGCGGCTCTTGGCCTTGCCCAAGTTCTCCAGCAGCGTCTTCGTTGCCTCGTCCATCGCATCGGGCGAAGCACCGCCGAGCTGAGCGGCATAGCCAAGCTCACGGTAGGTCTGCAGCTTCATCTTAAGGCCGGCAGCGCGTTCCTGCTGGCCATCAATATCGTTGGCGTAGCTCCGAGCGATCGCCACAGCACCGCCGAGGGTGGCAGCGCCGGTAAGGCCTGCCCCCACAGCCGCTTTCCGCCCAATCCGGACAGCGCCCATGCCTGCGCGTGCGTAGAGGCGTCCGAGACCGAGCATGATGTCGTACTGGCCACGAAGGACGCGGCCGACCCTTCCGGCCGCCTGTTCGACTTTCACAAGCGATCGAGCGAAATCCTGCGATCCGCGCGCCGCCTTCTGGATGTCACGGGCCATGCCCCCGCCGGCGGCGCGGCCGGCATCTTTTGCGGCTTTGGCCGCATCTTTCAGATTGTCAGTAAGATCCTTGGCGCCCTTAGCAGCCTTCTCCAAACCCTCGCCGAGCTTGCCGCCTTCAACGCCCTTGCCGACGCCCTTGAGCGCGTCGGCGGCGTCTTTGGCGGGTTTGGTCAGCTTGTCGACGAGGGAGAGGATGACCTGAACGTCGAATGCGGCCATGTCCTATCTCCGTTTCGCCACCAGGTCGGACCACCACTTCAAATCGGCAACGTCGAGCGCGTCGATCTCCGACGGCTGGAAATGCCAGCAATGCGCCATGGCCTCGACCATCAGATCGAGGTCACGGCTACTCACAAAGGGAGGAAATCGACCTCGTTGAGCAGCTCAATGAGCTTGTTCGTGTCGGCAGGATCAAGGGCGTCAATTACCGCTTCGTCGACCCGAGCCAGAACCGCCAACACTGGCACGATATCGTCATAGATCGAGAGATGGTCGAAGGCCGCGGCCTCGTCGTCCTGCGCTTCGGCGTTCTCCGCATTCTCCGCGTTCTCGGCCTTCTCTCCGAGCGCAATGAGCTTGGCGAAGGCTCCGGACCGGTGGAGCTTTCGAATCTCGCCGGTCCTGGGGCGATAGAGTGTGATCGCAACATAGGACTTTCCGCCGACCTCGATCGGCGCCGGCAGCGTGTGGGTGGCGGACGTGAGCTTGGTCATATCAGATGCCCAGATTGCCGTTGCGCGCCGCCGTCACATCGACGCCGTCGATGATCCGGCGGTTGGTGCGGAAATAGAAGCCGTTGATCACGCGACCGTCGAATACGTCGGTATAGGTGTGGATCGAACGGACGCGGTACTGGTAGCCGATGAGGTCGGGGCTCTTGTGCTCCTGACTCTCGACCGAGCTGAGCCGTCCGATGGCCGTGATGACGCGGCGCGTCACGTCGCCGGTGAACTCATCCACCAGGTTCTCATACAGGGTGTAAGTGCGGTACTGCCCCGCATTGAGCCCGAAGAGCGACAGAAGCTGCGGCGACCGGTTGACCAGGTTGAAGCCAATCTCGACGGCATTGATGGCCGACAGAGGAACGGCGAATCCCATGTGGCCGCCGCCCGGCGTGAAGTCACGCGTGCTCTCTTCCAGACTGGGAAGCTGGGCCGTCTCGGCGACGAGCGACTGGGCCACACCATCCGCGAACAGGTTCCATCCGTGCAGGATGGAATTCATTTCCAAGGCTGCCATCACACGACCTGCTGCTGGAGGGCATTGAGGATGTCCTCGGAGAGGACGTCGAAATAGGCGACGTTGCGGCGAGAGCCGAACTGCAGATCCTGCAACGGCGGCGCTTCCTCCATGTCGAACTCGATGCGGAGGATGCCGTTGCGAAGATCCGTGTTGCTGTTCATGTCCCGCAGCCAAAAGGCCCGGCCGCCGAGCACGGCGCCGACGGCGACCAGGCCGTCGATGAACTCGTCGAGCGATTGGATGATCGCGACGGGCAGGTGTTTGCCGAGATTGCGGTCCATCGCCCAGCGGAAGGCGCGAACGATGCTACGCTCGGCCGCATCGCGGGTACGCCGCACGTTGACGAACCGCCAGAGCGGATCCGACGAGAGCGTCTCGTTGCCCCACAGGATCCGGTTGTCGATCACGGTGGCGAGCTTGCGCTCGTTAAGCCAGTTGGCGTCATGGTCGGAGTCGCCGTCATAGTAGGAGACCGGCAAGGCCGTTCCCGCGATGCCACCGACGGCCTGGTTGGACGGCGACCAGTAGGGGCCGCCCTTCTCCTTGTCGCGCTTCACGAAGAGGCCGGCGGCGCGCGCGGCGAGCGGCCGGGCAACGACGCTGCTGGAGGCGGTGTCCCAGACGTTCACCTGCGGCCAGGTAGCGAAGATGCGCTGGCCATCTGTGAAGTCCTCCGCCCAGGCGAAGGCGCCAGCTTTGTCCGTCCCGCCGGCATCGGCGACGACGATGGACTTAAGCCGCTTCGCGATACCTTCGAACTCCGATACGACCGGGTTGGCGGCGTTGGAAATCCGCTGGGTCGTATAGCCCGGCGCGATCAGGAGGCCGGGGTCTTCACCGAATCTCTGGCGGCAGAGCTTGAAGGCGTGGACGCCGGAGAAGTTCGCGCCGCTGCCCACGAAGTTGGAAATGGTCTGTTCAAGCTTGGTTGCCGGCGTCTCGGAGACGCCCTCGGCGACCCGCACGCCATAGACCCGCGCAACAATGCCTTGGTCGTCGAGCGCATCGAAGATGTCGCCGCCGGTGCCGCCGGCGCCGAGGGCGGTCCGCTTGATCGAGTCATTGGAGAAAAGATCGACGGGTTCGTTGAGCGGCCAGACATCGTCGTCGGCGGCCGGCGCGGTGAAGATCGCCGCGATCGAGGTGCTGTTGTCGAGGTCGACGCCGCGCGGTGTCTCGCCAGCGTCGAAGATCCGGATACCGTGATTGTAGGGCGCCGTCGCCATGGCTTGACCTCCGATGAAGTGGAGGTCAGGCTAAGTTTCACGCTTGGGTGCAGCATTGCGGACCGGTGTCCGCAGCGGTGAACTTCTCGTTTTTGACGATGACGCTAGCCTACATTCGAAGTGGCAAAGCGCAAGGTCACCCCGGCCAGTAACCATCCTCAACATAGTCAGCCGGAATCGGCGCAGCATCCTTCAGGGCGCGGGCGGCGAAGATGTGCTGGCTGACCCAGAGCTTCGCCGCGTCGGCGAAGGCCGCCATGGTCTGGGCGTCCATGGGGGTGATCGAATTGTCGGTGGCGATCCATCCGAAGTCGTTGTTGGCGTCGGCCCAGCGCAGGTTTCCGGGCATGGCGCCGCCGAGCTGGGCAAAGCGGGCATCGGTGCCCATCGCAATGATCCGGCTGATGCTCTTGTCGTCGACCTGGTAGGCGACGCCGGCGAAGGTGAAGTCGAACTCGGTCCGGCGATCGCGCTCGGCATCCACCTCTTCCGGGCTGATGGGAACGTCTTCCAGCGTGTGGACATAGCGCATGACGCCATCGACCCACTGCGGCGCCGTGCCGAGCACGCGCTTTCCCTGGGGGACCGGATCCGCCGGCAGCGGCCGATAGAGCCCGATTGCCGCGAGCTGCGCCCCCGTCCAGAGGTCGGCGATGGTCGGCGGATAAAGGACGCCGTCGATGCGTTCGCCCTGCCAGGGAACGAGGGATGCGAAATAGAGCGGCGACATGGTTCCTACCTGTTCGGAAAGGGCAATGCGGGGGGAGCGAAATTCGACGTGTATCGAGCCCGGCCGACCGTCACGCGGACTTCGTCGATATTGCCGTTCAGCTTCAGCTTCGCGTCGCCATTGTTGGCGTTGTAGAACTTGCCGAGCGTGACCTGGCCGTTGCCGATGGCCGTCGCGAAGCTGTAGTTCGCGCCGATCTGGACGCCGTCGACGAACATGCGGCACGTACTGCCGGCACGGGCGATGGCGACATGCTTCCAGGCGTTCTGGCTGTTCGCACTGTCGGTCCAGCGGATCGAGCCGTTGACCTGACCGCAGATCGCATAGCCGCCGGTATGCAGGATGCAGGGCCCGGTGGTCGCGGAGGCGCTGCGCAGGTCGAAGATGCACCAGTCGCCGGTTCCCACGGTGCCCCGGATGTTGACGAAGCATTCCATGGTGAAGTCGGCGGGGAGCGCCAAGGCGGCGTTGGCGGCCGACTGCGCGTAGCAGTTGGCGGCGCCCGTTACGTCGAGGCTGGCGGCGCCGAACTTCGCCTTGGCAGTGGTGATCTTGGCCACGCCTGAGACGGGCACCGAGAGACCCGTCTTGCTGCTGTCGACGATCGAGGTCGAGTTGTTGGCGCCCTCCATGTGGGCCAGATAGGCCACCTTGGAGAAGAAGGGGTCGTTGTCACTGACCCCCATTCGCATGTTGCCCGAAAAGCCCGGAAGCATCACTTCCAGTCCTTCGTCGGCCCGATCAGCACCTGGCTGGACGAGACGTAGGTGTAGAACAGGAAGTCGATCGCATTGGCAGCGGTCGACAGCTCAATACCGGCGCCGCCCTGCGTCATGATATTCGCGGCCAGGCCGAGGGTCTTGCTCCCGACGTTGTCCTGGACGCATGCGATCCACCCGCTCTTGCCGGCTGGGACCGTGCCGGTTGGAAACTGGAGCACGGCCGCTGCTGTCATGGGCAGCGTGAAGTTGATGCCGGCTTCGAGATTCCAGGCGACGATGCCGCTCGAAATCGAAAGAGCCGCCGGCGTCAGAGCCGCCGAAAGACTGGCCGTCGAGATCAGCTTGTTGCTGGTGAGAGCCTGATACTCGGCGCCAGTCGCCAGCGCGGCCGCCGCCATCTTCGCGAACGTCACCTGGGCGTCGCTGATGTCGGCGGTGGCGATCGCCGACTTCAGCGCCAGCGATCCGAGCGACAACATGGTGCGGACCTGCGCCGGCGTCAGATCCTGCGGATCGCCGGCGGCGATGGCGCCCTTCAGCGTGTTCGCCGCCATGTTGGCGAGCTTGGCATTGGTGGCGGCGTCATCGTCGAGGACGCCGGTCCCGATGGTCGAGAGCAACGCCAGAGCGCCGAGCTGGAGCGTCGATCGCGCCGCCGCCGCGTTGGCATCGTCCAGCAAGGTCATGATGAAGGGCGACACGGCCGACGCCGGCAGCTTCGAGCCGATGGCGGCCGTGACCGTGGTCGCGAAGTTCGGGTCGTTGCCAAGCGCGGCGGCCAGCTCCTCGAAGGTATCGAGCGCGGCGCCGGCGCCGGCGGTCAGCTGGTTGCGCAGCTGGTCGAGCATCTTCTTGACGACATAGACGCTGGGCGCCCGGCCGACCTCGATGCCGGCAAGGCCCTCCGCCTCCGTCGCCAGCCGGACGCGGCCGGGAACCGTCTCGGTGGCCGTCGGCACCTGCGCCGCGATCGCCTGAGCGGTGCGGAGCGCGTTCATCGGCTTGTTGGCGTCGGTGCCGGCCTCCGCTTCGGCCTGGCTCGGCTTGACCAGGCTGAATGTCGGGTTGCCGGCAACACCGTCGCCGTTCGCCACCGCGATTTCGTTCGCGGTGCCAGCAAGGCTGCGGGCGGCGGCCGTGCCGGTGCCCGTCTTGGCAAGGATGCCATTGACGGCCAAAGCCGCTACGGAGCTGAGCAGCGCGGAAATCGCCTGCTTTTCGTTGTCGAGTTCGACGAGCGCAGCCTGCACGCGGTTGGCGCCAATGTTGCCCGCCGGCGTGAAGACGATCTCACCGGCGTGGTAGTCACCGTCCTGCGCGGTGACGGCGCCAGCGCGGCCTTCGAACGAGACGACGGTGCCGTCGCTCGGCACCTGGCGCGAGCGCCAGGCCGTCCCAGTCCACCAGCGCCAGTCGCCCTCGCCCCCAAAGGACGCCGTATTCAGGTACCAGTCGCCGAGCTCAAGCACACTGCCGTCCAGGCGCGTCGCCGGGTTGGTGGCGTGCGCGCCCTGATAGCGCTTCATGAAGGCTTCGGCCTGGTCGCGCGCCTGCTCGACAGCGGCGAGATGGAGCGCGGCGGCCTCCTGAGCCTCCTGCGCATCCGTCTTCGCCCGCACGGATTCGTCGGCCGCCGTCACGGATTCATCGCGGTTGGTCACCGCCACGCCGGCGGCCTCTGCCGCCTGCTGCGCCATGGCGGTCGCGATCTGCGCCTCGGACAAGGTGCTGACCGAGTTGGCGACGGAAATCGTCCAACCGGTGTGGAAGCCGCTGCCTTCCGCCTGTTCCGCGAGGAAGGTCAGGGCACCGGTCTCGGGATTGTAGCCCTGCGTCCGGCCGAGCATGGCGATCGAGGGGTCGGACGTCTTCCAGACCGAGAGGTGCGCGGCCGGCGCAAACTGTGCCCGGTCCTGCGCCCGGATCTCGAAGATCTTGGTGCCGATCGAGGCCTCGATGTCGCTGTCGCTCTCGGCCGTCAGGATCGCGCCGAGATTGGCGCGGCTCTCGATCGCCGCAAGCACGGGATCGAGAGCCTCAGCGACGCGGGCAAGGCCGGCCTCGCGAAGCTTGGCCGCCTCGGTCGACCAATCCTTGGCCGTGTCCTCGACGTCGGCAACGCGCACATCGATGTCCTGAAAGCGGTCGTTCAGGAACGCTTCGTCGATGAGCTGTCCCGTCCGGACCCGGTATTTGTCGAACCGACGCGCCACGCTTCTACTCCTCGAGCAGTTCGATCTCGGCCACGGCATCGCCGAGGTCGAGGGCGACGGCGCCCTTCACCTCGTAGCTGTTGGCCGGCCGGAAGGTCGTCCGGCCGCGCGGCGTCACACGGTTGACCGTGAGGCGGTAGCGCTTGTCCGGATCGATGGCGAAGGCATTGCTGGGCTTCTTGGCCATTGGTTGGGCTCCGATCAGAAGGCGATGTCGACGCGCTCGTTGACGAGATAGACGTCGAGCGCAGTGGTGGTGGTGCCGGCGATGACGATCACGTAGGAGCTGGTCGGCGCGGCCAGGTTGAAGATGAAGCGCTTCATGACCGTCTTCGGGTCGCCAGGATCGGCGGCGATCGTCTCGGTCACGTCGGGCGTCTCGATCGTCGAGCCGATCTTCAGGGTCGGCGTGATGGCGTGCTTGGCCGGATCCCAGCCCTGCAGCAGCAGATCGAGCCGCACCTCGGACGTCGGCGCCGCGAGCGTCCGGAGCGTCGAGAAGTGCTTGAAGGTCGTGCGCGGCCGCGAGACACGGACGCGAGATCCGGAGATCTTCACGCCGGCCATGATGTCGGTCGTGCCGACGAAAGCCACGCGGAACGGCAAGAGCGGCGGCAGGCCGACGAGCGCCTTGGTGTCGACATCCGACAGCGGACGCCAGACGCCGGCCACCTGGACCTCAAAGGTGACGGCCGTCGACTTCGGCGCCACCATGCCGGCGATCAGGTCGATCGCCGCGATGCCGCCGGAAAGCGACAGCGGGTTCAGCTCGACCACGACACGGGACTGACGGAACTGCGCGAAATAGACCTTCATCATGAGGTCTTTCGTCAGATCGCCGTCGTAGTAGGCGCCGTCCGTCGTATAGCCGAACGTGCCCTGGACATAGGCACCGCCGGTGGCCACGCCGAGGAAGTGATTGCCGCCGGTGGTGATCAGCCAGGAATAGCGCTTGCCGGCCTGCAGGAAGGTGGCGGAGATCTCGATGAAGGTCTCGGCCGGGAACAGCTTGAGGCTGCCGCGATCGATGGTGACGGTGGCGATGACCTTCTCGCGGTCGGGCGTGCCGGACGCGGTCAGCTCGCAGAGCGCAACATGGACGTTGCCCGAGCCGGCGAGCTTCGGGAAGAACAGGCCGACGCCTTTGCACCAGCCGTCCTGGCTGTTCAGGAAGGACTGCCAGCACTGCGAGCCGTTGACGGTGTGGTCGATGGTGACGGCGTCCCAATAGGGCTCGTCATAGGTGTCGACGAAGATCTGCTGCAGACGGATGGTGTTGTGCTTGCCGCCGGTGTCCTGCGGATTGAGGACGGTGAACACCTCGGTCCCGACCTTGAAGGTGTTGGTCACGCTGTCGTAACGGCCGGACTTCCACCAGTTGGCGTTCGTGCAGACCACGAACTCCGCACCATAGCGGATGCGCTGGCGCGACATCGTCCGCTCGACCATCTCGAAGGTCTGGTACTGGTACTGCGCGATCGAGACCTCGCCGGCATAGTCCAGCACCTGCAGGCGCGGCACCAGGTCGAAGGCGGGCAGCAGCACGCCATTGTCGACCTTGGACTTCTGATCCAGCGGGTTGAAGACGGTGAGCTGGGCGTCACCCATCGCCTCCGGGGCGAAGCGAATGCCTTCCTCGGTCTTGGCGAGATATTCCGGATTGGTGGTTTCGGTCTCGTCCGTGTCGAGGAAGCGATCGGCGCCGTACTGCGCATAATCATCCGGGAGGCCGTTCACCTCCTTGAGACGGGCGACGTCGCCGGCGATGTCGAGCAGGATGTTGCCAGGCGCGGCCAGCCGGATCTGCGAGGCCAGCGCCGAGATGTCGGAGGCGATGGTGGCGATGCGCGGCTCGACCTGACCGCGCCAACTCTCCAGGCCGGTGACGCGGCTGGCGACGGCCGCGACCTGCGGCAGCCGGTTGGCCTCGACCATCGTGATCTCTTCGATACCGGTGGTGCCGAGGCGCACATGGGCGATGGCGAGATAGTTCGCCTCGATCGGCGCCGGCTGCGGATCGGCGCTCTCGATGCCTGGCAGCAGGTTGATGTTGGCATAGAGGCTGCGCTGCATGGCAACGGCCTGGGGCTCGGTGACGCCGGTCTCGATATTGACCAGGAAGTCGCGCGGCTGGACATCAGTCTCGTTGGTCGAGCCCCAGGCGATGACCGTCACCACGCGCTTCGCGGCCACCGGCAGGTAGTCGAAGACGGAGAGCGTCACCTCGTCCTGGCGCAGATGAATCGCGCCGTCCGAGACCAGGCGGCCGGGCGCCACGGAAAGCTCCGTCGCCGACTTTTCGGAGACGGTGAAGCCGGCGAAGGCGCGGCCGGAGACGATCGCGTCGCGGACGAGATCGTCGAACGTGCCCTTCACATAGTCCTGCACGCTATTGAAATCGCCGGCCTGCGTTTCCTGGCGGTTCCGGAAGATGACTTGCTGACGCATGGAATTAACCCCTTACGAATTCGCCGACCCGGACCTGACCGACGAAGAGGTCGTTTCCGAGCGTAGGCGGGCGGCTGATCTTGGTGTTGACGAGGATGGTGTCGCGGGCGGCCTTGGAGGCCACGATGGCGCGGTAGACCTTGGCCTCCTTCTCGCGGTCGCCCGCGTAGAGGAAGCCGGTCATGTACTGGTTCTGAATGATGCGCGGCCGCCGGCCACGGATGGCGATGTCCAGCTCGGCGGTGAAAGCGTCCATGCCGAAGCGATCGGCATTGAGGAAGGTGAAGGCCTTGCGCCGGGCGATCGCCCGCGTCGTGTCATGCAGGCGGATCGACTGGTAGATCGAGACGTCGGCGCGGGTCTCGACAAAGAAGCGGCCGGCGAAACGGCCGCAGAAAGCGCCCCACCGGTTCTCTCCCGGAACCCGGATGGTCTCCGGCTCGACCGAGATCGGCATCAGCCCGCCGCGCACGGCGACGGGCGTGGGCGTCTCCGCCGGCACGATGCTGAGCGAGACGACGCGCTCGGCCGCCACGGCCTGGCCGAGCCAGCGCTGGAAGCGCGGCGCGTCGGTGAAGTAGCCGCCGGCGGCACGGCCGGGGATGACCAGGCGCTCGAACGCGTCGATCGGTGCGCCATTCTCGTCCTGGCGGATCTCGGCGACGGCGAGCGGGATCGACACGCCGCCGTCAACATAGAGACCACGGCGTCCGAAGCGCTCGCGCGCCTGCAGATCGGCCGGAAAGCTGACCGCGCCGCCGGCGTCGGCCAGGAAGGCATTGCGACGATACGGGCCCGGCTGGATCGGACCGGGGAAAAAGGCGCGTCCCGCATGGCCGCGCTGGACCACGGACGTGATCCGGATCTCAGGAAAGTTCGCCAGGAAGGCGCGGCGCTCGGCCGGCGTCAGCGTCTGACCGAGGAAGAGCTTCGCCGGCGGCAACACGGCCCGCACGACTTCACCGCCGGCGAGCCGGACGTGGCGGCGGATGCCTTCGAGCGTGCCTTTGATCCGGTGCAGCGGGATCGCGTTGCGAACGACGGAGCGCTTGACCTCCTCCGGCCACGCCTCGTCCCAGACGTCGACCGAGAACGCCCAGGCAAGGAACGGCAGCAAGGCGATGGGGCAGCGATCGGCATTCCAGAGATCGCCGATCGGCACCTGCAGCGCCGACGACAGCATGCCGCCGACCAGCGACAGCTCGTAGCGGGTCGCATTGTTCGGCAGCATGGCGCGAGCCGATGCTTCAAGCATCGCGAGCTGATCGGCGGTGAGCGCTACCGTCATTCCACCAGCTCCGTCGTCACGTCGACCGTATCGAGACGGGGCGCCTGGTCGAGCCCCACGGTCAGATCCTGCGACCACTGCAGCAGCCGGACGCGCTGCACGCCGGGGACGGAAAGCGAAGCATGCAGGCCGGAGACGGCGACGAAAGCGCCGACCCGCTGGCGGGACGCCGCATAGGCCCGGAGCGAGGCAACGGCCTGCTGGCGGATCAGCGCCGGATCCGGGCCGCGCGCGATCTCCAGCGTCGCCGCGACCGAATAGGGCACCATGCCGACCGCGCGAACCACCACGGCATCGGTAAGCGGCTTGATGTCGTCGCGCGTGAGGCGGGCGCGGACGCTGTCGACCGTCGTCGATGTCGGCTCGCCGGTCGCGCCGGCCATGATGATGACGTGGACCTCACCGGGACGCGGCACGATCAGCCCGATGTCGCTGATGGCGGGATCCGCAGCCAGCGCATGGAAGATATAGGCGCCGCGCGTGCCGGTCGTCGCCATGGCCTCCGGCGCGAGCTGGACGCGAGTGCGGAAGCGCGCGTCATCTTCCAGAACGGCGGGCGCCGTGCTGGTGGCGGGGACCAGGACGACGCGCTCGACGCCATAGTGGGCGGCCAGCTGGTCGAGGTCGCTGCCTCGCGCGAAGGCCAGCATCACGGAACGCGCGGCGTCGTTGACGCGGGCGCGATCCTTCAGGCGCTCCCAGCCGAAAGCCTGACCGGCGATCATCGCCGGATCGGTTTCGAGAGCGCCGACGTCGTAGTCGGGCATCAGCCCTTCGAAGGCGCTTCGAAACGCTCCGAACAGTGTCTCGAAATCCAGCGTCTCGATGACGGCCGGTGCCGGGAGGCTGGAAAGCTCGATGGTGTCGAAGCGGCTCATGCAGCCTCGCTCAGAATGACGAAGCCGTTGTCGTTGGCGGTTGCCGTCACAAGCGTGCTCTGCGGCTCGGAAAGCGAGTAGTCGCTCAGATGCCCACGCGGATAGAACACGCCAGAAAGGACGAACTTGAAGACGCCGTCCCGACCGCCCGTTTCGAGATTGATAGTTTGCAGCCGGAAGCCGGGCTCCCACTTCGCCAGAGCGTCAGCAATGGCCACGTAGAGCTCAAGCAGGATACGGCGGGAAGCATTCGCGTCCTGAAGCTTGGGAACAAGGCTGCCGAAGGTGCGGCGCATCAACCGGCTTTCCAAGCGGGTCGAGATGATGACACCGATGCTCTGAACACAGTGCGCCCAGCCGACGATCACCTTGCCCGTGTTTCGATTGATGCCGGTTCGCGCCATTTCGAACGCCTACTTCCCAGCGCTTCGAGCGGGCTTCGAAGACGGCTCGACGGGCACCTTTTCGTCAGCCGGCCGGATCGACTCGAGCAGCAGCTCGTATCGCGCCTGGGCCTCCGTCAGCGAGATGGGCTGTCCGGCAGTGACGCGCTTGCCGGCGACATGGGAGCCGGCCTTGTCCGTGACGATGTAGTCGGTCTTTTCCATAGCTTTCTCCTTCAGACCAAGACGCCGTCGGCGCCTTCGTTGTTCGTGTCGCCATCGGTGTCCTTGCTGCCTTCGAAGACGACCTTGCGGGTTCCGTTGTTCAGCTTCGTCTTGCCATCGGTGACGATCTCCTCGCCCTGCAGGAGGATGTGCTTGCCCTTCAGGACGATGTTGTCGCCATCGAGCGTGACGGACGACTTGCCGTTGGTGATGACTGCCGCGCTGTCCTGGTCGGTCGGGCGAGGCGCGTCTTCGGCGTAGGAGTCGCGGACGGCGATTGACGCAGATCCGAGTTCGCCGGTCGGCGAAAACACCCGCATGGGCTCGCCGATACCGATCGGAAAATGGGTAGAGATCCCGCCGAACTTTGCACCGGCCGCCTCCTGAACCTGCAGCCAGGGTGACAGGAACTTCTTCCCCTCCGCGTTCTGACCAAACTCGATCCGAACGCGCTTGCCTTCGACGGCCGCGACCCGGCCAGTCATTTGGCTGGTGGCGAAGCGCCGGCTCAGGTCTTCGAGATCCTTGCGGACGGAGCGCAGTTCACGGGCCAGGCGCATCGTCACCTCCGTTCTGCTCTTCGCCGAAGATGAACAGCTGGGTCGGCGGCTCGGGATCATTGTCGAAGACGCCTTCGCCGATGCGATGCAGCTTCTGTTCCCACTGAACCGCCAGTAGAGCGACACCCTTGTCGTCCGATAGGGCCGAGGTGAGCGGTTCCAGGCGCACCTTCATCGGCACACCCAGCCCCTGGAGGCCCCAAAATTGCGCCTTGCCATCCGCCAGGACCGCGATGGCCTCACCGATCGACCACGCTTGATGTTCCCGTTCGGCCTTCTTGCCCTTCGTGACCACAAAGGCGGCAACCCTGGCGAGCGCCGATGGCGCGCTGTCGGAGCCGCGATCGACGTTGGCGCCGAGAACGCCCACGACGACGAAGGCGCCGCGACCGGTGACACGGGCGAGATCATCCAGGTTGAAACGGCCGAGCTGCCACGTTGCCTCGGTGACCGACGGGACGCCTGTCTTGATCGTGGCGGCCACAGCAGTGGCGAATGTGACGACGCGGCTCACGGTGTCGCTCCCTCGCCGGCGACAAGGGCGAGGAAATCGAGAACCGTCGCCTCGATCTCCTCCTGGTCCTCGCCGGAGACGCCGAGGTAGGGCCGCGCGGGAATAGTCACCTTCTTGCTGAAGACGAGTTGGCTGCCGACCACGAAGCGGAGAGCCTGGGCATTCTTCGGAACGATCGTGCCGCCGAGCTGGTGAATGCGCGCATAGACCAATCCGCTACCGACCGCGACCTGGTTCCCCTCGATCGCGTAGTCGATCGAGTTGGCCAGCGTACCTTCCTTGAGGAGGATGGAGGTGCCGGCGCGGTTCGGCGTCCACGGCTGCCCGTCTGGGCCGGTCTTGGTCTCACGGATGCGCCGGCGGGTTTGCTCCTGCACCAGGCGGCCGAGGCCGTCGAGCAGCTCCGAGCGTTCCAGCGACGCGAGATGCTCGATCGGCCCGGCCGCCGTCGCAAGACCGACAATATCGACTGTAATTGCCGCGCCGGCCATCAGTAGTTCCTCCGGGGGCGTCCGAAGACAGCCGCGCCCGTCGGGCCACCGGCGCCGCTCTCGGCGTTGGACGGTTGAGTCTGGCCGAGGCCCGCCTTGCCCGCCGCGACATCGCGCAGCCAGGCGATCGCGCGCTCGTAGCGTTTCGTGATCTCGTCAGTCAGGCGATCGTGCGTGTTGCAGAGCGTGTAGACGACGATGTCGACGGAAACCGACACCAGAAAATCCGGGATCGCGCCGAGCGGCAGCGCATAGCGGACGCCGAGATAGGAATCGATGTGGGAAGCCGCCTGGTTGGCTGCAGCCTCGATCGCGGCGTTGGCGACCTGATCCGGATCGGTCGCATCGTCTTCGTGATCGGGCAGGATCGTCGTCAAGAACGGCAGGCCATAGAGCTGCTCGATGTCGGCACGGCTCGAATAGCTCATTTCGACACCATGACGGTGGAGGCAGCTTGGCCAGCCCAGAACACGGTCTCCTGCAGACGACGCTTGGCCAGCGTCCCCGCTGCCTTGTCTGGCAAGGCGTCGAGAATGTCCCACAGCCCCTCGGCAGCGAAGGTGATGACCTGCAGCGGGTCGCACTGCGCAGCCGACAGTTCTCCAGGAAACCCGGCTGGCAGTTCTTTTGAGAAGGGGTTGCCGGTGGTCATGACTGCCTCGTCGGTAGAGGGGGCTCCCGGCCGACCAGTGGGGCGGTCGGCCGGGAGTGTCTCGCCGCACGGATCGCAAGAGCGAGCCGCCGTACGGTCGAGTATTCAGAACGGGTTCGAAGCCGGACGCTGTTCGCGTTGGGTCGAAAGACGATGGTCCCCTTCGATCGCGTCGATCTCCTCCTGGCGGAGGATCGAGATCGGCAGCACCTGCGGCTCGGGGCCGAAACGCAGGCCGGCGCGACGGGCACCCTTGGCAGGGCCGGTGACGACCAGGACGTCGATCAGATCGACGATGTCACCTGCAGCCGCGCCGCGTGCGGAGATGTCATGGCTGACAGTCAGGTCAGCCTGGTCGTCGTCAGCCGACCGAATATCCGCCGTGCCTTCGGCAGTCTCCGACGCCGGCTCGGACTCTGCGACCGTCGAAGCGGTCACTGCGCTGTCGACTGCGTCCTGCATGGCAGCACCATCGCCGACGCCGCTTTCGGCCGAGCCCACATCGGTCGGCGTTGTGGCCTTCGAAGGTTGGTCAGTGCCCTGATCCGGCTTCGCGGTTTTTGCGGCCTTGGTCTGTGCGATGCGTCTGGTCGTCATGATGGATCCCCAATGCGCGGTTTACCGTCGGCCCCGGTGGAACCGGGGCCGCTAGAAAGCCGCGCCGATCAGGCCAGCCAGGGGCAGACGAGCACCTCGGCGGTACCCTTCCACTCGTTGGTCTCGCCGTTGGCGCCCAGGTCGTTGTTGACGATCTTGAGGGCGGCGCTCTCCAGCAGCGGCGGAACGACGAGAAGCTTGGGCGTAATGCCGAGAGGCCGGCCGTAATCGCCCTTCATGCTGCCGAGGGCGGCGCGGGCCGTGGCATAGTGGGCGGGGTCGAGGGTCTGCTTCGAGCCCCAGGCGAACTGCCAGAAGCCGAACCCGACATTGTGGCGGGCATCGACGCCGTAGACGAACTCCTTCTTCGAGAAGACGTTCTCATCATCGGGATTGTCGCGGGCGACGAAGTTCCAGTCCTTGCGCTTCTGGAACAGGATCGGCTTCAGGGCGCGCGAGTCATCGATCAGGAACCAGGGCGCGCCCGAACCGCCGTCGGTGTTCGCCACCGAGACCTCGTCGCCGTCTTCGTCGAGCACCGGATGGTCCGTGTCGAAGAAGTACTGGCCATCGTAGCAGGCAGTCGAGAAGCCGTTCTTGAGCAGGCCGAAGATCAGCAGCTCGCGGTGAGCGGCCGTCGACAAACCCATTTCCTGGAACAGCGGCGAGTAGATGCCGACGTTGTCGTCCTCGATGTCGTCGCGGCCGACACCGATGGTCAGCTCGAACGACCGATTCTTGATCGTGTAGTCGGACGCCTCGACGCCCTGGATCACGCGCTCGCCGATCCACTCGCGGACGTTCGGGATCTTGCCGAGCCAGCCATATTCGTTGGCCTTGGTCGACGACGGCACTTCGGTCGCGACGCGCAAAGAGAGCGGCGCTGCCTGTCCGAGGCCGCCCTGGAACGACGCCTTAAACGAGACGCCGAGGTTTCGAAGGTTGGTGGAATTGATCAGCATGGTGTCTCGTTCCTGGTGTGGGGTTAGCCGACCTTGACCCAGACGCCCTGGGCATCGACGTCGAAGACGGTGCCGGCGGCGGAACGGGTGCCCGTCCCGTCGGTCTTGGCGACGGTGTGGTCGTCGACGATGTAGGCCGTCTTGCCGATCTCGGTGGCAGCGATGGCATCGGCCGCGGCCGAATTGTCGAAGCGGAAAGTGCCAGCGCGCGTGCGAACGCGATCGCCGATCTCCCCGGTTTCCTCGGCGACGCCGAGCGCGATCAGGCCGGTCGCCGTCTTGCCGGGCTTGGCGGCGCCGGCTTCGAGCACGACGAGCGCGCCCTGAAGGATCCGCGCCGCCGCCACAGGCTCGCGGATCGCGGGATTGTCACGCCGGGGCGTATTGCGGGGGGAAGTCAACGCGGCCATGAGGGTCGGTCCTTGTTGGTTGGGGCTCAGCCGAGCGCCTTGAGGAAGTCAGCCTCGGAGACGCCGGTCTGCGCGCAGAGTGCCTTCTGTTCGGCCGTGAGCTGGCCGACTGTCACCGGCGGAGCACCACCCTTGTCGGAGACCTGGGCGAGGCCGAGCGGGGGAAGTGTCGCGAACAGCGCTTCGACCTCGGTGGGGCGTTCGCGTGCCAGCGCGAGGTAGTGATCCTTGGAAACCGGAGCGATCTTCCCTGCTGCGATCGCGGAATCGACGGCGGCAGTGGCTTTGGCTTCGGCGGCGGCCTTGGCGTTATCTTCGAGCTTCGTTTCCGCAGCCGAGGCGCGAGCCAGTGCCAGCTCCAGATCCGCCTTCGGCACGAACTTGGTCGGATCCGGCTGCTGGACAGAGGCCGTGGCAGCCTGCAGATCGCCGCGCAGCTTGCCGATCGCCATGACGGCATCGGCGGCGGTGGCGCCGGCGGCCAGGCCGAGCGCGTCGAGGAGAGCTTTTTCCATGTCGGGATCCGAGGTTGTGCCGGAAGCAAGAGCCGGCAGGGTTGTGATCGCCGGGCGGTTCACGAGCCCGGCGCCGAGCAACCGGCGAACATGACCGCCGGCGTCGTGAAGGAAGGAGGGCGAGACATAGCGGTAGGACCGCGACTCGACGGAGGCTCGACCGGCATCGGTCCAGCTCACATGCGCCCAGACCGCTCCGTCGCGGACTTCGAGCTGATCGATCCAGGCGGCGGCAGGCGCCTCCTCCCCCTTCGGTGCCTTGTGATCGGCGGCATGTTCCCAGTCGATCGGGAGGTCGACGCCGCGCAGCGACTTGTCAGCGACCTGGGCGGGATCGTCGTTCACCCATTGCCGCCCATCCTGTGCAGTGATCAGCCCAGCCGGAAACAGCATGATCCACTCGGGCGCCTTGCCGTCGGCGCAGAGAGACGAGAGGATCGTGGTGGATGCGGTTGCGAGCTTCATGCCGGCGAATGTGCCGGGCGCGGCTCAGAGGAGCATTGCGGACCGATGTCCGCAGGCCTCGATCCGCTGGTGCGTCGAAGCACCGGGATCATAGCCGATAATTTGCGCGTTCGAAGCGGTTTCTAAGGGGGTTGGACGGGCGTTTGCCATTTCCGCCGCCATCCGGACCGAATATCCGCCCTGCTGGTCTCCTCGGCCTTCTCCGCCGAATGGACCATGTCATAGTGGTCTACAGTGTTTCTGGGGGGCCTGATGGACAGCTATCTCGCTATTGCAGTTGCGACGCTTGCAGCGTCAATCGCCTATTTCCAGTGGCGCACGAGCCATCAGGCTGTGGTGCGCGACCTGTTCGAGGAACGGTACAAACTCTATCTCGCGATTTCGGAGGTCACTCTCGACTCGCTCAAGGATTTCTATCTGCACCCGTCCGACAGAGCGAAGCTGACGAACGTGCGTCGCCGGGCACAATTCCTCTTCGGGGAAGAGATAATTCGTCTGCTGGATGGCCATGCCGTCCACCTCGCCAACCTGGACAACGAGAACTCCGATGTGCGTCAGGCGCACTATGATGCTGTTCAGGACTTTCTCCCCCTGCTGAACCGGAGCGTTCAGCCGTACATGAGCATGACGATGAAGCAGCCTGGGGTACCCGAATGGGCGCAGCAGCTACGCCTTGCCTGGAAGGTCTTTCGACAATAAGTTTAGTGGGCTCCCGGAATTGCCTGCCCGGACATCTGGCCGGAGGCGGTGCGGCCACCGCCTCGGGAGCATTCCCCAACTCATTCGATCGACTTGCCGCGTTTGGCGACCCGTTCGCCGTAACCCGGATCATTTCCCCACCGATGCAGCGTCTTAAGGAACGTCCAGGCTCCATCGGCAGTGCGCCGTATCACGGCATGCCAATCGTCGAAAATCAGGTGGAGGTTCCGCTCCTTCGCTTCCACGATTAGACGTGTCGACGGATCTCGCAGAGCGCGATGCACCCGCGCAATGTCCTCGACATCGATCTCCGGGTGCCGATCCCGCATCTTGTAGCCATCCGCAACCGAGAAGCGGACGACCGGCGACTGCGCCTCGAATGCCTCCGACACCGACTTCGGTAGCACCGCGACAGGGACGCTGATGGACCCATTTTGCCTGTTCGCCATGTCCGTGGCACCGGGTCGATAGGGAATGCTCCCGTTCGTCACGGCCCGACCAACCGGCGAGCGTGTGAGATCAGCAACCGCCGCATCCTGCGCCGCCGGCGGCATGCGCTCGATCCGACCAGCTGCGAGTGCGCTCATGGAGTCGGAGCGTGTCTTGCCGGGATTACCCTCCCAGCCGGGGTCGATACCGTTCGGAACCTCTACCGTCTCGCCCGTTCGCCCGTTGGTCCAGGACGTGGTTCCGAGGTCCGGTGGCTCCTTTGCCGGATCATAGCCAAGCTTCTGAGCCCGGAAGCGGGAGAGCTGCTCGACGGGACATTTGCAGCCCCAGCCATTTGGCGGAAAGTGGGTGTCCCACCAAGGATGGTCCACCGGCAGGATGACGCCAAACCAGGCTGCGTGTTCCTCGCGCGGTTCCTTCGAGACTGTCAGCCCATAGCGAAGAAACGGAAGCACCCGCTTCGTGTTCTGAATCCGCTCCCATTCGCCGGCCGCGTGCGCGGAATAGACGTTGGCCCAATGGATGGTACGAAGCCGACGAGGGCTGCCGAGCTGTGCATCGACGAGTTCCCCGGTGAGCGGATCCTCGACCAAGGAGCGTCCCCACCAGCCTTTGGCGCGGAGGATCGGCTCGAGTTGGCTCTGAAAGGTTTCAAACGGCGTTCGATTGACGATCGCGTCGTCGACGGCGGCGCGCAGATCTTCGAGCACGTCATAGCCAGCGGTCTTCGCCACCGTGAACATGGTGGCGTGCTCAGCCGGCGCGACGTCCTGCCAGCTGAAGGAAGGGAGCGAGCGCTTGGAGCGGAAGAAGCGCCGGACGGGCTCAGGCGCTTCGGCGAACAATCCATCAGGGCCGAGAACCTCGGCCATCAGCCCGGCCCCGCCTCGCCGAGCCCGCGCGCGATCATGGTCATGACCGCAAGCACCTGGGCTTGCTCCGCGACCGGCAGGCTGCCGGCAAGCGCATCCAGCCGCACCTTGAGATCGTCATAAGAAGTCGCTGCCATCCATTCCGACCGGATCTTCGCGAACAGGGGCCGCTGCGGACGCTCCCATCCTTCGAGCGCGGCTCCGATCAAGCTGTCGAGCGGATCTGTCGGCGCGGAGGCGGCCAGGGCGTGGCGCTGTCCGCAACCGGAGCAAACTGGCCCGAGGGCGGCAACGGCTGCCTGGCGGGGCGCTTCCGCTGGGGTTGGCGCTGCCGGTCGCGAAGCCGGCGCGACGAGGATTTCCTCGCCCGGCTGCGGATCCGGGATCTGCAGCTTGTCGCGGATTACCGAGGTCCCGACGCGCAGACCCATGGGAACGAGCTTCTCCAGGTTGTCTGTGAGCCCTTTCAAGTCCTCCGGCTCCGGTACCGGGAACGTCACCTCGGGATAGATCTTCTGCGGCCCGTAGTTCACGAGCACAAAGGGGACCACAACCTGGCGAGAGATCGTCCGCCCCAGCTGGCGCCCGTCCATCTTGGCGATATCCATTCGCACGCCATTGTGCACCTCGGCCTGGGCGCGGCTCGCGCCGTCGTCCGACGACATCGTCTGACCGAGAACGCCCTTCGAGACCTGCTTGTCGAGATACTCGGCGAGCGCCCCGAAAACTGGCTCGCCACGGTTTGACGCTTCGATGAACTCGATCATCATCGAGTCAGGGATCATGGCGCCGGCGTCGGCGGCGATGTCGCGGATCGCGCGGAGAAGAACCGCCTTGTCGTCCTCGGATGCGCCCGGTCCGTATTTGCCCACACGGTAAGGCTTGCCATAGACCTCGGCGAATTCCGCCCAGTCGCGCAGCGTGTAGCTCTTCAGCATGAACGCCCAGGCGGCCAGTCGCGCCAAGCCGCCTCGGATCGGGATGCCCGACTTCAGCTTGGGGATATGGACGATGAATTTCGCGGGCGGCAGGTCGACGCCGTTAAAGGCGCCATCCTCCTTCATTCGCAGCGTGGTCCTATCGACCTTGTCGAACAGGAACCAGCGCGGGTCCCGCCATTTGTAGGTGCCGGGTTCCCACGGCGTGGACGTCGTGTCCCAGATCATCTCCGCGACCGAGTAGCCCTTGCCGAGCCCGTCGACGAGATCCTCGATCATCTCGGAGAACTGCGGCCGGCCGATCAGATCACGGACAGCCTCTGCGATCTCCTGGTCACGTGCTTCGTCGGTAGCCGCCTCGACTTGCGGCTCCAGGCCGAGCAGCACGCCTTTGCGAAGAGCAATCTGCGATCGATAGTGGAGATCGCGCTCCTCCATCTCCTCGGCCAGCGTCAGATAGGCGTCGGCGTCGCCTTCGACCGCCTCCCGAAGGATGCTCGCGAGCTTGCCCGGCGTCAGCCCCGAGGCGACGACTTCGTCATAGTGCCGGCGGATGCCGGTCAGCGACGGGCCGGAGATCTCCTCGCGCAACACGGCGAGTTTCATCGGTCGCCCGAACTGATCCAAGAGCGCCATTCTTCACCTCACCAGAGACCATCGCGGCGGCCGCCATCGACGCCGCGCGCGCGGCTCGCCGGTCGGTCCTGCCAGTTCGTTTCGGAATCGTTCCGCAAATCGCCGACCGGCGTGTAGCCATACTCGACCACGTCGGTCTCGGCGGCCGCCACGGCGAGGACGCCGGCGACGGCGGTATCACCATGGCGCTGGCCACCATCTGATCCCTGCCGATGCGCATCGCTCGGCACCATAGGAATGCCGCGCACCATCTTGATCTGGCGAAAGTCACCGCTGACGTCGGCGTCGAGCGGCAATTGCCAGGTGCGGTCTTCGAGACGCGCTTTCGCCTTCGGAACGTGCGCGAGATACCAGGCCTGCGACAGCATCACCGCCTCGATCCGATTCGCGCCGTATCGTTGCTGGGCGTACTCGGCCAGGAACTGGCCGTTGCCTCGGGCATCGTGCTTGCCAGCGCCGAAGCGCGGCAACCGATCGGCGACATAGAAGAGGATCTGCTCCTGCTGCCGGAACGGGACGTTTCGCAGCTCGATCACGAAGGGGGTCCAGAACACCAGGTCACGCCCTTCGGCGAGGGGCCAGAGGACCGAGAGGTCGCCGGAGCGGCCGAAGTCGAAGCCGTAGTAGTGCTGCAGGCCCCTGTCGAGCAGCCGCAGATGCGGCTTCACATTCTCTTCCAGCCAGGCCGCGACATAGTCATGTCGATCGGCGTCGGAACGCAGTTCGAAGCCTGAAGGGCACTTTAGGCGCAAGACGGGAACCTGCGGCGACATGCACGCCTCGATCAGGGCACGCGTTAGGTAGACGCCCGACCCCTGCGAGGGAATGCAGTCGAGTTCCTCGCCCGCTGCGTCGCCGTACGATGCCCGGATGTTGGCTCGCCATTCTGCTTCTGCCTCGGGTGACCAGGTCTTGCCGGTGACGAGACAGATCCGCTGGTAGAGCCCCTGTTCCAGAGCGTCGTCGAAGGTGCAGCGCATCACGTAGCCGGGACGCCGGCCGGAGCGGATCTCCTGAATGAGCTGATTGAACGGATTGTCCTCGCCATTGTGGGTCGAGATGACCAGGACCTTGCCGCCCCAGATCAGCAGCGCCATGGCCGCCTTCAACAACTCCTCGGCATCGTCGTGGAAGGCGAACTCGTCGAGGATCACATAGCCCTGCCGACCGCGCAGCGAGCGCGGCTTCGACGACAGCGCCACGATCTCGAAGCCGGAGGCGAAGTTGATGCGGAAGGCCTGGATGGCCCGATCCGCCCCCTTCTCGTCCTTCTCGGTGAAGAGAAACTCCTGGACCTCGGAACAGGCCGGCGCGAAGGCGCGCGCCCACATGGCGCAGGTGTCGATGAACTCGCGCGCCATGTCGAGATTGTAGCCGAGATAGAGCGTGTCCATGCCGCCCGCGCTCTTCTGCGCGCCGGACGTCAGCACGGCGTCGGCGGCCACGCCCCAAGTGGCACCGATGCGGCGGGATTTGTCCGTGACGACGAGCTGATACTTCGCCGTCGAGGCGAGCAGTTCGGCCTGGTAGGCAAGCAGCACGTCCGGCAGACTGGCGCCAGCGAAGATCGCCGGCATTTCCTGCATGGCAAGGCGTCGATGCCTCGCCCATTCCTCGGTGGTGGTCGGCAGGTAGCTCATTTGCCGACACCGAGGATCTTCGATTTGATCGCCTCGACTGTCTCGGCGGTCATGCCCTTGACCTTACCGACCTCATCGACCGCCTTAGAAGCCTTGGCGGCGAACTCCGCCTCGACCTTGCGACGGCGGTCGGCCGACACCGACTGCGCCGAGACCGCGGATTGCAGCGCTCGCGCCAACTCCATGGCGCCTTTTGAGTCGACCTTTGTCCTACCGTCGTCGTCCTGGTCTTCCAGCAGTTCGAAGACCAGCATCTTGATCGTCTCGGCGACGAGGATGGTGAGGTCGTCAGTCTGGTCGGGACCGAGGCGCTCGGTGACGGCGGCGGCGATGGTCCGCGTCTCCTCGAGGCGCCGCGCGATCGACGCCAGGCGCACGGCGCGACGATTGAAGGCGGACAAGGAAATGGGCTGGATAGCCTCGCCGGTCTCAGCGGCAAGGGCAGCCAGGCGGTCGTTGAACTCGGCATGGATATCGAGCTGGGTGCGCCCTCGCTCGCGCAGTAGTTCGCCCGTCGCCCACGCCACGATGGGGCTGGCGGCCTCCGGGAGAAGATCGATGCTCGACAGCCTGCCGCGTCCCGCGCGCCGGGCCATGTCAGACCTCCGGGCGCGAGGGACGCTTTACGCCCTCGATGGCGATTTCGCGATCGATGTGCCGCCGTCCCTTGGTGGTCAGGACCGCGACCAGGACTGTGCCGGGAGTCGGCGTGATGCTGACCGCGCCGGCCTCCGCCAGCCATGCCAGTTCATCATGCACCCAAGAGCGCTCCTTGCGGATGCCGTAGGTCCGCAGCGTCGTCTCCAGCATGGAGGACGACAGGGTTTCGTCGACCTGGTCCGCGAGCGCGCGCAGGATCACGAGGCGGGCTTCTTCCCGGATGAGCTTGGAGAAATCGGTCATCGCTTGGCCTGTTCGAGCAGGAATTCCTGGAGCCGCTCGGCGATCGCCGAGACCGGCTGCAGCCGTTCATTCAGCACCGCCATATCGCCCTGCATCTTTGTGAGGGTCATTTCCATGCGGTGGGTGAGGTCCTTGTCCGGCAGGTGGCGAAGGTCATTCTCGACCTTGTCGAGACGGCGATCATGCTCGGCCGCCTTGTCACTCAGGGCGGCGATCTGTGTCTCGTTCACGCGGGATCGAGTGGTCAGCCAGGTGTAGATCGAGGCGCCCAGGGCGGCGAGAAGACTGGCGATCGAGAGCGCCTGCTGAATATCGGACGGGTTCACGATCGACGCTTCCTTTCGAGGGCGCTCTGGCAATCGAAGCAGCGCCGGGCATGCGGAACGGCGGCGCGGCGCTCCGCGTCGATGTCTTCGCCGCAGCCCAGACACACATCGCTCGCGGGCAGTTCATTGCGGCTTCGGGAGCGACGCAGCGCTCCCTCGATCTCGGCCAGGACGAGCCGGCCAGCCCGGTCGGCGTCATCCATCGGTCCCCACCTTCCGATCGAGCGGCGTCACCACGGTTCCGGTCAGCAGGTATTGGCCGACCGGCGTGTCGCGGTAGAGCTGCACGGCGGAGAACTCCAGATTGCGGGTGCGCGGATGGCGCTGAGCGGTCACCTGGAATTCGGCGGTGCCGTCGGGCGAGTCGGCCACGGCCTGCGACAGGAGGGCTTCGAGCGCGATCTTCACGAGCCGAGCCCCTTGCCGAAGATCGCCTTCGCCGTGTGACCGCCGCCGTAGATCGTTAGCCAGATGGCGGAAATCCCGATGACGTTGTCATAGGGAACCGCCACGTTGACGGTGAACAGGGCCTGCATCCACGGCGCGATGATGAAGGTCTGCAGGATGATGGCCGCAATCAGCCAGGAGAGTGCGGGTCGCCAGCCCCAGGAGAGCCAACCTTCCGACGATTCCTGCGCCGCGAGCTGCTGCATCAGTTTCAAACCTTCGGCCTGCAGCGCCGCCCATTCATCGGCGCGTGCTGTTTCCAGCTCGTTCAGGCGAGCCGCCGCATCGTCGGGGTCGCGCGCGATCTGGTCGGCCACGGCTTCCGGCGTCGGCTCGACTCCGAGAACCTCGGCCGCCGCTCGGCCGACCACGCCTCCGACTGCATTGCCGAGTGGGCCGCCGATGATGGTGCCGAGCGTCGTCGCGCCGGCCCGGGCCAACGGCCCGGCGATCGATTTCCAGTCCATGTCAGGCAGCCTCCGCCATCACAGCGAGCGTGGCATCGGCCATCGCGCGACGAGCCTGTGCGCGGCGCTTTAACACCACGCCGCAGACGACCAGGACGCCGGCGGCGACGGCCAAGCCGACGACCGTGGTCCAGTTGAAATTGACGAATTGGTCAGAGGGGACAGAGCCCGTGACCGCACCCGTCCCGGAGCCGGTCCCGGCGGCGATGACCGCCGTGGCGCCCTTCTCGTCGGCTTGGGCCTTCTTGTTGTCGTTGGAGGCGATGGCCTGGAGATCGGCAATGGCCGCGCCCGCCATCAGCAGCGAACGGGCGCGAATGTCGCCGACCCGCGCGCCCCAGCCCTTGCCGAAGGTCGTCCAGTTGGTCAGGCCCTGCAGGAAGCCGAGGCGGGCATCATTGATCGTCTGGATGAGCTTGGTCGGCGACTTCGCGCGGACAGCCGCAAGCGTCGCGGGGCCGACCTTGCCGTCCTGGCCGGTGCCCGAGGCCTTCTGCAGCGCCTTGATCGACCGCGCGTTGCCAGAGTTCACGCCGTAGTCGAACGTGGTCAGATCGACGCCAGCCGGCAGATCATCGCCGCGCACCACGCGCCAATACTCGGCCTCGTAGATCTGCGCGATCTGGGCGTCGGTCAGGTTCTTGATGTCGAGGTTGGGGTGCGACGACGCGGCGATGCCGGCCTTGGTGCCCTTCAGCTCGCCCTTGCCGACCTTGCCACCGGTCCAGTTGCCGGGATCGGCGCGGTTGGTCGAATAGCCGCCTTCATGCCGACGCGTATCGGCAAGACAAGCGAGAAAACGGGATGACGACATGGTGACTCCAGATCGCAATTGAGCGAGCTGGAAGGTGGGCCAACCACATGGCCGAGCCTATGCGGACGTCTGTCCGCAGGCGCATTTCGAAGGATGTTCGAAGACTACCCGAAACCGCTTCTAGAACAAGCGGCCTTGATCGGGATCCTGTTCGGCGTTGCCGAGGTTGGTGCGCCGGCGCCGCACGTTGCGCGCCGAGACGCGTAGCCGGCGGGCGATCTCCTCAGCCGAGAGGCCGTCTGCGATAAGGCGATCGATCGCCTGCCTCATGCCCGCCGCCGAGCCGGTCGGCCCCAGCGGGATCTCGACAGGCACGCCGCCCGTCGAGGAGAAATGATCGCACAATGCCTGGGCCTTCTCGCTGCCAAGCTCCTGGACTAGCCAGTGATCCGGCTTGGCCGTGCGGGGAAACATCAGCCTGGCGCCACCCCGGATCTCAGCAAGGCGCAGAGCCGCGTCGAGACCGACGATCTCCGCGATTTCTGCAAGACGGGGCGGCAGCCAGGAATAGTTCATTGGAATGGCCTTGCCGCATTGCGGGTCCGAACGGGCGGAATAGACTGCGCCCTAGGGGGAGCGACAAGATGACGACTGTGACCAAGAACGGTGTGACGCTGGACCTTCGGCCATTCGTGGTGGAGGCCATTGAGGCTTTGCGGCTTGTGCGGCCAGAAGCGATCGATTGGCTGACAGCCGAAATCGGTCGCGCGCAGAACAGGACGCTGGGCCGAGCCATTCGAGAGGCAAGCCAGGACTGGCATTCCGCGCTGACAGATCGGGGCCTCGAAGACCCGATTGCCAGCTTCGACGATACGTGCCAGCGGGCTCTTTCGAACTGCCGGAGAAGAGCGGAGCAAATTAGCATAGAGCATTTGCTGGACGGGTCGCGGTCCGGCTCGCTTTGGGCTGGCACGAGAGTGAAATATCTCCCACACCGCGCGTGTGCCGCGATTAAGGCGCGAGAGCAGAGCATCGACTCCCAGCCAATCACGCTGCCCATCGCAGAGTGCACAGAACAAGTCTGTGGCTGCTTTTACGAACTTCTTACGAAGCGGAGGGCGGCTAAGGAGCAAGTCTAGGAATGCAGTCATCGACCACGCTCCCTAGTGATCGTGACAACTGTCCCCGCCTTCACGACATATCGGAACCCGTCTTTGACCACCGTGACCGTACCTTGGCCGTCCAAGGTGGTCGCGAGTTCGACGGCCCTCTCCACATGCTCCGCGATCCTTTGGCGGATCGAGGCGATGTCGAGATCGTGCACGCGCTCCATGAACCGAAGCACCGCATGATCGGTGACCGAGATTGCGGGCTTCGTCATGCCGCCACCTCGGCAAAGCTCAACAGCGGCACGCTCTGTCTGCCCGTGAACCGGGCGACGTCATCGGGTCGCGAAAGCTCCTGACGGCAGACGGGAGGGATGATGACCGTTCGCCAGCTCGGCATACCGCCGTGGCCGCAGCCAACGAACGGCTTTCTCCAGATGATCCAGCTGTAGGAGGTCGCGGTCGACGCGACGGGATCCCAGCGGTACTGAACCATCGGGACGCGCTCAGCGAAGGTCGCCTGCAAGGTTGGCTGGTAGCGAGAGAAGAGCTGATAGCGCTCGTCGCTTTCGATCCACAGCGTCCGCACGAGAATGGCGACGCCTTCGATGGCCTCCTCGAGCGCGCGCTCGACGACTTCGACCGCCAGTCCGAACGGCGGGTTGGTGATGACCCAATCCGGCCGGAACGGGCAACGAGCGATATCCAGATCGAATCCGTCGGCGCCGACGAAGGATCCGACAGCGCCGTAGCCGTGGGGATAGACGTCCGAGGCGTAGCCGTGACCAAAGCTCTCATTCAGAACCTCTGCCTGATGGCCCTCGCCGCAGCACGGCTCCCAATAGCTCTGTTCGCCCAACTCGGCGCTGACCAGCGGCAGGACGTATCTCGTCAGGGCTCGCGTCGCCCAGGGCGGGGTCGGGAAGAATTCCAGTCCCTCTCGCGGATCCTTGTCGACCGGGCACGGCAACGGCTTGGACTTCAGGCCGGCCTTCTTTCGCTTCGGCGATTTCCGAGCCGACATGACGGCAGTGGCGCCAGACGGGATCATGCTTGGCGCCTCCGGATCTCGACGCCCAGGGCGGCCATATAAGAATCGGGATCGACGGCGGCGGCATTGTCGATGGCACGGTCGAGGATCTTGAGCTGAGCCAGGATGACGGCACACTTCGTTTCATTTGGCAGCGGCATCCGTCCTGGCCAGACCACGCCGGCCTCGCGACGGATCCACTTTTTCAAGCCCTCGATCGCCTTGGCGCCATCCTGAGCATCACGGAGAAAGCGCGTGCGTTCGATTCCTGTCTGCCGCTCAACGAAAGCCACCAGCGCGCGATCACTGCGGTCCCGCACCACGCCGAGGTTCCAGGCCGAGATCCAGAGGGCCTGCAGCTTGGCGCCGTAGGGTCCTTCCATTTCGACGGCGCCAGACGCCCGCCGGGCGGGCACCGGCTTGAATCCGAGCCGCTTGAACTCGTCCAGGACACGTCCGCATTCGATGACTGTCAGGTCCTTCGCCGAGCGCTTGCCGGTCACCCGCCCGAGGACATCGCGATAGGTGTCGTCATCGAGCGCGAGTGCCTTCTTGGCGACATGGATCTTCGCCAGGGCGCTCATGACGAAGCTCCTGCGCGCGTCAGGCCCAGCCGCTCGGCAGCCGCGATGATGGTGGCATAGGGATAACGCATGATCGCAGCGATGCCGGTCAGACGCACATTGCGCCCCATCAGCTCTGTCAGCTTCTGGTCGTCCTCGAAGGTCCATTTGCGCAGGCGCTGGGGCGCCTCCGGCTTCGGGGCTGCCGCCGGTCGGGAGTAATCCTCCGGCCCGCGACGGGACTGGTTGCCGCGCGGTGGCGCAGTGCGCTGGTTGAAAACGGGAATGACGATCCCGCCCATGCGCGCCTGCCGAATGGCGTTGTAGACCGTGCCGACTGGAATGCTCATTATTTCGGCGATAGCTGACGGAGCCTTGCCTGCCTGGGCCAATGCCACGATCCGGAGATTTCGGATCTCGGGCGCCATTCCTTCCGACGAGACTTCGATCTTCATTCCTTCCCCCTGAGATCTTCCAGCAGCTTTGGTGCGGAACGTCGTCCCTTCCGGATGGCCGGGCGGGCGAGCTTCTTCAGTTCAGCCAAGAGGTGGCCAAGCTCGAAGTCGTCGAGAACCTCGATCTCGACCTTCACAATGGAGTTGCCCGTCGACCTCACGGCGGCAGAGAAGTTGCGGACGCGAGCGCATCCTTCGGTCCAGTAAATGCCTGCCATGGTCTCAGCTGCTCTCACCGGCGACCGGCTGCCGAAAGCTGAAATCCGCAAGGCGAAACAGCGACGAGTCTTTCAGCTGTTCCGCCATTCCGGCAAAGAGTTCCTCGGCGATCGCCGGCAGGGAACACACCGCCGTGAGGACGATGGTCTGACCGTCAGCGAGCAGCTGCAGCTGGACGGTCACCTTGGCCGGCGTGGAGCCGGCCATCGGTTCGGTGGATCGGTCGAACGTTGCCATCCCCATGCCCTCACGCCGCAGCCAGGTCGATCGTGATGGCGCGCCAGGCGCCGTCGGCGCTGTCCCGCTCGTGGAACCGGACGTAGGTCTTGGAGCCAATAATGCGGATCGAATCCCGGATCGCCTGCATGGCGTTCTGCCAGCGCTCGTCCTCGATCGAGACCCGCAGCAGCATGAACAGCTCTGCCCGGTTGATCTGGCCCTCCTTGTCGACATTGAAGGCACGAGTGACGATGGCGCGGATTTCGTCGCGCGAGCCTTCCGACCACTCGGCGAGGCAAGCATCCACCAGGCTCTTCGCCGCTTGCAGTTCCGGTCCGAACTCCAGCAGGTCCGCGACCTGGACTGTCACGCGCTGGGTACCGTCAAAGGACGTGAGGCTGACGTTGCCCTTCTTGCCGCCGAGCGTCGCCCCGTAGTCCTGAGCGATCAGCGCCTGGAGGGATCCGACGTCGTCAAAAGTATGGCCTTTGAAACGAGCGATCTGGGCCGAAAGCTCGCGGGCATAGCCGATCACCTTGCGAACCATTTCGTCCTGCAAAAGATCCATTGGCTTGACCGCTGAGAGCGGCACGAGATTGCCCTTCGCGTCATACATGAACGGCTTGCCGCCGACGTCGATCGTGGGAGCCGGGTTGTTGGTGGTCGCCTCAGACATTCAGAACTTCCTCGCTTGGGTATGGGGGGCTTTGGTGGGCGAGCGCCGGGCATCCGGCGCTCTTCCCTGGTGTCGGGCCTGACGGGCTCGAACGCGTTCAAGCCGCACAGCAGTTGCCTGGAGACGCTGGGATGCGCCGCCGTCGGCCACGATCTCGCGGATGAGATCGAGAGAGATGGAGCGGCCCATCGCGTCCCGGATTGCCGTGGGCGGAAGTCCGCGGCTTGCCATGCGCAGGACCATGTCCCTGTGAACGGGCCGGATCACTGCGGCCTCGGAAAGGGAACGACGTTGTCGATGACGACGGCCGGATGCGGAACCGAGACGGCTCCGACCGTCTCCAGCTGCTCGGCCTGCCTGGCGGCGACCTGCAGAGAAGCCAGAAAGGCCATGGCGCTTTCGGGATCGAAGTTCCCCGTGACCATTCGGCGTTCGAAGGAGGAGGCGAGCTTGGTCAGGTTGCGGGAAAGCATGAGGTCTACTCCTGTGTTTGAAGACGGGCGTTCGGGCAGCCATTTCGGCAGGCGCGGTAGAGCTTTGAACGGATGGAAGAGGACGCGGAGAACGGCACACGCTGCTCATCGAGGCAGCGGTCCCGGCCGATCTCGCCGAGGATCGGACAGCCAACAGTCGCGCCCATCAGGACGCCACGGACCTTCTGTTCCAGTCGGACCATGTCGCCGCGATACCGGTTGGCGAACACCTCGGAGACGACCGGGGCCGAGTAGCCGATGCGCTTTGCCGCCGCACTCTGCGTGGTGCGCGAGGCTTCAAGCGCCAACTCCATGACGAAGTCGGGAATTATTCCCCACGCATCCTGGACCTTGGCGACATAGTCGGTGCCGGACTGGCGGCCGGCGACGGGACCACGGTTCACGATGCCGCCTCCGTCACGCTGTCGCCCACGATGGCTGCCTGGTTCTGGTCCCATACCGAGCGGGTTGCGAGGACCATCGGAGGCTTGGGGCCGGTGTCGCGCAGGAGCCGGTAGGTGATCGGCTTTCCCGCCTTGGCGACGCCGACACGGCCGAGATAGCCGGCGCGTTCCAGATGCTGGATGTAGCTCCGAACGGTTCGGATTGGCACGGCCTCGTCCAGGCCGGCATTGAACGCCAATTCCTCGGTCGTGAAGCCGCGCTTCAGGAGCCGGATGGTCGCCCAAAGCCGCCATTGCTGGTCACGCGGGGCCTCGGAGCCGTCGCGACGGACGCGCGGGGCTTCGGCGCTTCGCTTGGCGATGCGGTAGAACCGCTGCGGCGAGCCCTTGGGCACGGGGAGAGTATGGTCGAGGACCAGATAGCCAGCCTTCACCAGCCGGTTCACATAGCCGCTGATCGTCGCCTTGTCGGTATTGGACCGGGCGTCGATGTCGGGCACGCTGAAGGTGCCGCCATCTCGGCCGAGATCGAGCATGATCGACCAGTAGCCTTCAATGCCGCGCGGCACCTTGATCTTGAGCGCGACCTCTTCCGGATGCGGACGGCGCGCCATTAGGCAGCCCTCCGATAGAGCGAGGTTGCGCGCGGCGCCGGCGGCTCGCCGGTGTAGAAGCCGCGATCGCCCCAAGTGCCGACATCGAAGTGCGTCACATCCTCGTTGCGAGCAGCCTCCGCGATCCGCGCCAGGTTGACGACGATGCGCCGCGCACGCCCATCGGCCTGCTGCCGGATCAACTCGACCAGGTCGCCTGCAATCTCGACGTTAGGGCAAAGCGCATCCGCGAGCAGGCGGGCGTCGGCACCGTCGCAAGGCTCTGCCGGAAACCACTCCAGGACACGATTGTGGACGCGCTCGATGCGCAACAACTTACGCGGCAGCTCTTCCTCGCCGATTAGGATGACTGGCGCCTGGCTCATCTCGTGCAGTTCGCGGATGATCTCGACCAGTCCCTTGTCGACGAGCCGATCCGCCTCATCGACGATCAGCGGCCGGTTCGGGTCGCGGCCGAGGATCTCGCTCGCCTGCATAGACAGCTCACCGATCGTCCGGCCCTTCGGTGACTGCTCGCCGAGTTCGAAGAGGATCCGCTGCAGGAGGATCTTCTTGTTCCAGCTGTCGCCGACCTCGACGACAATGGCGCCGGTCATATTGCGTGCGAAGATGCTGGCCTGCGTCTTGCCGTAGCCGCTCGGCCCATGGCAGACGCCGAGGCCCGGCAGATGCGCGTCACGATTGATCAACTTCATCGCCATGGCCATGAAGCCACCGACAATCTTCAGGTTGACCGGGCCTCGGACGGGCCTTGCCGTATGTGTCATATTCAATTCCCCACTTCAGTTGAGCTTGGTTTTCAGGCCGTGCTTCGTTCCCGGCTCAAAGAGCCGCGATGCGTCATGTCGAGGCCGCGATACTCGGGACCTGCCGAGTAGCCCGCGTGCCAGCGAAGATCGGTTTCCGGGATCGTCTCGCCCCGATGGATGGCGGCTTCGATCCGCAATGCGCGCTCCCAGCGCTCGGTCATCAGTTCCATGTCGGTCTTGCGCGGCGCGGCGCGGACCGTCCGAAGCGCCGGTTCGGAAGCCAGCCGTGCATGCATGGCGAGCGCTTCGGGAGAATGAGTCGGCGTCGGCGCAACCGGTCGCTCCGCTGCGCTGGCGGCATGCTTCGCAGCGTCGATCTGCGGCGTGGAGTGAGCGACCGAGGGTTTCGGGAAGGCGACGACGCCGGCGCGGTCTTTGCGGGCTTGGCCAAGGACTAGTTCGACCAGGTGCGGCCCCTTCGTCATCCGCCGGGCCTCGGCCTTCGCCTCGCGCGTCCGTTCGGCCAGAATGCGGCTCTGCTCGGCGCGAGCGGCCTTCACAGCCTCTGCCGGATCGATGCCGGCAAGACGCGGGCAAATGGCTTCGCCCAGGTAGTCGCCGCCAGCGTCGGAGAACAGGAACAGCCTGCCGAGATCTGCCGGATCGCGTCGCACGAACACGCGGGTTTCAGGCTGGACGGCCGGGGCTAGATAATAGTTCCCGTCGATGCGAATGCCGGACTTGGTCGCGGTGCGATACCCATCCTTTCCGGCGATGGGCGCGAGCAGCATGTCGAGCGCGCGCGGCTCGACGGTCCGGATCGCCTCGCGCGATTCCGATGCCACGTCGAATGGCGTTCTGCCATGAAGGCCGTCGTGCGGTTCATGGGCGTAGAGGTTGTCAGCCCATTCGTCGCAGTAGGTCTGGAAGCGATCGGACGTCAGTTCGACGGCGAAGGTGTCGCGATCCTGCTCACCGAGGCGATCGGCAAAGCTCTTGCGGGACTCGATCGCCTTTCGGTCCGATACGGAATGGCCGATGAAGCCGGGGCAAAGCTGCATCAGATCGCGCTGGAACGTCCCGATGGCGCGCTCGATATGGCCCTTTTCTTGAGGCTGGAAGGCCGTCGAGGTGATTGCCTCGATATCGAGATCTGCGAAGAGCCGCTCCGTCGCTTTGGCGGTGAAGTCGGAGCCGTTGTCCGTCTTCACCGCTTCAGGGACGCCCCAGTCGAGAATGGCGCGACGCATCAAGAGACCGACGGCGCTGGCGCGCGGGGTCTTCGAGACGTAGACCTTCAGACGGCGGGTCGCGATGTCGACGCAAAGGTAGACGGAGTGGCGGCCATCGACGAGGAGAGCGTCGGCAGGCGACGCGTCGATCATCCAGAGTTGGCCGGCGCGCGTGACATGGCGAAGCGAGCCGCGTCCTGCGATCCGATATTGCGAGCGGAATGCGTCCGGGTTGGTCAGTGCGACCAGGTCGATCTTGTGCTCGTCGCGGACGCTCTTGAGGAAGTGCTGGAACGTCCGGAGCGGCGGCAGCGGCAGAGCCTCGTCGAGATGACCGGGCAGCAGATCGCCATAGCGCGCCCTGACCAACCGCCGAACGTTCTTGGCGGAGATCATGGGTTGCTGGATCAGAAGCGCAAAAATGTAAGTCCGAACACCGCCGCCGTCAGCGATGTCGAGCGCGCCTTTGCCCTTGCGAGCAGCTGCGCGGTCGACGCCGAGACGCTTCGTCTCGCCGGCCTTGCGGTGTGCGCGCCACCTCGCGATCGAGCGTGCCGAGATCTGCCTAATGGTCTCACGTACCCAGCCGGGCGCAGCAATGCTGCCGGCGTTGTAGAGGCGGGCATATGCCTTGTCGGACGCGATAAGCGACAGCTTGGAATGGCGATGAAACTCTTCCGCGCTCTTTAGGATGGAGAGACGTGCATCCCTCTGCTCGGCCGCAGGCGCGGTCAGCCGGGCAGCGCCCGGCTCGGCAGCAGCCTCGCGTCGTGTCGCTTCGTCCGTCGGATCGATCGCGAGGTGTCGCTTGAAGTAGTCCACCCGCGCAGGCAGCGGCAGCAGTTCGTAGTGGAACTCTAGCCCGCCACCGCGCCCTTCGCGTTGCCTGGTCCGCTTTGCGTCCTGTTCCCAATGGCCCCGGTTCGCGAGGTTTAGGACGCCCTTCTTGGTCGTGGGGATGCCAGCGAGTCTGAGTTCCGCGATTTCCTGAGCGTTCAGCCACTCTTTCACCGCCGCGCCCTCCATTCCGCATCGGCGGCCTGTGCGGCGCGCTCGGCGCGCTCGGCGGCTTCGCGGGCCATCTCGCGACGGATCAGGGACTCGTACCGAGCCGGCACCGCAATCAGTCCGATGCATTCCAGGAGGGCATTGAGCAGACGCGCGTCGCTGGTGACGCTTGCGAGAGCCACCAGGCGCACGGCAGAGATGTTGTGATCCTCATGCGCCTGGCTGGCATAGGCATCGAGCATCGACTTCGGCACGACTTCGCCAAGGAACTCGCTCATTGCCTTCGCGAGTTCCGGGCGCGACGTGCCGCTATCGTCGAGCGTCTTCTTCACCGCGCGCGACATCCGCGCGGAGAGCCGACCAGCTCGCACCTCATCCTCATCGAACCGCTCAACCACGGGTTTCGGCGCGTAGTCTTGGAAGATATCGAGCGTGTGGGGATCTCGTGGGCGCCGGCTCATTGCGCGCGCTCCCGCCCGGCAAGCCACTCGCGGACCAGATCCTCATGACTGTCGAAGAAGGTGAATTGATCGCGCTTCGAAAGACGGGCGAAGGTTCCTGAAAGGCGGGTCCAAGGCGCGGACGATGGCTCTTTGGAAATGCCATCCAGCAGCGCGAGCGCGTCCATGACGCTGGCCGCATTCGGCGGGTCGGCAAAGATCGCGCCGAGGATCTGCTCCTGCGCGGCGGGCTTCTGCTCTGATAGCAGCTTGAGCTGGGCCTGATGATCGGCCAGCCAGGTGCCTTGCAGCTTCGACATAGACTTGGGCGAAAGCCCACGCGAGATGGAAATGGCCAGGGCAACAGACCGTGCGGAGAGCCCGACGCGCTCAGCGAGATCCTCGGCCAGATCAAACTGCAAAGACTGCAGTTTGAAATCCTCCGAGCGGCGATCGCCGCCCCTGCGCTTGGTCGGGTTCAGCTGCTGCTGGACGTCATGAAGCGCCGCCAGATGTCGAGCGCGATCGAGTGCGGTCAACTCCTTCCGGTCGAGGTTCTCTATGACTTCGATGTAGCGGAGTTCGACGGCAGCTCGGGAGGGATCATCCGAGATCGGCTTGATGCTGGCGGGGATCCGCAACCATCCGAGCTGCATCACAGCGGTGAGTCGGTGCAGGCCCGCGCCGAGATGAAGACCGTGTACGTTCTCCCCGAGGACTATTGGCTGCTGCAGGCCGCGATCGCCGATAGTGACCTTGAGGACGGCCACCCGGTCTCCATCGGCATCGCGTAGGCGATTTCCGACGCGGATGGCGGAGACGAGAACCTCTTCGAAGCGAGCGGACATCACTCAGATCCTTGATACGCAGGTGCTGCTTCGCAGCGCTCGGCTGCGATTGTTGCCTCGACATCGGCGAGGCATTCGATGATTTCGGCGGAGGTAAACTGGCCCGACACGGCCAATGTCTCGACGACGCTGACGCCGCGCCGGGCCGCAGTTCGGGCCGTCGCGACCATCGCTGCGACGAGGCGATTGAAGGCGACTGGGCCGTCGTTCGTGACGACCACTCGTGCCTCGTCGATCAAAGGCTGGGTTGCGAGCTGCCGCAGCATCACAGCGCCCCCCGCAGCCAGGCATGGACAAGGGCGACGCCGGGGCGCGCGGCGAAGGCCGAAATGCAGATGGCAAGCCCGATGGCGCTGAGCCGGCGAGCCAGGTCGCCTTCGACCGCCGTATTCCGGCTGTCCAGGTCGGTGCAAGGCTTGGACACAACCTCGGGTGCAAAGCGGCGGGCCATGTCTATGCCGCGCCCCGGAATTGACTCGACGGGGCTGCGTCGCTTCTGGCAGGCTCGGAATGCGTGGAAGAATACCGGTCCGGCGAAGCGTACCAGTGGGGCCAGAGTTCCGCCTGCGAGATACCCAGGAAGGCAGCGATGATCGCGTGCGCCTTGGGATGGCGTCGATGCAGGCTCGATCGAAGCGTGGTCGCGGCAAAGCCATTTGCCAGACCGAGCCTCGTGAGGCTCGAACCCTTCTTATGGATCGCGGCGATGATGTCGGCGCGGTGCCAACCAGCTTGTGATAGGACGATATTCATCTCACCTCAGCGGCCGCCCCTGGTCCGGGCGGCTTTTTGTGATGTGTTGTTCATCAGTGGATGAAAGGTGCGACTAGTCGCATGATTCGTCAAGGAAGGAATGCGAAAAGCCGCACATGATCACGACTTCAGATCCTTCCGCCGCGATCGACCTCAACGAGGTGGCCGAACGCCTCCGATTGATCGTTCGCCAATCTGGCGGAAATCAGCGGGTTTCCGAGCTTTCTGGCGTGCCTCTACGCACCTTGAACGGCTATCTTTCGGGTGAGACGGAGCCCAAGCTGTCGACCCTCGCCAAGGTGCTTCGCAGCTGTGGCGTCAGCATTTCTGAGTTCTTGGCAGGCGATTGGCTGCAGTCAGATGCGACAAATGGCATTGTCGATTCGCGGTCGATCAGTGCGACAACTGGCATTCCGGCAGGGTTCGTCGCTGTGCCGCGCCTCCAGGTCAGAGCCAGCGCAGGCAGAGGCCGCATTGCGACGATTGATCTTCTGGAAGACGGCGAGTTCATCGCCTTTCGAGAGGATTGGATGCGCAGGATCGGGCTTAATCCGAAATTCGCCCAAGCGCTCACGGCGGTTGGCGATTCCATGGAGCCGACAATTCGAGACGGCGACCTACTACTCATCGATCGGTCGATCGATCGGGTCGTCGATAATGGAATCTACGTGGCTGTGGTCGGCGGAATGGTAGTCGTGAAACGGGTTCAAACCCGACTGGATGGGTCGGTCGTATTGAAGAGCGACAATCGAGATCGATATGATGACGAGGTCGTGCCGGCACACGATGTTCCCGACCTCATCATCGAGGGCCGGGTTCGGTGGTTCGGGCGGGCGATCTAAGGGGGAACGATGTCCAGGGCTGAAAGAATGGCGATACTGTCAGTCGTTGAAGCGGGGCTTCTGACTGCGGCCATCGGCTACTATGCGCTGCCAGGAGCTGCATGGTCGTTCTACGGCGTCATTTTCGCCTGCGTCCTGGCGTTCGCCTTCCCTATCAATCTCTTGTTCGCGGCCCTATTGGCGCCCTCGCAATCGCGCGGCTGAGCCGCTCATCTCAGTTGCAGGTTGTTCACAGTTCCGTAGGCTTCGCCTTCTCCGAAAGTGGCAGAAATCCTAGCCTGCAACACCGCGCAGCCAACTGTGAACGAAGTTGCTTCTTGTTCACAGTTGGCCCTTTAAAAGCGGCGCTTTCCCTAGGCCTGCATTTTTGGCGAAGCCGCCCTCGCTGCCATTTGATCTTGCGCGGTTGATTCTTGCGCCGCTCGCCGATCCCCGATGAAACCCGCACGAACGCTGGTGTTTTCGGCAGTTCCCGGCTGTTTCCGGATATTCCCAGAAATGCCATGTGATCTTGCACGTCACAGAACGGGAAGGTCAGTTCATGAGTGAGTCTCCGCAGCTTTCGGTGATCATGCCCGCGTTTAACGGCGTGGCCTTCATCGAGCAGGCGATCGCTTCGGTGCTCGATCAGTGCGAGGTGCGGAGCGAGATCATCGTCGTCGACGATGGGTCGGAGGACGATACCGCCGCCTGCGTCGACCGCCTCGCGCAACGGGATCGCCGGATCCTGCTGGTCCGCGGGGCGAGGGGCGGGGTGGCGACGGCGCGCAATCGCGGCCTCCACCGCGCGACGGCGCCCCTCGTCAGCTTTCTCGACCAGGACGACCTGAAGCCCGCCGGCGGGCTTATCCGGCACGTCGACCTTCTGAAGGCCGATCCGGACACGCAGGCGGTCGTCGGCGAGAGCGTCATGTTCGACCGGATCAGCGAGGGCGGCGACGTCACCGGCGGACGTCACCAGCGCATGCTGGCGACGCTGCTCGGCGCCGGGACGTTCCGGCGCACGCTGTTCGCGCGGCTGGGCGCTTTCGCCAGCGATCTCGAGATGGGGAGCGACTACGACTTCTATCTCCGTATGATCGAGGCGGGCGTCGCGGTGACGATCGACGACGAGGTGGCGCTGCTGCACCGGCGCCATGGCGGCAATGCCAGCGGCGACCGGCCGGCGCTCAGCCGCGAACTGCTCTACGTGTTCCAGCGGTCGGTGCAGAGGCGGCGGCAGAGCGGCCAGTCGGGGGCGCTGCGTCACCCCTTGCTCGACGCGATGCGGGCGCAATGGCCCGGAGGCTAGGATGACGATGGATCGGCCCCGCGTCAGCGTCGTCATGCCGGCCTTCAACAGGGCCGACTATGTCGCCGAGGCGCTCCGCTCGCTCCAGACAGAGCCGGGAATCGACGCCGAGATCCTCGTCGTCGACGATGGCTCGACCGATGGCTGCGATGCCGTCGTGGCCGCTATCGCGGCGGCCGATCCGCGCGTCCGACTGATCCGGCAGGACCATCGCGGCGTCTCGGCCGCGCGCAATGCCGGCCTCGCCGCCGCGACGGGCGAATTCCTGACCTTTCTCGATTCCGACGACGTCAGCGCCCCTGGCCGGATCCTGCGCCAGGTGACCAAGCTCGCCGCACGGCCCGACATCGCCGCCGTCGTCGGGCAGCGCATCTATTTCAACGACATGACCCCAGACTTCCAGCCGAGGGAAGGCTCGCTCTGGGAGCGGAAGCTCGACATCTGCCTCGCCAGCGCCGTCTTCCGCCGCTCGACCTTCGAGCGTTTCGGCGGCTTCGACGAGGCGCTCACCTATGGTGAGGACATCGATTTCTATTTCCGCCTGTTCGAAGCGGATAGCCGCTTCATCATCGAAATCGACACCGCGATCTACTACCGGCGCCACGCCGGCAACATGACGAACGACCGCGACGCGATGCACAGGGCCTGTCTGAAGGCCTATCACAATTCGATGCTGCGCCGCCGCGCGACCGGGCGCACGCGCCGGCTCGACGTCTTCTTCTTCCGGCAGTTCGATCGTGAAACCGAATTCGGCGGCTGCCAGGAGACGCCGGCGTCGGTGGCAGCCACTTTCAATTCCTGACGGGACAGCGGGTCATGACGAGCCAGTACACGGTGATCATCCCGGCCTTCAACGCCAGCCGGACCCTTGCCGATTCCGTCGCTTCGCTGCGGAGCCAGACCGCCCCGCCGGCGCGCGCGCTGCTGGTCGATGACGGTTCGACGGACGGCACCGGCGATCTCGCCCGCGAGCTCGGCCTCGAAGTCATCCGCCAGGAGAACCAGGGGCCCGGCGCCGCCTGCAACCATGCGCTGGTCCAGGTCGAGACGCCGGTCGTCGCCTACCTCGATGCCGATGACATCTGGCTGCCGGAAAAGGCGGCGTCGCAGCTGGCGAACCTCGAGGATCAGGCCGATCTCGATGGTGTCTTCGGCCATCTCCGCGTCTTCTTCCACGGCCAGCCGGTAGCGCCGGATGGGCGGGTGCACGAGGGCTGGGGGCGGACGACGATGATGATCCGGACGGCCAGCGCCCGGGCGGTCGGGCCGATCTTCGATCCGCCGGGCGGCGGTCGGGGCGACATGGTCGACTGGATCGCGCGCGGGCGGGAGATGGGGCTGCGGTTCCATATGTCGCCGGAGGTGGTGGCGCTCCGGCGCGTCATCCCCGGCAGCATGAGCTATGGCCGCGACGGGCGGGACATCGGTTATCTGGAGATCGCCAAGCGCGCGCTGGCCCGCCGCCGCGCCGCGCTCGACGGCGGCGGGGGTGGCGACTGATGGCCTGGAGACGCGAACGAAGCTGGCCCGACGGCCATGTCCATCTTCTGCTGCAGGCCGTTCTGGCGCCGGAAGCGCAGGCGAAGGCGGCCTGGCAGGCCTGGCAGGCCCGGCGGAACTTCGACGACATCGTCTGGACGGAGATGCGGCTGCTCGCGTCGCTCTCGGTCCGCCTGCCGCAACTCGATCCCGAAACGCCGCTGCGCCCGCGCATCGACGGTCTGACCAAGCAGCTCTGGACCAAGACACAGCTCAGCCTGCGCGAGACGGCGTCGGCCTTCGACCGGCTCGCGGCCGACCGCATTCCCTTCCTCGTCTTCAAGGGCGGCGCGCAATATGCCGAAGGCCTCGCCGCGGCGACGCGCCGGATCATGGGCGACGTCGATATCCTGGTGCGGCCGGAAGATACGGTGCGCGCGCTCGATTCGCTGGCGGCGGATGGCTGGACGGCGACCAATGGCGAGTCGTTCGAATATCTGCGCGAACTCGCCAATGTCCGCTTGAGCGGCAATTTCAAGAAGGGCGAGCGCGGCGAGATCGACCTGCACAATTCGCCCTTCCATTTCGCCCGCATCCAGCCGCTCCTGGACGAGGCGATGTGGCGGTCGGCGCAGAATGCGAAGCTGGCGCTGCGGCCGATCCTGGTCCCAGCGCCGACAGACGCGACGCTGCTGCTTCTTGCCCATTCCGCCACGAGCGAGAGCGGCGACTGGGCGATCGACCTCGCGGCCCGAATCGACCGGCAGGCGATCGACTGGGGGCTGCTGGCGTCGATGGCGCATCAGCGCGGCCTCGTGCCGGCCTGCCTGGCGGGCCTGCGATATGCGCGGCAGGAACTGTCGCTGCCGGTTCCCGACGCGGCGCTGGCGGCAATGGCGTCCCGTCCGGCGGCCTTCGGCGAGCGGCTCAAATACTGGTCCAACGTGCGCGACCGCAGCGATCGAAATCTCCTTGAGAAAGCCGGCAACCGCCTCGCGGACCGGCTGCTCCGCCATCAGGGCTTTTCGCTCATCGTCAAGGACCGGCGCGCCATCACGGTAACGCGGCCGCGTATCCCGTTTCGCTGGCTGCTCGGCCTGGCCAAGCCCGTCGAGGGCCTGCCGGACGGCCGCTCGCTGCTGCACACGCTGACATTGCGCCAGCCGCGCCGGAGCCTGATCCTGAAGCTGACGCTCGAAGCGCCGGCAATGTCTCGGCGGCTGTTCTTCGACATCACCTGCAACGGGGTCGCCATCGCCCGGCTGCGCAGCCGCGCCGGCGGGCGCGGGGCGGGCAGGGAGGTGTCGCGGACCTTCCACCTGCCGCTGCCGAACGGACTGGTCGGCGACATCTCGGTCGCGATCAACGCCCGACCCGTGCGCTTTATCCCGCCCGATGCGACCGACCGCGAAGCTGCCGCTCTTGGGCCAACGCCATTCCAGCTCGCGGGAGTCTGGACGGCGTAGGGCGGTTTCGGGCGAAGGGGATGCCGGTTCGCGTGAAGAAACGCGATCTGGCAAGGCGTCCGGGTCGAGCGTCTCAGCCGGCCAGCAAAGCCTTGAGCTTCACGTTTGGATCGGCCAGCGCGGCCCGGTCGGGATGCGCGCGCCTTGCGATCAGCATCTCGGCCAGCCGGACGTCCCTGGCGATCTTGCCATTCGGGCCGATCGCGCTGGCCGCGACCAGGCGGCCTTTGCCCGCGAGATGAAAATCGAGCCGGGCGCCGTCGCCGAGATCGCGTGAGATCGTCTCCTCCCCCTCGTCGGGGAGGCCGGCGATCTGCAGTGTCAGCTCGTATTGATCCGACCAGAACCACGGCACGGCGTCGTAGTCGTCGCTGCCGCCGAGCATCGCCCGCGCCGCCGCATTGCCCTGGTCCTGCGCGTTGCGCCAGGCTTCGAGCCGCAGCCGCCGGCCGTCATAGAGCGGATGCGGGAACGAGCAGCAGTCGCCGGCGGCGAAGATGTCCGGGTCCAGGGTCGCGAGCCTCCCATCGACCGCGACGCCATTGTCGATGGCGAGCCCGGCGCGTTCGGCGAGGCCGGTTTCGGCGACCGCGCCGATACCGGCGACGATGCCGTCGCAGACGATCCGCTCGCCGGTCGAAAGCTGGATGACGTGCCGCTCTTCCTCGACCTCGATCCGCTCGATGCCGGTGCCCGTCAGCAGCCGCACGCCGGCCGCCTCGTGCCGTGCCGCCATGACGCTGGCGATCGCCGCCGGCACCGCGCGGGCGAGCAGGCGTGGCGCCAGTTCGATCAGCGTCACCTCCGCGCCGCGAGCGCGGGCGGAAGCGGCGAGTTCGAGGCCGATGAAGCCGCCGCCGATGATGACGATCCGCGCGCCCGGCGCGAGGCGGGAACGGAGCGCGCGGGCCTCGTCGAAGCTGCGCAGGTAGAGGATGCTCTCCGGCGTCGCGCCGGCAACGGCAAGCTTTCGCGCCCGGGCGCCGGTGGCGATCAGCAGGCGGTCATAGCGGAGCCGCTCGCCATCGGAGAGATCCACCATGTGGGCGGCGCGGTCGATCGCCGTGACGGCCCGGCCGCCGAGATGGGCGATGCCGTGCTCGTCGAGCCGCTCGGGCGTCAGGATGTAGGCGGCTTGCGGCTCGTCCGCGTCGGTCAGCGCCGCCTTGGAGAGCGGCGGGCGCTCATAGGGGCTGTGCGGCTCATCGCCGAGGATCGTTATTCTGCCCGCAAAGCCGTTCTCGCGCAGCGCCATGGCGGCGCGCGCGCCGGCCTCGCCCGCACCGATCACGACCATCGTCTCCGCTGGCGCGCCCGTCATCGTTTCAGGCCAGGCCGAGGAAGACTTTGCCGCCGTCGAGCTTGACGGGATAGGTCTTCAGGTTGACGCAGACCGGCGCGCCCTTGGCCTGGCCGGTGCGGTAGTCGAAGCGGCCATTGTGCTTCGGGCATTCGATGATGTGGTCCATGACGAGGCCGTCGGCGAGATGGATCTGCTCATGCGTGCAGAGCCCGTCCGTGGCGAAATATTCGTCGTCGGGCGAGCGGTAGATCGCATAGGTGCGGCCGTCATGGTCGAAGCGGATGACGTCCTCCTCGTCGATGTCGCCGGCGTCGCAGGCCTCGATCCAGCGGGCGGCCGTGGTGGTGTTCATGATGGTCTCCTCGGTTGTTCTGTCGTTCGGCTGGTCGCAGGGTTTTCGAAAGACCCTCACCCCAGCCCTCTCCCGCTTGCGGGAGAGGGGGCGCATCCAGCCCGGGCTTTCGGCCGCTGCCGTTCTTGCTCGATCGTCGGGCCGGCGAGCCGGCGGAAAAGCCCTCGCCCGCTTGCGGGAGAGGGTTGGGCGAGGGGCTTGCTTCCTTCAGAAGCCTTCCACCCTCAACATGCTGAGGAGGGCCGAAGGCCCGACTCGAAGCACGCACGGCGTTGCCTACTCCGCCGGCACGGCCGAGACGAACTGCGTGCCGTGATTGTGCGGGACGGCCTTGTCCGGGTTGGGCAGTTGCCGACGGACGAAATAGCCGGGTTCGCGGACCTGGCGCAGCAGCGCCGGGATGATCTCGGCATAGGCCTCGCGCAGGCCGTTATAGGGCCGTGGGCAATCGTCCTTGATGGCGGCGTGTAGCCGGGGCAGCGCGTGATAGGGCACCATCGGGAACATGTGGTGTTCGACGTGGTAGTTCATGTTCAGATAGAGGAAGCGGTAGACCGGGTTCATGTAGACCGTGCGGCTGTTGAGCCGGTGGTCGAGCACGTCTTCGTCGAGGCCGGCATGCTGCGTCAGGCCGAAGATGATGGTGAAGAAGCCGCCATAGAGCGTTGGCAACCCGATGAACATCGCCGGCAGGATCGAGCCGATCGCGACGCACCAGATCGCGACGGCGGCGAAGATCGCCAGATAGAGCCGCGCCACCCAGTAGACCTTCGAGCGCTCCATCTCGGGGATGTAGGTCAATTCCTCGTCGGTCAGCCTTCCCGCCGCGTGCAGGAACAGCTTCCTGAAAGCGGCATAGGTGCTCTTCAGCGCGAAGACATTGAGCAGCAGGCCGAGGATATCCGGCGGGCGCGGCACGGCGATCTCGGGGTCGCGGCCGACAATGATCGTATCGGTGTGGTGGCGGGTATGGCTCCAGCGCCAGACGGTCGGCTCACGCAGGATCATGAAGCAGGCGATGTGATAAACGACGTCGTTCATCCAGCGCGTCTTGAAGGCGGTGCCGTGGCCGCATTCGTGCCAGCGCGAATCCGAGGCCGAGCCGTAGAGCACGCCATAGACGAGGAAGAACGGCGCCGCCCACCACGAGCCCCAGAGCAGGTAGCCGCCGAGGCCGGAAAGGAAGAGCGCCGCGAACCAGATCGCCGTGTCGCGCAGCGCCGGGCCGTCGGAGCGTTTCATCAGCTCCTTCAGTTCCTTGCGGGTGATCGGGCACTGATACCACTCGGCCGCCGCGAGGCCGTTTTCCTCGGCCCGCTTCGTGTCGCGTCCGACCAGGGAATAGTCGCGCCGAACCGTCTCGGTGGTCATTCCGTTCCTCCGCCGCATCGCGCTTTTGAGCCGTTCCGCGTGCGGAGGCGCGCCTTTGATGTCTGGAACGAGTCTAGACCCCGCCTGTTTCAAGCTCAATCGCGCGATGATAGAATCTCTCACGAAAGCTCAAGGATGCAGCGAGGCTTCATGATAGAAACTATCAGGATTGGACGAGCATGGACGGCGTGAACCGGCCGACGATCCGCGACCTCGCCGAAGCCGCCGGCGTCGGCGTCGCCACCGTCGATCGCGTGCTGAACCGGCGCGCGCCGGTGAAGCGCGAGACGGCCGAGCGCGTGCTCGCCGCCGCCGAGGCGATCGGCTATCACGGCACCGGCCTGCTGAAGCGGCGGCTGGAGGAAACCGCGCCGGACCGCAGCTTCGGCTTCCTGCTGCAGCGTCGCGCCGATGCCTTCTTCCAGGAGATGGCGGCGGCGCTTTCCGCCGCGACCCGCGCCGCTCCGGGCGTGCGCGGCAAGCCGGTCGTCGAGTTCGTCGAGGACATCTCGGCCGGCACGGTGGCGGAAAAGCTGCTGGCGCTCGGCGCCCGCGTCGATGCGCTCGCCGTCGTCGCCGCCGACCATCCGAAAGTGACGGAAGCGGTCGAGCGACTCGCCGCTCGCGGCGTCGGCGTGATGACGCTGCTCTCCGAACTGTCGGCGCCGGGGCGGATCGGCCATGTCGGCATCGATCACCGCAAGGCAGGGCGCACCGCCGCCTGGGCCGTCTCGCGGCTGGCGCGGCAGGCGGGCAGCGTCGGCAGCTTCGTCGGCAGCCATCGCTTTGTCGGCCATGAGCTCGCCGAGAGCAGTTTTCGCGCCTATTTTCGTGAGCATGCGCCCGCGTTCCGCCTGCTCGAGCCGCTCGCCAATCTGGAAGATCCGCATCTCGCGCATGAGGGCACGCTCGAATTGCTGAAGCGCAATCCGGATCTCGTCGGCGTCTATGTCGCCGGCGGCGGCATGGCCGGTCTCGTCACGGCGCTGCGCGAGGCGGGCGCGGAGCGCCGCGTCGTCGCCGTCTGCAACGAACTGGTGCCGGAAACGCGCGCGGCGCTGGTCGACGGCGTTCTCGACGCGGTGATCGCGACGCCGGTCCGGGCGCTCGCCGAGCGGGCGGTGGAGATCCTGACCCGCGCGACGACGCGCCGGGCGGGGGAGGGCGACAACCGTGTCCTGCTGCCCTTCGAACTCTATGTGGCGGAGAATGTCTGAGGTGGCGGGCGGCGATCCGCGCCTCTAGAGTGGCGCGGCGTCGCGACCCGGAAAAGCCGCATCGGCTCACCAGGGTCGAAGGTCTCCGTGATCGGAGGTCGCTTCGGTTCGTTTCGGGAACAGGTGACCCGCGTGCCAGTCCATCGCCTTCTGCGCGCCCGGATCCCGGTGCGGCGCTACAGCCAGGAAATGTTCGCCTTCCGCCGCGGCGACATCCGGCCGGAGACGGTCATCGCCTGCATGCCGGCGATGGCGATCTGCCTCGCCGCCGGCATCTTCCTCGGCCGGCCGGATTATGGCCTCGTCGCGGCCAGCGGCGCCTTCTCGGTCGGTTTCGGCGCCTTCCAGCGCTTCACGGCGGTGCGCGCCGCGCCGATGATATTCGCCATGGTCGGGATGACCTTCGCGGCGTGGCTCGGTTCCTTCTCCGGCGACTACCTGCCGCTGATGATCCTGTTCTCGGCCGTCGCCGGAGCGCTCTGCGGCGGCGCCAACGCGGCCGGCCCGGCCGCGTGGTGGATCACGCTGCAATGGGCAATCGCCTTCTTCGTCGCCGACGCCTATCCCGCCGACATGAGGGGCGCGCTCGGGCGCGCGGGCCTTGTCTTCACGGGCGGCGTGCTGCAGATCGTGCTGGTGACGACCGCCTGGGTGCTGGTCGGCAAGTCGGCCATCATCCGCGAGCATGACGGCACCGAGCGCTGGCAGGACCTGTTCGCCGTGATGGGGCACCGCCTCACCGGCCATTCCGACACGCTGCGGATCGCCGTCGCGACCGCCATCCTCGCCGTGCTGACGACGGTGATGACGAAGACGGCGCATATCCCGAACGGCTACTGGATCCCGGTCACGGCGCTGATCATCCTGAAGCCGCAATCCGACAAGACGGTCGAGCGCGTCGTCTTCCGCATCTGCGGCACGGTCGCCGGCGCCGGCATCGCCACACTCATCGCCGCCGTGCTGCGGCCGGACGAGAGCCTGCTGGCGGTACTGGTGGTCGGGCTCGCGGGGCTCGCCTATTCGATGCAGCGCTCCGGCTATGCTGCCTTCGTCGCCAGCGTCACCGCCTGCGTCGCCTTCCTGGTGTCGCTCGCCGGCCTGCCGGAGATCGAGGTCGTCAAGCACCGCATCATCGCGACGGTGATCGGCGGCCTGCTGGCGCTGGTGACGGCGGTCGGCGTCGAGGCCTGGGACCGCTACGCGCGGCGAGGCACGCAGCCGCCGGCCGCCGAGGGCTAGCTAGTCTTTCAGCAGCCATTCATGCTCGGGCGCGTTGTGGAACTTCCACGTCCGCGTCGGCCCGGCCATGACGTTGAGATAATAGAGGTCGTAGCCGTGGATGGTGGCGCAGGGGTGATATCCCCTCGGCACCAGCGTCACCACGCCATCCTCGATCAGCATCGTCTCGTCGAGCGAGCGGTCGTCGGTATAGACGCGCTGGAAAGCGAAGCCCTGCGGCGGGTTGAGGCGATGGTAGTAGGTCTCCTCCAGCAGCGATTCCGCCGGCAAATTGTCGGTGTCGTGCTTGTGCGGCGGATAGCTCGAGGTGTGGCCGCCGGGCGTGATCACCTCGACCACGAGCAGCGAATCCGCCTTCGCCGTCTCCGGCAGGATGTTGGTGACATGGCGCACATTGGTGCCGCGCCCGCGCGTCTCGTGCTCCATCTTTTCCGGTCGGATATGGCGCGGCGGCAGGTTGCCGCCGGTCGAGGGCGCCGAGCAGACGGCGAGCGTCACCTCGGTCGTCGCCGTCACCGTCCAGTCGTGCTCGGCCGGCACATAGACCGCGTGCGGCTTGCCGTCGAAGGGCGACATGCGTTCGCCCAGGATGTTGAAGTCGATCTCCTCGACGATGATGCGCGCCTTGCCGGAAACCAGCACCAGGCAGACTTCGCGGTCGTTGGTATTGGCCTGCGCCATCTCGCCCGGCGCCAGCTGGTAGAGATCGAAGCCGATATGCGACCAGCCCGCCGACTGCGGCGTGACATGGATGGTCTGGCCCCTGGTTCCGGCCGGCTTGACGAGAAGATCTGCCATGAAGGTCTCCGATATGTCCGCGCTCAGCATATGGACTGTGCTGTTCTTCACCTCTCCCACGGGGAGAGGTCGACGGCCGCAGGTCGGCAGGTGAGGGGTTGAGGCCTCACCCGATCGATCGCAACCCCTCACCCGGAGCTTCGCTCCGACCTCTCCCCATGGGAGAGGTGAAGGCAGGGTGAAGCCTTTCAGATCGGGCGTCTACCGCTTCAATCCGGCAGCATCGATGAAGCGGTTGAGGTTGTCGAACCCCATCTTCACATAGCGCGCGGGCGGCGCCTTGACCGGATCCTGCTCGGCCTCGATGACGATCCAGCCGGAATAATCCGGGATCTCCCTGAACACGGCGAGATAGTCGATCGCGCCGTCGCCCGGCACCGTGTAGACGCCGGCGAGCACGCTATCGAGGAACGACCAGTCGCCGGCCGCCGCCTGCTTCGCCACGTCGGGGCGGACGTCCTTGGTGTGGACATGGGCGATGCGGCCGCGATAGTTGCGCGCCAGCCGGGCCGGGTCGCCGCCGGCCCAGGTGATGTGGCCGGTGTCGAGCAGCAGCTTCACCGCCGGACCCGTCGCTTCCATCATCCGGTCGACCTCCAGCTCGGTCTGGATCACCGTGCCCATGTGGTGGTGATAGACGAGCGTCAGTCCCTCGCGGGCGAGATAGTCGGCGAATTCGGTCAGCCGCGCGGTGAAGCGGCCCCATTCGACCTCGGTCATGATTGGTCGGGTCGAAAGCGGCGCCGACTGGGTGCCGTGGATGGTGCGGGTGCATTCCGCTGCGATGAACACCTTGCAGCCGAACGCCTTCAAGAGGTCGATATGGGCGCGGGCCTGCTTCAGTTCCTCCTCGGCGTCGCGTTCGATCAGGAAGGTCGAATACCAGCCGCCGACGAGGTCGAGCCCGTGCGCGGCGAGGATCGGCCGCAGGGCGTCGGCTTCGCGCGGGAACTTGTGGCCGAGTTCCATGCCTTCGATGCCGATGGCCTTCGCCTCCGACAGGCATTGCTCGAGCGAGATGTCGCCGCCGATGTCCTGCTTGTCGTCGTTGGACCAGCAGATCGGATTGGCGCCGATGCGGATCATGGGGTGTTCCTCATTGTGTTCGGTTCGGTCTGTCTAATGTCCCGCCGAGCGAGGCGGGGGCCTGTTTCTTGAGGTGAAGAAGAGGAGAGCCTTCAGATCGTTCACGTTTCCTCCGCCGTCATCCCGGGCAAGCGAAGCGCGACCCGGGATCCATCTCTCGGCGTGTTGCCAGCGGATGGATGGATCCCTGCTTCCGCAGGGATGACGACCGAGGATGGGTCCAACGCTCGCCGTCATCCCGGAACGTCTCTTCTCATCCCGCGATACTCTCTTCTGCACCTCTCCCTCAGGAAGAGGTGAAGGGAAGACCTCAATCCAGCACGCGCTGCGCCTGGATTGCCTTCTCGTATTCCTTGCGTGCGGCGTTGACCTGGCTGCGGGGGCTCACTTCCGGCACGGCGACGTCCCACCAGTGGCCGCCTTCCTCCGTTGTGATCAGCGGGTCGGTGTCGATGACCAGCACCGTCGTGCGGTCGTTCTTCAATCCCGCCGCGATGCCGGCCTCCAGCTCGGCGATCGAGGCGACCTTGGTCGCGATCGCGCCGAGGCTCGCCGCATGCGCCGCGAAATCGACCGAGGGCATCACCTCGTGCCGAACGTCGCGGAACAGGTTGTTGAAGTTAGCGCCGCCGGTGGCCATCTGCAGGCGGTTGATGCAGCCATAGCCGGCATTGTCGAGCACGACGATGGTGAGCCGCAGCCCCAGCATCACCGAGGTGGCGATCTCCGAGTTCATCATCAGGTAGGAGCCGTCGCCGACCATCACGACGACTTCCTGGTCGGGCTTCGCCATCTTGACGCCGAGCCCGCCGGCGATCTCGTAGCCCATGGTCGAATAGCCATATTCGAGATGGTAGGAACCGGGCGCGCCGGCCTGCCAGAGCTTGTGCAGTTCGCCGGGGAGGCCGCCGGCGGCGCAGACCACCGTTCCGCCCGTCCCGATCGCCCGCTGCACGGCGCCGATCACCTGGCCGTCCGAGGGCAGGGCGGCGTTGGTGGGCGCGGTTGCGGCATCGGCGGCGAGGAACCAGCGCGTCCGGCCTTCTGTCGCCCGCTTCGTCCAGTCTTCCGGCGCCTTCAGCGCTTCCAGCCGCAGCGCCAGTTCGCGCAGGCCCGCGTCGGCGTCGGCGACCAGCGGCAAGGCCCGGTGCTTGGTCGCGTCGAAGACCTGCGTGTTGAGGCCGACAATGGTCTTGCGCGCGTTCTGGAACAGTGCCCAGGAGCCGGTGGTGAAATCCTGCAGCCGGGTGCCGACGGCGAGGATGACATCCGCCTCTTCCGCCAGTTCGTTGGCGGCCGAGGTGCCGGTAACGCCGATCGAGCCCATGTTGAGCGGGTGGTCGGCCGGCAGCGAGGACTTGCCGGCCTGCGTCTCGGCGACCGGGATGCCATGGGCTTCGGCGAAATCGGCAAGCGTCGCCGTCGCGCCGGAGTAGAGCACGCCGCCGCCGGCGACGATCAGCGGCTTCTTCGCGGCGCGCAGCGCAGCGGTCGCGGCGGCCAGTTCGTCGTCGGAGGCGCGCGGCCGGCGCTGCGTCCAGATCTTCTCGTCGAAGAAGGCTTCCGGATAATTATAGGCCTCCGCCTGCACGTCCTGGCAGAGCGACAGCGTCACCGGGCCGCAATCGGCCGGGTCGGTCAGCACGGCCATGGCGCGGGGCAGGGCGGCGAGGATCTGCTCGGGACGGGTGATGCGGTCGAAGTAGCGCGACACCGGGCGGAACACGTCATTGGCCGAGACCGTGCCGTCGCCAAAGTCCTCGACCTGCTGCAGCACAGGATCGGGCCGGCGGTTGGCGAAGACGTCGCCGGGCAGAAACAGGACGGGCAGGCGGTTCACATGCGCCAGCGCGCAGGCCGTCACCATGTTGGTGGCGCCCGGCCCGATGGAACTCGTCACCGCCATCATGCGGCGTCGGAAGCTCGCCTTGGTGAAGGCGATCGCGGCGTGGCCCATCGCCTGCTCGTTGTGGGCGCGGAAGGTCGGCAGGTCGTCCTGGTGCTGATAGAGCGCCTCGCCGATGCCGGCGACGTTGCCATGGCCGAAGATCGCCCAGACGCCGGCGAAGATCGGCACGGTCCTGCCGTCGATGACGGTCTTCTGGCTGGCGAGATATCGCGTCAGCGCCTGCGCCATGGTGAGACGGATGGTGGTCATCGGGCTGTTTCCTCGGCCATTTTTGCAGCACCCCGCCCCGGTCGCCAGGGGCGGTCTCCCTTTTTCTTCAAGCTAGTCTTTCCCCGCTGTCGCCGCGAGAGACCTTCATCTTTCCGCCGTCATCCCTGCGAAGGCGGGGATCCACTAGGCCGGGTTCGTTCCACTCGAACCGTCCGTGGCGCGGCTGCATGGATCCCCGCCTTCGCGGGGATGACGCCGGAAACGCTCACGCCACTTCCGACTGCCTTGCGCTTTCCCAGGCCGCGACCAGCTTGCCGAAGCGGGTGGTCATGTCGGCGATCGCCGCCTCGTCGTCGATCCGGCCCGACAGCCAGCCCTCGGCCGCTTCGGCGAAAATCGTCCTGCCCACCGCGAAACCCTTCACCAGCGGCGTGGCGGCGGCGGCGCGGAAGGCGGCGACCAGTTCGTGTTCCGGCGCCTCCAGCCCGAGCAGGACGATGCCCCGGCAGAGCGGATCGTTGGTGAGGATGACCTGCTCGATCGCTTGCCAGGCGGCCGGACTCGTCTGCGGCTCCAGCTTCCACCAGTCCGGCTTGATGCCGAGTTCGTAGAGCCGGGCGAGGATCGACGAGACCGTCGTCTCGGTAAGCTGCCCGTGCTTGCCGGCGATGATCTCGATCAGCAATTCGCGCCCGACCGTCCGCGCGGCGTCGGCGACGCGCAAAAGTTCGCGCTCCTGCTGCGCCTTCAGCTCGGCGCTGTCGTCGGGATGATAGAAGCAGAGGCACTTGACCGTATGGCCGATCGGCCATTCGGAGAGATGGCTGCCGAGATCGGGCAGGTGATCGAAATCGAGCGGACGGGAGCCAGGCTTCTCCACCGGCCGGCCGATCCAGAAGCCCTGCTCGGAAGCGCGGGGAAACGCCTTCTGGCCGTAGGTCGAATCGAGCAGCATGCCGAAGCCGGGCCGGCCCTTGGCGATGCGGGCCGCCGCCTCGACCGCGAGCGCCTTGATGCCCTCGATCTTTTCACGCGGCACCTTGAGCCGGTCGGCCACGGCTTCGAGCTGCGAGCGATGGTCGATCGCCAGCGCCATCAGCGTATCCGGCTGATCGCGGCGGGTGGTCGCCCAGTGCAGGTGGTTGATATCAGTGTCCTTGCGCAGCGCCCGGTGCGGGCTGCCATGGGCGAGGAAATACGAAAGCTCGGTCCAGGTCGGATATTCCGGCGAGCAGAGCAGCCGCGACACGGCGAAGGCGCCGCAGGCATTGGCCCAGGTGGCGGCGGTCTCCAGTGTCTCTCCCTTCAGCCAGCCGCGCAGGAAGCCGGACATGAAGGCGTCGCCGGCGCCGAGCACGTTGTAGACCTCGATGGGAAAACCCCTGCCGACGATGCCCTGCTCGAGGTCGTCGGGGATGTCGCCTTCATAGACGATGCAGCCCATGGCGCCGCGCTTCAGCACGATGGTCGCCTTCGACAGCGCCCGGATCGTCTTCAGTGCGCCGAGCACGTCGTCGGCGCCCGACGCGATGCGGATTTCTTCTTCCGTGCCGACGATCAGGTCGCAATCGGGCAGGATCGACTTCAACTGCTCGGAGACGCGGTCGGATTTCACATAGCGGGCGAAGCCGTCGCCATGGCCGGCGAGGCCCCAGAGATTGGGGCGGTAGTCGATGTCGAACACGACCTTGCCGCCATTCGCCTTGGCGATCCGGATCGCCTTGCGCTGCGCCGCGTCGCTGTTCTCCCGCGAGAAATGCGTGCCGGTGACGACGATCGCCTCGGCCGAGGCGATGAAGGCCTCGTCGATATCCGCCTCCGACAGCGCCATGTCGGCGCAGTCGGTGCGGTAGAAGATCATCGGCGAGACGCCCTCGTCCTCGACGGCGAGCAGCACCAGGGCCGTCAGGCGGTCGGGGTCGGTGGCGATGCCGTCGGTGGCGACGCCCTCGCGCGCCATCTGTTCGCGAATGAAGCGGCCCATCTGCTCGTCGCCGACGCGGGTGATGACGGCCGACTTCAAGCCGAGCCGCGCCGTGCCGATGGCGATATTGGACGGGCAGCCGCCGACCGACTTGGCGAAGGAGGTGATGTCCTCGAGGCGGGAAAAGATCTGCTGGCCGTAGAGATCGACCGATGATCTCCCGATGGTGATCACATCGAGCGGTCGGGCCGCCCTGCCGGCTCCGGGAGCCTCGGTCATCGCATTCTCCGTCTCGGTTAACGAGGGGTTGCCGTACCGTTACCGGAACGGCGGCCTGGCGCCCCCTTCACTGTCGCGGAGAGTGAAACAAAAATTCTGCGATTTCGTCAATATGGAATAAGCGGATCATCCACCGCGCCGCGCCTCTGCGACGGCGACGGTCAGCGTCATGGCGAGCGCCATCGAGGCGGAGAGCGAGCGGAAACCCTCGAAGTCGGCTTCGACCACTTCGAACCAGACGCCAAGCTTGGGAATCAGCGGGCTGAACGGGCTGTCGGTGATGACGACGAGCGGCGTGCCTGCCTCGTTGATCTGGCGCGCATAGGCGAGCGTCGCCGAGGCATAGGGGGTGAAGGAGATGGCGATCGCCGCGTCGCGCGGGGTGGCAAAGGAGAGGGTTTCCGGGTCGTTGCCCTGCGCCGAGCCGACCAGCACGGATTTCACGCCGAGCTTGCCGAAGGCGTAGCTCATATAGGAGGTGACCGGGAAGGAGCGGCGCTGGCCGATCAGGTAGATCGTCTCGGCCTTGGCGAGCAGCGCCGCCGCCTCGTCGATCTGTTCGACCTGGACGCGCTCGCGCAGCGAGCCGACGGAGCGTTCCGCTGCCTTGCAGAAGCCTGAGAAGAGTGTCGCCGATTTGCTGTCGCCGGCGACATGCGAGCGCAGCGAGGAAAGTCGCTCGGAATAGTTCGACGTGCGGTCGCGCAGCCGGTCCTGGAATACCGCCTGCAGGTCGGAAAAGCCTTGATAGCCGAAGGCCTGGGCGAAGCGCACCAGCGTCGACGGCTGCACTTCCGCCTTCTCGGCGATGCTGGCCGCCGTGCCGAAGGCGACGTCGTCGGGATTGGCGACGGCATAGATCGCGACCTGGGCGAGGCGCTTCGGCAGCGTGTCCTTGCGGCTCACCATCAGGTTGCGCAGGTTCCAGAAGTCGCGGGGCGGCAAGGCATCGGGGTCGTCGGGCGTCGTCATCGCGGGCCTTTCCAGCGCATTTTCCGCAGCTTGCTCCCACTTCTCGCCGAAAATCAACTCTTGACGGGTGTCAACCTCTATGGAATGAATGTTCCGACATCGACATGCGGAGCTGTTTTGTTCCGAAATTCTCGATGCGAGGGAAATCAGAGCCAAAAAAAGACGCCGGATTCCCGCCCTTTTTCATTCTCGGGAGGAATGTCATGAAGCTGAAATTCAAGGCAATGCTCGCCGCGACGGCGCTTGCCGTCTCCACGCTCGCCGCCCATGCCGACATCATCGTCGTCACCCACGGCCAGGCCTCGGATCCGTTCTGGTCGGTGGTCAAGAACGGCGTCGCCGAGGCCGGCAAGGATCTGGGCGTCAAGGTCGACTACCGCGCGCCGGAGACCTTCGACATGGTCGCGATGGCGCAACTGATCGATGCCGCCGTCAACCAGAAGCCGGAAGGCCTCGTCGTCTCGATCCCGGATGCCGATGCGCTCGGGCCGTCGATCCAGAAGGCGGTCGCCGCCGGCATCCCCGTCATCTCGATGAATTCCGGCTCCGACGTCTCGAAGAAGCTCGGCGCGCTGCTTCATGTCGGCCAGAGCGAATATGACGCCGGCAAGGCCGCCGGCGAGAAGCTGAAGACGATGGGCGCCAAGAAGGGGCTCTGCGTCAACCAGGAAGTGGGCAACGTCTCGCTCGACCTGCGCTGCAAGGGCTTCACCGACGGCTTCGGCGCCGTGACCGTGCTGCCGACGTCCAACGATCCGGCCGACGTCAAGGCCAAGGTCAAGGCGGCGCTTGCCTCGGACCCGGCGATCGACGCCATCCTGACCCTGAATGCGTCGCTCGCCGGCGAACCGGCCGTCGCCGCCGTTTCGGAATCCGGCATGGACGGCAAGGTCAATGTCGCCACCTTCGATCTTTCGGCTGGCTTCCTGCAGGCCGTCGCCGACGGCAAGGCGGCCTTCGCCATCGACCAGCAGCAGTTCCTGCAGGGCTATCTGCCCGTCGCCTTCCTGGCGCTGCACAGCAAGTACGGCCTGATGCCGGGCGGCGACGTGCCGTCGGGTCCCAATCTCGTGACCAAGGACTCGGCCGCCAAGGTGGTGGAACTGTCGGCCAAGGGCATTCGCTGAGGCCATCCCGGGCGCGCGCACCCCCTCCCGCGCGCGCCCGTTTTCCCGATTCCTCCGCCGAGGCGCGTCGATCCCACGAAAGATCCGCGGCCTCCGCCGAATACCCAAGTCGGAAAGACGAAATGCGCAGCAATCAGGTCAGCGCCGCCGCGATGACGGCGCCCGGCACCTTCGCGGTGCGCCCGCTTCCAGGTACTGCCGTCGTGGATGCATCGGCTCGTCTCTTCGGCGCTGGCAGCCGGCGGGACAGGATGGCGAAGCAGGGAGGACGCCGCCATGACCGAGCCGAATAGCCCGTCGGCGCTGGCCGCCAAGGCGGCCGATGAACGGCTCAAGCATGCGTCGGCGCTGACGCGCCTGCTGCGCCGGCCCGAACTCGGGGCCATACTCGGCCTCGTCATCGTGACGAGCTTCTTCATCGCGATCGCCAATCCGGTGATGTTCGAGCTGTCCGGGATCATGAACTTCATGGCGCCGGCGGCCCAGCTCGGCATCCTGGCGATCGGTGCCTCGCTGCTGATGGTTGGCGGCGAGTTCGACCTTTCAGTCGGTTCGATGGTTGCCTTCGCCGGCCTGATCTTCGCCGCCTGCCTCGTCACCTTCGGCCTGCCGCTGCCGGTGGCGATCCTGATCGCCTTTATCTGCGCCGCCGCGATCGGCTTCATCAACGGCCAGCTCGTCATCCACACCGGCCTGCCGAGTTTCATCGTCACGCTCGCCTTCCTGTTCGTACTCCGGGGTCTTTCGCTGGTCGGGCTCAAATGGGCGACCGGCGGCGCGACGCAATTGCGCGGCGTGCGCGAGGCGGCGACGCGGACTTCGCTCGACGCCTTCATCTACAAGCTCTTCGCCGGCGACGCGTTCGAGGGCCTGTTCGCCTGGCTCGCCGCGCATGACTGGATCGCCAAGTTCCCGAACGGCCAGCCCAAGGTGACCGGCGTCCCGGTCGAGATCGTCTGGTTCGTCGGGCTCGCCGTCGTCTGCGCCATCGTCCTGGCCCGCACGCGCTATGGCAACTGGATCTTCGCCGCCGGTGGCGATCCCAATGCCGCGCGCAATTCTGGCGTCCCGACCCGGCGGGTGAAGACGTCCCTCTTCGTCCTCACGGCCTGCTGCGCGGCGCTGGTGGCCGTGCTGACGGTGCTCGATGCCGGCTCGACGGATGCCCGGCGTGGCTTCCAGAAGGAGTTCGAGGCGATCATCGCCGCGGTGATCGGCGGCTGCCTGCTGACGGGCGGCTATGGCTCGGTCGTGGGCGCGGCGGTCGGCGCCGTCATCTTCGGCATGGTGCTGATCGGCCTCACCTACACCGCCATCGACCAGGATTGGTACCTCGTCTTCCTCGGCGGCATGCTGCTGATGGCCGTGTTCTTCAACAACATCATCCGCAAGCGCGTGACGGGAGAGCGCTGATGACGACGCCGATCCTGGAAATGCGCGACATCGAGAAGCATTTCGGCTCCGTGGTGGCGCTCGCCGGCGTGTCGATCTCGATCCATGCCGGCGAGGTGCATTGTCTGCTCGGCGACAATGGCGCTGGCAAGTCCACCTTCATCAAGACGATGGCGGGCGTGCACAGGCTGACCCGGGGCGAGATGCTCCTGAACGGCCAGCCGGTGCATTTCACCAGCCCGCGTCAGGCGCTCGATGCCGGCATCGCCACGGTCTACCAGGACCTCGCCATGATCCCGCTGATGTCGGTGACGCGGAACTTCTTCATGGGTCGCGAGCCGGTCAAGGGCATCTGGCCGTTCCGCTTCATGGACATGGGCTTCTGCGACCGCGTCACGCGCGAGGAAATGCAGCGGATCGGCATCGACGTGCGCGATCCCGGTCAGGCGGTCGGCACGCTTTCGGGCGGCGAGCGCCAATGCGTGGCGATCTCGCGCGCCGTCTATTTCGGCGCCAAGGTACTGATCCTCGACGAGCCCACCTCGGCGCTCGGTGTCCGGCAGACGTCGATGGTGCTCAAATATATCGACATGGTGCGCAAGCGCGGGCTCGGCGTCGTCTTCATCACCCACAATGTCCGCCATGCGCTCGCGGTCGGCGACCGCTTCACCGTGCTGAACCGCGGGCGGACATTGGGCACGGCGGCGCGCGGCCAGATCACGGCGGACGAACTGCAGAATCTCATGGCCGGCGGCAAGGAACTCGCCGACCTTTCCGCCGAACTCGGCGGCACGGTCTGAGAGCAGGAAGAATCGGGAATATTGGGCATGAAATCTCTCGGCATCGGGCTGATCGGTACTGGATACATGGGCAAGTGCCATGCGCTCGCCTGGAACGCCGTCGCGCCGACCTTCGGCGACGTGGCACGGCCAAGGCTGGTGCATCTTGGCGAGGCGAACGAGGCGCTGGCCAGAAGCAAGGCGACGGAACTGGGCTTCGCCCGCGCCTCGGGCGACTGGGGCAGGGTGGTCGAGGATCCCGAGGTCGACCTCGTCTCGATCACGACGCCGAACCAGTTCCACGCCGAGATGGCGATCGCCGCGCTCACGGCCGGCAAGCATGTCTGGTGCGAGAAGCCGATGGCGACGTCGCTCGCCGACGCGACGGCGATGCTTGAGGCAGCCGAAGCATCCGGCAAGGTGGCGGCGCTCGGCTACAACTACATCCAGAACCCCGCCACGCGGCACATGCGCCGGCTGATCGCGGACGGCGCGATCGGCACGGTCAACCATGTCCGCGTCGAGATGGACGAGGACTTCATGGCCGACGCGGCGGCGCCGTTCGGCTGGAAGAGCGAGGCGGCATCGGGCTATGGCGCGCTCGACGATTTCGCCGTGCATCCGCTGTCGCTGCTCACCGTTCTGGTCGGGCCGCTGGCGAGCGTCGTGGTCGACATGGCGAAGCCCTATGCCGAGCGGCCATTGGCCTCGGGCGGCAGCCGCGCGGTCGAGACGCACGATATCGCCAACATCCTGTTCCGCCTTCAAAGCGGCGCGTCTGGCAGCCTGCTGGTCAATCGCTCGGCCTGGGGCCGCAAGGGCCGGATCGCCATCCAGATCTTCGGCTCCGAGGGCTCGCTGCTCTACGACCAGGAGCGGATGAACGAGCTGCAGCTGTTCCAGGCGCGCGGACCGGCGGCCGAGCAGGGCTTCCGCACCATCCTGACCGGGACGGTGCATCCACCCTATGACCGCTTCATCCCGGCGCCGGGCCATGGCCTCGGCTTCAATGATCTGAAGGTGATCGAGGCGCGCGAACTGATGCGGCGGATCGCCGGCGAGCCGGCCCATCTGATCGAGTTTGCAACGGGATTGCGGATCGAACGCACCGTCCATGCCATGGCCCGCTCGCACGAGACGCGCGGCTGGGTCGACATCGATTGAGCTCCAGACCGGCGAGCCCTGCGGGCGCCGAACCAGATTGAGGAAATTGGAATGACCGTGAGACTGGGACTTCTCGGAGCGGGCCGGATCGGCAAGGTACATGCCGGCGCGATCGCGGCGAATGCGGGCGCGACGCTCGTCGCCGTTGCCGACGCCTTCCCCGAGGCGGCCAAGGCGCTCGCCGCCGCGACCGGCGCGGAAGTGCGCGAGGCCGACGCGATCATGAACGCCGGCGACATCGACGCCGTCCTGATCACGACGCCGACCGACCTGCACGCCAGCATGATCGAGCAGGCGGCGCGCGCCGGAAAGGCGATCTTCTGCGAGAAGCCGGTCGATCTCGACGTCGCCCGCGTCAAGGAATGCCTCGCCGTCGTCGCGGCGGAGAAGGCGCTGCTGATGGTCGGCTTCAATCGCCGCTTCGATCCGAACTTCATCGAGGTGCGGCGGCAGATCGACGCCGGCGCCATCGGCAAGGTCGAGATGGTGTCGATCACCTCGCGCGATCCCGGCCCGCCGCCGGCCGACTATATCCGCCGTTCGGGCGGGCTGTTCCGCGACATGACCATCCATGATTTCGACATGGCGCGCTTCCTGCTCGGCGAGGAGCCGGTCAGCGTCTTCGCCTCGGCGTCGGTGCTGGTCGATCCGGAGATCGGCAAGCTCGGCGATTTCGACAGCGCCTCCGTCGTGCTGACGACGAAATCCGGCCGCATCGCTCAGATCTCGAATTCGCGCCGCGCCAGCTATGGCTATGACCAGCGCATCGAGGTGCATGGCTCGAAGGGGCTGGTCAGCGCCGACAATCTGCGCGCCACCAATGTCGAGATCGCCAATCGCGATGGCTATCGCCGCGAGCCGCTGCTGAACTTCTTCATGACCCGCTACACGGAGGCGTATCGCAACGAGATCGCCGCCTTCATTCAGGCCGTCGAGAAGGGTGGGCCGGCGACACCTTCCGGCGAGGACGGCTGGAAGGCGCTGGTGCTCGCCGACGCCGCGCTGCAGTCGGTCAAGGAGAAGCGGGCGATCGCGGTTTCGATCTGACCACCGCACTCAGGACCTTTCGATCCGATGGCCGGGACCCGAATCCCGGCCATTTTCTTTGGTTCGCGCCGCCGTGCCGTGCCGCTGGCGCCGCTTCGCCGATCCCCATCCGGCAACCTCTTTGGCAAGGTGTCGCGCTTGTGAAGGGAAGGCGCAGCTGATACCAGATTAGAAAAATTCTAATCTGCAAGGACTACTCCCGTGTTTTCATTCGGCAAGCGCTCGTTCAAGGACCTCTCGGTGCGCGAGGTCATGGCGCTGGCGATCGGCGCCGAGGAAGAGGATGCCCGGCGCTATCGCGACATGGCGGAGCGGCTTGCGCCCGACTTTCCCGGTTCGGCCAGGGTCTTCGACGCCATGGCGGTCGAGGAGGACGGGCACCGGCGCCTGCTGATCGATCTCTTCAAGGAAAAGTTCGGTGACCATATCCCACTCGTCCGGCGCGACGACGTGCGCGGCTTCGTCCGGCATGCGCCGGTCTGGTCGATGCGCAACATCTCGGTCGACGGCTTCCGGCTCGACGCCGCGACGATGGAGCTCGAGGCGCAGCGCCTGTATCTGAAGGCGGCCGAGCGGGCGACCGACCCGGATGTGCGAAAGCTGCTCGGCGACCTCGCCGCCATGGAGGCGCAGCACGAGCGCAAGGTCGAGGAACTCGAGGCCGAGCACCTGCGCGAGAGCGTGCGGAGCGAGGAGGACGCGACGCGGCGGCGCATGTTCGTCATGCAGGTGGTCCAGCCCGGCCTTGCCGGCCTGATCGACGGCTCCGTCTCGACGCTGGCGCCGATCTTCGCCGCCGCCTTCGCTACGCAGAATTCGTTCAGCGCCTTTCTGGTCGGTCTCGCCGCCTCGATCGGCGCCGGCATCTCAATGGGCCTCACCGAAGCGCTGTCGGACGACGGCGTCATCACCGGCCGCGGCCATCCCTGGCTGCGCGGCGTCGTCTGCGGCGTGATGACCGCGATCGGTGGCCTCGGCCACACGCTGCCCTTCCTCATCCCGCATTTCTGGACGGCGACGGTGGTGGCCGGTGTCGTGGTGCTGGCCGAACTCATCGCCATCGCCTGGATCCGCTGGCGCTACATGGACACGAAGTTCCATTCCGCCATGGGGCAGGTCGTGCTGGGCGGCCTGCTGGTGCTGGCCGCCGGCATCTTCATCGGCAGCGCCTGAGCCTTCGTCCACAGGCCGCCTTTGCGATGACATGGCGAGGGGGTTAGGCTGACCGCTCAACAGGGTGGTCGGTCTCGTATGCGTGTTCTCGTTACCGGCGGCGCCGGCTTCATCGGTTCGGCTCTTTGCCGGCATCTGGTCGGTGATCTCGGGGTCGCCGTCGTCAATGTCGACAAGCTGACCTATGCCGCGAACCTCGCCTCGCTGGCGCCGATCGCCGATCATCCGCTCTATGCCTTCGTGCAGGCCGACATTGGCGATGCGGGCGCGCTTGCCGACGTCTTCCGTCGCTACGAGCCGGACGGCGTCATCCATCTCGCGGCCGAGAGCCATGTCGACCGATCGATCGGTGCTCCCGGCGTGTTCCTCGAGACCAACATCATGGGTACGGCGACGCTGCTGGAAGCGGCGCGCGCCTATCACGACACGCTCGGCGCCGAGAAGCGCTCGGCCTTCCGCTTCCTGCATGTCTCGACCGACGAGGTGTTCGGCTCGCTCGGGGAGGACGGCCTGTTCCACGAGGCGACGCCCTATGACCCTTCCTCGCCCTATTCGGCCAGCAAGGCCGCGTCGGACCATCTGGTCCGCGCCTGGCAGCGCACCTATGGCCTGCCGGCGCTGATCTCCAACTGCTCCAACAATTACGGGCCGTACCACTTCCCGGAGAAGCTGATCCCGCTCGTCATCCTGAACGCGCTCGACGGCGCGCCGATCCGCGTCTATGGCGACGGCTCCAATGTGCGCGACTGGCTCTATGTCGAGGATCACGCCCGCGCCCTGTTCCTGGCGTTGACGCGGGGCAAGCCGGGCGCGAGCTACAATATCGGCGGCCGCAACGAGCGCACCAATCTCGACGTGGTGCAGGGCATCTGCGCCATTCTCGATCGCCGACTCGGCGGCCGGCGGCATGCCGAACTGATCGAGTTCGTCGCCGACCGGCCCGGCCACGACCAGCGCTACGCCATCGACCCGACCAAGGCGGAGACGGAACTCGGCTGGCGGGCGGCGGAAAACTTTGACAGCGGCATCGAGAAGACCGTCGCCTGGTATCTCGACCGGCGCGACTGGTGGGAGCCGATCCGCAGCGGCGTCTATCGCGGCCAGCGCCTCGGCCTGCTGGAGGGCGCGGACTGATGCGGATCTTCGTTGCCGGCTCCAGCGGCCAGTTGGCGCGCGCGCTCGCGGCGCGGGCGGCCGCGCATGGCCATGTCGTCGAGACCTTCGGCCGGCCGGCGCTGGATCTTGCCGATCCCGATGGTGCTGCGAAGCGGATCGCCAGCTTCGAGCCGGATCTGATCCTGAACGCCGCCGCCTATACGGCGGTCGACCGGGCCGAAAGCGAGGAAGCGCTCGCCATGGCGATCAACCGTGACGGTGCAGCGGCTCTCGCCGCCAGCGCGCGAAAACTCGGCCTGCCGTTCCTGCATGTCTCGACCGACTATGTCTTCGACGGCGAGAAGGGCGAGCCCTACGTCGAAACCGACGCGACGAATCCGCTCGGCGTCTATGGGCGCACCAAGCTCGCCGGCGAAGCGCGGGTGCTGACTGAGTATCCCGACGCGCTGATCTTCCGCACCGGCTGGGTCTATGGCCAGGATGGCGGCAATTTCGTCCGCACCATGGTCCGCCTCGCCGGCGAGCGGGAGCATCTCGACATCGTTGCCGACCGCTTCGGCAATCCGACCCATGCCGTCGATCTCGCCGACGGCCTGCTGGCGATCGCCGGGCAGGCGAGGGGCGTCGCCTCGGGCGGCATCTTTCATCTCGCCGGCAGCGTCGAGGCGAGCTGGTTCGACCTTGCCTCAGGCGTCATGGCGCGGCTTGCCGAAGCCGGGCGCAAGGTGCCGACGCTCGGCCGGATCTCGGGCGATGCCTATGTCGCGCCGGCGGCGCGGCCGCGCGATTCCCGGCTCGATTGCGGGCGGACGGAACAGAGCTTCGGCGTCCGGCTCCCCGGCTGGCCGGACAGCCTCGGCGTCGCCGTCGACGCCATCCTCGATCTCGAACGGAATGCGGCATGAAGGGTATCGTTCTCGCCGGCGGCGCCGGCACGCGGCTGCATCCGATGACGCTTGTCACCAGCAAGCAGTTGCTGCCGATCTACGACAAGCCGATGATCTATTATCCGCTGTCGACGCTGATGCTGGCCGGCATTCGCGACATTCTGATCATCTCGACGCCGCAGGACCTGCCGAAGTTCCAGGCGCTGCTCGGCGACGGTTCGCAATGGGGTATCGCGCTTTCCTATGCCGAGCAGGCAGCGCCGGAGGGATTGGCGCAGGCCTATCGGATCGGTGCGGATTTCGTCGCCGGCTCGCGGTCGGCGCTGATCCTCGGCGACAACATCTTCTTCGGTCATGGCCTGACGGACCTGCTGGCGGAGGCCCGGGCGCGGACGAGGGGGGCAACCGTGTTCGCCTATCATGTGCAGGATCCGGAGCGGTACGGCGTGGTGGCCTTCGACCGCGACCAGAAGGCCATCTCGATTGAGGAGAAGCCGAAGGCTCCGAAGTCGAACTGGGCGGTGACCGGGCTCTATTTCTATGACGAGGCGGTGGTCGACATCGCCGCCGACCTGAAGCCCTCGGCGCGCGGCGAACTGGAAATCACCGACGTAAACAGCGCCTATCTCGAACGTGGCGCGCTGCATGTCGAGAAGATGGGGCGTGGCTATGCCTGGCTCGATACCGGCACGCCGGACAGCCTGATCGAGGCATCGGAATTCGTGCGCACCTTCGAGAAACGGCAGGGCCTGAAGATCTGCTGTCCCGAGGAAATCGCCTATCTCATGGGCTTCATCGACGCGGCAGCGCTCGAACACCTCGGCATCGCGCTCGGCAGGAGCAGCTATGGCCAGTACCTGCTCAACACTGTGCTCGCAGATCGCTGATAGGGCGTACACATTTTCAGCGTGTCATGCTGCCATCGCTGGCCATTCCCGGGATGAGCCGGGAATACCGGCGTTCATGGCTCAGCCGGCCCTTGAAATAACGCATAGGGTCCAAGCCGCTGATACCCTGCATGAATCAGCGCCGGCTTGTCTTGCCCGGCGAGGAAAAACGTCCCTTTGGAAGAAAGCCCCTTGAAGCGTCGCTACCCTTGACCCAATTATAATGAGCAAGCACTCGCTCATAGGGTATTCGAATGGCACGCCCCCTCAGTGAAGAAAAGCGCGAAGCGATCCTGACCGCCGCCGTCGATCTGGTGGCGGCGCAGGGAACCGGCGCGCCGACGGCCAAGATCGCCAAGGAGGCCGGCTTCGCCGAGGGGACGCTCTTCACCTATTTTGCCACCAAGGACGACCTCCTCAACGAACTCTTCCTTGAAATCGAGGCGGAACTGGCGGCGGCGCTGCTGGATGACTACCCGACGGATGGCAGCCCGTATGAGCGGACCCGGCATATCTGGAGCCGCCTGATCGACTGGGGCGCGGCCAACCCGGCCAAGCGGAAGACGATCCGGCAGCTCAAGGTTTCGGATCGCGTTTCGGAGGCCAGCCGTTGTCGCGCCAGCGGGCTGTTCGAGGAAATCGTCGGGCGGCTGGAGGGCAACCTCGCCAGTCACGTCTCGACGGAATATGACGCGGCCTATGTCAGCGCCATTCTCGACACGTTGGCCGAGACGACGCTCGAATTCATCATGCGGTACCCGGACAAGCGCGAACACTACAAGCGCGCCGGCTTCGACGCCTTCTGGCGAGGAATTGCCCGATAGGGTTTTTGTCTTTTTAATGAGTATGTACTCACTCATTAAAATTGTCTCATCGAAAGGAACATCCAATGTCCAGGATCTGGTTGATCACCGGCAGCGCCCACGGGCTGGGTCGCTCGATCGTCGAGGCCGCGCTGGCGGCGGGCGATCGCGTCGTCGCGACGGCACGCAGTCCCGAAAGGCTTGACGATCTGGTTGAGAAGCATGGCGAAAGCCTGCGCAGCTTCGCGCTCGACGTGACCGACGCCAAGGCCGCGCAGGCCGCCGTCGATTTCGCCGTCGCGACCTTCGGGCGGCTGGACGTGCTCGTCAACAATGCCGGCTTCGGGCATTTCTCGCCGTTCGAGCAGACGGACCCGGATGATTTCCGGGCCCAAATCGACACCAATTTCTATGGTGTCGTGCATCTCAGCCGCGCGGCGCTCCCCGTCATGCGCCGGCAACGCTCGGGCCACATCATCAACATCTCCTCGGTCGGCGGCCGCACCAGCGCGTCCGGCATGAGCGCCTATCAGGCGGCCAAATGGGCCGTGGGCGGTTTCACGGAGGTGCTGGCGAAGGAGGTCGCGGGCTTCGGCGTGAAGGTCGTTGCGGTCGAGCCGGGCGGCATGCGCACCGATTGGGGCTTCGTCGCGCGGGGCAACACGCCGCCGCTCCTGCCGGATTACGAGGCGGGGGTGGGAGCGATGCTGGCTCTGCTCAAGGGTTATATCGGCCACGAGGTCGGAGATCCGGCCAAGGTCGCCAAGGTCGTCATCGATCTCGCCGGGCGCGACAAGGTCCCTGCGCACTTGCTGCTCGGCAGCGACGCCCTGTTCGTCTACGGCGAAGCCGAGGCGGTCCGGCAGGCGGATGCCAGGGAATGGGCCGAGGTCAGCGCCTCGACCGATTTCGAGGGTTCGGATCTCTCGCGTCTGGCGCGCATGCGGTAGAGCGCCCAGGAGGGCTCCCGACGCTAGAGCGCCAGATCCGCCAGGCGCGGATGCTTGCGGTCGCGATCCGAAAGGGTCGCGGCCGTTTCCGCGACCGGCCAGTCGATGCCAAGGGCGGGATCGTTCCAGGCAAGGCCGCGATCATGCTCGGGGCTGTAATAGTCCGACGTCTTGTAGAAAACCTCGGTATCGGGTTCGAGCGTGCAGAAGCCGTGCGCGAAGCCGGCGGGAACATAGAGCTGTGCGCGGTTCTCGGCGGAAAGTGTCACCGCGACATGCTGGCCGAAGGTCGGCGAGGACGGGCGGATATCGACCGCGACGTCGAGGATCGAACCGCGCAGCACGCGCACCAGCTTGGCCTGTGCGCGCGGCTCAAGCTGAAAATGCAGGCCGCGCACCGTGCCCACTGGGCGGGAGAGCGACTGGTTGTCCTGGACGAAGGCGACGGCCGGATCGACGTGGCGCTGGAACATGTCCTGCCGGAAGGCCTCGAAGAAATGGCCGCGTGCATCGCCATGCACCTTGGGGTGGAGGAGGGCGGGGCCCGCGATGGCGAAGCGTTCGATGGTGGTCATGGCTAGCAGGCTGTCCGATTGCATTGGGGCGCCCACTTGGCCGGGATCGCCGCCGGGATGCAAGCCTTCGGCGCATCGCCGCATGGACAGGGCGATTGGCGGTCGCCATGGTGGCGCTTACGCGCGGGAAGCGGGACGAATCGCCCCGCCTGGCGCGGCGCAGCGCCGGCAGGGGCCGCGTTTTCCTTGCTCTTTCCGGAACGCCGATGTCGCTGCGCCCGCTCACTCTCTTCATCACCAGTTTCGGCGGCCAGGCGGTGATCCTGCCGATCCTGCTGCTGGTGACGCTGATCCTGCTGGCGTCGGGCCAGCGTCGCGCCGCGTTCTGGTGGGCGTTCTCGGTCGTTCTGGTGCTGGGGCTGGTGCTGGTCGCCAAGATCGCCTTCATCCCCTGCGGCGGCTATCTCCCGGGCCTCGATCTGCGCAGCCCCAGCGGTCATGCCGGCGCGTCGGTCGCGGTCTATGGCGGGCTGGCGGTGCTGGTGGCGCGGCTGGCGCGAACCCAAGCGCTGGCCGGATTGGCGATCTTCTGCGGTTTCGGGCTTTCGCTGGCGATCGCCGTCACGCGCATCGTTCTGGGCGCCCATACGCTGTCGGAGACGGTGCTCGGCGGGGCGATCGGCCTGCTAGCGCCCGCTCTCCTTGCCAGTCGGCAGGATCTCTTCCAGCGTCCGGTGCGGCTCCGCTGGGTCTGGCTGCTGGTCGCGCCGGTGATCGTGGTGGCGTTGCTGCATGGCGTCGAACTCGGCGCCGAGGGTGTGATCGAGCATGTCGCTCGCCAGTTGAACGCGATGCTCGGCGTCTGCCGCTGACGCGGCCTATCGCCGGCCGCGCAGCGCCGGCTTGCGGGCCGGCGCCGCCGTCTCCGCGTCGGAAAGGGTGGCGAGGTCGTCGAGAATGGGGCAATCCGGCCGCTCGTCGCCATGGCAATGGCCGGCGAGATGGCGCAGCGTCCGCGCCATCCCCTCCAGTTCGTGGATGCGCTTCTCGATCTCGGCGACGTGCTGCAGCGCCAGGCGCTTGACGTCGGCGCTCTCGCGGCCCTTGTCCTGCCAGAGCGCGAGTAGCGTGCCCATCTCCTCGACCGAGAAGCCGAGATCGCGGGCGCGGCGGATGAAGCGCAGCGTCTCGACCTCGCTCGGCGCGTAGACCCGATAGCCGGAATCGGTGCGCGCCGCCGGCCGGATCAGGCCGATCTGCTCGTAATAGCGGATCATCTTGGCCGAGACGCCGGAGGCGGCGGAGGCTTCGCCGATGTTCATGGCTGCTTCCTTCTTGCTATTCGACGGGCCGGTAGCGCTTCAGCCGAAGCGCATTGCCGACCACGAAGATGCTCGACATCGCCATGGCCCCGGCCGCCAGCATTGGCGACAGCAGCCAGCCATAGGCCGGATAGAGCGCGCCGGCGGCGATCGGGATCAGGGCGGCGTTGTAGGCGAAGGCCCAGAACAGGTTTTCCTTGATGTTGCGGATCGTCGCTTCCGACAGGCCGATCGCCTTGACCACGCCGCCGACATCGCCGGACATCAGTACGACGTCGGCGCTCTCGATGGCGACGTCGGTGCCGGTGCCGATGGCGATGCCGACATCGGCGGCAGCGAGCGCCGGCGCGTCGTTGATGCCGTCGCCGACGAAGGCGACCCTGGCGCCGCGCGCCTTCAGCCGTTCCACCGCCTCGACCTTTCCGTCCGGCAGCACCTCGGCCAGCACCTCGTCGATGCCGAGCTTCCGCGCGATCGCCTCGGCGGTGGCGCGGTTGTCGCCCGTCACCATGACGACGCGGCGGCCGAGCTTGTGCAGGCTGGCCACCGCGGCTGCCGAACTCGGCTTGACCGGGTCGGCGACGGCGAGGATCGCGGCGAGCCTGCCGTCGATCGCTGCATAGAGCGGCGACCGGCCTTCCTCGCCGAGGCGGGCGGCCTCGCCGGCGAAGGCGGAGACGTTGATGCCGAGCTTCGCCATCAAGCGGTCGGCGCCGACCGCGACGGCGCGGCCACCGGGCTCGGCGCGGACGCCATAGCCGGGGACAGCCTCGAAGCCGGTGACTTCAGGGAGATCGAGGTGTGCTTCCTTCGCCGCGGCCACGAGTGCTACGCCGATCGGATGCTCCGAACGGCCTTCGACGGCGGCGACGAGGCGCAGCACGGCTTCCCGATCCGTGGAGTCCACGGTGGTGAGGTCCGTCAGAGCGGGCCGGCCCTCCGTCAGCGTTCCGGTCTTGTCGATGGCGACGATCGAGGTGTCGCGCAGCGTCTGCAGCGCGTCGCCCTTGCGGAACAGCACGCCGAATTCCGCGGCCCTTCCGGTCGCGACCATGATCGAGGTCGGCGTGGCGAGCCCCATGGCGCAGGGGCAGGCGATTATCAGCACGGCGACGGCGTTGACGAGCGCGAAGGAGAGGGCCGGCTCGGGACCAAAGGCGAGCCAGACGCCGAAGGTGACGAGCGCCGCCGCCATCACGGCCGGAACGAACCATTGCGTGACCTTGTCGACCAGCGCCTGGATCGGCAGCTTCGCGCCCTGCGCGCTTTCGACCATGCGGATGATCTGCGCCAGCACCGTGTCGGCACCGACCTTTTCGGCGCGGAACGAGAAGCTGCCGGTCTTGTTGATGGTGCCGCCGACGACGGCGGAGCCGACGCTCTTCTCGACCGGCACCGGCTCGCCGGTGATCATCGCCTCGTCGACGAAGGACGAGCCGTCGGTGACGCTGCCGTCGACCGGGATCTGGTCGCCGGGGCGCACGAGCAGGATGTCACCGACCTTGACCGCATCGAGTTCGATCTCGACCGGCTGGCCGTCGCGCAGCAGGCGGGCCGTCTTCGGGCGCAACTTGACCAGCTTGCGGATGGCGGCGCCGGTGCGACCCTTGGCGCGGGCTTCCAGCATGCGGCCGAACAACACCAGCGTGACGATGACCGCCGCCGCCTCGAAATAGACGTAGCCGGTGCCGGCCGGCAGAAGGCCGGGCAGGAAGGTGGCGACAGCCGAATAGAGATAGGCGGCGCCGGCGCCGATCGCGACGAGCGCGTTCATGTCCGGGGCAAGGCGGGCGAGGGCCGGAATGCCCTTTTGGAAGAAGCGCAGGCCCGGGCCGAACAGCACCAGCGTCGTCAGCGCGAACTGCAGGTAGCTGTTCCAGGGGCCGAGCGTCATCGTCACCCAGTGATGCAGCGCCGGGATCAGGTGCGAGCCCATCTCGACGATGAAGACCGGCAGCGTCAGCGCCGCGGCGACCGCGAGCGAGCGGGCCAGCGCGGATGCTTCGGCGTCGCGCTTCTCGGAGAGGTCGTCGGGCGCGTCCGTGGCGACGATGGCGCGGGCCTCGTAGCCGATCTTACGCACCGCCTCTTCAAGCGCGGCGGCGGAGACGACGCCGGCCGGCGCCAGGATGGTAGCCCGCTCTGTCGCCAGGTTGACGTTGGCGCTGGAGACGCCGGGAACCTTCGCCAGCGCCTTCTCGACCCGCGCGACGCAGGAGGCGCAGGTCATGCCCTCGATCGCGAGGTCGAGTTCCTTCTCGGGCGTGAGAGACCGAGGAGAGGGGAGGCTTGTCATCGGAAATGCCCTTCGTCTGGCGTGATGACGATATAGGTAAAGCTTCCCATTATGGGAAGGTCAAGGGCGCTTTTCGGGGCTTGACCTTGCCATGATGGGAAGGTCCATATCCGGCCCGATCAACGAACGGAGCCTGGAATGCTGACATTGAATATCAAGGACATGTCGTGCGGCCACTGCGTCTCGACGGTGCAGAAGACCGTGAAGGCGCTCGATCCCGCCGCCGAGGTCGCGACGGATCTCGCCTCGAAGACCGTGCGCATCGAGAGCACGGCCGAGGCGGGCGCGATCGTTGCTGCGCTCGAGGAGGCCGGCTATCCGAGCGAGCGAGTCTAGAGCGATTTCGAGCGCAGCGGATACCGGTTCGCCCGAAGAAATCGTGACCAGATAGAGAGCTGGCTAGCGCTCGTTATCCGGATCTCGCCGCCGCGCCAGCAGGCCGTCGACGCTCCAGGCGCCGGGGCCGGCGGCGGCGATATAGAGAAAGATGAAGCAGAACAGGATCGCTTCGATGCCGCCGTTCCGGAGCGGGAAGAAGTCGTTCGGCAGGTGGATCCAGAAATAGGCGATCGCCATCTCGCCAGACAGCAGGAACGCCACCGGCCCAGTAAACAGGCCGAGTAGCAGCAGCGGCGCGCCGATGATCTCGACGATGCCGGCGATCCAGAAGATCGAGAAGCGTGGCAGGTTGGAGAGCATTTCCGAATAGGGGAAGCCGAGCAGCTTCGCCGTGCCGAATTCCAGGAACACCAGCGCGGTGACGATGCGCAGCACCGACAGGATCTGAGGCCGCCACGCGCGCAGGATCGGCATGCTCTGCCATCGCGCCGCGGGAGACCGGTTGCGGCCGATTGCGCCGCCGCTTGGATCGCTCATGTTCGCCTCCATTCCGATCACCTCCATGCCCGTCTGGAAATAGCGCCCGCTGCGCTATCGCCGCCCGGAGCGGAACGAAAACAGTCGTCGCGCCTTGTTTATTCGAAGGCGAGTTCAGGCAAGGAGGACGTATAGTGGCCGTCAAGGAATTGCTGAAATCGATGGTGCCCGGCCATGCCGCGCGTCACAGCCGCAAGTCGGAAAGCAAGCGTCTCGACAAGGCGTTGGAGGAAACCTTCCCGACGAGCGACCCGCCGGAGATGGTGCAGCCGGGTTCCGGCATCACCGGCGCCGAGGTGAAGCCGTCGAAGCTGTCACCGTCGCAACTGGCGAAGGGCAAGAAGCTCAAGCCGCACTGAGGCGGCGTAACGGGCGTCGGCCGCGGCCGATGCCCGTGGGATCAGGATGTCCGATTTCGAACCTCCCGAGCAAAACTGCGTGATTTTCGACCCCGAGGCCGAACGGCGCTCGGGGTCTTTTTTGTTGGGCGAGCCTCTGCTTACGGCATGGCGAAGACGGGCTTCAGCGCCACATAGGCGGCGCGGTAGCGGGCATAGCCGTTGTCGTAGATTTCGCGGTTGGCGGGATTGGGGTGGATCAGCGCGCCCTGCGTGGCCAGGCTCGAAATGCCGCTCCAGTCGGTGGCGAGGCCGGTGCCGATGGCCGCGACCCAGGCCGCGCCGACCGACGATCCGTAGGGATTGTCGAGAAGCTGCACCGGCGCCCCGAGCACGTCGGCCATGATCTGCATCCAGACCCGGCTCTTGGTGCCGCCATCCGAGGCGAAGAAGCGGCTCGGCGCGTGGCCCATGTCGGCCAGAACGTCGACATGGTGGCGGAAGCCATAGGCGACGCCTTCGAGCAGCGCCCGCCAGAGATGGCCTTTGCCGTTGCCGAGGCTGAGGCCGATATAGGTGCCGCGCGCCAGCGGATCGTGGATCGGCGTCTTCTCGCCGAGGAAATAGGGCAGGCAGAGCACGCCGTCGCTGCCGGCGGGAACCGCGCCGGCGAGCCGGTCGAGCACGACATGCGGCCGCTCCTCGCCCTCGCCGTCCGCCAGCAGGCGGGCCATCCAGTTCAGGGCCGAGCCGGACGAGGCCATGCAGCCATTCGGCGCATAGAGGCCGGGAACGAGGTGGTAGTCGAGATAAAGGCGGGCATCCGGCTTGGCCTTGTCGGCCGCGACGACGATGTCGCCGGCGCCGCCGAACTTCAGCAGCACGTCGCCGTTCGAGGCGATGCCGGCGGCGAGCGCCGAGGCAATGTGGTCGGCGGCGCCGCCGAAGATCGGCAGGCCCTCCGGCAGGCCCGTCTCGCGGGCCGCCTCGGCCGAGACCGTGCCCATCTGCTCATGCGTGACGGTGCGATCCGGCACGGCGCTGCGCGGAATGCCGGCGAGCGCCACGAGGTCGTCGGCGATGCGGTCGGTCGCGACGTCGGTGAAGCCGGCTTCCAACGCCCAGTTCTGCTCGACGGCGCGGCGGCCGGTCAGGCGCCAGTTGATGTAGTCGTAGGAGCCGAACACGGTGGCGATGCGCGAGAAGACGCCCGGCTCGTGCCGGGCGATCCAGCGCAGCTTCGCCGCCACGAGCTGCTGGTTGACGCCGTTGCCGGTGCGCTTCAGGAAGGCCGCCTCGTCGATCTCGCGCTTCAGCCCCTCGACTTCCTCGCCGCAGCGGCCGTCGCTCTGCTGGATGCTGGGCCGCAGCACGCGGCCGCTGGCGTCGAGCAGCACCACCGCCGGCAGCATGCCGGTGACGCAGAGGCCGGCGAGCGAATCCGGGCCGTCGGGGAGGGCGGCGATCGTCTCGCGCAGCACCTCGCAGGTATTCGACCACCATTCGGCCGGATCCTCCTCGGCCCAGCTCGGCGAGGGCGAGGACAGAGTCACCGGGCGCGACGCCATGTGCAGGATCTGGTCGGGCACGCGCACGGCGATCGAGATGGTCGAGGTCGTGCCGATATCGAGGCCGATGACGGTGGTCTTTTGGGCGGGCATCCAGGACGTTCCAGTCTGTTGAAGGGGTACGCGCGGCCGGCGGCGGATGGCGCGGCGATCAGTCGGTTTGGGTTTCGGGCTCGGCTCCGGCGACGAGGACTTCGACGCCGGCGGCTTCGAGCGCCCTGGCGAGATGGGCGGGCGGCGCGGCGTCGGTCACCAGGATGTCGACGCCGGAGAGTTCGCACACCCGCGCCAGCGAGCGGTGATCGAATTTGGACGAATCGCACAGGATGACCACCTGGTCGGCGCGCGCGATGAAGGCGCGCTTCACCTCGGTGTCCTCGACCGAATAATCGAAGAAGCCGGCCTCGATCAGGCCGGAAACGCCGATGAAGACGCGATCGATGTTGTAGTTCTGCAGTTCGCCGACCGCCCGCGAGCCGACCACGGATTGTTCGGGATCGCGCACCTCGCCGCCCAGCACATAGACCGGGCTTTTCGAGGCGGAGAGCGTCATGGCGGCGCGCAGGCTGTTGGTGAAGACGCGGAGATCGGCGCGATTCACCACCGCCTCGGCGAGCGTCAGCGTCGAGGTGCCGACATCGATGCCGATGGTCTCGCCCGGCCCGATCAGGCCGGCGGCGGCGGTGGCGATCGCGCTCTTGCCCCGGGCGTTGCGGTGGCGCCGGCGCTTGAAGGCCGGCTCCTCGAGATCGAACACCTCGCGCGGGTCGGAGGCGGAGGAAACCGCGCCGCCATGCGTGCGGGCGAGCAGGCCGCGTTCCTCCAGCGACACCAGGTCGCGCCGGATCGTCATCTCGGAGACACTGAGATTGCTGGCAATCTTCGACACGGAGACGAAGCCGTGCAGCTCGATCAGGTCGAGGATGAGGGACTGGCGCGCGCCGGCCGGCATGCGGCCATAGTCGCTGCCCGCGAGTTCGGGTTGCTCGAGTTCATGGCCCGTCGCGGAGCCCGTCATGGCGTCGGCTGGCATCGCAGTCTCCTTCCCGGGTGTTTAAACTGCAACATGAACGAACATTTGCAAACATTAATTCGCGCCGGGCCGTTGTAAAGTGTTCGCAATTGCGTTTTGTTGGGGCGGCATTTCGAGCAAGGAAACATACGACATGGCCGGCATTTTCGATCTCTCAGGGCGCAAGGCAATCGTCACCGGTGGATCGAAGGGCATCGGCGCGGCGATCGCGCGGGCCCTCGACAAGGCGGGCGCGACGGTGGCGATCGCCGATCTCGACGTGATGGCGGCACAGGCCGTCGTGGCAGGCCTGGAGAATGGCGGCTTCGCCGTCGAGGTCGACGTCACCAAGCGCGCCTCGGTCGACGCGGCGATGCAGAAGGCAATCGACGCGCTGGGCGGCTTCGACCTGCTCTGCGCCAATGCCGGCGTCTCGACCATGCGGCCGGCGGTCGACATCACCGACGAGGAATGGGACTTCAATTTCGACGTCAACGCGCGCGGCGTCTTCCTCGCCAACCAGATCGCCTGCCGGCATTTCCTGGCCAGCAACACCAAGGGCGTGATCGTCAACACAGCTTCGCTGGCCGCCAAGGTCGGCGCGCCACTGCTCGCGCATTACTCCGCCTCGAAGTTCGCCGTGTTCGGCTGGACGCAGGCGCTGGCGCGTGAAATGGCGCCGAAGAACATCCGCGTCAACTGCGTCTGCCCGGGCTTCGTCAAGACCGCGATGCAGGAGCGCGAGATCATCTGGGAAGCGGAACTCCGCGGCATGACGCCGGAAGCGGTGCGCGCCGAATATGTTTCGCTGACCCCGCTCGGCCGCATCGAGGAGCCGGAGGACGTCGCCGACGTCGTCGTCTTCCTCGCCTCCGACGCGGCCCGCTTCATGACCGGCCAGGGCATCAACGTCACCGGCGGCGTCCGCATGGACTGATCGACCGGAAGGTCGCCGGGCCTGGCCCGGCGGCGCTGAAGATATTCGAAAGCCCGGATCGGAGAACCGATCCGGGCTTTCGTCGTTTCGGGACTAGCGCGCGGCGGCGCGGCTGCCGAAGAGTTCGGTCAGGTAGAACAGGAAGGCGGCGAGCGGGAAAGCGATGCCCGCCGTCAGGATGCCGCCCCAGCCGAAGGTCTCGTAGAGCGGGCTGGCGATGGCCGAGCCGACGGCGCCGCCCATGAAGATGGTGGCGACATAGATGCCGCTCAGGCGGCTGCGGATCGCCGGCGCCAGCATGAAGAGCGAGCGCTGGCCGAACACCATGTTCGCCTGGACGCAGAAATCGAGCAGGATCGCCGCGACCACCAGCGCCGCGATCGAGCCGACCGAGACGAGGCCGGATAGCGCGAAGGCGATCAGCACGCCGGCGATGGCGAGGCCGGTGCCGATCCGGCCGAAGCCGCGATCGGCGAGGCGGCCGGCAAACGGCGCCGAGATCGCGCCGGCGGCGCCGGCGAGCGCGAAGACGGCGATCTGCGTCTGCGTCAGGTGGAAGGGCTCGCCCGCCAGCTCGAGCGGCGCGCTGGTCCAGAACAGGCTGAAATCGGCGAACAGGGCAAACTGGTAGAAGGCGCGGCGGCGCAGGATCGGCGTATCGCGGAAGATCGACCAGAGCGAGCCGATCAGCTGCGCGTAGGTATGGCCGGAATGCGGATGGCGCTGCGGCAGGTGGCGGAGCAGCAGCAGCGCCAGGCCGATCATCAGCGCGGCGGAGGCGAAGAAGACGCCGCGCCAGCCGATCAAATCGGCCAGCACGCCGGCGAGCGGCCTGGCGAACAGGATGCCGACCATCAGCCCGCCCATGACGTTGCCGACCGTGCGGCCGCGCTCGGCGTCGCTCGCCATATGGGCCGCCATCGGCACCAGCACCTGCGCGATGCTGGAGCAGATGCCGATGAACAGAACCGCGCCCAGGAAGGGCAGGGCGCTCGGCGCGACGGCCGCGAGCAGCAGCGCGAAGGCGGTGACGCCGACGGCGATCAGCACCAGCTTCTTGTTCTCGATGATGTCGCCGAGCGGCACCATCAGCATCAGGCCGAGGCCGTAGCCGATCTGGGTCAGCGTCACGACGAGGCTGGCGAGCTTCGGCGGCAGCCCGACATCCGGGCCGATCAGGGCGATCAGCGGCTGGGCGTAATAGAGGTTGGCGACGATGGCGCCGCAGGCGGCGGCCATCAGGAAGGTCAAGGGCGCGGAAATCGTCGCGGGCGCCGGCGCGGGGCCGACGCCGGATGGATCAGGCAAACGCATGAGACGGGCTCTTGTTGTGGTGGCGGGCGTTCGCGAGCGCGACGTCGGGCCGTTCCGAAATTCAGGGGCGATTGGCAACAGATGGCAGCTTTTGCCCGCCAATCCAATCATCCCTAAGGATTAACACCGTTCACGTTCGCGAGGGCCGTCCCGTCAGTCCCGCGACGTCAGCACGCCCTCCAGCGCTACCAGCCTTCCGCGCTTGATCACAGTGCGGCCGCGCGGCGAGCCGGCTACCGCCTCCGGCACCGAGGCCGCGTCGAGCAGGACGATGTCGGCGCGGTTGCCCGGCGCTAGACCGTAATGGCCTATGCCGAGCACGCTTGCCGGGATCTCGGTGACCATCGAGAAGGCGTGTTCCAGGTCGGGATCGGCCAGGAATTCCTGCCGGTAGCCGATGATCTGGGCGCGGCGCAGCAGGTCGCCATCGCCATAGGGCGACCAGGCGTCGCGGATGTTGTCGGAGCCGGCGAAGACGGTGACGCCGGCGGCCTTCAGCCGCTTGACCGGCGGCATGGCGACGGGGCCGGGGCCGTTGGTCATGATGGAGACGCGGGCGTTTGCCAGCGCCTCGGCGGTGCGGAAAAATTCGAAATCGTCGATCTGGCCGAGCGCGAAGGCGTGGCTGACGGCGACCTTGCCCTCGAGCCCGAGCGCCACGGTGCGGGCGGCGATCTGGCGCAGCTCGAAGGCGCCGAGCGGGCCGGAATCGTGCAAATGGATGTCGACGCCGACACCGTGCTTCCCGGCGACGGCGAAGACGGCGTCGAGATGACCGGTGACGTCCTGGTCTATGCCGGCCGGGTCGAGCCCGCCGACGAGGTCGGCGCCTTCGCGGATCGCCGCGTCGAGCAGGTCGGCGACGCCGGGATCGATCCGGATGCCGCTCTGCGGGAAGGCGACGATCTGGATGTCGACCAGGTCCCAGTAGCGCTCCTTGAGCCGCAGCAGCGCGTGCAGGCCCTTCAGCCCGACCTCGGTGTCGATGTCGACATGGCTGCGGAGGCTGCCGGTGCCGAAGGCGGCGATCTGCTCGATCAGCCGGCCGCCGCGTTCCTCGACGGGCAGCGCCACGGTGCGGCGAAGTTCCTTCTCGGCGGCGATCCGCAGCGCGACGGTATCGCCCGGGATATGCGGAATGAAGGGCAGGCCGAGCAGCGTCTTGTCGAGATGGATGTGGCCTTCGACGAAGGAGGGCGTCGCCAGCCGGCCGCCGGCGTCGATGCGGTCGCGATCGGCCGGCGCCTCGCCGGCGGGCACGATGGCGGCGATGGTCTCGCCGGCGATCAGGATGTCGATCGGGCGGCCGTCGACGGCGCGCGCGCCGGCGACGACCAGGGTCGGTTGCAGCGATGGCATCAGGCGATCAGTCCCATCCGGCGGGCGGCGACGACGCGGTAGAGGCGGTCGCCATACACGGCTTCCTCCTCGCGGGCGGAGAAGACCAGGCTGATGTCGTGCTCGTCGTCGGACTGGGTGGCGACGGCGGCGATTTCGGGCCAGCCGGGCGCCGGCAAATGGCGCCATTCGTCGAGCTGCTCGGCGCTGGGCAGGCTCGGGAAGCCGATCTTCGGCACCAGCGAGGCGATGATCTGCCAGAAATAGCGTTGCAGCGCCGGTCGGTCGGCCTCGTCGAGATGCGGGCCGATGAGGCGGATCCAGTGCGAGCCGGTCAGCGCGTGCAGGGCGGAAAAGTCCATCGTCGCGGCGAAGAGCGCCAGCGAGGTCGCGGCGAGGCGGCGGCCCGTGTCGGGCCCGATTTCCAGCCAGTCGACGACCGGCGCGAAATCCGGCTTCTCGCCGGCGGCGCGGATGTTGTGCCAGAGCAGGTCGGTTTCCGCCTCGATCTGGTGCAGGTCCGCCAGCCCGCAGGCTCGCGCCAGCACCTGGCCGGGATCGTCGGTGATCGGCGTGGCGCCGGTGGCGCGCGGCATGGAGAGATACGTCGTGGACCAGTAGCCGAGCGCCGTCCCGACCTCGGTCGGGTCCATCCGCATCAGGCCGTAGGCGGTACGCATCATGCCGTGGGTGGCGCTGGCGCCGATGCCGGGGATCAAGGTCGGCAGGTAGGTCTGGATCGCGGAATCGATGCCGATCCGGCGCACTTCCGCTTCAAAGAAGGCTCGATAGTCGTATTCGCGCGTGCGGTCTCCGAGCGCGTCGGTCCAGCGGTCCCGCTGGATCGGCGCCACGGGCGGCGGCGTCGGCACCAGCCCGTTGGTGGTGCGATAGGTCTCGAAATACTCGCGCAGCCGCTCGCTCGACGCGCCCAGCCGATCGAGCGCCACGATGATCATGGGCAGGTGGTTTGCCAGCAGCACGGGGAACTCGGCGCTGAACAACCGGACCTCGACGAGCAGCTCGTCGACCGTGTCAGGCTCGGTGCGCGGAGAAAGGGCCATGGGTTTCCTCGGAATTACTTTTCTAAGTTATCAGCGCGGAAGTGAACTTCGTCATAGGCCATCAACTCCGCATAGTGCCGGTCCGCGTCGTCGAGGAAAAGACCCTTTGTCAGCGCCGCGACCATCCTCGGCACGCCGTATTTGAGGCCGGTGATGCCGTTGCAGATCGGTCCGAGGCTGGGCACGGCGCCATTGTTGAAGACATGGATGTTGGCGAGGTGGGGGGCGCTGCCCGGCACCTTCTCGGTGAATTCGAAGGCGCGGCCGAGATAGGGATAGCGGCCGAGGCTCGCATCCGCCTCGCCCTCCGGCGCCACGAAGCGGTCCGACCAGAGCGCGATGTCGTCGACGAGATTGGCGAGCTCCGGCCGGCGGCTCAAGTCGATGTCATAGCCGGTGCCGAGCAGCAAATGGTCGAAATCGAACCGGCCGCGCGGCGTGTCGAGACGGATGCGGCCATCCTCGATGCCGAGCCGCTCGGGCGGGCAGCCGAGCTCGAGGCGGAAATTGGGGAAGGCGCGCGCGGCGTTGAACATCTCCGTCGTCGGCGGCGTCTTGAAATCGAAGAAGCGGCGCATGAAGCGCCAGCGGCGCAGGTCGTCGAGATCGGCGAAATGGCCGAGGAAGCCTGGGAAATTGGTCCAGGCCAGCACCTCCGTCCGGGAGAACTCGGTGGCGCGGCCGAAGAGCGTCGCCGAGCGCGCGCCGGCGCGGAGCGCCGCCGTCGCCCAGTCGAAGGCGGAGGAGGACGAGCCGAGGATGCCGACGTCGCGGCCGGCGAGGCGCGTCAGGTCGATCCGCTCGCCGCTATGGGTCCAGGCGTCGCGCGGCAGGCTTTCTGAGACGATCGCCGGCACGGAATGGCCGCCCGCGCCCTCGATGCCGGTGGCGAGCACGACCTTGCGCGTATAGATCCGCTCGGGGCCGCCCGGCCCCTCGACGGAAAGCGCCAGGCCGTCCGGATAGGGCTCCATGGCGATCAGCGTCGTCTCGTTGCGGACGGCGAGGCCGGTGACGCGGCGATACCAGCGCAGATATTCCATCCAGTCTTCCCGGCTGATCTTGCCGACGCTTTCCCAAGCCTCGGCGCCGTGGATCGCCTCGTGCCAGGCGCGGTAGGTGAGGCTCGGCACGCCGAGGTCGGGGCCGGCGAGGTGCTTGGGCGAGCGCAGCGTGTCCATGCGCGCGCAGGTCAGCCAGGGGCCTTCCTCGCCCTCGGCGCGGGAATCGAGCAGCAGCACGTTGACGACACCCTGCCGCTTCAACCCGAAGCCGATCGAGAGGCCGGAAAGGCCGGCGCCGATGACGACGACATCCTGCACGGGCGCGCCCTCCGGTCCGCCGCGCGCCGGAATCCAGGCCTTCGGCGCCGCCTCGATCCAGGTCAGGTCGGCGGCGATTTTCCGTTCCAGTTCGGCGAGTTGTGGACAAACGGTCATGCGGAGCACCCTCATTCGGGAAGGATTGCATCGTAGCTTATTGCCGCTTCTCTGCGCGCGATGTAAAAATAGGCAATCGCTGGATTGCCTTCACTTTTGCAGCGAAGCGCGAATTCGCGGTAATATGCGGGCCAAAGGTTTACAAACGAACATTGAGATTGTTCTATCGGAAACATCGCTCTGCAAGCTGACTTCAAGTTAGGCAGGCTGCCAATTTAATAAATCACCTTGATGAAATCTGCTCAAGGCCGCCGCACGCGAAATAGAAGGTAATTCTTGAGTGCGGTATTGTTTGATGTAAGCTCCGCCGTGACCCTTGTCGCAATGAAAGAGAGTCATAGGAATGAGCACCGCATCGCTGTTGAAGCTCGGAGTCGCCGGGCTTGTTTACGTGGGAATCGCGGGCGCGGCCCACGCCGCAGACAAGCCGCTGGCCGGTATCACCCTGAACCTCGCCTCGCAGAACGACCAGTTCGCACCGGTGATCGCCAAGCTGGCCCCGAAGTTCGAGGAAGCGACGGGCGCCACGGTCAAGGTCGACATTCTCGACTACGGCTCTCTCCTCACCAAGACCCAGGCGGATTTCGTCGGCCATACCAAGAATTACGACCTGGTGACGATGGATATCGTCTGGGCTGGCCAGTATGCTGACAATAAATACACCGTCGACCTCACCGACTGGATCAAGCGCGACGCCGAGGAGATGAAGCTCGACGACATCTACCCGTCGACCATCAAGTATATCGGCCAGTATGACGGCAAGCAGGTGGCCTTCCCGTTCGCGGGTTACGCCGCGGTGCTCGCCTATCGCAAGGATCTGCTCGAGGCGGCCGGCCTGAAGGTACCGGAAACGGCCGAAGAGTTCGTCGAGGCGGCCTACAAGCTGACCGACCCGGCCAAGAAGCAGTATGGCTTCGTCGCCAATGGCCAGAAGGGTCCGGCGGTGGCGCAGGACTGGCTGCAGTACAACGCCCAGCTCGGCGGCTCGGTGCTCGGCCCGGACGGCAAGCCGGCGATCAATTCGGAAGCCAATATCAACAGCCTCAAGGTCTACAAGGAGCTGTTCGACAAGGCGGCCCCTCCCGGCGCCGTCGACTATGACTGGGGCGGCCGCGAGGAGAGCTTCCGCCAGGGCCTGGTCGCCATGATGGAGACGTGGTCGGTCGGCGCGCCCGGCTATTATGACCCGTCGATGTCGAAGATCGTCGACAACGTCGCCATCACGACGACGCCGGTCGCCAAGGGCCTGCCGGTCAAGTACGGCCTCGGCGGCTGGGGCATGGGCATCAACGCCGACATCGACCCGGCTCAGCAGGAAGCCGCCTGGAAGTTCATCAAGTGGCTGACCAGCCCGGAAATCCAGAAGGAATTCAACCTGGAAGGCGCCGGCAGCTACATCCGCAAGTCGACACTGGCCGACCCGGACCTGAACAAGAAGTTCCCCTACCTGCCGGTGATCGCCAAGTCGTTCGAGAATGCCGACGGCGACTATCGTCCGCGCATTCCGCAGTATCCGGAGATCCAGGACCTGCTCGGCACCGCCGTGAACGCTGTCCTGGTCGGCGGCACCGACCCGAAGGCGGCGCTCGACGAAGTGCAGGAAAAGGCTGAAAAGCTGTTCTGAGCCGATTGTGATCCGGGCGAGGGCGTCGTGCTCTCGCTCGGATTTTTCCCTGTCCGTGGCGCAGGGAGTTGTTGCCCTGATGGCTCTGCTTGGGGCGATACGCTCTCGATATCGGACGGGTGAGATCTGGGGTCGGATTGCCCGGGTGGAACCCGGCCTTTGCCTCTCCCCCGCGGAGGGGTAAGGAAGCGTACCGATGCTTCCGCTATGACGATACAGATCCAGCTAGGGTGTTCCGCATTGGCCACGACGTCCGTCGGCTCCATTGATTTCCCCCAGCGCAAGGCAACCGGCCTGCGCTTCCAGGATCGGCGCAGGCTCTTCCTCCTCGCCCTCACCATTCCAGCCGTGGTCTATGTCGTGCTGGTTGCGCTGTGGCCGCTGGCGCAGGGCATCTGGTACTCGTTCTTCGACTACAATCTTCTGCGCGGCGGCGGCCGGCGGACCTTCGTCGGTCTCGCCAACTATGCCGAGCTGCTGACGGATTCGACGGCGCGGCGGGCGCTGATCAACACCTTCGTCTTCACCTTCGCCGCGGTGGCGCTCGAATTCGCCATCGGGCTCGGACTGGCGCTGCTGCTCTGGCGCGACGGTCGCTTCAACCGCATCTGCCTCGCCTTCCTGCTGATCCCGGTCACCATCACGCCGGTCGTCGTCGGCCTGATCTTCCGGGCGCTGCTCGCCGTCGATTACGGCTTCTTCGGCTATTACCTGGCCGAATGGGGCATTTCCGGCCCGCGCGGCTTCCTCGCCTCGACGACGGCGGCGCTGCCGGTCGTGATCCTGATCGACGTCTGGGAGTGGACGCCGCTGGTGGCGCTGATCCTGCTCGCCGGCCTCAAGTCGCTGCCGGGCGACATTCTCGAGGCGGCCTCGGCCGATGGCGCGACGGCGCTGCAGCGCTTCCGCATGATCGTGCTGCCGCTTCTGCTGCCGACCGTGTTCCTGGCGCTGGTGCTGCGCGTGATGGACGCGTTCCGCGTCTTCGACATCATCTTCGTCACCACCGGCGGCGGTCCCGGCGACGCCACCAATTCGCTGATGGTGTTCGGCGTCAAGCAGGGCCTCCAGTTCTTCAATATCGGCTTCGCCTCGGCGATCGGCAACGTCGCCATCCTGTGCATCGCCGTCCTCTGTGCCGTGTTCACCCTGCTGATCCGCCGGGCCGATGTGAGGGCCAACGAGAGATGAAAGCCCGCGCCCGCCAGATCGCCCTCGAGCGCACCACGCTCGTCGTCATCCTCGTCCTCTACCTGATCCCGGTGCTCTGGCTGGTCTCGACCGCCTACAAGCCGCCGCGCGAGATCTTCTCGTCACCGCCGAGCTTCACCTTCTCGCCGACGCTGGTGAATTTCGAGCGCATCTTCCAGCTGTTCGATGTCTGGCAATTGCTGAAGTCGAGCATCGTGATGAGCCTCGGCACCACGGTGCTGTCGCTGCTGCTCGGCGTGCCGGCCGGCTACGCGCTGGCGCGGGCGAAGTGGCGCTATGCCATCGCCGTCGCCTATTTCTTCCTGGCGATCCGCACGGTGCCGATCATCGCGACGCTGATCCCGTTCTACCTGATGATGCGCGACATCGGCCTGCTCGGCACCTGGTGGGCGGTGGTGCTGCTCAACACGACGCTGAACTGCGCCTTCGTCACCTGGATGATGTTCTCCTATTTCCGCGCCTTGCCGCGCGACATGGAGGAGGCGGCGCTGACGGACGGCTGCACGCTCTGGGGCGCGTTTTACCGCGTCGCCCTGCCGACCGTGGTCCCCGGCATCATCGCCAGCGCGCTGTTCTGCATCATGTTCTCGTGGAACGACTTCCTGACGCCGATGTTCCTGACCAACTCCGACACCAAGCCGCTGTCGGTGGCGTTGCTCTCCGCCTTCGGCACCAAGGACATCACCTGGGGCACGCTCGGCGCGCTGGCGCATTTCTCCACCATCCCGATCGTGCTGATGGCGCTGTTCCTGAACCGCTATTTCGTGCAGGGCCTGACCAAGGGCGTCCACTGAGGCGGGGGGAGCTTTCCCGGACCCAAAAGAGGGGCGCCGGTTCCGGCGCCCCTTCTTCCCGATGCCGGACGGAAGGACGGAATGCGCTAGCCACCGCTGCCCTTCGCCTGCGGATTCGAGCCCTTCAGCAGCGGCAGCGGATCGTCGGGCCGCTGGAGGTTGGGGATCAGGTCGTTCGAGGCGCCGCCGACATAGCGCTTGATGTTCGGGTACTTGAGGATCGACTTGTCGAAATCGAGGATCACCGGCTCGATCAGGGCCAGGATCCAGCCATTGTCCTGGCCGGCAAAGCGGCCCGGCGAGCTCGGCAGCACGCGGGTCGGCGCCGCGCCATTGAAGGTCATGTCGTATTTCTCGTAGGGGTCCATGGTCAGGTTGTAGACCGCGCCGATGGAGCCGAGATTGGCCTCCGAGCCGAGCCAGGAATCCTTGGCGGTGTAGAGGTATTTCCACGCGATGTTGAGCCAGGGCTCCTTCGGGTCGCCGCCGATGTCTATGCGGGCGCCGAGGAAGTTCTCGCCGTCGATATAGACCCATGAATTGCGCGCGGAGTGGTCGGACTTGCCGAGGATGTACTGGCTGTTGTCGATCGAGTCGAAATAGATCGGCTTGCCGTCATTGCCGACCCAGTCATGCGGCGGCGGCGTCAGGCCGGCCATCGTCGCCAGCGTCGCCCAGGCGTCGATATGCGACATCATCTCGTTCTTCTGCACGCCGGCGGGGATCTGGCCCGGCCACCACATGATGCCCGGCACGCGCCAGCCACCCTCGAACGCCGTGCCCTTCTCGCCGCGGAACGGCGTCGTTCCGGCGTCCGGATAGGCGTCGAGCCAGGCGCCGTTGTCGGCGGTCAGGATGACGATCGTGTTGGGCGCCTCGGCGCGGATCGTGTCCATGATCCGGCCGATGTCGGTATCGAGCTCCATCAGCGAATCGGAATAGTCGCCGAGATGCGAGCGGCCGCGGAACTCCGGCGCGGCATTGGTCGGGTTGTGCATCTTGATGAAGTTGACGTCCATGAAGAAGGGCGTACCGCCCCTGGCGTTCTTCTTGATGTAGTCGATCGCCGAATCCGTCTGGCGGATGTCGAGGGTCGCGAGGCTGTCATAGTCGATGGTGCCGACGCGGGTCGCCGGCTTGCCCGCCGTTCCTTCCCACTCGCCGAGATTGACGACGCTGTCATAGGCCTGGCTGAACGCGGCGTTGAAGGACGGGAACCAGGGATGGAACCAGTTCGACGTGTTGTTGTAGGCATAGACGCCGGCGTAGTAGGCGGCGAACTCCTTCATTTCGTCGAAGCCGTGCTCGGTCGGATAGGCTTCAGGCTTGTCGCCGAGATGCCATTTGCCGGAGAAATAGGTCTTGTAGCCGTTTTTCTTGAAGAACTCGGCGATGGTCGGCGTCTCCTTGCGGAGCGCGTTCTCGTCGCCGGGCGCCACCACGATCGACAGCGCCGAGCGGATCGGGATCCGGCCGGTGATGAACGAGGCGCGGCCGGCGGTGCAACTCGCCTGGCCGTACCAGTTGGTGAAGGTCGAGCCCTCCTTGGCGAGGCGATCGACATTCGGGGTCGGATGGCCGAGGCCGGCGCCGCCGCCGGAATAGGGACCGAAGTCGTTCCAGCCCGTGTCATCCGTCATCAGCATGACGATGTTGGGCCGCTGCGCCGGTGCCTGCGCCTCGGCGACGGGCTGGGATCCCATCCATGCGAGGGCGCCGAACAGCATGGCGGATCCCAGAAGGTAGCGCCTGCGGCGGGAATGCGCGGTGGGCTCCTGGCAAGCTAAGGTATTGTCACCACAAGTTTTCATGGCTTTTGCCTCGGCGGTTGCACGCTTTGCGTCCGCCGGAAATTATGGCGGATAGCGCGGTGCCGACGGCATCAATCTGGATAACTTTTCGTTGCGAACCCCGGCGGGTGCCCCTCTCGGCGGGTCCGCGCGGCGCGATCTTCGCCGGGCGATTGGCGATGGGCCGCCGCACGGGAGGTCGGCCGGGGACCCAAGACAGCAACGCACCGCGCGGCTGGCCCCCTCAGCTTGTTGCGCGGTGCGAGGGCGCGGCGGCGATGTCGACTCCCCTACCGAGCCTCGCCCTTTGCGCCAGTTGGAATAGGGCGGATCAGCCGCGCGCCGGGCGCGCCGCCTGGATCGAAGCCTTCGCCTGCGCAGGCTGGAGGCCCGAGCTCAGATTGCGGGTCTGGCGGTCGGCCCAGGCAACGGCGGCCATGAAGACGAGGAAGGCGAGGATGATGGCGCTGAGAGCGAGAATGGACATGGTGGCCTCCGTTTGCTGACGAGGCCAGTATCGGTTCCGCTGCGGCGATCCGCCTTGATCGACATCAATCGACCGCCGCCGCGTTGCATTTCCGCCGGTTTGCTACCGTTCAGGCGCCGATCGCCTGTTCCGTCTTCGCATCGAAGAGATGGATGCGGGCGGGATCGACCGTGAGGCAGATCGGGTCGCCCTTGCCGACGGGCAGCGCGCCGTCGACGACGGCGCGAAGCCGCGTCCGCGCCGAGCTCAGTTCCTCGCCATCCTCCGACACGCCGGCCGCGACAACCGAGGCGCCGGCGAGATCGAGATGGACGAGCAGGCTGGCGCCGAGATCCTCGACGAAGGCCACCGTGCCGGAGAAGCGGCCGGGGCCGGGCGTCACCGAGCCGAGCAGCCGCAGCGCCTCGGGCCGGATGCCGGCGATGATCGGCTGCCCGGCGAAGCGCGGAATGCCGGGCCGCGCGTCCAGAGCGGCGTCGTCGAGGGCGATCGTCAGTTCGCCGAGCTCCAGCGCATAGCCGGCCTCGGTGGCTACGATCTTGCCCGGAAGCAGGTTCATAGGCGGAGAGCCGATGAAGCCGGCGACGAAGAGATTGGCGGGCGAATCATAGAGCACGCGGGGGGCGGCGAGCTGCTGCAGCACGCCCTTGTTCATCACGGCGACGCGGTCGCCCATCGTCATCGCTTCGACCTGGTCATGCGTGACATAGACGGTCGTGACGCCGGTCATCTTCTGCAGATGGGCGATCTCGGCCCGCATCTGGCCGCGCAGCCGCGCATCGAGATTGGAGAGCGGCTCGTCCATCAGGAAGGCCTTTGGCGAGCGCACCAGGGCGCGGCCCATGGCGACGCGCTGGCGCTGGCCGCCGGAAAGGCGGCCGGGCTTGCGGTCGAGCAGCTCGGAGAGCTCCAAGAGCTTCGCCGTCGCCTCGACCTTGGCGCGGATCTCCGACTTGTCGGAGCCGCGCACCTTGAGGCCGAAGCCGATATTCTCGGCCACAGAAAGATGCGGATAAAGCGCGTAGGACTGGAACACCATGGCGATGTTGCGGTCGCGCGGCGACAGTTCGTTGGCGATGGCGCCGTCGATGACGAGCGAGCCGTCGGAGATTTCTTCGAGCCCCGCGATCATCCGGAGCGCCGTCGACTTGCCGCAGCCGGACGGGCCGACCAGCACGAGAAACTCGCCATCGGCGATCTTCAGGTCGAGCGCGTTGACGGCGAGCTGGCCGTCGTCATAGCGCTTGGTGACTCGCTCAAAAACGATCTCGGCCATTGCCATTCCCTCATGTCGGAGGGGGAGCCTGCCATGCCCGGGGACCGGCTGTCAAAGCCGGGGAGTGCTGCAATTTCAACCGTTTCGGTGCCTTATTCGGCATGTTCGGTTGAAGCTATCCGGCGGGCGGAATCTCGAACACGCGCAGGATCTCGACCATCTTGGCGACGCTCTCCTCGGCGGTGACGTCGATCCGCGGCGTGTTGGCGAAACCGAGCGCCACCGCTTCCGGCGCCACCGTCTGGCTGCCGGTCCGGCAGGACGCGTGGATCTCGCGCGCGCCGGTCCGGTCGAGGATATGGGCGACGTTCTCCGGGCGGACGCCCGAGCCCGGCATGATCGCCAGCCGCTCGCCGGCGCGCTGCACCAGCTCGGCGAGCAGTGGCACGCCGTCCATGGCCTTGCGCTCGCGGCCCGAGGTCAGGATGCGCTCGAAGCCGAGCGCGATCGCGAGTTCCAGCGCCTCGAACGGCTCCGGAACGAGGTCGAAGGCTCGATGCAGCGTCGCGCCCATGCCTTCAGCATGGCTGCGCAGGTGGAACAGCGCCTCGGCATCGAGCTTTCCGCGCGGCTCGGAAGCGCCGAGCACGACGCCGGCGAGGCCGGCGGCGCGGACGGCGTCGATGTCGCGGCGCATCTGGTCCAGCTCGCCGGGCGAGAAGACGAAATCGCCCTCGCGCGGCCGGATCATCGCATAGGTCGGCACGCCGGCCCGGGCGGCGATCCGCATCAGGCCGGGGGAGGGCGTGAGCCCGCCGATCGAGAGCGCGCTGCAGAGTTCGATGCGGTCGGCGCCGCCCTTGATGGCGGCGGCGAGGCCGTCCGGCGTGTCGACGCAGATTTCGAGCTGGATCTTCATGGGTCCGATTTGATCACGCCGGGAGTTCTTCCGCCAGCATGGCGGCGCCGATCAGTCCGCTGGCGCCGCGCGTTCGTCCGGGGACGACCAGCGTCTCGGTGTAGCGGCCGAGCACGCGGTCGCGCACGGCGATGTCGATCAGGCTCAGCAGCGCCGCATCCGAGGACAAGCCGCCGCCGACGGGAATGACCGAAGGCCCGATCGTGTTGACGATCACCGAAAGCGGGCCCGCGATCAACTCCACGAAGGTCTCGATGGTCCGCGTCGCGGCGGCGTCGCCTGCGTGCCAGGCTTCGGTGATGGCGTGGCTGGTGCGGGTTTCGCCGGAAAGCGCCGCGTGGATGCGCTCCATGCCGCGGGCCGAGCCATAGCTGTCGAGGCAGCCGGTCTGGCCGCAGCCGCAGCGGATCACCGGGATGCCGCGCGCCGCGACCGCCTCGGCGACGATGGGGCCGTGGCCCCATTCGCCGATGACGCCATGCGCACCGCGCACCATGCGCCCACCGATGACCAGCCCGCCGCCGACGCCGGTGCCGAGAATGGCGCCGAAGACGATCGGCATGCCGCGGCCGGCGCCGACCGTCGCTTCGGCGAGCGCGAAGCAATCGGCGTCGTTGCCGACCCGGACCGGTATGCCGAGCGCGGTGGAGAGCTCGTTCTCCAGATGGTGGCCGTTGACCGCCGGCACGTTCGCCGCAGCGGCGATGCCGGTAGCGCTGTCGGTGGTGCCGGCGATCGAGATGCCAATCCGCGTCGCCTGGCTGCCATCGGCGGCGACGAGTGAGGCGACGGCGTCGCGAAAATCGGTCCAGCCCGTGTGTGGGGTGGGCAGGGTCGCGCGATGCGAGACCGTGCCGTCGCGGCCGACGCGCGCATATTCGATCTTCGAACCACCGATGTCGAAGGCTGCGGTGACGGTCATCTTGCCGTCCGGCTCAGGCGAGCGGTTCAAAATGCTGGCGTTCGCCGCCGATGAACACGCCAGCGACGGAGAGGTCGCCGTTCAGGTGGACGAAGTCGGCGCGAGAGCCCGGCGCGATCCGGCCATGGGTGCGGTCGATGCCGAGGAACTGCGCCGGATAGAGCGAGGCCATGCGCAACGTCTCGTCCAGGCCGATGCCGACCGTGCCGGTCATGAAGCGGATGGCGCCGACCATGTCGAGGTCGGAGCCGGCCAGCGTGCCGTTATCCAGCGTCAGCTTGCCGTTCTCGCGCGTGATGGTGCGGCCGTTCAGCTCGAACTCGGTCATCGTCGTGCCGATCGTCGACATGGCGTCGGTGACGATGAAGATGCGGCCGGGCGCCCGCTTGGCGCGGAGCGCGTTGGCGATCGCGGCCGGATGGACATGCAGGCCGTCGGGGATGATGCCGCACCAGGCGTCGGGGCTGTCGAGCGCCGCGCCGACGACGCCGGGCGAGCGGTGGCCGAGCTGGCTCATGGCGTTGAAGAGATGGGTGATGCCGCGCGCGCCGGCATTGAAGGCGGCCATCGCGGTTTCATAGGAGGCGTCGGAGTGGCCGATGGCGACATGCACGCCGGCCGCCGTCAGCCGCGCGATCTGCTCCGGCGGCACGGTTTCGGCGGCGACCGTGGTCAGCACATTGTCGAGCCCCGTCGAGGCGAGGCGCTCGAGATCGACCTCGTCCATCGGGCGGATAAAGGCGGGGTTGTGCGCGCCCTTGCGGGCGATCGACAGGTGCGGCCCCTCGATATGCAGGCCGAGGCAGCCGGGAATGCCGGCGGCGATGGCGTCGCGCGTCGCCGTGATCACAGCCTCGGTGACGGCGGGGGTGTCGGTGATCAGCGTCGGCAGCAGCGCCGTCGTGCCGTAGCGGGCGTGCGCGGTGCAGATGGTGCGGATGCCGTCAACGGTCGCGGCGCTGTTCAGCAGCGCGCCGCCGCCGCCATTCACCTGCGCGTCGACGAAGCCCGGCGCCAGCAGGCCGCCGGCGAGGTCGATGGTTTCGGCGCCTTCCGGCAGGCCGCCCGGCCCGACGATGCCGACGACCTGGTCGCCGTCGACAAGCACGGCGACATCGCGGCGGCGAGTGGCGCCGTCGAACAGTTCTGCGCCCAAGAAGGCGGTCAGGTTCGGCATGGGGCTCTTCCTGAGAATCCGTGTTGGCGGAGTGGATAGCACGGCCGGGAACGCAGGGACCCGGCCACTTTGTTCCCCTCTCCCACAGGGAGAGGGGATGGCGTCGGCGCAATCCCGGCTAGATCGTTTCCGTCACCTTGTTGAGGCCGCGCGGCTTGTCGGGATTGTAGCCGCGCGCCACCGCCACCGTTTCGGCGAAGCGGTAGAAGGAAAGCGCGATCGAGACGGGGTCCGTCAGCGCGTGGCCGGTCGGCGCGATCGGCAGGCGCGGGCCGGGAATGGCGGCGGCGGTCGCGGTGAACACCTTGGCGCCGCGCGCATGAAGCGCCGAGACGGTCGCGACCATGCTGGGCGCGGCGGCGTCGTCCGGAATGAAGGCGATCAGCGGGAAGTTCTCGTCGACCAGCGACACCGGGCCGTGCTGCAGCTCGGCGCCCGAATAGGCTTCGGCGTGCAGGATCGAGGTTTCCTTGAGCTTCAGCGCCGCTTCCTGCGCCACGGCGAAGCCCGGGCCACGGCCGAGTGTATAGAGCGACGAGGCATTGACGACGGTGTCGCGCGCCTCGCTCCAGTCGCATTCGAGCGCGGCGTCGAGCTTGTCGGGCAGGGCGGCGATGGCGGCCCGCAGGCCGTCGTCCTGGCGCCATTCGGCGAGGATGGCGAGGCCGGCGACGATCGAGGTGATGTAGGACTTGGTCGAGGCGACGCTCTTCTCCGGGCCGGCGCGCAGCGGCACGAAGATGTCGGCGAGCGAGGCGAGCGGCGCATCCTCGACATTGACGAGGGCGATGCTGGCGGCGCCGCCCTTCTTGGCGGCCTCGACCATGGCGAGCAGGTCGGGGCTCTTGCCCGACTGCGACGTCGCGATCACGGCCGCGCCCGGCAGACGCAGCGGCGTGTTGTAGATCGAGGCGATCGAGGGGCCGAGCGAGGCGACCGGCACGCCGGTGGTGATCTCGCAGACATATTTGAAGAAGGCGCTGGCGTGATCCGACGATCCGCGCGCCACCGTGACGATGACGCGCGGATCGAGCGCGCGGAGGCGGGCGCCGGCTTCGCGGATGGCGTCGCCGGACTGGTCCAGCAGGCGTCGGACGGCGGCCGGGGCTTCGTCGATTTCGGCGCGCATCAGGGTCGTGGTCATCGTGTCATTCCTCATGCCGACGTCAGCGGGGAGACGCATCGGTCAGGTTCAATTCGGCTACGAAATCATAGGCATCGCCGCGATAGTGGGAGCGCGTGAACTCGACCACGCGGCCATCGGGCAGATAGGAGATGCGCTCGATGGCGAGCGCGGCGGATCCGGCCGCGATGCCGAGCAGCGCGGCGTCGGCGCTGCCGACGCTTTCGGCGTTCAGACGCTGGACGGCGCGCACCGGGCGCATGCCGACGGAATCGAGCGCGTCATAGAGCGAATTGGCGACGATCGAAGGGTCCGGCAGGATGCGCAGCGGCACCACGGCCCGCTCGATCGCCATCGGCTCGTTGTCGGCGAGGCGGAGCCGGTGGAAGCGCGCGACCCGCTCGGTCGGCGCGAGGCCGAGGATCATCGCCTCGGCCGAGGTCGGCATGCCGACGGAGCGCTCGAGCCAGCTCGCCGTCGGCACCAGGCCGCGGCTCTTCATGTCCTCGGTGAAGGAGGAGAGGCGCGAAAGCGGCTGTTCGACGCGGCCGCCCGTGCGCGAGACGAAGGTGCCGGAGCCGTGGCGCTGGCGCAGCACGCCCTCGGCGACGAGGCCCTGGATCGCCTTGCGCACGGTGACGCGCGAGATGCCGAGCGAGGCCGCCATGTCGCGCTCCGGCGGCAGGGCGGCATTGGTCGGCAGGCGGCCGTCGCGGATCGCGTCGCGGATCAGCGTCTGCAGGCGGACATAGAGCGGGCCGCCTTCCTCGTCGGTCAACTGTTCGGGCGCGAGCACGAATTCGCTCATGCGGGCGCCTCCGCCGGAAGGAGCGTCGCGGCCAGGATCAATGCGCCGTCGAGCGCGTCGCCGGCCGGCGGGGCGATATGGGCCGAAATCTCAGGCGACAGCCGCTCGGCATAGAGCGGCGCGAGGCCGCCGAGCAGGCTGATGCGCGCCGCGCCGAGCGCGACCAGCCGGTTCAGCGCCAGCTCGATGTCGCGGGTCGCTTCGGCGAGGATCCCGTCGGCGATGGCGTCGCCGGCGGCGGCGCGCTCGAACACCAGCGGCGCGAAGCTGCCATAGTCGCGCGGCAACGCCGTCTTGCAGAAGGTGACGATACGGTCGGGCTTGCCGTCGAACTGCGCCAGCAGCGCGTCGGTCAGCCCGGTCGGCTCGACCAGCGCGTCATGCGCGAGCGCCGCCTGGCGGAGCGCCATGTGGCCGAGCCAGGCGCCGCTGCCCTGGTCGCCGACATGGAAGCCCCAGCCTCCGACCGTGACGAAGACGCCGCCCGTTTGCACGACATAGGCGGTGCCGGTGCCGAGGATGGCGATGGCGCCGTTGCCGTCCGGATGGGCGCCGCGGCAGGCGATCCACGCGTCCATTTCCAGCGCGGTGCGGGCGAAGGGGAGGTCGGCGGCGAGGAAGCGTTCCGACAGGTCTGGGATGTTGGCGCCGGCGAGGCCGAGGCCGACGAGGCAACGGCCGAGATCGGCGTGGCCGAGGCCGCCCTCGACCAGCGCGCCCTCGACGGCGGCGACGATGTTGTCGCGCGCCGCCTCGACGCCGGCCAGGATGTTGGCCGTGCCGGTGATGCATTCGCCGATCGGCGTGCCGTCGAGCCAGCGGGCGCGGGCCCGGCATCGGGTGCCGCCGCCGTCGACACCCACCAGAATCGGCTGGCCAGTCCTTGCTGCGATCGATCCGGACATATCACCCGCTTCGAGCCGAAATGCGTGGGTTGCGGCCGCCGGAGGGCCCGATCCGGCAGTCGCTATCGATAATACCAAACTGAATCCAGTTGGGAAGTGACAATACCACATGAGACCAGTGGACTTTTCACTTCCTGGGGGAGGAAATGGAAAGATTCAACTTAAGCATATGATTTAACTAGATTTTCATGGATTGTTTTGGCTCCTGTAGAAAAGTCGTCTTATCCGCAGGTCGGATGTCTGGACGCAATGGTACTTTGTTGGTATCGTTTTGGTGAGGAAGTTTTTGGGGGAAGTTGGATCCATGGCAATGCCGCGTACGGAAGTGGTGGAAGACCGCTTCGAGGGCATCGATCTCTGGCCGACCGCCGACGCGCTCGCCGCCTTGGCCGAAGGGCAGATTCGCGGCGCCATGTCCGTCCGCGCCGCCATTCCCGCGCTTGCCGCCGCCGCCGAACAGGCTGCCGCCTGTCTCGCTCGCGGCGGGCGCCTCGTCTATTTCGGCGCCGGTTCGTCGGGCCTGCTCGCCCTGGTCGACGCCCTGGAGATCCCGCAGACCTTCAGCGTGCCGCAGAGCCAGATCCTCGTGCTGATGGCCGGCGGCATGGCGATGACCGAGACGCTGACCGGCGGGCCGGAGGATGTCGCCGAACTCGGCGTCGCCGACATCGAGGGCGCGAAGCTCTGCCCGGATGACTGCGTCGTCGCGGCTTCGGCCAGCGGCTCGACGCCCTATACGGTGGCCGGCCTCGAAGTGGCTCGCAGGACCGGTGCCGCCACTGTTGCGATCGCCTGCAATGCCTCGGCGCCGCTGTTCGCCCATGCCGATATCGCCGTGTTCCTCGATTCCGGGCCGGAAGTTCTGGCCGGCTCGACGCGCATGGCGGCCGGCACTGCGCAGAAGGCCGCCTTCAACATGCTTTCGACCATGATCGCCATCCGCCTCGGCCATGTCGTCGACGGGCAGATGGTCAATGTCCGCGCCGACAACGCCAAGCTGCGCGGTCGCGCCGCGCGCATCGTTTCCAGGATCGCCGGGGTCGGCGAGGCGGACGCCGTCCGCGCGCTCGACGCCGCCGAAGGCGAAGTGAAGCCCGCCATCCTGATCGCCGCCGGCGCCCGGGATGCGGCGGATGCCGGCGCCAGGCTGGCTGTCCACCAGGGCAATCTCCGTGCGGCGCTCGCCGCGCTGGGCTGACGCGAAACTACATAACCCGATGGCCGCACCAACGCGGCGCACGGACCAGAAGGGAGTGGGTCAATGAACCATCTGAAGAAGATTCTGCTGGCGACGACGGTCGCGGCGATCGGCACGGGTTTCGCCGCGCCGGCCTTCGCCGATGACGTCACGCTGACGATCGAAAGCTGGCGCAACGACGATCTGCCGATCTGGCAGGAGAAGCTGATCCCGGCCTTCGAGGCCAAGAACCCGGGCATCAAGCTGAACTTCGCGCCCTCGGCTCCGACCGAGTATGACGCCGCCCTCGGCGCCAAGCTCGACGCGGGCTCGGCCGGCGACATCATCACCTGCCGTCCGTTCGACAAGTCGCTCGCGCTGTTCCAGAAGGGCCAGCTCGCCTCGCTGAACGACCTGCCGGGCATCGACAAGTTCTCGTCCGTCGCCAAGTCGGCCTGGATCACCGACGACGGCAAGGACACGTTCTGCGTGCCCGTCGCCGCCGTCATCCACGGCTTCATCTACAACAAGGAAGCTTTCGACAAGCTCGGCATCTCCGTGCCGCAGACCGAGGACGAGTTCTTCGCGGCGCTCGAGAAGATCAAGGCCGACGGTACCTACATCCCGCTCGCCATGGGCACCAAGGATCTCTGGGAAGCCGCGACCATGGGCTACCAGAACATCGGTCCGAACTACTGGAAGGGCGAGGAAGGCCGTCTGGCGCTGATCGCCGGCAAGCAGAAGCTGACCGATCCGCAGTGGGTCGAGCCCTTCGCGACGCTCGCCAAGTGGGCGCCCTATATGGGCGACGGCTTCGAGGCCCAGACTTATCCGGACAGCCAGAACCTGTTCACGCTCGGCCGCGCCGCCATCTACCCGGCCGGCTCGTGGGAGATCGCGGGCTTCAACCAGCAGGCCCAGTTCAAGATGGGCGCGTTCCCGCCGCCGGTGAAGAAGGCCGGCGACGAGTGCTACATCTCCGACCACACCGACCTTGCCATTGGCCTGAACGCCAAGTCGGCGCATCCGGCCGAAGCGAAGAAGTTCCTGGAATGGGTGGCTTCGCCCGAGTTCGCCGAGATCTACGCCAACGCGCTGCCGGGCTTCTTCAGCCTGTCCTCGACGCCGGTGAAGATGCAGGACCCGCTGGCCGAGGAATTCGTCTCCTGGCGCCAGAAGTGCAAGCCGACGATCCGCTCGACCTACCAGATCCTGTCGCGCGGCACGCCGAATCTCGAGAACGAGACCTGGACGGAATCGGCCAACGTGATCAACGGCACCGATACGCCGCAGCAGGCCGCCGAGAAGCTCCAGAAGGGCCTCGACTCCTGGTTCAAGCCGGCCGCCAAGTAAAGGCTAGCAAGACCCTCGCCCCGGCCCTCTCCCGTGAACGGGAGAGGGAGCGCCACGATCAGCCTCCGTGCTGAGGCGAGACGCCGAAAGAAAGCCATCGCCCGCCTGCGGGAGAGGGTGGGGTGAGGGCCTTCTTCTCCGAGATCGACGTTCCGGGCTCCGTGGCGGATCCCGGGACGATTTCCAAGCCGCGAAAGAGATGGGCCGGATGACCACGATCGACGCAACCGACGCCGTCGCCAAGCGCCCCGTGCGCTGGCATATCGCGGTTTTCCTTGCCCCGGCCGTGCTGGTCTATACGGCGGTGATGATCCTGCCGCTGATCGAGACGCTGCGGCTGTCGCTGTTCAACGTCGTCGACAACCAGCCTGTCTTCGTCGGCTTCGACAATTTCAAGGTGCTGTTCGGCGACGAGCGCTGGTCGGTCTCGTTCTGGAACGCGCTCCGGAACAATCTCGTCTTCTTCCTGATCCACATGCTGGTGCAGAACCCGATCGGCATCGCGCTGGCGGCGCTCCTGTCGCTGCCGGTCCTGCGGCTGCGTGGCTTCTACCGGACGGCGATCTTCCTGCCGACCATCCTCTCCTTCGTGATCGTCGGCTTCATCTGGAAGCTGATCCTGTCGCCGATCTGGGGCGTTGCGCCGTTCCTGATGGACCTGGTCTGGCTGAAGCCCTTCTTCGGGCCGTGGCTCGGCAAGCCCGGCAGCGCCCTCATCACCGTCTCGCTGGTCTCGGTCTGGCAGAACATCGGCATCCCGATGATGCTGATCTACGCGGCGCTGCTGTCGATCCCGGACGAGGTGATCGAGGCGGCGGAATGCGACGGCGTCACCGGCTGGGCGCAGTTCTTCAAGATCAAGCTGCCCCTGATCCTGCCGACCATCGGCATCGTCTCGATCCTGACCTTCGTCGGCAATTTCAACGCCTTCGACCTCGTCTACACCATGCAGGGGGCGCTCGCCGGGCCGGATGGATCGACCGACATTCTCGGCACCTTCCTCTACCGCACCTTCTTCGGCTTCCAGCTGCAGGTCGGCGACCGCTCGATGGGCGCCACCATCGCGACCGTGATGTTCCTGATCATCCTCGCCGGCGTCAGCCTCTATCTCTTCGTCATCCAGCGGCGCATTCGCCGCTACCAGTTCTGAGGCCGGCCATGTCGAAAGCCCGTTCTTCGGTTACCCGCTCCGGCCTCGTCCATCTCGCGCTCGGCGGCTACACGCTGCTGGCGCTGTTCCCGATCTTCCTGGTCATCTCCAATTCGTTCAAGACGCGCGCCGGCATCTTCTCGGCGCCGCTGCAACTGCCGGGCCCCGCGACCTTCAGCTGGATCGGCTACCAGACGGTGCTGAAGCAGGGCGACTTCCTCGGCTATTTCCAGAACAGCCTCATCGTCACCGTCGTCTCGATCTTCCTGGTGCTGCTGTTCGGCGCCATGGCCGCCTTCGCGCTGTCGGAATACCGCTTCCGCGGCAATCTGCTGATGGGCCTCTACCTGGCGCTCGGCATCATGATCCCGATCCGCCTCGGCACGGTGGCGATCCTGCAGGGCATGGTGGCGACCGGCCTCGTCAATACGCTGACGGCGTTGATCCTCGTCTATACCGCGCAGGGCCTGCCGCTCGCCGTGTTCATCCTGTCGGAGTTCATGCGCAACGTCTCCGACGATCTGAAGAACGCCGGCCGCGTCGACGGGCTCAGCGAATACACGATCTTCTTCCGCCTCGTGCTGCCGCTGGTGCGTCCGGCCATGGCGACGGTCGCCGTCTTCACCATGATTCCGATCTGGAACGACCTCTGGTTCCCGCTGATCCTGGCGCCGAGCGAGGCGACCAAGACGGTGACGCTGGGCGCGCAGATGTTCATCGGCCAGTACGTCACCAACTGGAACGCGGTGCTCTCGACGCTGTCACTGGCGATCCTGCCGGTGCTGATCCTCTACCTGATCTTCTCGCGCCAGCTGATCCGCGGCATCACCGCCGGCGCCGTGAAGTGACTTTTCGCGCGAAGCTTCGCCCGTCCTCTCCGATTGCAGGTTCCTGACATGACCGATGCTCCCCTCCGCGTCTTCGTCGCCGGCCTTGGCCAGATGGGGCGCAGCCATGCGCTGGCCTACCACGCCAATCCCGGCTTCGAGATCGTCGGGATGTACAACCGCTCCGAGGTCGACCTGCCGGACGAGCTCAAGGCCTATCCGCGTGTCGAGAGCTTCGAGGCCGGGCTGGCGCTGAAGCCGGACGTCGTCTCGATCAATACCTACACCGACAGCCACGCGCCCTTCGCTATCGCGGCGATGGAGGCCGGCGCGCATGTCTTTGTCGAGAAGCCGCTCGCCGCCAATGCCGAGGCCGCCCGCTCCGTCGTCGAGGCGGCGAAGCGGACGGGGAAGAAGCTCGTCATCGGCTATATCCTGCGCCACCATCCGTCCTGGATCGGCTTCATCGCCAAGGCGCGCGAGCTCGGCCCGCCCTACGTCATGCGCATGAACCTGAACCAGCAGTCCTCCGGACCGAGCTGGCACATCCACAAGCAGCTGATGCAGACGACGTCGCCGCTGGTCGATTGCGGCGTCCACTATGTCGACGTCATGTGCCAGATCACCGACGCCAGGCCGGTCGAGGTGCGCGGCATGGGCGTGCGCCTCTCCGACGAGATCGCGCCGACCCAGGTCAATTACGGCCATCTGCAGGTGATCTTCGAGGATGGTTCGGTCGGCTGGTACGAGGCCGGCTGGGGCCCGATGATTTCCGAGACCGCCTTCTTCGTGAAGGACGTGATGAGCCCGAAGGGCTCCGTCTCGATCGTCATGGACGAGGGCGCCAAGTCGGACGACGTCGACACCCACACCAAGACCGCGCGCATCCGCGTCCATCATGCGGAACTGAAGGCGGACGGTTCGTTCGGGCGGGCCGACGAATGGTTCTCGACCGAGGACGAGCCCGGCCACCAGGCGCTCTGCGACCGCGAGCAGGCCTATCTCCTGAAGGCGATCCGCTGTGATATCGACCTGACGCGCCACATGCAGGACGCCATCACCTCGCTGGAAATCGCGCTCGCCGCCGAGGTCAGCATGCGCGAGGGCAGGGTGGTGAAGCTGTGACCCGGCGCATCGACAGAGTTTTCCTGGGCCGACGCTCAGCCAACGATCACGAAGGATAAGCCCGTGAGCGCACTGACCCTTCAGAACATCACCAAGCGCTTCGGATCGACCGACGTCATCCGCGGCGTCGATCTCGACGTCGCCGAGGGCGAGTTCGTCGTCTTCGTCGGCCCGTCCGGCTGCGGAAAGTCGACGCTGCTCCGCATCATCGCCGGCCTCGAGGACCAGACCTCCGGCCATGTGACGATCGGCGGAAAGAATGTCGACGTGACGCCGCCGGCGAAGCGCGGCATCGCCATGGTGTTCCAGTCCTATGCGCTCTACCCGCACCTGACGGTGAAGGGGAACATGGGCCTGGCGCTGAAGCAGGAAGGCGTCGAGAAGAGCGAGATCGAGCGGCGCATCGCGGCGGCGGCCAGGATGCTGCACCTGGAGACGCTGCTCGACCGGCGACCGTCCGAGCTTTCCGGCGGCCAGCGCCAGCGCGTCGCCATCGGCCGCGCCATCGTGCGCCAGCCGAAGCTGTTCCTGTTCGACGAGCCGCTGTCGAACCTCGACGCGGCCCTGCGCGTGAACACGCGCATCGAGATCGCCAACCTGCACCGCCTGCTCGGCGCGACGATGATCTATGTCACGCATGACCAGGTCGAGGCGATGACGCTCGCCGACAAGATCGTCGTGCTGAGCGCCGGCAGGATCGAGCAGGTCGGCCGCCCGATCGATCTCTACAACAAGCCGGCCAATCTCTTCGTCGCCGGCTTCATTGGCTCGCCGAAGATGAACTTTCTCACCGGCGCGGCGGCGGAGAAGCTCGGCGCGGCGACGATCGGCATCCGCCCCGAGCACATCCGCGTCGTGCCGGCCGGCGGCGAATGGTCCGGCAAGGTCAGCCATCTCGAAAAGCTCGGCTCCGACACCTTCCTCTATGTCGCCATGGAAGGCGCCGACATGGTCACGGTTCGTATCGTCGGCCAGGCCGATTTCGAGGTTGGCTCGACGGTGGGGCTGGAGGCGGATTCCCAGCACATCCACCGCTTCGATCGGGACGGCCGGGCGCTCTGATTTCCGGCGCATGGCCGGGCGTCTTCGCCGCGCGCCCCTTGCACCCGACCGGCCGCCGGTGCGAGTGTCGCGCGGAATCGGACTGGCGGGTGACATGACCAAGAACATCGTAATCATCGGCGGCGGCCATGCCGGGGCGCAGGCCGCGGCGAGCCTCCGCTCGGACGGATTTGACGGCAAGGTGACGCTCGTCTCGGCCGAACGCGAGATTCCCTATCATCGTCCGCCGCTCTCGAAGGGCTTCATCAAGGCCGAGGGCGACGAACTGCAGGAGCTGCGCCCGGCCGCCTTCTACGAGAAGAACGCCGTCGATCTGGTGCTGGGTTCGGAAGTGACCGCCATCGACCGCGAGGCGGGCCTGGTTCGTCTCGGCGCCGACAGCCTGCCGTTCGATGGGCTGGTGCTGGCGACAGGCGCTCGCGTCCGCGTTCCCCCGGTTCCCGGCATCGAGCTCGAAAACATCTTCCTGCTGCGCACGGCCGAGGATGCGCGCCGGCTGAAGGAGCGCTTCGCGCTGGCGAAGGATGTCGTCGTGGTCGGCGGCGGCTTCATCGGCCTCGAACTGGCCGCGACGGCGCGCCTGCTCGGCAAGACGGTCACGGTGCTCGAAGCGGCGCCGCGCCTGATGGGCCGCGTCGTCGCGCCCGCGATCTCCAGCTATTTCCTCGATCTGCACCGCGCCATGGGCACGACGATCCGGCTGGAGACGCCGGTGCACGGCATCCTCGGCGAGAACGGCCGAGCCGTCGCCGTCGAGACGCTGACCGGCGAGCGGATCCCGGCCGATACCGTGATCGTCGGCGTCGGCGTGGTGCCGAATGTCGAGCTGGCCGAGGCGGCCGGCCTGCATGTCGCCAACGGCATCGTTGTCGACGAGTCGATGCGCACCTCCGATCCCCGCATCGTCGCGGCCGGCGACGCCGTGTCGTTCCATCACTGGGCGCTCGGCCGCCCGGTGCGGCTCGAAAGCGTGCAGAACGCCGTCGACCAGGCCAAGACCGGCGTCGCGGCGCTGCTCGGCAAGGTCGAGCCCTATCGCGCCGTGCCGTGGTTCTGGTCGGATCAGGGCGACGCCAAGCTGCAGATGGTCGGCCTTTCCAACGACGCCGATTCGAGCGTCCTGCGCGGCAGGCCGGACGATGGCAGCTTCTCGGTGTTCCATTACCAGGGCGACCGGCTTGTCGCGATCGACTCGGTCAATCGCGCCGCCGACCACATGCTGGGCCGTCGCATGCTTGGCTCCGGCTTCCAGCTCGACAAACAGGTCGCGGCCGACGAGGGCGTCGATCTGAAGAAGCTGGTGCTCGCGGCGGGCTGAGACGGCGCTCGCCGCCGTCGCGAAAGGTCGGAATGAAAAACGGGCGGTCCTTGCGGGCCGCCCGTTTCCGTTACTCCGCCGATGCGAGCGCCGGCAGCGGCTTGTCGGCGGTGTCGATCTTGACGATGACCGACATGCCGGGCCGCAGGTCGGCCGCGGCGCTCTGGCCGCCGTCGATCTCGATGCGGAGCGGGATGCGCTGGGCCACCTTGGTGAAGTTGCCGGTGGCGTTGTCGGCCTTCAGCACGCTGAACTCCGAGCCGGCGGCGGGCGCGATGCGGGCGACGCGGCCGGTCAGTTCGGCGCCGCCGAGGGCGTCGACCGTGAAGGTCACCGGCAGGCCGACCGCGACATTGGTGAGCTGGGTTTCCTTGAAATTGGCGATGACCCAGGTCGTTTCGGGCGTGATCGAGGTCAGCTGCGTGCCGGCCGACGCATATTGGCCGACGCGGGCCGCGACTTCACCGAGCCGGCCATCGACCGGTGCGACGATGCGGGTGTTGCCGAGATTCTCCGCCAGCCGGACCGCGGCTTCGGCGCCGGCGACGGCGGCCTCGAGCGAGCTCTTGCCGGCGTCGGTGAGCGCCAGGTTCTGCTCGGCGATCTTCACCGAGGCTTCGGCCTGCGCGACGGTCGATTGCGCCTGCAGCCGGGCAACGCGGGTCTGGTCGCCGGAAGACTGGGTGGAGAAGCCGCGATCGACCAGCGTGCCGGTGCGCTTGTCGTCCAGCTCGGCCTTTTCCAGGCCGGCCTGGGCGCTCTGGAGCTGCGCCTTGGCGAGATCGAGGCTTGCCTGCTTGGCGGCGCGGTTCTCGGCGAAATTGTCGAGCGAGGCCTGTTGCTGCTGCAGGGTGGCCTGCGCCTGGGCAAGCTGCTGCTGGTAGATGCGGTCGTCGATCTGAACCAGCAGGTCGCCTTTCCTGACCTTCATGTAGTCCTGGACCGGCACGTCGACGACATAGCCGGCGATCTGCGGGCTAAGCAGCGTCACCTGGCCTTTGACATAGGCGTTGTTGGTCGTCTCGACCGACGAGCGGAAGGGGGGCAGCTGCCAGGCGTAGAGGACGATCAGCACGCCGAGGATGCCGACGGCGAGGGCGGCGAGCGTAATTCCGGATTTGAAGAACTGTTTGATCTGCATGATGTTGCGTCTCGGATCGTTCAGGCCTTGGCGGCGGCAGCCAGACGGCTGGCGCGCTTCGGCAGGTAGAGGGTGTGAAGCCCCAGCAGCACGAGGCAGGCGAGGGTGCTGTAGAAGATCAGGAGGAAGACATCCTGGTAGGCGAGGATGTTCGCCTCCTGGGTAGCGGCCTTGCCGAGCTGGACGACGCCCTCCGCGTTCTGGAGCGCGGTGTCGGGCAGCACCTTCGAGAAGGCCGCGCCATAGGTCTTGATGCGCTGGGCGACGAGCGGGTCCTGCAGCGACAGGTGCTCGGCGATGACGCTGGAATGGAACTTCTCGCGGATCGTCTGGAAAGTGCCGAGGATGGCGGAGGCAAGCACGCCGCCCATGCTCTGCGTTCCCAGGAACACGACGAGGAAGCTCAGGATGTAGGCCGGCCCGCCGGCGATCGCCCTGGCGAAGCCCGACATCAGCGCCGGCGGCAGGAACAGCGCGCCGGCGAAGGCGATCATCGCCTGGCTGACATAGAACTGCTCGGGCCGGGTCAGGTTGGTGACGTGCGAGTCCATCCAGGCGCCGGCGGCAATCAGCACCAGCGCGACGAAGTGCAGGACCGGGCCGTTCTTCGGCGTCATCACCAGCGCGGTGAAGACATAGCCGACGAGGGTGACAGCGAGGATCAGCGTGAATAGCGGGATCAGCTGGTCGTTCTGCAGGCCGAGCATGTTGAAGAAGCCGACCGCGCCCAGCGTCTGTTCGGAGAGCAGGAAGCGGAACAGCAGCAGAGAGCCGGTGATCGTCAGCATGTCATAGGAGAACATCCAGCGCAGGTTGATGATCGGCCGGGCGCGATGCAGCTCGATGATGACGAGCAGCGTGACGGCGGCGATGCCGGCGACGCTGAGCCAGCCGATCCATTCCGCGTCCATCCACCAGTAGAGCCGGCCGACGGAGAGAATGACGGCGATCGAGCCGAAGCCGAAGGCGATCAGCGGGAAGCTGATGAAATCCTCACGGTCGAAGATCTTCACGCGGGGCGGATGGGTGATCGGCAGCATGAAGATGACGGCGAGGCTCATCATCGCCAGGCCCGCCTCGAGCAGATAGAGGCCGTGCCAGTCGCCGATCTGCAGCAGGTCGGGCGAGATGACGCGGGCGAGCGGCGTGGCGAGCTGGCCGCCGAGCACGCCGAAGGCGATGCCGATCGTCAGCTTGCGGGCCGGCGGAAGCCATTCGAGCATGTAGTAGAAGGCGAGCGTCGACAGCGGCGCCGCGGCGATGCCCATGACGGCGCGCACCGCAATCGCCGAGCGCAGGTCGTTGGTGAACAGATGCGCGATCGTCACCAGCGCATAGATGATGAGGCCGATCTCGGCGAAGCGGCGCAGGCCGAACTGGGTGCGGACCTTGTAGAGGAACAGCGTGCCGGTGATGTTGGTCGCCATATAGGCGGCGGTCAGCCAGTTGATCTCGACCTGGGTCGCGTGCAGCGCGCCCTGCAGGCCCGTCAGGTTGGCGCTGACGAGGTTGAGGCCGAGGCCCTGGGTCAGGCCGAGCAGCACCGAGGCGCCGGCATAGATGGCGGCGCGCAGCGGCGGCATCGGCACGAAGGCGGGAGCCGCCGGCGCGACGGGCGCGACGGCGGCCGGGGCCGGGACGGGCGTGAGAAGCGGCTGCGGCGGCGCCGGGGCAAAGCCCTCTGGCCGCGGCGCCACGGCGATCGAATTGCTCATGATGCCGGTTCCAGATCCGCTTGCTTGGCGAGCGCCCGGCCGAGATTGTCCGAAAGCGCCATCAGCACCCGTTCGGCCACGTCGACGTCCTCGGGAGGAATACCCTCAAGCAGCCGGTCGCTCAGCATGTCGGTCATGCGCAGCACGCGCTCGCCGACGACCCGGCCTTCCTCCGTCAGCACGACGGATTTGGCGCGCCGGTCGCCGGGCATGGGCTGGCGCTGGACATGGCCGGACTGCTCCAGACCGTCGAGCAGCCGCACGATCGTCGGATGCTCGACTTCCAGCACATCGGTGAGTTCGGCCTGGGTCACGACATGCGGGGCCGAGACGAGGTGCAGCATCAGGCGACCACGCGCGAGTGTCAGGTCGAGCGTCTTCAGCTCGGCGTCGAAACACGTGCGCATGGCGCGGCTTGCCTGGGATAGCCGCCCCAGAAAGGTCTTGGGTCGATTTTCATAGCTTGCCATAATGGTCGCCTCGTACACTGTAGTTGCCTACATATATGGCGGGCGACATGACTTGTCGAGGACCATTCTGGAAATTTGCGGGGGATCGATCCGGGCGGCGTGGCGGGACCCTGTCCTGCCGGCCGTTGACAAGAGGGGGCGCGATGCGGGCAACTCGCTGCGATCAAACTATCGACCGAATTGTGGGCGAGGCTGATTCTCGTCACTTTGGTTCGTCCGCCCCCGGAAAGCGTATCTATGAGCAAGCTGTATTTCGACGCGACCCAGCCCCTGCGCTGGGGGCCCCATCCCCCGGTGGGTATTCCGCGCGTCGAGAGCGCTCTGATCCGGCAGGTGCTGCGCCGGAAGGATCTGAACGTCGTTTTCTTCCGGATCGAGAACGGCAAGGGCCGGATTTTGACCGCGACCGAGCTGCGCTATCTCGAGGCGCTGGTCGAGCGCCGCATTCCCTATATCGAAGGCTTCGGCAATTCGTCCTATTGGAAGCGCGTCCAGACCGTCTTCCGCGTGCTGCAGGCGAGCGGCGGCTCGGCCGGGCGCGAGCTCGATCGCGTCGCCGCCGGCTACCTGGCCGGCCGCGCCGAACGCAACGGCCTGCATTTCGGCCTTGCCAAGCTCGGCATCCGGATCTGCAAGCTCTTCCTCGGCATAGGCGCCGACAAGGGCGACAGCAGCTTTGATCCGCTTGCCGAACCAACGGCGCATTGCTTCCTGTCGAATATCGGTTCGCACGCGGTCGCCAGACATCGCTCGGCCGATGTCCCGGCCAACATCACGGCGATCCTGCACGACACGATCCCGCTCGACATGCCGCATCTCGTGCACAAGGGCCATGCCGTCTCGTTCGCGCGCGATTTCACGTGGATGCAGGAATGGTGCGACCTGCTCGTCTGCGTGTCGGACTATTCGGCACGGACGGCCTGCCGGAGCCTGGACGCCGAGGCCGGCAACGGCCACCGGCCCGAGATCGTGGTCAATCCGCTCGGCTCTTTCCTCCGCGAGGGGCTGGATCGGCCGGCCGAGCCGGTCGCCGCGCTCGTCGGCAGCTCCTTCGCCGTCTATTGCTCGACGATCGAGATCCGCAAGAATCACATCACGCTGCTGCGCGCCTGGCACAGCCTGATGCCGCTGCTCGGCGACCGGCTGCCGACGCTGGTGCTGTGCGGCCGCTGGGGCTGGATGGTCGAGGAAGTCGAGAAGTTTCTCGCCGACCACCCGGAACTCGCGACCAGGGTGTCGTTCCTCTCCGGCATCAGCGATCCGCAGCTCGCCTGGCTCTACAAGAATGCGCGCTTCGGCCTGTTTCCGTCGCTGGCCGAAGGCTGGGGGCTTGGCGCTGCCGAGTGTCTCGATTTCGGCCTGCCGGTGCTGATCTCCGACGCGCCGGCGCTGAGCGAGGCGACGCAGGGCCTGATGCCGGTCATTTCCGCTGACGACCTCGACGGCTGGACCGCTGCGATCGAGCGGGCGGCGACCGACGATGAATGGCTCACCACGCTGCGCGCCGAGATCGCGGCGCGCTATCGTCCCACCTCGGAGGCGGAATTCGCGACGCGCCTGCTGGCGCTGATGGGCGTGCCGACGGCCGCGGCCGTGGACGGGGCGGCCTTTGCGCCGGCGCGGCTCGGCCGCAACGGCGGCGAGGCGGCCGCCGCCCTGCCGGCGCTCTAGGCCGGCCTGAAGCCGGTGGCGCAGACGGCGGGGCGGCGAAATCGTGCCCGCCGCGCGGCCGTCGGCGTCACGCCGCGTTGCCCCTTGGCGGCGCTTCGACTAGAAGAACCGCAACCTCATCCCTACATCCTGCCCTTTTGGCGAAGAGGGCCTTCGGAGCGAATTCATGGCGCGTCAGTTCATCTATTTCATGCAGGGTCTGACCAAGACCTATGTCGGCGGCAAGAAGGTGCTGGAGAACGTCCATCTCTCCTTCTACCCCGACGCCAAGATCGGCGTGCTCGGCCCGAACGGTTCGGGTAAGTCGACGCTGCTCAAGATCATGGCCGGTCTCGACAAGGACTTCACCGGCGAGGCCTGGGTGGCGCAGGGCGCGACCGTCGGCTACCTCGCGCAGGAGCCGAAGATCGACCCGACCAAGAACGTCTTCGAGAACGTGATGGAAGGCGTCGCCAAGAAGAAGGCGATCGTCGACCGCTATAACGAATTGATGATGAACTACTCCGACGAGACCGCGGAGGAGGGCGCCAAGCTCCAGGACATCATCGACAGCCAGAACCTCTGGGATCTGGAGAGCCAGGTCGAGATGGCCATGGACGCGCTGCGCTGCCCGCCCAGCGACGCCTCGGTCGAGAACCTCTCCGGTGGTGAGAAGCGCCGCATCGCGCTCTGCCGCCTCCTGCTCGAGCAGCCCGACCTGCTGCTCCTCGACGAACCGACCAACCATCTCGACGCCGAATCGATCAACTGGCTCGAAGGCCATCTGCGCGACTATCCCGGCGCCATCCTGATCGTTACCCACGATCGCTACTTCCTCGACAACGTCACCGGCTGGATCCTCGAACTCGATCGCGGCCGCTCCATCCCGTACGAGGGCAACTACTCCGTCTACCTGGAGAAGAAGGCCAAGCGCATGGAGCAGGAGGGTCGCGAGGACATGACCCACATGAAGGCGATCGAGCGCGAGCGCCAGTGGATCGCCCAGTCGCCGAAGGCCCGCCAGTCCAAGTCGAAGGCCCGTATCAAGGCCTATGACGAGCTGGTCGAGCGCGCCGAGGGCAAGACCCTGCAGACGGCGCAGATCGTCATTCCGGTCGGCGAGCGCCTGGGCGACAAGGTCATCGAGGTCGAGGGCCTGTCGAAGAGCTATGGCGACCGCCTGCTGATCGACAATCTCTCGTTCAAGCTGCCGCCGGGCGGCATTGTCGGCGTCATCGGCCCGAACGGCGCCGGCAAGTCGACGCTGTTCAAGATGATCACCGGCGAGGAGAAGCCGGATTCCGGCTCGATCACCCTCGGCGACACCGTCCAGCTCGGCTACGTCAATCAGGGCCGCGACGACCTCGCTTCCAACAAGACCGTCTGGGAGGAAATCTCCGGCGGCGCCGAAGTCTTCTATCTCGGCAAGAAGGAAGTGAACACGCGCGCCTATGCCGGCGCCTTCAACTTCAAGGGCGGCGACCAGCAGCAGAAGGTCGGCACGCTTTCGGGCGGCCAGCGCAACCGCGTTCACCTCGCCAAGCTGCTGAAGGACGCCAACAACGTCATCCTCCTCGACGAACCGACCAACGACCTCGACACCGAGACGCTGGCGGCGCTGGAAGAGGCGCTGGAGGATTTCGCCGGCTGCGCCGTCATCATCAGCCACGATCGTATGTTCCTCGATCGTCTGGCGACCCACATCCTCGCCTTCGAGGGCGACAGCCATGTCGAGTGGTTCGAGGGCAACTTCGCCGACTACGAGGAAGACAAGAAGCGTCGCCTCGGCAATGACGCGGTGATGCCGCACCGTATCAAGTACAAGAAGCTGACCCGCTAAGGCGCTTCGGCTTTTCGGTTCCGCGGGCGGATCGGTCTATTCCAAGGGATAGGCGGGTTCGCCCGTTTCTTTTTCGGCAGGCCCGAGATGGCCAGGGGGAGGCGGGCATGACCCAGAAGGTGATCGGCGTGATCGGCGGGCTGAGCTGGGAAAGCTCGGCCGAGTACTACCGCATCCTCAACGAGGCGGTGCGGGCGCGGCTCGGCGGCCTCGCCTCGGCCCGCGTGCTGATGTGGTCGTTCGATTTCGCCGAGATCGAGGCGCTGCAGGCGAGCGGGCGCTGGGACGAGGCGACTTCCCTGATGATCGACGCGGCCCGGCGGCTCGAACGCGGCGGCGCCGATTTCGTGCTGATCGCCTCCAACACCATGCACCGCATGGCGGATGACGTGCAGGCGGCGATCGGCATCCCGCTGATGCACATCGCCGATCCGACCGCCGCGCGGATCCGGGCCGCCGGACTCTCCCGCATCGGCCTGCTCGGCACCGCCTTCACCATGGAGCAGGATTTCTACAAGGGCCGGCTTTCCGGCGAACATGGCCTCGAAGTGCTGGTGCCCGACGCGGCGGACCGCGCCGACGTGCACCGGATCATCTATGACGAACTGGTGCAGGGCCGCGTCGAGCCGTCGTCGCGCGAGATCTATCGGGCCGTGATGGCGCGGCTGGTCGAACGCGGCGCCGAGGCGATCATCCTCGGCTGCACCGAGATCATGCTGCTGGTCCGCCCGGAGGACAGCTTCGTCCCGCTCTACGACACGACGACGATCCACGCGGAAGCGGCGGTGGAGCGGGCGCTGGAAGGCTGAGCGTTGACCTGTTCTGGCGTCCCTATCTCTGCGGCGAAGCCAGGCAAGCCCCTCACCCAACCCTCTCCCGCTAGAGGGAGAGGGTTGGGGTGAGGGGCTTGGTTCGAGTTCAGGGGCCCGCGACCTACGCCGGCAGGATGATCGAGCGGTCGACCTCGTCGCGCTCGGCCGAGGCGAGCGCCGCGTGGATGGCGTGGCGGTCGTCGAAGCGGTGGACGCCGAGCCGGTGCTGGCGACCGATGCCCTGCGGCCAGTGCGACGGGATCGGATCGCCGTCTGCGGTCGCCCAGCCGAAATCGACCAGCGTGATCCGGCCGTCGCGCACCATCAGGTTGTCGCACTTGATGTCGTTGTGGCAGCAGCGGGCTGAAGCGAGCGCCGCGAGAATCGCCTCGGCCTGGTCGCGCCAGTCGGCCGGCAGGTTGTAGCGCCGCACCGGCTCGCCGACATAGTTCATCCGAAGCAGCCCGGGGCTATGTCCGATCAGGCGCGGCACCAGCCCGCTTGATTCGAGCGCCGTCAGCCAGCGGATCTCGCGCTCCTCGATGCCGTGCTCGATGAAGCGGGCGAGCTTCTTGTGCACCTCGAGTCGGTTCAGGTCGATGCGGATGGTCGAGCTGGAGTGCTGGTCGAAATGAATCTCGTAGACGCTCGCCGTCGCGGGATCGTGGAAATAGGCGATCTTGGCGGCGGCGGGGCTCGCCGAACAACTGCCGGAAGCGGCGCCGTCCTGTCCGCTCTCCTGTCCGCTCTCCTGGTCGCCATGGCGATGGAGGACGGTTCTCCCCGGCTCGACGGAGGCGAGGTAATCCAGCAGGGCCGTCGGCAGGGGCGAGCATCGATCATTCATCGCAACGGTCGTAGCGATTTTCGCGGCAATGTCGACGAATTGTGTTGCTGCGGTGCCGAAGGCCGCGTCCGCGGCATGGGAAAAGACGGAATCGGAGCCCAAAAAACAGCGGACGGCCCCTGGCCCGCGCTCTGCGGCGCAGCGGGCCTGGGAACCGTCCGCCGCCCCACCGGCCCTGCCGGTATGGCGGTTTGCCCGTGTCGGGCGAAGAGTTCAGCGAACGGCCCTGCCTGGGTCTAGGGGGGCAGGGGCAAGGCCGTTCGCCCTTCCTCGGCCCCGTTTCGGGGGAGCCAAGGGTCTCGGTTCCGCCGCGCCGTCGCGCCACGGGAAGTCAGTCGGCTCGAAGGGCGGAGGTCAGCGCCGGGCTCGGGCCGCGCCGGTCGCAGGGACCGGCCGTTGGGAGGAGTGCGTCTTCCCAGTTGTCTTGTTGGGCGGCTCGTCTTCCGGAGCGCCATCTTGATTGCAGCTTCTCACGCACCCCGGTCCCTGTCTGTGATCCGCGTCACAAGGATCGCGGTCGCTGTGTCGAGCGTACAATCGGGACGGTGCGGCGGCATGGGGCGCGGCCCTCCGGGGCTGCCGATGCGCCGTCGAAGGTCCGCCAGGAGCGGCGGGCCATTGAACGAATCCGACAGGCCGCGCATTGCATGCGCGTGCAAGCGCGGCCGGCATTCACGCAAATGTCCCCGAACGGGGCTAGGTTCGGGTCGCGCGGCTTCTATGTTCTGCAGGCGAAGCCGTGCAGGTTGGACGGATTGGAATGAGACAGGGGGCCAAGATGGATCAGCTGGCATGGTCGGCGAGCCAATATGTGAAGTTCGAGGACGAGCGCACGCGCCCGGCGCGCGACCTGCTGGCGCAGGTGCCGCTGGCGGAGGCGCGCTCCGTCGTCGATCTCGGCTGCGGCCCCGGCAATTCGACCGAGCTTCTGGCCGAACGCTTCCCCTCCGCCGCGATCGTCGGGGTTGATTCCGCCCCCGACATGCTGGTCGCCGCGCGCAAGCGGCTGCCGGCGCTCACCTTCGCCGAGGCCGACATCGCCAGCTGGGCGCCGGCCGAGCCGGTCGACCTCTTGTTCGCCAACGCGCTGTTCCAGTGGATCCCGGATCATCTCGCCGTGCTGGTGCGGCTGATGGACAGCCTGCGGCCGGGCGGCGTGCTCGCCGTGCAGATGCCGGACAATCTGGGCGAGCCGACCCACATGCTGATGGAGGAGGTGGCCCATTCCGGCCCCTGGGCCGGCGCCTTCGCCGACCGGACGATCCGGCGGCCGATGCTGCCGTCGCCCTCCGTCTATTTCGAGGCGCTGGGCGACAAGTCGAGCCGCCTCGACGTCTGGCACACGATCTACAACCACCCGCTCGCCGACGCCGCCGCGATCGTCGAATGGGTGAAGGGAACCGGCCTTCGGCCCTATCTGGAGCCGATCGAGCCGGATCTCCGCGAGGCGTTCCTCGAAGCCTATGTGGAACGTGTCACCGCCTGCTATCCGCCGATGTCGGATGGCCGCGTGCTGCTGCGATTCCCGCGGCTGTTCCTCGTTGCGGTGAAGCGGTAGGCGCGGGAGCGGGACCTGTCGGGCCGGGTGGCGTGTGGCGCTGTACCCGGCCGAATTGGGATCCGTCTACCTGACGGTGCAGACGCCGTTGGCGCCGTGCTTCCCGGTGTAGGAAACGCTCGCGGAGCCATCCGGATTGATCGACAGCGAGATCGTCACGCCGCTCCCCTTCGCCTCGAAGTAGCTGTCGTTGAACTTCTTCAGCTTGGCTTCCTTGCCATTAATGTAGATCGGCCCGCCTTCGTCGGCATGGACCTCGATGTTCTTCGGGCAGGTGGCGTTGACGAGCGGGATCTTGGCCTGCGCCTCGCTGCCCATGCAGAGGGCGGAGACGAGGCCGGCGGTGGCGAGCAGTGCGTATCGCATCGTTCTACCCCTGATGTCGAGATCGACGGCCAAGCTAGAGCATGGCGACCGGCGGTGCCAGTCGCGGGGGACCTCTCAGGCCCTGGCAAGTTCGGGTGCGATCGCCGGTGCTGCTCCGGCATCGAGGGGCGAATCATCGTCCAGCGCTGGCCGGGCCGCCGCCATCAGCAGGCGGCCGAGCGCCTCGAAATCGCCGCGGCGCGGCGACGAGCGCCGCCAGACCAGGCCAATCTCGCGCTGCGGCTCCGGCTCGCCGAAGCGGGAGAGCACGATGCGGGCGTCGCGCGCCTCGACGGCGACGCACATTTCCGGCAGCAGCGTCACGCCATAGCCGTTCGCCACCATCTGCATGATCGTCGAAAGGCTCGCCGCACCGAAGCCGCTGACCTTCTCCGAGCGCGGGATCCGGCAATAGGTCAGCGCTTGGTCGCGCAGGCAATGGCCTTCCTCCAGCAGCAGGAGTCGGTCGGGCGGAATCATCTCCGGGCTGGCGAAGCCGGCGACCGAGGCGGTCGATCCCGCCTGCGACGCCAGCAGGAAGCGGTCGACGAAGAGCGGCAGGCTGTCGAAGGCGGGGTCGCGCACCGGCAGGGCCATCAGCACCACGTCGAGCTTGCCCTGCGCCAGTTCGTCGACGAGCGCCCCGGTCTGCGTCTCGCGCAATTGCAGCTCCAGCGACGGATAGGTGCGCTGCACCAGCGGCAGCGCCTTCGGCAGCAGATAGGGCGCGATCGAGGGGATGACGCCGATGCGGAGCGGGCCGGACAGCACGCCGCCGCCATGGCGTGCGAAATCGGTCAGGTCGCGAATCTCGCCGAGGATGCGCACGGCGCGGCGCGCGATCTCCTCGCCCTTCGGCGTCACCGCGATGCGGCGCGCGCCGCGCTCGAGCAGCGGCACGCCGAGCGTCGCCTCCATTTCGGAGATCTGCTGCGACAGCGCCGGCTGGGTGACAGCGCATTCGGCCGCCGCCTTGCCGAAATGCAGATGGCGGGTGACCGCTTCGAAATAGCGGAGCTGGCGGAGCGTGATCACGGTCGGGTTCGCCGGGAATGGGTCTGGGACATGTTCGATAAGTTATTCTTATCGCAACTCGCATTCAATATGATTTGGAACCGGTCTAATCGCGTGGCATCTTACGGCCATCCCGAAGGCGGCTCGAATTGTCGCCACACAAGTTGGAGGGCGTCATGACGGACAAATTGACGACGACGGCCGGCGCGCCGGTCGCGGACAACCAGAATTCCCTGACTGCCGGCGAGCGCGGCCCCGTGCTGCTGCAGGACTGGCAACTGGTCGAGAAGCTCGCCCATCAGAATCGCGAGCGCATTCCCGAGCGCGTCGTGCACGCCAAGGGCTGGGGCGCGTATGGCACGCTGACCGTCACCGGCGACATCTCGAAATACACCAAGGCGAAGGCGCTGCAGCCCGGCGCCAAGACGCCGATGATCGCCCGCTTCTCGACCGTCGCCGGCGAGCTCGGCGCGGCCGACGCCGAGCGCGACGTGCGCGGCTTCGCGCTCAAGTTCTATACGGAAGACGGCAACTGGGACCTGGTCGGCAACAACACGCCGGTGTTCTTCGTTCGCGATCCGCTGAAGTTCCCGGACTTCATCCACACGCAGAAGCGCCATCCGAAGACCAACCTGCGCTCGCCGACGGCGATGTGGGATTTCTGGTCGCTGTCGCCGGAGAGCCTGCACCAGGTGACGATCCTGTTCTCGGATCGCGGCCTGCCGACCTCCGTGCGCAAGATGAACGGCTACGGCTCGCACACCTATTCGTTCATCAACGCGCAGAACGAGCGCTTCTGGGTCAAGTTCCACTTCAAGACCCTGCAGGGTCATGAGCACTGGACCAATGCCGAGGCGGCCGATGTCGTCGGCAAGACCCGCGAATCGACGCAGGAAGACCTGTTCGGTGCCATCGAGCGGAACGAGTTCCCGAAGTGGAAGGTGCAGGTCCAGGTCATGCCGGAGACCGACGCCGACAAGACCTCGTACAACCCGTTCGACCTCACCAAGGTGTGGCCGCATGCCGAGTATCCGCCGATCGACGTCGGCATCCTCGAGCTGAACCGCAACCCGGAAAACTACTTCGCCGAGATCGAGCAGGTCGCCTTCTCGCCGTCGAACATCGTCCCGGGCATCGGCTTCTCGCCGGACAAGATGCTGCAGGCGCGCATCTTCTCCTATGCGGATGCGCATCGCTACCGCCTCGGCACCCATTACGAGGCGCTGCCGGTCAACGCGCCGAAGGTGCCGGTGCACAACTACCACAAGGACGGAGCCATGCGCTTCTTCCCGCCGGCGACCAACAACGACGCCTATTACGAGCCGAATTCCTTCAACGGCCCGAAGCAGGATCCGTCGGTGGCCGAGCCGCCGCTGAAGCTCAAGGGCGATGCCGACCGCTTCAACCACCGCATCGGCAATGACGACTACAAGCAGCCGGGCGACCTGTTCCGCCTGTTCAACGCCGAGCAGAAGGACCGTCTGTTCAGCAACCTCGCCGCCGCCATGCAGGGCGTGCCGGTCGAGATCGTCAATCGCCAGCTGGTGCACTTCTACCGCGCCGATCCGGAATATGGCATCGGCGTCGCCAAGAAGCTGGGCCTGCCGACGGAAGGCCTCGCCGCCGCGGCGGAATAGGGCCTGGAACGTCCTCGCGAAAGGCGGCGCCGCAAGCGCCGCCTTTTTTCGTTTCGGCCCGGCGCTTCCGGAACGGCGGACCTTTGCAAGCCGGCGCCGTCGGGGCAAACACGGGCGTCGCTCCGAAGGGATGGATCATGCGCCTCGATATCTCCGAACTCGTCACCGCCTTTCCCGATTTCCGCGTCGCCCTGGTCGTCGCCGACGATTTGGAGATCCGGCCGGAGCGGCAGGCGGAGCTCGCGGCGCTGATCGCCGAGCGCGAGGCGGAGACGCGCCGTCGCTGGGGCGCGACCGAGCTTTCCGAGATCCCGGGCGTCGCCGCCTGGCGCCGCGCCTATCGCGCCTTCGGCATCAAGAAGACGAGCTACCGTTCCTCGGTCGAGCGCCTCGTCAAGAACGTGCTGGCCGATCGGCCGCTGCCGGCGATCAACAGTTTCGTCGACGCCTACAACGCCGTGTCGCTCACCCATGTCCTGCCGCTCGGCGCCGACGACATTGACCGGATCTCCGGCGATCTCGCCTTCCGCTTCGCCCGCCCCGGGGACAGCTTCTTCGACATGGCGGCGGGCGAGGACGGGGCCGGCGCGTCGGCGGAGGATCCGCCGAAGGAGGGCGAGGTCGTCTATGCCGACGCCGAGAAGGTGCTCTGCCGGCGCTGGAACTGGCGGCAGGACGCGCGCTCGCTGGTGACGCCGGAAACGCGCCGCGCCGTCGTCACGCTGCAGGCGAACGGGGAGGGCGCGCTGGAGGCGGCGATCGACGATCTCGTCGATCTCGCCGGACGCTTCTCGGCCGCGCGGATCCGCGTCGCGATCGCCGATCGGGCGGCGCAAAGCGTGGAGATCGTCTGACAAGTCCCTTTACAGATATAAAGATATGTTTATATCTTCCGTCAACTCGAAGCGGCCTCGTGGCTGGGTCTCGGGCGGGCGGAGCGTAGAACCATGGCGGGCCAGGCGGCTCTTTCGACAGACGCGATCATCACGGCGCTGAAGGCGGCCGGCGAGGCGACGCGCTATCGCATCCTGGCGCTGCTCTCCTCCGGCGAGCTCACCGTCAAGGACCTGACCGCCATTCTCGGCCAGTCGCAGCCGCGCATCTCGCGCCATCTGAAGCTCCTGACCGAGGCCGGCCTGATCGAGCGCAATCCCGAGGGCGCCTGGGTCTATTACCGCATCTCCGAATCCGGCGCCGAACGGCGGCTGGTGCAGGATCTCGTCGGCCTCGCCGATCCCGCCGACACGGCGCTGGCGCGCGATCGCGACTGGCTCGCCGGCGTCAAGCGCGAGCACGCGCAGAACGCCGAGCGCTATTTCACCGAGAACGCCGCCGACTGGGACACGATCCGCTCGCTGCATGTGCCGGACACCGCCGTCGAGGCGGCGATGCGCGACCTGCTCGGGGCGAAGCCGATCGACAGCTTCCTCGACATCGGCACCGGCACCGGCCGGATGCTGGAACTGTTCGCGCCGCTCTATCGCAAGGGCGTCGGCATCGATGCCTCGACGGCGATGCTGTCCGTCGCCCGCGCCAATCTGGATAAGGCCGGCGTCGCCCACGCGCAGATCCGCCATGGCGACATCATGAAGCTGCCCATGCCGCGCGACAGCTTCGACCTCGTGGCGATCCATCAGGTCCTGCATTATCTCGACGATCCGGCCGTGGCGCTGAAAGAAGCCGCGCGCGTGCTGCGCCCGAGCGGCCGGCTGCTGGTGGTCGATTTCGCCCCGCACGGGCTCGAATTCCTGCGCGAGCGCCATGCGCATCGCCGGCTCGGCTTCTCGCATGAGGTGATGCGCGGCTGGATCGAGCAGGCCGGCCTCGTGCTCGACGGCGCCACCGATCTCGCGGCGAACTCCGCGACCGAACAATTGACAGTAACGCTCTGGCTGGCGCGGGATCCGCGCTTCGTGGTGGCCGGGGCCTCGAAGGGGTTGGAGACGGCGTGATGCGTGAGACGATCGATCGGGCGAGCCGCAATGGCGTCGGCGCATCGGGGCTGAAGGTCTCGTTCGAGTTCTTCCCGCCCAAGACGGAAGCGATGGAAGAGACCCTGTGGGCGTCGATCGAGCGGCTCGCGCCGCTGTCGCCGTCCTTCGTCTCGGTGACCTATGGCGCCGGCGGCTCAACCCGCGAGCGCACCCACGCCACCGTGGCGCGCATCCTGCAGGAGACGTCGCTGAAGCCGGCGGCGCACCTGACCTGCGTCGGCGCCAGCAAGGCCGAGATCGACGCCGTCGTCGACGGCTACGCCGAAACCGGCGTGCGCCACATCGTGGCGCTGCGCGGCGACCCGATCACCGGCCTCGGCACGGTGTACCAGCCGCATCCGGACGGCTATGCCCAGGCGTCCGACCTCGTCACGGCCATCCGCCGCCGCCATCCGGAAATCGAGGTTTCCGTCTCCGCCTATGCCGAGCGCCATCCCGAAAGCCGCGACTGGCAGACGGAGCTCGATAATCTGAAGCGCAAGGTCGACGCCGGCGCGACGCGCGCCATCACGCAGTTCTTCTTCGACAACGACCTCTATTCCGCCTTCCTCGACCGCGCCGCGGCGGCGGGCATCAACATTCCGATCGTGCCGGGCATCGTGCCGGTGATCAATTTTACCCAGACGGCGAAGTTCGCCGAAAAGGCGGGCGCCAGCGTGCCGGCCTGGTTCGCCGCCCGTTTCGAAGGGCTGGAGGACGACGCCTCGACCCGCCAGCTGGTGGCGGCGGCCGTCTGCGCCGAACAGGTGTTCGACCTGGTGGACCGCGGCGTCAACGAGTTCCATTTCTACACGATGAACCGCGCCGACCTCGTCTACGCCATCTGCCACCTGCTCGGCATGCGGCCGGCGAAGGCGGATGGGGTTGAAGCGCTCTCGGCCCTCTCCCCCCGGGAGCGGGTTGGGTGATATCGAAGGCGTGTTGACGGAATCGTTCGTGCGGCGAGGGAGCCCCAAGGCTCTCACCCCGACCTCTCCCTGTGGGAGAGGCGGCAATGCAGTGAACGCGGAGAGAAGACCATGAGTAGTTCGACGTCCACTGCCGACCTGAAGCGCGCTGCTTCCGAGCGCATTCTCGTGCTCGACGGCGCCATGGGCACGATGATCCAGCAATTGAAGCTCTCGGAAGCCGATTTCCGCGGCGAGCGCTTCAAAGACTGGCCGCGCGACCTGAAGGGCAACAACGACCTCCTGGTCATCACCCAGCCCGACGCGATCGAGAAGATCCATCGCCAGTATTTCGAGGCCGGCGCCGACATCGTCGAGACGAATACCTTCTCGTCGACGACCATCGCCCAGGCCGATTACGGCATGGAGGAACTCGCCTACGAGCTCAATCTCGAGGGCGCGCGCGTCGCCAAGCGCGCCGCCGACACCGTCGCCGCCGAGACGGGACGGCCGCGCTTCGTCGCCGGCGCCATCGGCCCGACCAACCGCACGGCCTCGATCTCGCCCGACGTCAACAATCCGGGTTTTCGCGCCGTCACCTTCGACGAGCTTCGCGACGCCTATGCCGAGGCGACGCGCGGCCTGATCGACGGCGGCGCCGACCTCATCCTGATCGAGACGATCTTCGACACGCTGAACGCCAAGGCGGCGGTCGCCGCCGTCGAGGACGTGTTCGACGAGAAGGGGATCGAGCTGCCGGTGATGATCTCCGGCACGATCACCGATCTTTCCGGCCGCACGCTTTCCGGCCAGACGCCGACGGCGTTCTGGTATTCGCTGCGCCATGCGCGGCCGTTCTCGATCGGCCTGAACTGCGCGCTCGGCGCGCGCGAGATGCGCGCCCATATCGACGAGATCTCGCGCGTCGCCGACACGCTGGTCTGCGCCTATCCGAACGCCGGCCTGCCGAACGAGTTCGGCGAATATGACGAGAGCCCGGCCGCCATGGCCGTGCTGGTCGGCGAGTTCGCCCGTTCCGGCCTCGTCAATGTCGTCGGCGGCTGCTGCGGCACCACGCCGGCGCACATCAACGCCATCGCCGAAGCGGTCGAGGGGCTCGCGCCGCGCGCCCTGCCGACCGTCGCTCCCAAGCTGCGCCTTTCCGGCCTCGAACCGTTTGAACTCGCCTCATGACCAACGCCACCGCCGTCTTCGTCAATATCGGTGAACGCACCAACGTCACCGGCTCGGCCAAGTTTCGCAAGCTGATCACCGCCGGCGACTATGCGGCGGCGCTCGACGTCGCGCGCGAGCAGGTCGCCAACGGTGCGCAGATCCTCGACGTCAACATGGACGAGGGGCTGCTCGATTCCGAGGCGGCGATGGTCACCTTCCTCAACCTGCTGGCGGCCGAGCCCGACATCGCCCGCGTGCCGGTGATGATCGACTCGTCGAAATGGTCGGTGATCGAGGCGGGCCTGAAATGCGTCCAGGGCAAGCCGATCGTCAATTCGATCTCGATGAAGGAAGGCGAGGACCCGTTCCGCGAGCAGGCGAAGAAGCTGCGCCGCTACGGCGCCGCCGTCGTGGTCATGGCCTTCGACGAGAAGGGCCAGGCCGACACCTTCGAGCGCAAGATCGAGATCTGCGCGCGCGCCTATCACATCCTGGTCGACGAGATCGGCTATCCGCCCGAGGACATCATCTTCGATCCGAACGTCTTCGCGATCGCGACCGGCATCGAGGAGCACAACAATTACGGCGTCGACTTCATCGAGGCGACGCGCTGGATCCGCCAGAACCTGCTGCATGCGCATATCTCGGGCGGCATTTCCAACCTGTCGTTCTCGTTCCGCGGCAACGAGACCGTGCGCGCGGCGATGCATTCGGTGTTCCTCTACCATGCCATCGCCGTCGGCATGGACATGGGCATCGTCAATGCGGGCGCGCTGCCGGTCTATGACGAGATAGACCCGGAACTGCGTGACCTCTGCGAGGACGTGATCCTCAACCGTCGCGCCGACGGCACCGAGCGCCTGCTCGAGATCGCCGAGCGCTTCAAGGGCGGCGCCACCGCCAAGAAGGAGGTCGATCTCGCCTGGCGCGAATGGCCGGTCGAAAAGCGGCTGGAGCATGCGCTGGTCTCGGGCCTGACCGACTACATCGAGGCGGACACCGAGGAGGCGCGCGCCAAGGCGACGCGGCCGCTCGACGTCATCGAGGGGCCGCTGATGGCCGGCATGAACGTCGTCGGCGACCTGTTCGGCGCCGGCAAGATGTTCCTGCCGCAGGTGGTGAAGTCGGCCCGCGTGATGAAGCAGGCGGTCGCCTATCTGATGCCGTTCATGGAGGAGGAGAAGCGTTTGCTCGGGACGACCGGCTCGTCCTCGGCCGGCAAGATCCTGCTCGCGACGGTGAAGGGCGACGTGCACGACATCGGCAAGAACATCGTCGGCGTCGTGCTCCAGTGCAACAATTTCGAGGTGATCGACCTCGGCGTCATGGTGCCGGCGGCGAAGATCCTCGCCACCGCCAAGGCGGAGAATGTCGACATCATCGGCCTTTCCGGCCTGATCACGCCGTCGCTCGACGAGATGTGCCATGTCGCGGCCGAGATGGAGCGCGAGGGGTTCGACGTGCCGTTGCTGATCGGCGGCGCCACCACCTCGAAGGTGCATACCGCCGTCAAGATCCATCCGAACTACGCCAAGGGGCAGGCGGTCTACGTGCTCGACGCCAGCCGAGCCGTCGGCGTTGCCTCCAGCCTGCTCGGCCGCGACAAGGCGAACTATGTCGCCGACGTCCAGGCGGACTACGTCAAGATCGCCGATGCGCATGCCCGCGCGCAGGAGAACAAGCGCCGGATCTCGATCGCCGACGCGCGCGCCGACGGCCTCAAGCTCGACTGGTCGGGCTATCGGCCGACGCGGCCGAGCTTCCTCGGCACGCGCGTGTTCACCGATTATCCGATCGCCGAACTGGTGCCCTACATCGACTGGACGCCGTTCTTCGCTACCTGGGAGATCAAGGGCACCTATCCGCTGCTGCTCGAGGACGAGAAGGTCGGCGAGGTGGCCCGGTCGCTGTTCCGCGACGCGCAGGCCATGCTGAAGCAGATGGTCGAGGAGAAGTGGGTCTCGGCCAATGCCGTGATCGGCTTCTGGCCGGCGAACGCGGTCGGCGACGACATCGCGCTCTACGAGGACGAGGCGCGCGAGGCGGAGAAGGCGACCTTCTACACGCTGCGCCAGCAGATCGCCCGCTCGACCGACAAGCGCCGCCACGTCGCGCTGTCGGATTTCGTCGCGCCGAAGGAGACCGGGATCGGCGACTATGTCGGCGGCTTCGCCGTCACCACCGGCATTGGCGAGGAAGTCATGGCCGAGCGCTTCGCCCGCTCGAACGACGACTATTCCAAGATCCTGAGCCAGGCCCTGACCGACCGTCTCGCCGAGGCCTTCGCCGAGCGCATGCACGAGCGGGTGCGGCGCGAATTCTGGGGCTATGCCAGCGACGAGGCGTTCTCGAACGAGGAACTGATCCGCGAGAGCTATGCCGGCATACGTCCCGCGCCCGGCTACCCGGCCCAGCCCGACCACACCGAGAAGCAGACCCTGTTCGAGCTGCTCGACGCGGAGAAGCAGGCCGGCATCAAGCTCACCGAGAGCTTCGCCATGTGGCCGGGCTCTTCGGTCTCCGGGCTCTATATCGGCCATCCCGAAAGCTATTATTTCGGGGTCGGCCGCATCGAGGCGGATCAGGTCGCCGATTATGCCGCCCGCAAGGGCTGGGACGTCCGCGAGGCCGAGCGCTGGCTGGCGCCCGTGCTCAACTATGATCCGATCCGGGTCGAGGCGGCGGAGTAGTCACCGCTCCGCATGCCGTCCCGGCGACGGCATGCGGCATTCGCCGCGCGGGCCTCTGGAACGGGGCGGCGGAATGTTCTAACGCTCTGCTGGGTCGCGGGTCTTTCCGCGACCGCCGCATGCTGGCGGCTCCCCGGTCTTCGCTTTCAGAAACATTCCGATGTCCGCCACATTCACCGCTGCCGGATTTCGCCGCGGCTTTCTCGAGGGCCTCGCGCTTCTCCCGGGCATGATCGCCTTCGGCATCATATTCGGCGTGCTGGCCGGGCAGGTCGGGATCTCTATCCTCGGCGCCGCCTCGATGAGCGTCTTCGTCTATGCCGGCACGGCGCAATTGCTGGCGCTGCACGCCTGGGGCGCGCCGGACGTTCTGGTCGCCGCCGTCGTCGCCGTCATCGCGATGAATTCGCGCTATGTCCTGTTCGGCGCCGCCATGCAGCCCTGGATGCGCGGCCTGTCGCCCTGGATCGCCTATCCGTCGATGTTCCTGATGGTCGATGCCAACTGGGCGACGGCGATGCAGGAGCGCGATGCCGGACGGCGCGATGTCGCGGTGTTCGCCGGCATGGGGCTCGGGTGCGGGGTCGGCTGGCTGGCCGGCACGATCGCCGGCACCGGTTTCGGGCAGTTGCTCGGCGATACCTACAGGCTTGGCCTCGATTTCTTCCTGCCCGCCTTCTTCCTGTCGCTCGCCTGCGGCTTCTGGAAGGGCAGGGCGGACCTGCTGCCGCTTTTGATCGGCGGCGGCGTCGCGATCCTCTTCGATCGCTTCGTCGGCGGATCCTGGCATGTGCTGGCCGGCGGGTTTGCCGGAAGCCTGGCCGCCGCCTTCCTGACGAAACCGCAGAAAGCCGGTGCGACGGCCCCGAAGCAGGGGGGCGCCTAGATGTCGATCGATCCGAACTCCACGTCCGGCTTCGCCATCATCGTCGCCGCCATGGCGGTCGCGGCCTATCTGACCCGGATCGGCGGCTTCTTCCTGATGCGCTTCGTGGTGGTGACACCGCGGGTCGAGGCGTGGCTGCGCGCCCTGCCGCTCGCCATCATGGGCTCCATTCTCGGCCCGATCGCCGCCCATGGCGGACCCGCCGAATATGTCGCCTTCGTCGCGACGGCCATCGTCTATTTCTGGCGGCGGAGCGACATCCTGGCGGCGTTCGCCGGCATGGCGGTGGTGGCCGCGAGCCGGGCCGTATTCGGCTAGCGCCTCGCGTCGCCGTCCCGCCTCGCGGGCAGGGCACGACAGCGCACAGGCACCGCGATCGGCGCCGCCTTCAGGCGACAGCCGACAATAGAACCAGGGCTGTCAAGAAAACATCCGGCCCTGGTCGCCAAGGACTCTGTCGATGTTACAAGTCGCCGTGCGGGAGGCTAGATGGCTCCCAGTACAATCGCCGCGACAAACAGAAATGCGGCACTCACGGCCAGCAGATGGAACGGTTTAGCGAGGCTCATGGACATCTCCCGGGTCTCTCTTTCACGCCCAACTTCCAACGTAAATATTAACGGGATCGACCTTTCTCGCAAGAGCCCTGTTTGCCGGTTTTGCCGCGAAGGCGGCGCAATCCTGCCGCAAATCGGGTAAGCCGTGGAATAATCTCCCAAATCCCTTTGGGGAAAAACGGCGAGGCAGTGGGTTTGTTCCGCCTCGGCGGCGCCGAAATCGTCAAGGACGGGCGAGATCTTCCGGGCGCACGCGGCGATCGGTCGAATACAAGCCCTGGCGGTAAGATCCCGGAAACTGCACCTCTCAATCGTTTCTTATGGTTTCGCTGCGACCGTCCGCTTCCATGACAACAGGGCCGGAAAACCAGCATGGATGATCGCCGGACGGAGGCAGAAGCCACGACTTCGCCTGCGCGCAGGGCGCAATTGCTGGCGTCGATCACCGATCTGTTCGGCAGCGCCGGCGCGGCGGTGTCGCCGTCGACCGCCGCCCTCTACTGCGAGATCGTCACCGGCGTCTTCGACGCGATGGCGGCGGAAGACCGTGCCGTGCTGGTCGATCGCATCGCCGGGCTCACGAATGCGCCGGCCACGCTGCTGCATTTCCTGTCGCTCCGCGACATCGGCACGGCCGAGCCGGTGCTGCGCCGCTCGATCGCCTTTGCCGACACGCATCTCGCCGCTCTTGCCGAGCGTCTGCCGCAGGATCGCCTCTGCGCCATCGCCGCGCGTACGCATGTCTCCGAGACGGTGTCGGATGCGCTGCTCGCGCGCGGCGACCGGACGGTGCTGCGGCTGCTGGCGAAGAATCCCGGCGCGCGATTCTCGCAGGGCGGACTGGCCATCCTGGTCGATGAGGCCGAGCTGACTCTGGCGCAGCGGCAGGCCGCCGCCGCGCTGAGCGAGACGCCCGAAACGCGCGGGCAAGTTTTCGACATCCGTTCGGCGCCCGCGCTCGATCGCTCGCGCCGGGTCTTCGCAAGGCCCCGGGAGATGGGCGTCGTCATTCCGTTGCCGCAGCGGACGCGACAGCCTGCCGCCGATGCTGCGGACGCCACGCCTTCGTCGAATGCCATCGCCGAGGTGATCGCGACGGTGGCCTCCGGCGATCGCATGCTGGAAGTGGCGGGCCTGCTCGCCGAATTCGCCGGCCTGCCCGTCGATCTGGTCAGCCGTATGATCGCGCGGCCGGACACGATGCCGCTCGCCGTGCTCTGCAAGGCTGCCGGGGTCAGCGTCGAAACCTTCGCTTCGATCGCGGCGATCCGCGGCCGACGCCACGGCCATTCGCCGGCCGCCGTCGACGCGCTGGTGCGGGCCTATGAAATCCTCGGCCCGGACGATGTCGCCAGCACGCTGCGCTTCCTGCGCGCCCGCCACGGCATCGAGATCGGCTCCTCGGCGCCGGCGGTCTAGCCGGAACGCCGACCGCGTCGCGCGCTCCGCGCTGTCGCGTCTTCTTCACGCGAATCGGTATCCACTCCGCTGGAAAGGCCCGCGCTGGCCGAACGGGGTTCCCGTGCCGGCTGCGCGCTGCTAGCGTTGCCGGGCCACGGCCACACGGGATCGCGAAGGATGGATCGCTTCGAGACCGCCCGAGACGCTGCCTACAAGCTCCGTCCGGACCAGCCGCTCTACTGTTTCCGCCCGAGTGTGCTCAGGGCCGACGCGCTGGCGTTCAAATCCGCCTTTCCCGGCCGCATGGCCTATGCCGTCAAGACGAATGGCGAGCCGCTGGTGCTCAGGACGCTGGCGGAAGCCGGGATCGACTGCTTCGACGTGGCCTCGCCGGCCGAGTTCGCCGCCGCGCGCGCCGTGTCGCCCCAGGCCGAGTTGCTCTACATGCATCCGGTCAAGGCGCAGTCGGATATCCGCCTCGCGCTCGAGACCTATGGCATCCGCGTCATCGCCATCGACCATGAGGACGAGATCGCCAAGATCCTCCGCATCGTGCGGGCGCTCGATCTCGCGCCGGAAGAGATCACCCTGTTCGTCCGCCTGGCGACGCGGGGACATGCCGCCTACGAGCTGTCGAAGAAGTTCGGCGCCGCGCCGGGGCATGCGGTCGAGCTCGTCGAGCGGATCGCGAAAGTCGGCTTCAAGGTCGGGCTCTGTTTCCATGTCGGCAGCCAGGTCGAGGATACCGGCACCTATGAGCGGGCGCTCGCCTCGGCCGCCTGGGTGCGCTCGCGCGCCGGCGTCGATCTCGCCGCGCTCGACATCGGCGGCGGCTTTCCGGCCGCCTATGGCAGCGACCCCAGGCGCAAGCAGGTCGTGCGGCCGGAAACCGGCGTGCTGATCGCCGACATCGTGCGCGAAGCGGAGGAATGGGGATTCGGCGATGTGCCGCTGGTGGCCGAGCCCGGGCGGGTGATCGTCGCGCGCTGCCTTTCCGTCGTCGTCCGCGTGCTGCTGAAGAAGGGCAGGCGGCTCTACATCAATGACGGCATCTGGTCGTCTCTGTCGGATTCCTGGACCGGCAAGATCACGCTGCCGGCGCGCCATCTGCCGGATCCGGCCCGCCGTCCCCGCGCCGTCGATGGCGATACGGTCGTGCCGTTCCGCGTCTGCGGCGCCACCTGCGATTCCGTCGATATCCTGTCGCGGCCCTTCTACCTGCCGGAAAGCATCGGCGTCGGAGACTGGATCGAGATCGGCCATATCGGCGCCTATTCGCTGTCGCTCCGGACGCATTTCAACGGCTTCTATCCCGATCGCTTCGTCGAGGTGACGACGCCCTTCGAGGCGGCGGGCCCTGTCGAGGGCTTCGCCTCGATCGAGACGATGGGCGGGTAGAGTTTCGGCGCGACCGCCCGCTCCGGTTGCGGGTATGGTTGACCATTCTTTAAGAGCTTCGGGCGCATTCTACGGGGCATGTACAGTTGCGTAGCGTTGCGTATCGCGTCGGTGCTCGCTCTCGTTTCGCTCTCTGGCTGCGCCCTGAACTTCCTTTCGGAGCAAAGGGAAGGCTGGCGGGACGCGACGGAGCGAGCCTGTTACGCGCAGAAGCTCGTCGTCCCTTCCTACTTCCAGCGCCCGGCGCGCGAGGTTGACGGCAAGGGCGCGTGCGGCATCGAGCAGCCGCTGAAGGTGAATGCCTTCCAGCGCGGCGTGGTGGCGGTGACGGGCGGCGACGTGCTGCTCGGCTGCATGATGACCAACGCCATGGAACGCTGGGTCCGCGAGGCGGTGCAGCCGGCGGCGCAGGCGCGCTTCGGCATGCCGGTCACCGAAGTCCTGACCATGGGCACCTATGCCTGCCGTCCGCGCAACAACCGCCACGGCGACAAGCTCTCCGAACATGCCTTCGCCAATGCCTTCGACGTCGCCGGCCTTCGCCTGGCGGACGGCCGCACCATCCGCGTCCGCACCGACTGGCGCCGTGGCGATCCCGCCAGCCAGGCCTTCCTGCGCGAGGCGCTGATCTCGGCCTGCGGCTATTTCACCACCGTGCTGGGGCCGGGCTCGAACCGCCTGCACGAGGACCACATCCACATCGACCTCGCGCGCCACAATGCCAGCGGCACCTCGCGCTATTGCCGGCCGAAGCTCGAAAGGCCGGGCCCGACGCCGCTCGACCCCAATGCCGGCATCCCGATGGCGACGCTGCTGCAGACGCCGCCGCCGGCCGCGCCGGCGAACATGGAGCAGCGCGCCTTCACCTATCGCTTCGACGACAATCTCGGCGCGCCCGATGCCGAGGCGCCCTATCCGGGCGACCAGATCCTGAACGGCCAGACGCCATCCGTGCCGCCCTCCGGCCCCTATACGCCGCCGGCCAGCATTCCTCTCTCCTACACGCAGTAAGGCTCGCCCGGCCCGTGGCGGGAAATGTCAGTGACGAACGTCACATCCTGCCCTAGCGTCATGCTGTACTTCGCCGTCCCACTAGGGGTTTGAGGAGTTACGGAATGACCAGTTTTGCCGCCGTCTATGTCGACGAAACGCGCTACAATCTCTATGCGTCCATCCACAAGGGCCTTCGCCGCGCCCAGGCCCAGCTGATGATGCGCCTCGGCGCCATCGATCCGCTGAACGACACCGATGTCGCCGGCCTGATCCGCGACATGCGCCTGATGGTGACGATGGGGCGCAAGCATCTCCATCACGAGAACGTCTTCATCCATACCGAGATCGAGCAGCGCCGGACCGGCGCCACCGAGCGGCTGGCCGACGACCACGATCACCACGAGCGCGATTTCGACGAGCTGGAAACGCGGCTGCGGCAGATCGAGGCGGCCCCGGCGTCCCGACGCTCGCCGATGCTGCGGGCGCTCTATCTCCGCTACACGGAATTCCTGGCGCATGATTACGAGCACATGATCGAGGAAGAGACCGAGACGTTGTCGCTGCTGCACCGGCACTTCACCGATGGCGAGCTCGCGGCGATCGAGGGCCGCATCGTCGGCTCCGTCGATCCCGACATGATGATGGAGTTCATCCGCATCATGATTCCGGCGATGAACCCGGCCGAGCGGCTCGGCATGCTGGGCGGGATGAAGGCCGCCATGCCGGTGCCGGTCTTCGCGGCGGTGGTCGACATGGGCGTCAAGCCGGTACTGACGCACGCCGACTGGCAGGCACTGGAACAGGCGCTGGCCCAGGCGGCGTAGGGGAGGCGAGCGGCATTCTTCTTCACCTCTCCCTGAGGGAGAGGTCGGAGCGAAGCTCCGGGTGAGGGAGGCGATCTCTCCGGCGAGCGCTGAACCCCTCACCCGCCGGCCCTCGGCCGTCGACCTCTCCCCATGGGAGAGGTTGGCAAAATATCGTCGGCGCTGAGGGAGAGGTGACGCCTCCTGAGTCGCGCCTCTACGCCGCCGCGCTTTCGCCGAGCTGGCGCTCCTTGTAGGCGATGCCCCAGGCCCGGAGCGCGAGGATGATCGGGCGAAGCGTCTCGCCGAGTGGCGACAGACGGTATTCGACGCGCGGCGGCACCTCGGCATAGACGGTGCGGATCACAAGTCCGTCACGCTCCAGTTCGCGCAATTGCTTGGTCAGCACGCGCTGGGTCACTGCCGGCGTGCGGCGATGCAGTTCGTTGAAGCGCAGCGTGTTGTCGAGCAGGTGGAACAGCGCCACGCCCTTCCACTTGCCGTCGATCAGCTCCAGCGTCGTCTCGACATCGCATTTCTCGTGCTCCGCGCCCATGGCTGATCTCCATTAGTATCCATTCGGTCAGTATAGGCCCAAATTGTGCATTCTTGCGGGAACGGTCAATATGCACGAAATGGCTCTGTGTCCGCCGCTTCCCGCGGCGCCAAGGAAATGGAGCCCGCTCATGCGTGCGATCGCCTTCACCAAGTCGCTTCCCGCCAGCGATGCCAACGCCCTCTCCGACATCACGCTCGACATTCCCGAGCCCGGCCCGCGCGATCTTCGCGTCAAGGTCGAGGCCGTGTCGGTCAACCCGGTCGACACCAAGGTCCGGCGCAACGCAGGATCCGACACGCCGCGCGTGCTCGGCTATGACGCGGCCGGCATCGTCGACGCCGCCGGCGCCGAGGTGACGTTCTTCAAGCCCGGCGACGCCGTCTACTATGCCGGCACGATCAACCGGCCCGGCACCAATGCCGAATATCACCTCGTCGACGAGCGCATCGTCGGCCGCAAGCCGGCGACGCTGGATGTCGCGGAAGCGGCGGCGCTGCCGCTCACCACCATCACGGCCTATGAGCTGCTGTTCGACCGCATCGGCGTGCGCAAGGGCGAGGGCGCCGACAGGCGGACGCTGCTCGTCGTCGGCGGCGCCGGCGGCGTCGGCTCGATGGCGATCCAGCTGGCGCGGGCGCTGACCGGGCTGACGGTGATCGCCACCGCCTCGCGGCCGGACACCGTCGCCTGGGTCGAGGGCCTCGGCGCGCATCACGTCATCGACCACACCAAGCCGCTCGACGAGGAAGTGGCGCGGATCGGCATTCCGGCCGTCGACATCGTGCTGGCGCTGACCCAGACGCCGCATCACTGGCCGGCGATCCAGAAGCTGGTGGCGCCGCAGGGCCATGTCGGCGTCATCGACGACATGGAGACCCTCGACATCGTGCCGTTCAAGGGCAAGGCTGTCGGCGTTCACTGGGAATCGATGTTCACCCGGCCGATCCACCAGACCGCTGACCTGGTCGAGCAGCACAAGCTGCTGAACGAGGTCGCGGGGCTGGTGGAGGCGGGCAAGATCCGCTCGACGCTGACCAACCGGGTCGGCCCGATCAACGCCGCGACGCTGCGCGAGGTCCACGCGCTGGTCGAAAGCGGTCGCTCGATCGGCAAGACGGTGGTCGAGGGCTGGTAGGGGCTCTCTTACACCTCTCCCTCTGGGAGAGGTGAGGGCTTCACTCCAGTCCGGCCTATGCCCTGCCAAATCCCCCGCCGGTGGGCGTCGTTACGATGACGGCCTCGCCGGCGGCGAGCACGGTCTGGTCGCAGCCTTCCAGCACCTCGACCCGGCCGTCGTTGCGGCGCACCTCGGTCTTGCCGAGGGCGCCGGGATCGCCGCCTTCGAGCCCGTGCGGCGCGACGGTGCGGTGCGAGGCGAGGATGGCGCATTCCATCGCCTCCAGGAATCGGATCGTCCGCCTGGTGCCGCCGCCGGCCGACCATTTTCCGCGTCCGCCGGAGCCCTCGCGGATGTGGAAGTCCTCAAGCAGGACGGGGAAACGGAACTCCAGCACCTCCGGATCGGTCAGGCGCGAATTGGTCATGTGGACATGCACGGCGTCGACGCCGTCGAAGCCGGTGCCGTCGTTGAACCGGCCTGCCGGGGCGCCGGAGCAGAGCGTCTCGTAATACTGGTAGGTCTGGTTGCCGAAGGTGAGGTTGTTCATCGAGCCCTGCGAGGATGAAAGCGCGCCCAGCGCGCCGAACAGCGCGTTGGTCACCTGCTGGCTCGTCTCGACATTGCCGGCGACGACGGCGGCCGGATAGCGCGGCGCCAGCATCGAGCCCTCGGGGATTATGATGTGGATCGGCCGCAGGCAGCCGGCATTCATCGGGATGTCGCCCTCTACCATGACGCGGAAGGCATAGAGGACCGCAGCCCGCGTCACCGGTTCCGGCGCGTTGAAATTGGTCTTCTGCTGCGGGCTGGTGCCGGTGAAGTCCACCGTCGCCTCGCGCTTCTCGCGGTCGACGCGGATCTTCACGCGGATCACCGCGCCCTGGTCGGTCTCGACGGCGAATTCGGAATCCCGGAGGCTGCCGAGCATCCGGCGCACGCTCTCGGCGGCGTTGTCCTGCACATGGCCCATATAGGCGGTGACGACATCGAGCCCGAAATGCTCGACCATCCGGCGCAGCTCCTGGACGCCCTTCTGGTTGGCGGCGATCTGCGCCTTGAGGTCGGCGATGTTCTGCGTGACGTTGCGGACGGGGTAGGGATGGTCGGTCAGCAGCTCGACCAGTTCGGCCTCGCGAAAGCGGCCCTGGTCGACGAGGACGAAATTGTCGATGAGAACCCCTTCCTCGTCGACGGTGGTGGCGCGCGGCGTCATCGAGCCCGGCGCCGTGCCGCCGATATCGGCGTGGTGGCCGCGGCTGGCGACGAAGAACAGGATTTCGTGGCCCGCATCGTCGAAGACGGGCGAGACGACGGTGATGTCGGGGAGATGCGTGCCGCCATTATAGGGCGCATTGAGCGCATAGACGTCGCCCGGCCGCATCGCCCTCCGGTTCAGCTCGATGATCGTCTCGACCGAGCGGTCCATCGAGCCCAAATGCACCGGCATGTGCGGCGCGTTGGCGACGAGCGCGCCGGTCGCGTCGAAGACGGCGCAGGAGAAATCGAGCCGCTCCTTGATGTTCACGGAATAGGCGGTGTTTTGCAGCGTCACGCCCATCTGCTCGGCGATCGACATGAAGAGGTTGTTGAACACCTCCAGCATCACGGGATCGGCGTCGGTGCCGATGGCATGGCGACGGTCGAGCCCCTCGACCCGCGTCAGTACGACATGGTCGCGGGCCGAGATTTCAGCCTGCCAGCCCGGCTCGACGACGATGGTCTGGTGCGGCTCGATGATCAGCGCCGGCCCGGCGACGATGGCGCCGCGCGCGAGGCTTGCGCGGGGAAAGATGCCCGCGCGATGGGCCGCGCCGTCGGAAAAGATCGAGACGGTCTCGGAGGGCTTGGGCCGGCTCTCGGGCGCGTCGAGCGCCGGTTCCTCGATCGCGGCGCCGCCGCCGACCGCCTCGACCTCCAGGCTCTCGACGACGATCGCCTTGCCCTCGAAGACGAAGCCGAACTGCTTCCGGTGCGCCTCCTGGAAAGCGGCGAGGATTTCATCCAGCGGTAGCCAGTCCGGGCCCTCCGCCAGCACCTCGACCGGGATCGTCGTGTCGGTGCCGTCATAGCGGAGATGCGCGCGGACGAAGGTGTCGGTGGCCTCGACGCCCTGCTGCGCCAGTTCGGCATGGACCTCGTCCGTGAGCGTCGAGGCGAGATCCAGAAGCTCGGGCAGCGCTTCCGGCGCCAGCTTTTGGACCACCGCCTTGCTGCGGCCGGCGCGGATGTCGGCGAGGCCCATGCCATAGGCGGAGAGGATGCCGGAGAAGGGATGCACCAGCACAGTCGTCATGCCGAGCGCGTCCGCCACCATGCAGGCGTGCTGGCCGCCGGCGCCGCCGAAGCAGTTCAGCGCATAGTCGGTGACGTCATAGCCGCGCTGGACGGAGATCTTCTTGATGGCGTTCGCCATGTTCTCGACGGCGATGCGCAGGAAACCGTCGGCGATGTCCTCGGGCGTGCGGCCGTCGCCGATCTCGGCGGCCAGCTTTTCGAAGCGCTCGCGCACGATGGCGGCATCGAGCGGCTGGTCGCGGCCCGCGCCGAAAATCTTTGGAAAATGCTCCGGCCGCAATTTGCCGGTCATGACATTGGCGTCGGTGACGGCGAGCGGGCCGCCGCGCCGGTAGCTGGCAGGGCCGGGGTCGGCGCCGGCCGAATCCGGGCCGACGCGGAAGCGGCCGGCCTCGTAGTGCAGGATCGAGCCGCCGCCGGCGGCGACCGTGTGGATCCGCATCATCGGTGCGCGCATGCGCACGCCCGCGACCTCGGTTTCGAACGAGCGCTCATAGACGCCGTCATAGTGCGAGACATCGGTGGACGTGCCGCCCATGTCGAAGCCGATGACCTGGCCGAAGCCCGCCTGCCGCGCCGTCTCGACCGCCGCCACGACGCCGCCGGCCGGCCCGGAGAGGATGGCATCCTTGCCGCGGAAAAGCTCCGCCGCCGTCAGCCCGCCGGACGACATCATGAACATCAGGCGGGGCGAGGCGCCCTCCGTTCCGCCCAGCTCGGCGGAGACCTGTTCGACATAGCGGTTGAGGATCGGCGAGAGATAGGCGTCGACCACGGTGGTGTCGCCGCGCCCGACCAGCTTCATCAGCGGCGAGATCTCGTGGCTGACCGAGATCTGCGGGAAGCCGACGGAGTGGGCGATTTTGGCGACCCGCGCCTCGTGCCCGGGATATTTCCAGGCATGCATGAAGACGATGGCGACGGAGCGGATGCCGCTGGCATGGGCGTCGCGAAGGGCGGCCTCGACCTCGGCCGGATCGGGTTCGACCTCGACCGTGCCGTCGACCCGCACGCGCTCGGCAACCTCGACGACGCGCTCATAGAGCAGTTCCGGCTTGACGATCTTCTTGGCGAAAATGTCCGGGCGCGCCTGGTAGCCGATCGCCAGCGCGTCGCGAAAACCCCGGGTGATGAGGAGGAGCGTGCGGTCGCCCTTGCGCTCGAGCAGGGCGTTGGTGGCGACGGTCGTGCCCATCTTCACCGTGTCGATGGCGCCCGGCGGGATCGGCGCACCGGCCGGAACGCCCATCAGTTCGCGGATGCCCTGCACGGCGGCGTCGCGATAGGCGCCGGGATTTTCCGAGAGCAGCTTGTGGGCGCGGATACGGCCTTCCGGGTCGCGCGCGACGATATCGGTGAAGGTGCCGCCGCGATCGATCCAGAAGTCCCACTGCGTCATCGTCATGCTCCCCGTATCCTGCCGGTCCGGCCGCATGAGTACGGTTCGGCCGGCTTCCGTCAATCCGCAATGGCCGGAAGATCGCCCTGGCCGAGGGGCTGCGACCCGTCCTGCGTGAATTGGCGACTGCGCGACACCCTGGACTCTCGCACTCGACGCCGCGGATGCCTATGATTCCGCCATGACAATCTGGCAACGACTCGGCGACCTCATATGCTCGCTTCCCGGCTCCTGCACCCTCGGGCGGGCGCTGGACGATTTGATCGAAACCGTCCGCACGATGCTGTCCGGCTCGCCGGAGGATCGGCGGCAGGTGGCGTTCTCCGTCTCGATGATCGCGCTCTCGGCCAAGATGGCCAAGGCGGACGGCGTCGTGACGCGGGACGAAGTCACCGCCTTCGAGCAATTGTTCGATATCCCGGCGGCCGAGCACCAGAACGTGGCGCGGCTGTTCAACCTCGCCAAGCAGGACGTCGCCGGCTTCGACGCCTATGCGCGCAAGCTCGCCGGCCTGTTCGAGCCGGGCTCGCCCGTGTTCGAGGACATCGTCGATGGCCTGTTCCACATCGCCAAGGCCGACGGCATGGTGCATCAGGACGAACTGGCGTTCCTCGACCATGTCGCGTCGATCTTCGGCATCGGCGAGGCGGCGTTCGCGCGCATCAGCAGTCGCCACATCGTGCCGGAGGAGGGCGACCCCTACCTCATCCTGGGCATCGACCGCGCCGCCTCGAATGACGACGTGAAGCGGCACTATCGCCGCATTGTCGCCGAGACCCATCCGGACCGGCTGATCGCGCGCGGCGTGCCGGCCGAATTTCTCGCGATCGCCACCGCCAAGCTCGCCGCGCTGAACGGCGCGTATGACCGCATCCGCCGCGAGCGGGCCTTCGCATGACCATGGAGAGAGACGTGCCTGACGCAGCCCTGCCGGATGCCAAGCTGCCGGGTGTGGCATGGCGGCCTTCGCCCAATTTCGGACCGCGCGTCGGCGGCGCGCCGATCGACATCCTGATCCTGCACTATACGGACATGAAGACGGCCGAGGCGGCGATCGGCCTGTTGAGCGACCCGGCCTCCAACGTCTCCTGCCACTATGTCGTCGGCGAGGACGGAACCATCACGCAACTGGTCGCCGAGGCGGATCGCGCCTGGCATGCCGGCGTCTCTTCGTGGCATGGCGCGACCGATATCAACTCCCGGTCTGTCGGAATCGAGATCGCCAACCTGGGCCATGACCATGGCTACCCCGATTTTCCCGACGAACAGATCGATGCGGTGATCGCACTTGCCTGCGACATTTGCGCTCGACACGGCATTCGTCCGGAACGAATCCTTGCTCACTCCGATGTTGCGCCCGCGCGGAAGCGCGACCCAGGCGAGAAGTTCCCATGGGGCCGCCTGGCTTCTGCCGGGCTCGGTCATTTCGTCGAGCCGGAACCGATTCGGGGCGGTCGTTTTTTTAGCATCGGTGAAAGTGGCGCGCCGATCGAGGCGCTGCAGGCGATGCTGGCGCTGTACGGCTATCCCATTCAGATCTCTGGAACTTACGATCAGGAGACGGAACAGGTCGTCACCGCGTTCCAGCGCCACTTCCGGCCCGAAAGGGTTGATGGAATTGCCGATTCTTCGACGATTGTGACGCTGCACCGTCTCGCTCGGGCGTTGTCCGACAAGGCCTGAGTTCCCCAGCGGCAGCTCGAAACTGTTCAGCCGGCAAATTATTTTGCCTGGCCGTTCGGGCGATCACGGAATGTTAAAGCCTGTAACCTGATTTCAGTTCGGGTGCCCCAATTCGGGACTCTTGGGCAACGAAAGGTGCCGCCATCGTCAACGATGTGAGTTACCCCCAGGTATGAAGAAGTTTTGCGTACTCGCCCTGACCGCCCTCGTCGCCACTAGCGGTCTCGCCATTGCTCCGGCGTCGGCCAAGTCTGGCCGACTGCTCAAGTCGAACGAAACGCGTATCGCCTCAGCCGACCGCAGCAGCTTCGATGATCTGATCCGCACCCACGCCGCGGCGAACAACGTTCCCCTGTCACTCGCCCACGCCGTCATCACCGTCGAGAGCAACTACAAGCCCAACATGACGGGCAGCGTCGGCGAGATCGGCCTGATGCAGGTCCGCCTGCAGACGGCTCGCGGCATGGGCTACAAGGGCTCGGCCAAGGCCCTCTACGACCCGGCCACCAACATCCGCTACGGCATGATGTATCTCGGCCAGGCCCGCAAGCTCGCCGGCGGCGATCTTTGCGGCACCATCCTGAAGTACAATGGCGGCCATGGCGCCACGCGCATGACCAAGGGCCCGCTGCGCTATTGCGGCAAGGTCCAGCAGATCATGGCTTCGAACTAAGTTCGGACGTGGTCGGGGCGGTCTCGGCCGAAGCCTCTCGTGTTGCAGCGTTCGCTAGTGCGGGCGCGTACGGGGAGGACGAAAGACTGCCAGGCTCGATGTCGCCCGCCTTCGCGGGTGCCGCCTGAATCAGTTGCGGGCCGACAGGCCTCCTGACCGCCTTCAATGTCGGGTGCGGGGAACGACTTCCCCCTCCTTGGGCTTGACCCGCACCCGTCGCCCCCCTAAGCCCCGCATTGCCAGTCGGCCGGACGACCGCTGCTGCAGGATCGAAAGGTCGCAGGGGAGGAAAGTCCGGGCTCCATGGAAACACGGTGCCGGGTAACGCCCGGCGGGGGCGACCCCAGGGAAAGTGCCACAGAAAGCAAACCGCCCGAGCGTTCGCGCCACGGGTAAGGGTGAAAGGGTGGGGTAAGAGCCCACCGCGGTCCCAGCAATGGGAACGGCACGGTAAACCCCACCGGGAGCAAGACCGAATAGGGGTGACGCGGGCGTGAGCCCAGCCTGTTTCCAGGCCGGTCACCCGGGTTGGTCGCACGAGGCGTCCGGCAACGGACGTCCAAGATGAATGGTCGTCACGCGGCGGTTCGCCGCCGCCCTACAGAACCCGGCTTACAGGCCGACTGGCATTCTTTCTTCCCCTGATTGTCGATCCGCATCGCCGGCCCCGCCGCGATGCCGTCCCGCGCGCGCCCTTGCCGGCCGCGCCGCGCCCGCAAGGGCCGCCCGCCGGATGGGAGCGCCTCCCACCACGGCTCCCGATCCCCGCCGCGATCGCCTCGTCGCCGCCGGATGCTGGCCATTCCCATCGCCCCGCAAAATTAGGCCTTGGAAAAGTGCCGTGCCCGAACGGCCGAAATCATACGGATTCCTTATGCCCGCGCCGTCAAAAGCTACGGAAAATTAAGCTTAACCCGGTGTGATACGGGCGGTGGCGCCTGCCTGTCGTGGGGGCCGATTCCATTGACGCCCATATTCACCCATGGTATCCCAAATCATCCCGGTTCGAGGGCACTGCGGTCGGCAAATTCCGGTCGATCTGTGGCGCCGCATGGCATGCCGGGATGTTGTTTCCAGTCCGCGTCCATTGAGTGTGTTCCCGGCTCGCTGCGCGGGCGGGCTTTCAATGGGCATTTTCAAGGGGAGCGCCGGCGCGAAAGGTGATGGAGGAATTCGTTTCGACCTTCACCAACAGGCTGGACTCGAAGGGGCGGGTGTCGATCCCGGCATCGTTCCGCTCCGTGCTGGCGCGCGACGGCTTCGAGGGGCTCTATTGCTGTCCGACGCTGGACCAGAACGCGGTGGATGCGGGCGGCAATCGCCTCGTCAGCCAGATCCGCGCCAGCCTGACGCTGTTCGAGCCCTTCTCCGAGGACCACGAATTCCTCTCGACGACGCTGATCGGCGAGAGCGAGGTGCTGAGGATCGACCCGGAGGGGCGCGTGGCGCTGTCCGAGGTGATCAAGGCCCATGCCGGCATCGGCGACACCGTGACCTTCGTCGGTCAGGGCTACAAGTTTCAGATCTGGGAACCGGAGCGTTTCGTCGCCTATCGGGACGAGGCCAAGAACCGCGTGCGCGAATTGCGCCGCCGGCTTGGCGCGGGTCCGCGTTCCTCCGGAGGCGCGGAATCATGACGACCGGTGACGGCTCGAAGGGCGGCATCGCCGGCGGATCCGACCGCCACGTTCCCGTGTTGCTCGCCGAGGTGATCGAGCATCTCGCGCCCGTGGCCGGCGGCGTCGTCATCGACGGCACCTTCGGCCTCGGCGGCTACAGCCGCGCCATCCTCGACGCCGGCGCTTCGGTGATCGGCATCGACCGCGATCCGAACGCGATCGCCGACGGCCAGGCGCTCGTCGCCGAATATCAGGGCCGGCTGCAACTCGTGCATGGCCGCTTCGGCGATCTCGACGCGATCGCGGCAGGGCAGGGGCACGGGAAGGTCGACGGCGTCGTGCTCGATATCGGCGTTTCCTCGATGCAGCTGGACGAAGCCGAGCGCGGCTTTTCCTTCCGCTTCGACGGCCCGCTCGACATGCGCATGAGCCAGGAAGGGCCGAGCGCCGCCGACGTCGTCAACACGATGGAAGCGCGCGACCTCGCCCGCATCATCTCGGTGCTCGGCGAGGAGCGCCGGGCCGCCGCCGTCGCGCGCGCCATCACGCAGGACCGCGTCGCCAAGCCCTATCTGCGCACCAGCGAACTGGCCGGGCTGGTCGAGCGCGTCGTCGGCAAGAAGCCGACGGATCCGATCCATCCGGCGACCCGCACGTTCCAGGCGCTGCGCATCTACGTCAACCAGGAGCTCGACGAGCTCGGCCGGGCGCTGGCCGCCGCCGAGCGCGTGCTGAAGCCGGGCGGCCGCCTGGTCATCGTGTCGTTCCATTCGCTGGAAGACCGCATCGTCAAGCGCTTCCTGGCCGAACGCAGCGAGGTCCGGGCGGGCGGCTCGCGGCACATGCCCGAGCGCGTTCTCGCGGCGCCGACCTTCACGCTGGCGGTCAAGGGCGCGGTCGTCGCGGGCGACACCGAGACGGCGCGCAATCCGCGGGCTCGCTCGGCCAAGCTGCGCGCCGGCATCCGGACGGAGGCGCCAGCGCGGCCGTTCGACGCCGAGGCGGCCGGCGTTCCGGCACTACCTGAATTCAAAGTGGCGAGGTCGTAATGCTCCGGGCACTCAACGTCATCTGGGTTGCTTTGATGGTGGCCGGCGCCGTCGTCACCTATGCCATGAAGGATCGCGCTGGCCGCGCCGCCGATCACGTCATGGAGCTTCGCCGCGAGATCGTGCGCGAGAAGGACATGATGAACATCCTGCAGGCGGAGTGGAGCGTGCTCGACCAGCCGTCCCGTCTGCAGGACCTCGTCCAGCGCTATGGCTCCTATCTGCACCTCGCGCCGCTCGACGTGCGCCAGCTCGCCAGCATCGAGGACGTGCCCGACAAGCCGATCGAGGTTCCGGGCGCCTCGCTCGACCGCATGATCACCAGCGGCGTCGCCAAGTCGGGCGCCGCGAAGCCGATCGTCGCCAAGCCCACCACGGCGCAGGCAAGCGTCGCCAAGCCCCGTCCCCGTGACATCGTGGCTCAAACGGGAGCGAACCCATGACGATGACGCTGACCGACCGTCCCGGCATGTTCAGCCCCGCCAATGGCGGGCGTCATGTCGCGCTGAAGGGAGCGAGCAAGGCGCGCCACGACCAGACCCGCAGCCGCATCGCGCTGACCATGGTCGCCTTCATGCTCGTCTATGGCGTCATCGGCGGCCGTCTCGTCATGCTCGGCATGAGCGACCAGGCCGGCTCCGCCGCCCGCGGCAGCGCGGCCCAGGCGGTCGCGACCGCGCGTCCCAACATCGTCGACCGCAATGGCGAGATCCTCGCCACCGACATCAAGACCGCCTCGCTCTTCGCCGAGCCGAACAAGATCGTCGACCCCGACGAGGCGACCGAACTGATCACCAGCGTCCTGCCGGACCTCGACGCGGCGCAGCTGCGCAAGAAGCTGTCGACGCAGGCCGGCTTTGTCTGGGTCAAGCGCGAGATCACGCCGAAGCAGCAGTCCGAGATCCACAATCTCGGCATTCCCGGCGTCGGCTTCCTGACCGAGAACCGCCGCTTCTATCCGGGCGGCCCGGCCGCGGCCCATATCGTTGGCCTCGTCAACATCGACAATCAGGGCATTGCCGGCATCGAGAAGGCGATCGACGAGCGCGGCCTTGGCGATCTGCATGGCGCGGGCTTCGCCATGAAGGGCGCCGACATGCAGCCGGTGAAGCTGTCGATCGACATGCGCGTCCAGCACATCCTGCGCGACGAGCTCGTCGGCGCGATGCAGCGCTACCAGTCGGTCGCCGCCATGGGCGTCATCCTCAACGCCAAGACCGGCGAGGTCATGGCGATGGCGTCACTGCCCGATTTCGACCCGAACACGCCGACCGACGCCAACAAGCCGGACCGGCTGAACCGCCTGACCGCCGGCACCTTCGAGCTCGGCTCGGTGTTCAAGAGCTTCACCTTCGCGATGGCGCTTGATTCCGGCCGCGTGAAGATGACGGACAGCATCGACGCGCGCTTCCCGATCCATGTCGGCCGCAACGTCATCCGCGACTTCCACGCCAAGGCGCGCTTCCTGACGGTGCCGGAGATCTTCCAGTATTCGTCCAACATCGGTACGGCCAAGATGGCGCTCGCCGTCGGCCAGGAGGAGCAGCAGGCCTATCTGAAGAAGTTCGGCCTCTCGACCCGGCTGAAGACCGACCTTCCCGAAGTCGCGACGCCGCAGGTGCCGAAGCGCTGGAGCCAGGCGACGCAGCTGACCGTCTCCTTCGGCCACGGCATCGCCATCACGCCGATGCAGGCGGCCGTCGCCGATGCGGCGCTGGTCAATGGCGGCCACCTTCTGACGCCGACCTTCTTCCCGCGCACGCAGGAAGAGGCGATGGCCGACTCCACGCAGATGGTGTCGAAGAAGACGAGCGACGAGATGCGCTGGTTGTTCCGCTTCAACGCCGTCAAGGGCTCCGGCCGCAATGCCGACGTCCCCGGCTATGTCGTCGGCGGCAAGACCGGCACGGCCGAGAAGATCGCCAACGGGCGCTATGTCGAGGGCCATTACCTGAACTCGTTCCTGTCGGCCTTCCCGATGGACGATCCGGAATATGTCATGCTGATCTCGATCGACGATCCGAAGCCGGAGAAGCCCGGCCTGCCGGCGCTCGCGGCCTGGAACGCCGCGAATGTCAGCTCCAACGTCATCCGTCGTGCCGCCGCAATTCTGGGCGTCCAGCCGCGCAGCGAGAACGAAAGCCACCCCGACGCCATGCTTGTGTCGTATTGAGGTTCGAAGAGCGGGCCTTTGGAAGGGCCTGCGCGCCCCATACCTGGCGCGAAACAGGAACGATCGGGAGGGTTCGACCCCAGAATGCGGCTCGGTGATCTAGCTTCGAACGACTTCTCGCTTTCCGCCGATCAGGCGGAGATCGAGATTTCCGGCCTTACGGCGGACAGCCGCGCTGTCGAGCCGGGCATTCTGTTCGCGGCGCTGAAGGGCGTGGCGGCGGATGGCGCCCGCTTCGCGCCGGATGCGGTGAAGCGGGGCGCTGCGGCCATCGTCTGCGGTCCCGACTCGGTCCTTCCCGACGATCTCGGCGTGCCGGTGCTGCGCGCCGCCGATCCGCGCATCGCGCTGGCGCATCTCGCCGCCCGCTTCTATCCCCTGCAGCCGGAAAACCTGGTCGCCGTCACCGGCACCAGCGGCAAGACCTCGGTCGCCGCCTTTGTCCGCCAGATCTTCGAGATCGCCGGCAGGAAGTCCGCCTCGATCGGCACCATCGGCGTCGTCTCGCCCGACGGTTCCGACTATGGCAGCCTGACCACGCCCGATCCGATCCAGCTTCACCGGATCCTCGACCGGCTGGCTCGCCAGGGCGTCACCCACGCGGCGCTCGAGGCGTCGAGCCACGGCCTCGATCAGCATCGGCTCGACGGCGTTCGCCTGACGGCGGCGGCCTTCACCAATCTCGGCCGCGACCACATGGATTATCATCCGACGGTCGAGCACTATCTCGAGGCCAAGCTCAAGCTGTTCGGCAATCTCCTGCCGGAAGGCCGCACCGCCGTCGTCGACGCGGACGGTCCCTATGCGAAGGCGGTCATGGACGTGGCGCGCCGCCGCGGGCAGCGCCTGATCGATGTAGGCCGGGCAGGGCGGTCGATTCGCCTCGTCAAGGACGAGCCCGATCTCTACAGCCAGTCGCTCGAGCTCGACGTCTTCGGCACGCCGATGCATGTCCGCCTGCCGCTCGCCGGCGGTTTCCAGGTTTCGAACGCCCTCGTCGCTGCCGGCCTCGCCATCGGCGCGGGCATCGAGCCGCGCATCGCCATCGAGGCGCTCGGCTCGCTCGTCGGCGCCCCGGGACGGCTGGAGCGGGTCGGCGTCACCGACAAGGGCGCGCTCGTCTTCATCGACTACGCCCATAAGCCCGACGCGCTCGACCATGCGCTCGGCGCGCTGCGGCCGATGACCCGCAAGCGGCTCTTCGTGGTCTTCGGCGCCGGCGGCGACCGCGATGCCGGCAAGCGGCCGCTGATGGCCGAGGCGGCCCGGCGCAATGCCGACGTGGTGATCATTACCGACGACAATCCCCGTTCGGAGGATCCGGCCCGCATCCGCGCCGAGATCCTGGCCGGCGCGCCCGATTCCATCGTCATCCCCGATCGTCGCACCGCCATCCTGGAGGCCGTCGCGATGCTGGGCGAGGGCGACGTGCTCTGCGTCGCCGGCAAGGGCCACGAGACCGGGCAGATCGTCAACGGCGTCGTGCTGCCCTTCTCCGACCACGAGGTGGTCGCCGCGGCGCTCGCCGCGGAGGCGCGCACATGACCGAAAAGCTCTGGAACTTCGACGATTTCGTCGCCGGCATGAAGGGGCGTCCGACCGCCGTCGGCCCGGCGATCACCGGCATCTCGATCGACAGCCGGACCGTCCAGCCGGGTGACGCCTTCTTCGCCATTCGCGGCGACCGCTTCGACGGGCACCGCTTTGTCGGCGCCGCCGCCGGCCATGGCGCGACCGTCGCGGTGGTCGCGGCGGACCAGCTCGCCGGCCTCGGCCGGATGACGATTCCGCTGGTCGTCGTGCAGGACGTGCTGGAAGGGCTGCAGGATCTTGCCCGCGCGTCGCGCGCCCGCTCGACCGCCCGCATCGCCGCGGTGACCGGTAGCGTCGGCAAGACCTCGACCAAGGAGATGCTTGGCCATGTGCTTGCCGCGCAGGGGCCGACCCACTTCTCGCCGGCGTCGTTCAACAATCACTGGGGCGTTCCGCTGACCCTGTCGCGGATGCCGGCCGATGCCCGCTTCGCCGTGTTCGAGATCGGCATGAACCATGCCGGCGAGATCACCCCGCTGGTGGCGCAGGTTCGGCCGCATGTCGCCATCATCACCAACATCGAGGCCGTGCACCTCGAATTCTTCCCCGACGGCGTCGACGGCATCGCCCGCGCCAAGGCGGAGATATTCTCCGGTGTCGAGCCGGGCGGGGCCGCCATCCTGAATGGCGACAGCCCGCAGTTCGAGCGGCTGGCGCTGCTCGCCATGGACGCCGGCATCGACAATGTCCTGTCGTTCGGCACGGGCCGCGACGCAGACGCGCGGCTCGAAGCCCTCGACATGCAGGCGGACCACTCGCGCGTCAGCGCCCGCATCCTCGACCAGCTGGTCGAATTCACCATCGGCGCGCCGGGTCGCCATCTCGTCCAGAATTCGCTCGCGGTGCTGTTGGCGGTATCGAAGCTTGGCGGCGATGTCGCCGAGGCGGCGGCCGCGCTTGGCGGGCTTTCCGCGCCGAAGGGGCGCGGCGCCCGTCACCGCCTCGCGATCGGCCAGGGCGATGCGACGCTGATCGATGAGAGCTACAACGCCAGCCCGACCTCCATGCGCGCGGCGATCACCGTCCTGGCGCAGGCGCGGACGGCCGGAGCCGGCCGTCGCATCGCCGTGCTCGGCGACATGCTGGAACTCGGCGACGACACGCTGAAACTGCACGCAGAACTGGCCGAGCCGCTCGTCGCGGCCGGTATCGACCGCGCCTATCTGGCGGGCCCGTCGATGCGAGCCCTCTGGGAGGCCTTGCCCGACGCCATGCGCGGCCATTATGCCGAAACGGCAAATGAGCTAGAGGCGATTCTCGTCGACGAGCTCGGCGCCGGCGATGTCGTGATGGTCAAGGGCTCGAATGGCAGCCGCATGGCTCCCATCGTCGAGACATTGAAGACCCGATTTACCCCGGCCCCCGTCGAGAGCGATCCCGCCACTGAAGGACCCGTCTGATGCTGTACCTGCTGGGGGATCTCTCCGCGCAATTCTCGGGCCTCAACGTCTTCCGCTACATCACCTTCCGTGTTGGCGGCGCGACGATGACGGCGCTGATCTTCGTCTTCCTGTTCGGCCCCGCCATCATCCGCGGGCTCAAGCTCAAGCAGGGCAAGGGCCAGCCGATCCGCGAGGACGGGCCGCAGAGCCATCTCGTCACCAAGAAGGGCACGCCCACCATGGGCGGCCTGATGATCTTGTCCGGATTGATCGTCTCGACGCTGCTCTGGGCCAATCTCTCCAGCTTCTATGTCTGGACGGTGCTCGGCGTGACGGTCGGCTTCGGCCTGATCGGCTTCTATGACGACTATCTCAAGGTCACGAAGCAGAGCCACAAGGGCTTTTCCGGCCGTTCGCGCCTCGCCGTCGAGTTCGCCATCGCCGCTGTCGCCTGCATCGCCATCTCGCGCCTCTCGGCCGGGCCGCTCTCCGACGCGCTGACCTTTCCCTTCGTGAAGGGCTTCGTCATCGATCTCGGCTGGTTCTTCATTCCGTTCGGCGCCTTCGTCATCGTCGGCGCCGGCAATGCCGTGAACCTGACCGACGGCCTCGACGGCCTCGCCATCGTGCCGGTCATGGTCGCCACTGCCTCGTTCGGCGTCATGGCCTATCTCTCCGGCAACGCCATCTTCGCCGAATACCTGCAGATTCATTTCGTGCCCGGCACGGGCGAGCTCGCCGTGCTCTGCGGCGCGATGCTCGGCGCCGGCCTCGGCTTCCTCTGGTTCAACGCGCCGCCGGCGGCGATCTTCATGGGTGATACCGGCTCGCTCGCGCTCGGCGGCATGCTCGGCGCCATCGCCGTCGCTACCAAGCACGAGATCGTGCTCGCCATCGTCGGCGGCCTGTTCGTGCTCGAGGCGGCCTCGGTCATCATCCAGGTGCTGTCGTTCAAGCTGACCGGCAAGCGCGTCTTCAAGATGGCGCCGATTCATCACCATTTCGAACAGCTTGGCTGGACCGAGCCGCAGGTCGTGATCCGCTTCTGGATCATCGCGGTCGTGCTGGCCCTGATCGGCCTCTCCAGCCTGAAGATCCGGTAGCCACAGCATGACGCCGATCACCTCCTTCGCCGGCAAGTCGGTCGCGGTCTTCGGACTGGGCGGCAGCGGCCTCGTCACCGCGCAGGCGCTCGTCGCCGGCGGCGCGGAGGTCTCGGCCTGGGACGACAAGGCGGAGTCCGTCGCCAAGGCGGCCGCGGTCGGCATCCCGACCGTCGACCTGCGCGGGCTGGATTTCTCTCGCGTCGACGCGCTGGTGCTGTCGCCGGGCGTGCCGCTGACCCACCCGAAGCCGCACTGGACCGTCGAACTCGCCAAGGCGGCCGGCGTCGAGATCATCGGCGACATCGAGCTCTTCTGCCGCGAGCGGCGGGCGATTGCCCCGTCGGCGCCCTTCATTGCCATCACCGGCACCAACGGCAAGTCTACGACGACGGCCCTGATCGCCCATCTCTTCCGCGTCGACGGCTGGGACGTGCAGCTCGGCGGCAATATCGGCACGGCGATCCTCTCGCTGGATCCGCCCGCCAAGGATCGTATCCACATCGTTGAGTGCTCGTCGTTCCAGATCGACCTGGCCCCGACCATCGACCCGACCGTCGGCATCCTGCTGAACCTGACCGAGGACCATCTCGACCGGCACGACACGATGGAGCGCTATGCCGCCATCAAGGCGCGGCTGGTGCGCGGCGCCGGGACGGCGGTTGTCGGCGTCGACGACGACTGGTGCTCGACCATCGCGTCGGATCTCGACAAGCGCGGCGTGGCGGTCGAGCGGATCTCCGTGCGCCGGCCGGTCGCCAATGGCTATTTCGTCGACAAGGGACGCATCGTCGAGGCCGACGACGCCGTCATCCGCGAGGTCGCGAATCTCGACGGCATCGGATCGCTGCGCGGCGCCCACAATGCGCAGAACGCTGCCGCGGCGATCGCGGCGGCGCGCGCGCTGAGCATCTCCGAGGCCGAGATCGTCGAGGGGTTGAAGAGCTTTCCGGGCCTCGCCCATCGTATGGAGCGTGTCGCGCGGATCGACCGGGCGCTGTTCGTCAACGACAGCAAGGCGACCAATGCAGACGCCGCCGAGAAGGCACTGGCGAGCTATGACCGCATCTACTGGATTGCCGGCGGCAAGCCGAAAACCGGCGGCATCACCAGCCTCGCCTCGTATTTTCCCCGGATCGCCAAAGCCTATCTGATCGGTGACGCGGCGGAGGAATTCGCGGCGACGCTGGCGGGCAAGGTCGAGACGGTGATGTCAGGTACGATGGATGTCGCGGTCGCCGATGCGGCCCGCGACGCGGCGACGGACGGCGCGGCGGAGCCTGTGGTGCTGCTGTCGCCAGCCTGTGCGTCCTACGATCAATATTCCAATTTCGAGCAGCGCGGCGATCACTTCCGCTCTCTCGTCCTGGCGCTCGACGGCGCCAAACCGTTCGTGGAGGTCAAGTGATGGTCAGCCGGGCCGATCGCAGCGTCTTCGCCGAATGGTGGTGGACGGTCGACAAGTATCTCCTGTTCGGGCTGCTCGCCCTGATGATCGGCGGCGTCGTGCTGTCGCTCGCCGGCAGCCCGCCCGTGGCCGAGCGCATCGGTCTCGACAGCTTCCACTTCGTGAAACGCCACGTGATGTTCATGGTGCCGACGATCGCCATCATGATCGGCACTTCCTTCCTGTCGCCGCGCAACGTCCGCCGCACGGCGCTGATCGTCTTCGCGATCTCGGTCGTGCTGATGTTCGCGACGCTGTTCATCGGCCAGGAAGTGAAGGGCGCCCGGCGCTGGATCAACATCCTCGGCTTCTCGCTGCAGCCGTCCGAATTCGTCAAGCCGGCCTTCCTGGTGCTGTCGGCCTGGCTCTTCACCGAGAATTCGCGCCGCAACGATATCCCGGGCAACATCTTCGCCATGCTGCTGCTGGCGATCGTCGCCGCGCTGCTGGTGGCGCAGCCGGACCTCGGCCAGACCATGCTGGTCGTCATCGCCTGGTCGGCCGTGTTCTTCATGGCGGGCCTCTCCTGGTTCTGGATCGCCGGCCTCGCCGGTCTGGCCGCTCTCGGCATCGTCGCCGCCTATACGGTGTTCCCGCACTTCGCCGGCCGCATCAACCGCTTCCTCGATCCCGGCGCCGGCGACACCTTCCAGGTCGATACCGCGCTGAACTCGGTGATCCACGGCGGCTGGCTCGGCCGGGGACCGGGCGAGGGCGTCGTCAAGCGCATCCTGCCGGATAGCCATACCGACTTCATCTTCGCCGTCGCGGCCGAGGAATTCGGCATCATCCTCTGCATGGGGCTCGTGCTGATGTTCGGTTTCGTCGTCGTGCGCGGCCTGAGCCACAGCCTCAAGAACGAGGATGCCTTCGTGCGCCTCGCCTCCGCCGGCCTGCTGGTGCTGTTCGGCGTGCAGTCGGTCATCAACATGGCGGTGAATCTGAACCTGATGCCGGCCAAGGGCATGACGCTGCCGTTCATCTCCTATGGCGGTTCGTCCATGCTGGCGCTCGCCTTCCAGATGGGCCTCGTGCTGGCGCTGACGCGCCGTCGCTTCGAGCCCGCGCGCCTGACCGCCGGCTTCAGCCGCTTCGCCACCACCCGGCCGAAGGCAGCCTGACGCGATGAACAGGACGATCCTGCTTTGCGCCGGCGGAACGGGCGGCCATCTGTTCCCCGCCGAGGCGCTCGCCTACGCGCTGAAGGATCGCGGCTGGTCCGTGCATCTGGCGACGGATCATCGCGCCGAGACCTACGGCCAGAACTTTCCGGCCGACGAGACGCATATCATCCGCTCCGCGACCCCTTCGGTGAAATCGCCCAAGGTGCTGCTGGCGGCGGCCTGGAGCCTCTGGCAGGGCTATCGGCAGTCGAAGGCGATGCTGAAGCGGCTGCGGCCCGCCGCCGTGGTCGGATTCGGCGGCTATCCGACGGTGCCGCCGCTTCTGGCGGCGGTGCATCTGCGCATCCCGTCCGTCGCGCATGACGCCAATGCCGTGCTCGGCCGCGCCAACCGGCTGCTGGCGTCGCGGGTCAGCGCGGTCGCGACCAGCTTTCCGGAGGTCGGCCATGCCGACGCGGCCAGCGGCAAGGTCGTGCAGACCGGCAATCCCGTCCGGCAGATGGTGATCGACGCCAGCAAGCTTCCCTATCCGGCCCAGCCGGAAGGCGGCCCGCTGAAGCTCGTCGTCTTCGGCGGCAGCCAGGGCGCGCGCTTCTTCTCCGACCTCTTGCCCGAGGCGCTCGCCAAGCTCGACGCTGCTTCGCGCGCCCGGCTTTCGATCGTCCAGCAGTGCCGGCCGGAGGACATGGACCGTGTCCGCACCGCCTATGACAGGCTCGGCGTCACGGCGGAACTGGCGTCGTTCTTCAAGGACATGCCAGCGCGGATCGCCGCGAGCCATCTCGTCGTCTCCCGCTCGGGCGCATCGACCGTGTGTGAACTCGCCGTCATCGGCCGGCCCGCCATCATGGTGCCGCTTCCCGGCGCCATCGATCAGGACCAGAGCGCCAACGCGCTCGTCCTCGCCAGGGCGGGCGGCGGCTGGGTCGTCCCGCAGGCCGAGTTGACAGCCGACCGCCTGGCGCGCGAATTGACCGCTTTCCTGGCCGAGCCGGGCCGTCTGGCCCAGGCGGCGGCCGCAGCAAGATCCGTCGGACGCCCCGACGCCGTTGAACGCCTGGTCGACCTGGTCGAGCGCGTTGCCGGCGGAAAGCGCCCCGACGGATCCACCGGAGTTTAAGTCATGAAAATGCCCCGCGACATCGGGTCGGTCCATTTCGTCGGCATCGGCGGCATCGGCATGAGCGGCATCGCCGAGGTGCTGGTCAATCTCGGATACCGGGTGCAGGGATCGGACACGGCCGAGAACGCCAATGTCCAGCGCCTGAAGGCGAAGGGCGTCGCCGTCGCGGTCGGCCATGACGCCGCCAATCTCGGCGATGCGCGGGTCGTCGTCGTCTCCTCGGCCATCAAGGCCAGCAATCCCGAGCTGAAAGCCGCCCGCGAGCGGCTGCTGCCCGTCGTGCGCCGCGCCGAGATGCTGGCCGAGCTGATGCGCCTGAAGAGCGCCATCGCCATCGCCGGCACGCATGGCAAGACCACCACCACCTCCATGGTGGCGGCGCTGCTCGACGCCGGCGGCTTCGACCCGACCGTCATCAATGGCGGCATCATCAACGCCTATGGCACCAATGCCCGCATGGGCGACAGCGACTGGGTCGTCGTCGAGGCGGACGAGAGCGACGGCACCTTCGTCAAGCTGCCGGCCGACGTGGCGCTCGTCACCAATATCGATCCCGAGCATCTCGACCACTACGGCACCTTCGACAAGGCGCGCGACGCCTACAAGCAGTTCATCGAGAACATCCCGTTCTACGGCTTCGCCGTGATGTGCCTCGACCATCCGGAAGTGCAGTCGCTGATCGGCAGGATCGAGGACCGGCGCATCATCACCTATGGCGCCAACCCGCAGGCCGACATCCGCTATGGCAATCTGCGCAACGAGGGCGGCAAGTCGATCTTCACCGCCAGCATCCGCGACCGCGTGACCGGCGAGACCGCGGAGCTGGTGGACCTCGTGCTGCCGATGCCGGGCGAGCACAATGTGCAGAACGCGACCGGCGCCATCGCCGTGGCGCATCACCTGGGCATTTCCAACGACGCGATCCGCAAGGGGCTGGCGGCGTTCGGCGGCGTCAAGCGCCGCTTCACCCATACCGGCTCCTGGAACGGCGTCGAGGTGTTCGACGATTACGGCCACCATCCGGTCGAGATCGCCGCCGTGCTGAAGGCGGCGCGCGCCTCGACCAAGGGACGGGTGATCGCCGTCGTCCAGCCGCATCGCTATACCCGTCTGCGCGACCTGTTCGACGGCTTCTGCACCTGCTTCAACGATGCCGACACCGTTCTGGTGGCGCCCGTCTATGCCGCCGGCGAAACGCCGATCGAGGGCATCGACAGCGACCATCTCGTCGATGGTCTGCGGGTTCGCGGCCACCGCGACGCCCGCGCGCTCGAAGGCCCGCAGGCGCTCGCCGCCGAGATCGCCGCGATCGCCAAGCCGGGCGACTATGTCGTCTGCCTCGGCGCCGGCTCGATCACCAGCTGGGCCTATGCTCTGCCGGGCGAGTTGGAGGCGCTCGCCGCGCTCGCCTGACTGGCCCCGGTTCCCGCTGCCGGGGGCTGTTGTCCGATTGTCATGTTGAATCCGTAAAGCACCCCGGTTGTCATACCGGGGGCTTTGACGTGATCAGGAATTTCTCTTCCGTAAGCTGGGTGGCGCTTGCCGCGACTGGCGCGCTCGCCACGATGTCCAACGCCGCCTATGGCACGGACACCACGGTCGTCGCCGGCACGCCGCGCACGACGTCGCTGAACATGGCCGGCGCGGATACGCTGACGGTCCAGACGGGTGGCAGCTTCCAGACGAGCGGCACCGCCGTCACCATCAACGGCGCCTCGACGACGCTTTCGATCGACAATGCCGGAACGATCAAGTCGACCACCGGCCGCGCCATTCGCCTCAATGACAGCACGGTCAACAACAGCCATTCGCTGACCGTCACGAACCGTTCCTCCGGACTGATCGAGAGCAATGGCGACGACGCCTTCCAGATCAGCAATCCGCTCTATGGCGGCACGGTGCTGGTCGAGAACTACGGCACGATCACCTCGACGGCGAGCCGCGCCATCAATTTCAATGCGGCGACCGGCGGCACGATCACCATCAACAACTACGCCACCGGCGTGATCAGCGCCGCCACCGGTGCCGACGTGATGCGGCCGGGCGAGAACGCCACGATCAACAACTACGGCAAGATCCAGTCGTCGGCGAATGCCAACAGCTTCAGCGGCGACGGCATCGACTTCCAGGACAAGGGCGGCGGCGCCGTCAACAACTTCACCGGCGGCCTGATCGAGGGCTCGAAGCACGGCATCACCGGCGACCTCGGCGCGACGGTCGTCAACGAGGCCGGCGCGACCATCCGCGGCCGCAACGGCTCCGGCATCAATTTCGACACGTCCGGAACGGCGGCGCCGGTTTCGGTGATCAACTACGGCCTGATCTCCGGTGAGGCGCAGGTCACGAGCTCGACCGACACGGACGGCGACGGCGTCGACGTCGACGGTCTCGTCGCGATCGAGAATTACGGCACGATCCAGGCGCTCGGCGCGCGCGGCTACAAGGACGGCGTGCTGACCGACCCGAACATCTCGGACGGCATCTCTGCCGGCGGCGGCACGATCAACAACTATGCCGGCGGCCTCATCTACAGCGTCCAGCGCGGCATCCTGATCGACGACAGCGAGGGCGGTGCCGCCTTCGGCGCCACCGCCATCATGAACGAAGGCGAGATCGTCAGCGACATCGGCCAGGCGATCACGCTGACGGGCGACTGGAACGACACGCTGATCAACAAGGGCGAGATCGTCGGCGACGTGCTGATGGGCGGCGGCGACGATATCGTCACGCTCTATGCCGGCCAGTCGATCGACGGATTGCTCGACGGACAGGCCGGTTCGAATACGCTGACGCTGGTCGACTACGGCACTTCGACGGTTGGCTCGCTCGACAATTTCCAGACGCTCAACGCCTCCATCGCCGGCAATGGCGACCATGGCCAGCTCGACGTCGATGGCGTTGCCACGCTGGACGGCGGCACGATCGCGCTGACGACCGAGAGCGGCCCCTACACGCTCGGCAGCACCTATACGCTGATCAACGCGACCGGCGGTATCGAGGGAACGCGCTACAGCAGCGTCACGACCTCGTCCGACTTCCTGTTCATCGATCCGACGCTGGGCGGCGACGCCAACACGGTTTCGGTGACGCTCGACCGCAACGACGTCGCCTTCGCGGATGTCGCCAACACCGACAACCAGCGGGCCGTCGCCAATGCGATCGACGCCGCCAACGGCACCGGCGAGCTCTATCGCTGGGTGTTCGGCGCCGAGGATCCGGTCGCGCTGGCGAACTCCTTCGCCTCGCTCGACGGCGAGATCCATGCCGACGTCACCGGCGCGCTGGCCCAGCAGTCGATGCAGGCCGAACTCGCCATCCTGTCGCGACTGTCGCGGATCGGCGGCGCCAAGGCGCCGGCGGCGGACGCCGCCCCGCTCGCCTATGGCGAGGAGCCGAAGGCGAAGGGCACCTCGGCCTTCAGCGCGCTGGCGCCGGCCGACATGGGCTATTCCACCTGGACGCAGGCCTTCGGTTCCTGGGCGTCGACGAATGGCGACGGCAATGCCGCCGGCGTCGACACCAATCTGGGCGGCGTGCTGGTCGGCGTCGACCTGACCGGCGAGGGCTATACGCTCGGCGTCGCCGGCGGCTACAGCCGCGGCTCGACCGACGCCGACGATCTCGCCTCGTCGGCCGATATCGACACCGGCCTGCTCGCCCTCTATGGCGGCGCCGGCTTCGACAAGCTGCGGCTGCGCGGCGGCGCCTCGATCGCCTGGAGTTCGATCGATACCAAGCGCACCACCACGATCGGCGATGTCGTCGAGCGGCCGGAAGCGTCCTATGACGCGACCACGGCCAATCTGTTCGCCGAGCTCGGCTACCAGACGCAGTTCGGCGCCGCGACGATCGAGCCCTTCGCAGGCCTCGGCTGGGTAAATGTCGATGCCGACGGCTTCACCGAGAGCAATGCGCCGGTGACGGGGCTCCGCTCCGACGGCGCCTCGTTCAACACGTTCTACACGACGCTCGGCGTCCGGGCCTCGACCGAGGTCGTGGTCGGGGGCGTCAAGGTCGCGCCGCGCGGCATGGTCGGCTGGCGTCATGCCGCTGACGACGTGCCGGAGGCGGCGCTCGCCTTCACCGGCACGGGCACCGGCTTCACGGTCGACGGCGCGCCGATCGCCCGCGACAGCCTGCTGCTCGAAGCCGGCCTGGACGTTGCGGTGAATGCCAATGTCAATCTCGGGTTGACCTATGCCGGCTCGTTCGGCGACGGCGTCACCTCGAACGCGGTGAAGCTCAACGGCGAGATCAAGTTCTGACGCGACCGATTGACTCAGCCGGGATGGCGGCCCCGCGGCGGGCCGCCATTTTTAAAGTGAACGCCTTCGCTTGGTTAACGCTTCTTTACCATTTTTCGTAGATATTCCGACCGATACGATTCGGTTGGAAGGAATGCGTTTTGGCGAAGCATGTCGCCGTCCTGATGGGCGGGTGGTCCAGTGAACGGCCGGTGTCGCTCAATTCGGGGAACGGCTGCGCCGACGCGCTGGAGCAGGCCGGCTATCGCGTCACCCGCGTCGATGTCCAGCGCGACATCGCCGAGGTGCTGGCGAAGCTGAAGCCCGACGTCGCCTTCAACGCCCTGCATGGTCCCTATGGCGAGGATGGCTCGATCCAGGGCGTCCTCGAGATCCTCGGCATTCCCTATACGCATTCCGGCGTGCTCGCCTCGGCGCTCGCCATGAACAAGGCGCGCGCCAAGGATGTGATGCAGGCGGCCGGCATTCCCGTTGCCGACTCGCTGCTGGTGCATCGCCTCGAGGCCGCCCGCGCCCACGCGATGGAGCCGCCCTATGTCGTCAAGCCGGTGGCGGAAGGGTCTAGCTTCGGCGTGCTCATCGTCCGCGAGGACGCGATTAACCCGCCTCAGCAATTATTTGCGGATGACTGGGCCTTCGGGGACACGGTCATGGTGGAGCGTTACGTCGGCGGCCGCGAGCTCACCTGTGGCGTCAGGGGTGACGAAGCCTTTGATATCATTGAACTCGTGACGGCCGAGGGCGGCTGGTACGACTATGATTCCAAGTATTCCGCCAACGGCGCGCGCCACGTTATTCCGGCGCCGCTTTCACCAAATATTTACCAAAGTATACAGAATCTAGCGGTACGGGCGCATCGGGCTCTCGGGTGTCGCGGCATCAGCCGGGCGGACTTCCGATATGACGATCGCCCCGGCGGAACGGGGCAACTCGTCTGTCTCGAAGTGAACACCCAGCCGGGCATGACGGCGACGTCGCTGGTCCCGGATATGGCGCGACACGCCGGAATTGATTTTCCGGCACTGGTCAGTTGGATGGTGGAGGACGCGTCTTGCGGCAGATGAGCCCGAGATCGACCAAGGAAGCGGCGGGCGATGCGCCGGCAACGGAGCTCGGCTCCGGCCGGAGGCTGTCGCCCTGGCTGCATCGGCGTATCCGCGCGCTCTCCCGGATCAACTGGCGGGTGCCGCGCCATGCCGGACTGAAGGGCACGTTCCTTCTGTTCGCCGCGACCGGCATCGCCGGCGTGGTCTCGGCCGATCGCGTCGACGAGACGCTGACCTGGATCAGCTCGGCCTCGGGGCTCGCGATCGATTCCGTCCGCATCACCGGCCAGACCGAGACCTCTGAAATCGCGGTGCTGAACCGCCTCGAGCTGGCGCCGGAAGCCTCGCTCGCGACCTTCGATCTGGCCGCCGCGCGCGAGCGCGTCGAGACGCTGCCCTGGGTCGAGAACGCGACGCTGCGCAAGATCTATCCGGCGACGCTCAAGATCACCATCAACGAGCGTAAGCCCTATGTGCTGTGGCAGCGTGACCAGACCGTCTCGGTCATCGACGAGTCGGGCCGTGTCATCGGCGACGCGTCGGACACCCATTACCAGGATCTGATCCGCGTGGTGGGGCAGGGCGCCGACAAGCGCGCCGGCGAGGCCATCGCGCTGGCTGGCGCCGCCTCCGCAATCCGCGACCGACTGCGGGCCGCCGTACTGATCTCGGAGCGTCGCTGGAATCTCGTCCTCGACAATGGCGTCACGCTGATGCTGCCACAGGACAAGCCGGAAGCGGCGCTGCAGGTGATCGCGGCGCTCGACGCCAAGGACGGGCTGCTGTCGAAGGATATCGTCAGCGTCGACCTGCGCCTCGCCGACCGGATGTTCGTGCGCCTGACGCCGGAAGCGGCGGCGCGCCGGACGGCCGAGATCAAGGAACGCGAGAAGCTCGCCAAGCGTAAGGGAGCGAGCACCTGATGTCCCTTTTTGTGTCCTCCGACAGTCGCATGCGCCCCCTGCCCACCAAGAAGAGCACCGTCGTCTCCATCCTTGATGTCGGTTCGTCGAAAGTCTGCTGCCTGATCGCCCGGCTGAAGCCGCGCGAGGTCGGCGACGTGCTGCCCGGCCGCACCCATGCGGTCGAGGTTCTCGGCATCGGCCACCAACGGTCGCGCGGCATCAAGTCGGGCGTTGTCGTCGACCTCGACAAGGCCGAGCAGGCGATCCGCCTCGCGGTCGACGCCGCGGAACGCATGGCGGGCGTGACGGTCGAATCGCTTATCGTGAACGTCTCCTGTGGCCGCCTGGCGAGCGAGGCGTTTTCCGCCAGCGTAGCGCTGGCCGGCCATGAAGTGGTGGAGGCGGACATCAAGCGGGTTCTGGCAGCCGGACGCGAGCATTCCGTGACGGACGACCGTTCGGTCATCCACTCTCTGCCGATCGGCTATGCCATCGACGGCAATGGCGGCATTCGCGATCCGCGCGGCATGCTGGGCGAGCGCCTCGGCGTCGACATGCATGTCGTCACCGGCGAGACCGCGCCGCTGCGCAATCTCGAACTCGCCATCGGCCGCTGCCATCTCTCGGTCGAGGCCATGGTCGCGACGCCCTATGCCTCGGGTCTTTCGGCGCTCGTCGACGACGAGACGGAGCTGGGCGTCGCCTGCGTCGATCTCGGCGGCGGCACGACGACGATCTCCGTCTTCATGGACGGCCAGTTCGTCCATACCGACGCGATCGCCATCGGCGGCCAGCACGTCACCACCGACATCGCCCGCGGCCTGTCGACCCGGATCGAGGACGCCGAGCGTCTGAAGACCATGCATGGCAGCGCGCTGCCGAGCGTGTCGGACGATCGCGACATCCTTTCGGTCCCGCCGATCGGCGACGACGACCGCGACCTGCCCAACCAGATTCCGCGCTCGGCGCTGACGCGCATCATCCGCGCGCGCATCGAGGAAATCCTGGAACTCGTCCGTGACCGGCTCAACGCCTCCGGATTCCAGACCATGGTAGGCCGGCGCATCGTGCTTACGGGCGGCGCCAGCCAGCTGACAGGCATTACCGAGGCGGCGCGGCGGATTCTTGCCCGCAATGTCCGGCTCGGTCGTCCGCTCGGCGTAACGGGTCTGCCGGAGGCGGCGCGCGGGCCGGCCTTCTCGGCCGCGGTGGGTCTCCTGATCTATCCGCAGGTCGCGCAGATCGAGCAGGTATCCGCGATGCGGGGGCATCGGTTGGCCATGACCGGGACGGGGGGCTACTTCTCCCGTTTCGGCCACTGGTTTCGTGAAAGTTTCTAAGAAGCAACAGATGGGGCGCCCGCGGCGGGGCGCTTCAATTTGATGGAAAATATGGTCGGGGCACGCCACCGGCTTAGGGGTCAAGACGACGAGGTCACTATGACGATCAACCTGAAAATGCCGGACATTACTGAGCTGAAGCCCAAGATCACGGTCTTTGGCGTCGGCGGTGCGGGTGGCAACGCCGTCAACAACATGATTCGCTCGGGCCTTGAGGGCGTCGAGTTCGTCTGCGCCAACACCGACAGCCAGGCGCTGATGTCGGCCCGCGCCGAGCGACTGATCCAGATGGGCGTCGCCGTCACCGAGGGGCTCGGCGCCGGCTCGATGCCGGATGTCGGCCGCGCGGCTGCCGAGGAAGTCATTGACGAGATCAACGACCATCTCGCTGGCTCGCACATGGTGTTCGTCACCGCCGGCATGGGCGGTGGCACCGGCACCGGGGCGGCCCCGGTCATCGCCCGCACGGCGCGTTCGCACGGTATCCTGACCGTCGGCGTCGTCACCAAGCCGTTCCAGTTCGAAGGCGCCCGCCGCATGCGCGTCGCCGAGGCCGGCATCAAGGAACTGCAGGAGAGCGTCGACACGCTCATCGTGATCCCGAACCAGAACCTGTTCCGGATCGCCAACGAGAAGACCACCTTCGCCGACGCCTTCGCGATGGCGGATCAGGTGCTCTATTCGGGCGTCGCCTGCATCACCGACCTGATGGTCAAGGAAGGCCTGATCAACCTCGACTTCGCCGACGTCCGTTCGGTGATGCGCGAGATGGGCAAGGCCATGATGGGTACGGGCGAAGCCTCGGGCGACCGCCGCGCGATCATGGCCGCCGAGGCGGCGATCGCCAACCCGCTGCTCGACGAGACCTCGATGCACGGCGCCCGCGGCCTGCTGATCTCGATCACCGGCGGCCGTGACCTGACGCTGTTCGAAGTCGACGAAGCCGCGACCCGTATCCGCGAGGAAGTCGATCCCGACGCCAACATCATCCTCGGCGCGACGTTCGAGGAAAGCCTCGAGGGCGTCATCCGCGTTTCGGTCGTTGCCACCGGCATCGAGTCGGACGCCAAGGACGAGGTCACGCCGGACCTGCGCACGCAGGAAATGGCTGCCCGCATGAAGGCCGCCGCCCAGGCAGCGGCTCCGACCGCGCCCGCTCCGCGCCCGGCCAATGTCCAGACCGAGTCGCGCGCTCCGCAGGCCCCGGCTCCGGCCTTCCGCCCCGCCGTCCCCCAGCAGGCGCCCGTGCAGCAGCACGCGCCGGCTCAAACTCCGGTGCGTGATCCTGGAGTAACGATTGCTCCGATGACGCCGCCGGCCGTCTCCTACGCCGAGGCCGAGCTCGACCACGAGTTCGACATGGTGCCGGCTCCGGTGCGCGACGATCACATTCCGGTCGCCCAGCCGTTCATCCCGCCGGCCGCCGAGGCGCCGACGGCGTCGCGCATGCCGCGTGTCGAGGACTTCCCGGTCGTCGCCCAGCGCGAGATGCAGGCGCAGCGCGCCGAGCCGCAGGCCCAGCAGGAAGAGGACCGCGGTCCGATGAGCCTGCTGCGCCGTCTGGCGCATGTAGGGCTTGGCCGTCGTGAGGAGGAAGCCGCCCCGCAGGTGAACCGCCAGCAGCCGGCCCCGCAGCAGCGCGCTCCCCAGCAGGGCAGCCCGCAGCAGCCGATCCGCCAGCCGCAGGCTCCGCAGGCCGGCTACGCCGCCGCTCCGCGCCAGCCGCAGCAGGCCCAGCCGCCGCGCGCTCCGCAGCAGCAGCAGGACTATCGCCCGCGCCAGGCCGAGCTTGACCAGCACGGCCGCGTGATGCCGCGCAACGAGGACGACCAGCTGGAAATCCCGGCCTTCCTCCGTCGCCAGGCGAACTGAGGCGTACCCAAGCAAGATCGAGGCCCGGCCCTGTCACAGCGCCGGGCCTCTTTCGTTAGAGGTCCGTGAACCACGTTACAGAAGGTTAGAAAGAGTGATTTGTTGACCGACCGGTCCACGCTCTATCTAGCATACACAACATGCTGACGAATCTGATGATTCCTGGTTGGCCGTTCTTCTGGTTCAAGGGATCAGTCGGGTCGGGACAGCCGGGGGCGGACCACAGAGCAGTCGGGAATTTTGACCAGCTCTCTCGGGGCGAATTGATGGCTAAACGACAGGGCATGCACCAGACCACGCTCCGCGATCGCGTCGAGGTTTCTGGCATTGGCGTGCATAGCGGCAAGCCCGTGGCAATGGCCCTCAACCCGGCCGAAGCCGACACGGGCATCGTGTTCCACCGGATCGATACTGCGAGCGGCGAGCCGATCCATGCCCGCATCGATCGCCTGCATGCGACCGACTCCTGCACGACCGTCGCCCTGAACTGCGTTTCCGTGTCGACCATCGAGCACCTGCTCGCGACCTTCAACGGCCTCGGCATCGACAATGTCGTGGTCGAGATCGACGCCGCCGAAGTTCCGATGATGGATGGCAGCGCGGCTGCCTTCGTCGACCTGGTCGATCAGACCGAGATTGTCACCCTTTCGGCGTCGCGCCGCTTCATCAAGGTTCTGAAGCCGGTCCGCATCGAGCATGCCGGCGGCTTCGCCGAACTGCTGCCGGCAGAGACCCGCCGTTTCGAGATCGACATCGACTTCAAGTCGCCGCTGATCGGCCGCCAGGCCTTCGTCGTCGACCTCGACGCCAATGTCTTCCGGCGCGATCTCGCACGCGCCCGGACGTTCGGTTTCCTGAAGGATGTCGAGTTCTACTGGTCCCGCGGCCTCGCGCTCGGCTCCTCGCTCGAGAACACCGTCGTGCTCGGCGACGACAAGGTCATCAATCCCGAGGGCCTGCGCTTCGCGGACGAGTTCGTCCGCCACAAGACGCTCGACGCCGTCGGCGATCTCGCGCTTGCCGGCGCGCCGATTCTCGGCGCCTACCGGTCCTATCGCGGCGGCCACATGATGAACGCCAAGATCGTCGAGACGCTGCTCGCCGATTCGGACGCCTGGACCTTCGTCGAGGGCGCGTCGGTGTCGAAGCGGGACTTCCAGCACGACCAGATGGCCGTCCGGCTGCCGGCCGCCGCCTTCGGTCCCGACAAGTCCTAGGCCGAAAAAGCGGCATATTCCGCACAGTCCGGATATTTCCGGGGCCGGGCGTTTCTCTGCCACGAAATTGCGGCAATGGGTTGCGACGGCTGGTGGCGTCATCGTGCTGTTTCCGCTAGAGAGGCTGCACCGCTTTGCCCCATCGAAAGAGGCGATGCCGGCTCGTGCCGGTTCGATGTGTGAATGAACGAAGTTAGCTCGATCCGCCCGTCGACCATTGCCGCCTTTGGCCGGTTCGGCTCCGTTACCCTGCGCGCCGTTGCGCTCTGCGCGCTCGTGGCCGTGGCGGGTTGCTCCCTGACCAAGGACGATGATTCGGTCGACGAGCCGGATATCCCGGCCGGCCAGATGTATAATCAGGGTCTGACCCTGATGCAGAACGGCAAGCTGAAGTCGGCGGCGAAGCAGTTCGAGCAGGTCGATCAGCAGCATCCCTATACGGAATGGGCCCGCAAGGCGCTGATCATGACCGCCTTCACCAATTATCGGCTCGGCAACTATGACGAGACGGTCAACTCAGCCAAGCGCTATATCTCGCTCTATCCTTCGAGCCCGGATGCCGGCTACGCGCAGTACATGATCGGCCAGTCTTACTTCAAGCAGATCCCGGAAGTGACGCGCGACCAGGACGCGACGAAGAAGGCGATCGCCGCCATGCAGGAGGTCGTCGACAAGTATCCGAACTCCGAATATGTCGACGACGCGCAGAAGGCGATCGTCGTGGCGCGCGACCAACTGGCCGGCAAGGAGATGCAGGTCGGCCGCTACTATCTCGAGCGCAAGGAATATCCGGCCGCGATCAACCGCTTCAAGGTTGTCGTGACCGACTACGCCAACACCCGCCATGTCGAGGAAGCGCTTTACCGCTTGACCGCGGCCTACTACGCCATGGGCATCGTCCCGGAAGCGCAGACCGCCGCGGCAGTGCTCGGCCACAACTTCCCGGATTCGCAGTGGTACAAGGACGCCTATTCGCTTCTCCAGACGGGCGGCGTGTCGCCGTCGGAGAACAAGGGCTCCTGGATCAGCCGTACCTTCCGCTCGATCACGGGCTAACAAGGGGACAGGGCGCGCCATGCTCGCCGCGCTCGCAATCCGCGATATCGTCCTCATCGATCGGCTGGAGATCGACTTCGCGCGCGGTCTCACGGTCCTGACCGGAGAGACCGGCGCAGGCAAGTCGATCCTGCTCGATTCGCTGTCGCTCGCCCTTGGCGGGCGCGGCGATGGTGCGCTTGTGCGCCAGGGCGCCAACCAGGGACAGGTGACGGCAGTCTTCGACGTGCCGGCCGGCCATCCCGCCCGCTCGCTGCTCGGCGACAATTCCATCGACCATGACGGCGACATCATCCTGCGCCGCGTCCAGACGGGCGACGGCCGGACGCGCGCCTTCGTCAACGACCAGCCGGTGAGCGTGGCGCTGCTGCGCGATGTCGGCGCGTCGCTTGTCGAGATCCATGGCCAGCACGACGATCGGGCTCTGGTCGATCCGGCCATCCATCGTCGCCTGCTCGATGCGTTCGGCGGGCTCGATCCCGAGGCGCTCGCCGTCGCCGAGGCATTCCGCGGCTGGCGTTCGGCCGAAAGCGAGGTCGCCGCGCTCCGGCGGCGGATCGCTTCGGCGCGCAGCGAGGGAGACTATCTCCGCGCCTCGGTCGAGGAACTGTCGAAGCTCGCGCCGCAGCCGGGCGAGGAGACTGAACTGGCGCAGCGTCGCCACACCATGATGCAGGCGGAGAAGGTCGCGGTCGATCTCTCCGAGGCTCATGACACCATTGCCGGCCACACCTCGCCGATCCCCAATCTTGCCAGCCTCGCGCGGCGTCTGGAGCGCAAGCGCGATCAGGCGGGTGGCCTGCTCGACGGCGTGGTCGAGGCGATCGACAGCGCCATCGACGCGCTGGAGGAGGCCGAGACGCTGCTCGCGCGCTCGATCCGCGAAAGCGAGTTCGATCCGAAGGAACTGGAGCGGACCGAAGAGCGCCTGTTCGCGCTGCGCGGCGCCGCCCGCAAGCATGACGTCGCGGTCGAGAACCTCGCCGCGCTGCGCGACAAGATGGTCGCCGATCTCGCGGCGCTCGATTCGGGCGAGGAGCGGCTGGCGGCGCTGGAAGCGGCGGCCGAGGCCGCCTGCCGTCGTTTTGATGCTCTCGCGGCCGCGCTTTCGGCCCGTCGCCGCGCCGTCGCCGAGGAACTCGAGGCGCGTGTCGCCGAAGAACTGCCGGCGCTGAAGCTGGAGCGCGCCGCCTTCATCGTCTCGATCGAGACCGATGCCGAGGAGCGCACCGACGCCGGCATCGACATCGTCAATTTCTTCGTTCGCACCAATCCGGGCACGCGGCCCGGGCCGATGATGAAGGTCGCCTCGGGCGGCGAACTCTCGCGCTTCCTGCTCGCGATCAAGGTGGCGCTCGCCGATCGCGGCTCGGCGCCGACGCTCGTCTTCGACGAGATCGACACCGGCGTCGGCGGCGCGGTCGCCGAGGCGATCGGGCGGCGGCTGGCGCGTCTGGCGGAGCGGGTGCAGGTGCTCTCCGTCACCCATGCGCCGCAGGTCGCCGCACGGGCCGGCCATCACCTGCGCATCGCCAAGGATGGCGTCGCCGGCGAGGATCGGGTGGCGACCGGCGTGACGCCGCTCGACGGCGAGGAGCGGCGCGAGGAAATCGCCCGCATGCTGGCCGGCAGCGTCATCACCGACGCGGCGCGCGCCGCAGCCCACCAACTCATTCACGGCAACGGCTGATCGGCCCCCAGGGGCGGATCGGCGCTTGCACTTCCGGCGCCGGCGCTGCATCTTGCGACCGTGCTTTGCGGGCACACCACAGGCCTGCACGTAGGCGTTAACGTCAAACAACGCGCTGATCGAGCTTGCCTGAGCAGGTTCGGCCCGCGCGGCGTTGCCTAGGGAACGTTGCATCGGGCCGGACAGCTCTCCTTTCAGGAGTTTCCATGTCCGATACCCACATCGTCCACACGGCGCCCGCGCCGCATGAAACCTACCGCGTCCGCTATCCGCTGAAGATCCGCCGCCTGACCGTGGCGCGCATCGCCCGGATCACGCCGACGATGATCCGCGTGACCGTCACCGGCCCCGATCTCGAAGGTTTCGAGAGCCGATCGCATGATGACCACGTCAAGCTCTTCTTCGCCCGCCCCGGCGAGGACGAGCCGGCGCTGCCGACCTTCGGCCCCAACGGCCCTGTCTTCCCCGAGGGGGAGAAGCCGATCGCGCGCGACTACACGCCGCGCCGCCACGACGCGACGACGGGCGAGCTCGATCTCGACTTCGCCGTGCATGAGGCGGGCCCCGCGACGGAATGGGCGATCAACGCCGCCGTCGGCAGCACGCTGCACGTCGCCGGGCCGCGCGGCTCGATGATCGTTCCCGACGATTTCGACTGGTATCTGCTGGTCGGCGACGACACCGCGCTGCCGGCGATCGCGCGGCGGCTTGAAGAACTGCGTCCCGAGGCGAAGGTGACCGTGATCGTCGAGGTCGGCACACCCGCCGACGAGATGCCGCTGCCGAGCCGCGCGTCCACCTCGATCACCTGGTTGCATCGCGGCGACCTGGCGCCGGGCGAGGGGAGGTTGCTTGACGACGCGGTCGCCGCATTCCGGCGCGGCGATGGCGAAGGCTTCGCCTGGATCGCGTGCGAATCGGACACGGCCAAGCGCCTGCGCGCCATCCTGGTCGAGGATCTCGGTCTGCCGAAGCGGCGGGTGAAGGCGTCGGGCTACTGGAAGCGCGGGCTCGTCAGCTATCACGACACCCACGAGGATTGAGATCGTGGCCGGCGGCGCGGGAGACACTCCGCGCCGCCTCGCTCGGTCTCAATGCGCCGGGCGGATGTTCTGGTTTACCCGGAAGAGGTTGTCCGGGTCGTATTTCGTCTTCAGCGCCAGCAGCCGCTCGAAATTGCCGCCATAGGTCGCCCGGAGCCGGGCATCGCCCTCGTCGTCCATCATGAAGTTGACGTAGCCGCCGTCCTTGTTGTGCGGATGCACGGCCTGCCAGTAGCTCTTGGTCCAGCGGGTGATCGGGCCGGCCTGCTGCGGATTCGGGTCGATGCCGGCGATCACCATCGACCAGCGGGCATCGCGGGTGTTCCAGGCCGTCTCGTCCCTGCCGACGCGATGCACGGCGCCGTCGATCGGGTAGAGGTGCATCAGCGACAGCATGCTCGGCGTAGCCGCCGCCTGCTGGAGATGCGCGTCGATGGCCTCGTCGGTCAACTCGTTGACGAAATCGCCCTTCCAGTACCATTGCATGCCGGTCGGCATCAGCGGATCGAACAGGCTCTGCAGGGTCGGGAAGGGCATCATGCTCATCCAGTTGACGAGCGGTGGCGGCACGCCTTCGAGGAAGGGCTTCATGGCTTCCTCGCCGTCCTCCTGCGGGCCGTTGTAGCAGGAGATCAGCGCACAGATGCGCTTGCCCCAATGCTCGCGCGGGAAGGGATCGGCCGAGGGCATCGTCTTCAGCCCGAAGAAGCAGCCGAGCCGTTCCGGCGCCTTCGGCAGCACGTCGCGATAGCGCCGCATGACCGCGGCGGCGTCTTTCTGGTCCCAGAAGATCGGGCCGCCAAAGACCATGCTGACCGGATGGGCCTTGAACAGGAAGCTCGTCACAACGCCGAAATTGCCGCCGCCGCCGCGCAGCGCCCAGAACAGGTCCGGCCATTCCGACTTGCTGGCGGTGACGAAACTGCCGTCGGCGAGCACAACGTCGGCTTCGAGCAGGTTGTCGATCGTCAGGCCGTACTGGCGGGTCAGGTAGCCTGTGCCGCCGCCGAGCGTCAGTCCCGCGATGCCGGTGGTCGAGACGATGCCGGCCGGGACGGCCAGGCCGAAGGCATGCGTCGCGTGATCGACGTCGCCCTGGGTGCAGCCGGGGCCGACACGCACCGTCGCCGCCTCCGGATCGATGCGGACGCCTTTCATTTGCGAGAGGTCGATGACGAGGCCATCGTCGCAGCTCGCGAGGCCCGGACCGTTGTGGCCACCACCGCGGATGGCGATCAAAAGTTTGTGCTCGCGGCCGAAAGCGACCGCCTCGATCACGTCCGCCACGTCGCTGCAGCGCGCGATCATCAGCGGCTTCTTGTCGATCATGCCGTTATAGAGCTTGCGGGCCTCGTCATAGTCTAGGCTGTCGCGGTCGATGACCGGGCCGCGCATCTTGCCGGAGAGTTCGGCAGCTTCCTGGGAACGCATGGCTTTCCTCCACTGATGTCGCGTCCGCCGCGCCTTCGGGAGTGCCCGCGCCATATTACGCCCCCGTGCAATGTTCGGCCACCGCCCGGCGCGCGAGGTCTTTCACGCGGGGGATGTGACCCGCGCGCCGCAGCGGGGCCGTTTCGACCCGAATTCGGTGGTTTCCGCATTGATCATAAGGCTGCCTTTAGAGTATGAACATGCTACCGGAGGCGCCCGATCTGCGCCCTGCGTGACTTGCGTCACGGCCACGCCACATATTTTCGTCTACTAGTAAGCTTCGCGTCGATCGTTTCGGGCCGGATCCGCTCTGCCCCGGCGACCGCTCGCTCTTCGAGCAGGCCATTTCGTCTGCCGAGGCCCCTTTTGGAAACTCGTTATGTCCGTCCTGTCCGAGCGCGCGCCGGCGCGCCTTGCTCCTGAGCCGTCTTTCTTCGAGTTCGTCGTCATCATCGCGTTCATGATGGCGCTCGGCTCGATGTCGATTGACAATCTGCTGCCCGCCTTCGGCCATATCCAGCAGGATTTCGGCCTCGCCTCGGCCAATGAGGTGCAGCTGATCCTGACTGTCTACATGGCTGGCTTCGCCGTCATGCAGCTCTTCTACGGTCCGGTCTCCGACATCGTCGGGCGGCGACCGACGCTGATGATCGGCCTGATTATCTTCTCGATCGGCAGCCTGATCGCGCTGTTCGCGCCGAATTTCGAGATGCTGCTGGTGGCCCGCCTGATCCAGGGCATGGGCGCGGCGGCGACCCGGATCCTCTCGGTGGCGATCGTGCGCGACCGCTATGAGGGCCGCGAGATGGCGCGCGTCATGTCCTTCACGATGATGATCTTCATCATCGTGCCGGTGTTCGCTCCCGCCATCGGCAGCCTCTTCCTGCTGTTCGGCACCTGGCACACGATCTTCGTCAGCATGCTGGTGATCGCCGTCGGCATCGCGCTCTGGTTCGGCCGGCGCATGCCGGAGACGCTGCATCCCGAATACCGGATGCCGTTCTCCGCCGCGCGCATCCTCGGCGGCGCCAAGCGCTGCCTGCAGGAGCGGGCCACGGTCGGCTACTCGACGGCGATCGGCCTGATGTTCGGCGGCCTGATGGCCTATATCGGCTCGTCTCAGCAGATCTTCGAGACGGAGGTCTATGGCCTCGGCGCGATCTTCCCAGTCGTCTTCGGCTCGATCGCGGCGGTGATGGGCATCGCTTCCTTCGTCAATGTCCGGATCGTGCGGCGGCTCGGCATGCGGCGCATCTCGCATGCCGGCGTCTGCGGCCATGTGCTGATGTCGGCGATCATGGTCGGCTGTGCGATCTGGTTCGATGGCAAGCCGCCGCTGCTGCTGTTCGCGGTCAACCTCGCCGCCTGCCAGTTCCTGTTCAGCCTGACGATGCCGAACTTCAACACGATGGCGATGGAGCCGCTCGGCGACATCGCCGGCACAGCGTCCTCGATGATCGGCTTCTACACGACGATCCTCGGCACGATCGTCGGCATGGTCATCGGCCAGATGTTCAATGGCACCGTGTTGCCGCTGGCGGTCGGCTTCCTTGCGACCGGCGTGCTGAGCCTGATCGTCGTCTACTGGACGGAGCGTGGCCGCCTGTTCGCGCCGCATCATCCCGATCCGGCCGCCGTCATGGATGTCGGCCACTGACAGCCATCCGGGCGGCTTGATCCGCCCGGACTTTCGAAGCCGGCGCGCGCTTCTGTTGGTGGGCGACCGATGCGCCCTTGCGACCGGTCCGGCGGCGCGGCATAGCTTCTCCCCTGAACGGGAGTGCTGCCATGTCGTCGGATCATCTGCGCGAAACACCGGTCGAGACGCTGAAGGCGGATGAGGCGGCGCAGGAGCACGCGCGTCTCAGCGCCGAGATCGCGGAAAACGACATCCGCTATCATCAGGAAGACGCGCCGACGATTTCGGACGCGGACTATGATGCGCTGCGCCGCCGGCTCGTCGCGCTCGAGGCCCAGTTCCCCGATCTCTCCTCGGCGGCGAGCACGTCCGTCGGCGCGGCGCCTTCGCCGAAATTCGCCAAGGTGCCGCATGTCGTGCCGATGCTGTCGCTCGACAACGCCTTTGACGATCAGGACGTCATCGACTTCATCGATCGCGCTCGCCGCTTCCTGAAGATCGACGCCGCGGACGCCATTCCCTTCACCGCCGAGCCGAAGATCGACGGCCTGTCGCTGTCGCTGCGCTACGAGGGCGGCCGGCTCGTCACCGCGGCGACGCGCGGCGACGGCTTCGAGGGCGAGAACGTCACCGCCAATGCCCGCACCATTGCCGACATCCCCAACCAGCTTCCCGCCGGCGCGCCCGACACCGTCGAGATCCGTGGCGAGTGCTACATGGCGCATGCCGATTTCCAGGCGCTGAACGCGCGCATGGCGGCGGCCGGCGGCGGCAAGACCTTCGCCAATCCGCGCAACGCGGCGGCCGGCTCGCTGCGCCAGCTCGATTCCAAGATCACCGCCTCGCGGCCGCTGCGCTTCTTCGCCTATGCCTGGGGCGAGATGAGCGCCATGCCGGCCGAGACGCAGATGGGCATGGTCGAGGCCTTCGCCGCCTGGGGGCTGCCGACCAATCCGCGCATGACGCTTTGCACCACCGTCGAGGAGGCGCTCGCCTTCTATCACGGGCTGGAAATGGACCGGGCCGGCCTCGGCTACGATATCGACGGCGTCGTCTACAAGGTGAACTCGCTCGCGCTGCAGAACCGGCTCGGCTTCGTGTCGCGCAGTCCGCGCTGGGCGATCGCCCACAAATTCGCCGCCGAGCAGGCCGTCACCGTGCTGAACGGCATCGACATCCAGGTCGGCCGCACCGGCGCGCTGACGCCGGTCGCGAAGCTGGAGCCGATCACGGTCGGCGGCGTCGTCGTCTCCAATGCGACGCTGCACAACGAGGACTACATCAAGGGCATCGGCGGCGATGGTCTGCCGATCCGCGATGGCGTCGACATCCGCGTCGGCGACACGGTCGTGATTCAGCGCGCCGGCGACGTCATCCCGCAGATCGTCTCGGTCGTGCTCGACAAGCGGCCGGCCGATTCCGTGCCCTACAGCTTCCCGACGCTATGCCCGGTCTGCGGCAGCCACGCCGTGCGCGAGGAGGACGAGGCGGTGCGGCGCTGCACGGGCGGCCTGATCTGCGCCGCGCAGGCGGTCGAGCGCATCCGCCATTTCGTCTCGCGCAACGCCTTCGACATCGAGGGGCTTGGCGAGAAGCAGGTGCAGGCTTTCCACGAGTGGGGGCTGATCAAGGAGCCCGCCGATATCTTCACGCTGGAGGCGCGCGACGCCGGCCAGTTGCAGCGGCTGAAGAACCGCGACGGCTTCGGCGAGACATCGGCGCGCAACCTGTTCGCCGCGATCAACGAGCGGCGCAGCATCGCGCTCAACCGCTTCATCTTTGCACTTGGCATCCGCCATGTCGGCGAGACGAACGCCAAGCGCTTCGCCCGCCATTTCGGCACGGTCGAGGCGTTTCGCGATACGGCGCTGGCGGCGCGGCCGCCCGGACCGGAACTGCTCAAGGGCAATGATGCCTGGGTCGAGATGATCGGCATCGAGGGGATCGGGGACGTCGTCGCCGAGGCGGTGGTCGATTTCTTCGACGAACCGCACAACCGTGATGCCTTCGCCCGCCTGCTGGAGCAGGTGCGCCCGCAGCCGCTCGAAGCCGCCAGGACGGACAGCCCCGTCGCCGGAAAGACGGTCGTCTTCACCGGCACGCTGGTGCGCATGACGCGCGACGAGGCCAAGGCGATGGCGGAGCGGCTGGGCGCCAAGGTCGCGGGCTCGGTATCGAAGAAAACGGACCTTCTGGTCGCCGGCCCCGGCGCGGGCTCGAAGCTCAAGGCCGCCGCCGAGAACGGCGTCGAGGTGATCGACGAGGATGGCTGGTTCACGCTCGTCGGCGCCGACTGAGCCGGCAGGAAAGAAGGCCCACCCTGCGGGCGGGCCTTCCATCCTGCGCTTTTTGGGTCTTACGGCGTCGCAGGGGCCGTTTCGGGCGCGGCGGGCGCCGGCGTGGTTGCGGCGGGCGGCGTCATCGGGTCCGCGGCAGGCACGGTCGCGTCGGGCGCCGGCGTCGTGGTCACGCTGGACGATTCCTGCTGCGCGGCGGTCTTGAACTCCGGCGCGGCGTTGAGCTCGTCCTTGGTCGTCTTCAGGACCAGCTTCTGGCCATTGTCGATCTTGACGCGCTCGAGCGTGCTCGGCGACACCGCGACGTCCTTGCGGCCGATGCCGAGGAAGCCGCCGACGCCGATCACCACGGCCTTCACCTCACCGTCGTCGGTGGCGAGGATATCGACGATCTTGCCGAGGTTCTCGTCGGTGCCGCTATAGACGGTGGAACCCATCAGGGTGGAGGCGAGCCAGTCGGTGCTGCCGTCCTCCAGCACGATGAAGCGACCGGCTGGGGCCGCGGGCTGGGTTGTGGTCGCGGCCGGGGCTGTGGTGTCGGCCGGCGTCGTCGCGTCCTGCGCCAGCGCCGGGCCCGCCGCAAGGAGGGCGACCAGGGCCGTTGTCCGAAGGATCGTTTTCATGGTCGTAACTCCGTGTTTTATCGAGACAATTGAGCTGAGGCTCGATCGGACAACGGAGCGTGCAGGGTCACGTTCCATCACGAAACCTATCAAGGCGACAGGATCCGTGATGGAACTGTCAGGGGATGCCTATGCGCCCAGCGGTTGCGTGGCGGCGATCAGGAAGGCGAGATCCGCGCCTTCGAGGGAGGGCGCCAGCGCATCGCGGACGCGGGCGTGGTAGGCATCCATCCAGGTCTTCTCGGCGGGGCTCAACAATGCGACGTCGATCAGTTTGCGGTCGATCGGCGCCAGTGTGATCGTCTCGAAGCCGAGCATTTCGCGGTCGCCGCCGGCGATCGCCGCCGGCGGCGTGACGACGATCAGGTTCTCGATGCGAATGCCATAGGCGCCGGTCTTGTAATAGCCGGGCTCGTTCGAAAGGATCATGCCCGGCTCGGGCGGCAGGTTGCCGGCCTTGGAGATGCGGACCGGCCCCTCGTGCACGGACAGGAAGACGCCGACGCCATGGCCGGTGCCGTGGTCGAAGTCGAGGCCGGCCTGCCAGAGCGCGTGCCGCGCCAGCGTGTCGAGCTGCGCGCCGGTCGTGCCACGCGGGAAGCGCGCCGTCGCAAGCGCGATATGGCCCTTCAGAACGCGGGTGAAACGGTCGCGCATCTCGGCCGAGGGCGTACCGATGGCGATGGTGCGGGTGATGTCGGTGGTGCCGTCGCGATATTGCGCGCCGGAATCGACGAGGTAGAGCGTGCCGGCCTCGAGCTTGCGGTCGGTCGCCTCGTTGACGCGGTAATGCACGATGGCGCCGTCCGGGCCGGCGCCGGAGATCGTGTCGAAGGAGATCTCGAGCAGCGGCGAGCCGTCCGCCTCGCCGGCCTCTGCACGGAAGGCCTCCAGCTTCCTGGCGACGCTGATCTCCGTTTCGGTGCCGTTGGCGCCATTCGCGTCGAGCCAGGCGAGGAAGCGGGTCATCGCGGCGCCGTCGCGCTTGTGGGCGCGGCGCGTGCCGTCGAGTTCGATTGCGTTCTTGCGCGCCTTCGGCAGCACGACGGGATCGGCGCCCTCGACGAGCACGCCCCTGGCGTCGGTGAGCGTCCTGGCGAACAGGGCAGGGGTGGTCTGCGGGTCGACCAGCACGCGGCGTCCTTCGTCGCCGAGCGCGGCGAGATCGGTCAGGAAGGCGCGCTCTTCCTTGATGTCGGCGCGCTCGGCAAGCTGGTCGCGGATGGCGTTGGAAAGCTTGCGGCCGTCGACATAGAGGGTGGGGCGCTCGTCGCGCTTCAGAAGCGCATAGGAGAGCACGACGGGATTGTGCGGCACGTCGGCGCCGCGGATGTTGAAGAGCCAGGCGATCGAATCCGATTGCGCCAGGATGGCCGCGTCGACGCCCTTGTCGGCGAGGACGGCCTGCATACGCCGGATCTTGTCGTCGGCGCTTTCGCCGGCGAGTTCGTCCGGCTGCTGCATGACCTGCGACAGCGGCGGCAGCGGCCGGTCGGTCCAGATCGCGTCGATGGGGTTTTCCTCCAGCGCGACGAGTTCCGCCCCTGCCGCTCGGCAGGCGGCCTCGAAGCGGCGAGCTTCCGCGAGCGTCAACAGGCGCGGGTCATAGCCGATGCGCTGGCCGGTGCTTAGCTTGTCTTTCAGCCACTGGTGCGGAGGATTGCCGATCAGGTCCTCCGGCGTGAAATCGTCGACGTCGACCTGGTCGCGTACCTGAAGCGTATATCGACCGTCGACGAAGACGGCGGCTTCCTCAGCGAGTACGATGGCGGCCCCGGCCGAGCCGGTGAAGCCCGTCAGCCAGGCGAGTCGCTCGGCGGCGGCGGGAATGTATTCGCCTTGGTATTCGTCGGCGTGCGGCACGATGAAACCCTGCAATCCCGCGCGGTCGAGATGGGCGCGCAGCGCCACCAGCCGATCCTTGATCGGGTGGGCGCGGCTCGGAGCGTCAAAATTCTGGAACATGCGCGGAGGGCCTTCTTCACGGAACAAAACGGTTCGCGCGACCCTATCGGCGCGCCTTGCCGACTGCAATTCCATCACACTCCGTGTTTGCGGCGCGGCGCAAATGTGGCGGCATCTTGTGCGTTGCGAAAAGTGCATGTCTGGCATTCGATTACAGCTGTACCTTCACGTCAGCGTTAGGGGTATGAAGAGCCTGCTTAAGGGACGCATAGGGCGTCGCCACAAAAAGGAATTGATCATGTTGACGGCAGCATTTGGCGAGTTCGGCGTTGCCCCGGCTGGAAGCCGCGGCCATGGCGTCGCTCGGCGCGCTGTGGCCCGCATGACCCATACGCGCGACCGGCAGATGCCGCGTTTCGTGAACGGCTACCAGCTCTCCCTCGATGACGCCTCGCTCGCCACTTTCGGCTATGACCGCGAGACCATCGAGCGCAGCGCGGTCGGCGCCCTCATCTGATCCGGCGCGGCCGGCGGATCGCCGGGGCCGCCGTCGATCGTCTGACTGAGATCTGAAAATCCGCGACAGCCCGTCGCGGATTTTCTGCTTTTTGCGGGATGCTTCCGCGCTTTCCGAGGCCTATGGTCCAGCAACGCCACCGACATGCTGGATATCATGCTGCAGGACCGAATCCGCCTTCCCGCCCTTCTCCACAAGGTGATGTCGCCAGCCGAGGCGGCGCTGCTGATCCGGGACGGCATGACCGTCGGCATGAGCGGCTTCACCCGCGCCGGTGACGCGAAGGCCGTGCCGCTGGCGCTGGCCGAGCGCGCCGCGACCGAGCCGTTCGGCATCACGCTGATCACCGGCGCCTCGCTCGGCAACGGCATCGACGAGGTGCTGACCCGCTCGCATGTGCTGAAGCGGCGGCTGCCCTTCCAGTCCGACCGCGTGCTGCGCGCCGCCCTGAACCGGGGCGAGGTGATGTTCATCGACCAGCATCTCTCCGAGACGGTCGAACTGCTGCGTTCGCGCCAGATGGGGCCGATCGACGTCGCCGTCGTCGAGGCGACCGCGATCACCCGCGAGGGCGGCATCATCCCGACGACCTCGGTCGGCAATTCGGCGACCTTCGCCATTCTCGCCGAGAAGGTGATCATCGAGCTCAATATCGGCCAGCCGGCCGAGCTCGAGGGCCTGCACGACATCTACATCCCCACCCGCCGGCCGCATCGCGAGCCGATCCCTGTCGTCGCGCCGGACAGCCGAGTCGGCCTGCCCTTCATCCCGATCGATCCGGCCAAGATCGCCGCCATTGTCGTCACCGAGCGGCAGGACAGCTCCGCCGAGACGACGGCGCCGGACGCCGAGACGCAGGCGATCGCCGGCCACTTGATCGAATTCCTGAGCCATGAGGTCCGCAAGGGCCGGCTGACCAACCAGCTGGCGCCGCTGCAGGCCGGCATCGGCTCGATCGCCAACGCCGTGCTGCACGGCCTGATCGACAGCCCGTTCCACGACCTCACCATGTATAGCGAGGTGCTGCAGGACAGCACTTTCGAACTGTTCGATGCCGGCAAGCTCGCCTTCGCGTCCGGTTCGTCGATCACGCTCTCCGCCGCCTGCCAGGCGCGGGTGATGCCGGAACTGCGGAACTACAAGAGCCGCCTGGTGCTGCGGCCTCAGGAAGTTTCGAACCATCCCGAGGTGCTGCGCCGCCTCGGTGTCATCGCCATCAATACCGCGCTCGAATGCGACATCTACGGCAATGTGAACTCGACCCATGTCGGCGGCACGCACATGATGAACGGCATTGGCGGCTCCGGCGATTTCGCCCGCAACGCCTATATGGGCATCTTCGTCACCAAGTCGCTCGCCAAGGACGGGGCCATCTCGCGCATCGTGCCGATGGTGCCGCATGTCGACCACAACGAGCACGACGTCGATGTCGTCGTCACCGAGAACGGCCTCGCCGACCTGCGCGGTCTGGCGCCGCGCGAGCGGGCCGAGGTGATCATCGCCAACTGCACCCACCCGAGCTATCGCGAGCTGGCGGCCGACTATTACCGCCGCGCCGTCCGCGATCATGGCGGCCAGACCCCGCATCTGCTGGCGGAGGCCTATTCCTGGCACCTGCGCCAGGAAGCGACCGGCTCGATGCTGCCGGCGGCGGAGTAGGAGGGCGAAAAACCCTCATCCAACCCTCTCCCGCGAGCGGGAGAGGGGGATTGGCTGCGCCTGTCCCGTATCCCGAACCTCCGGCGTCATCCCGGGCTTGACCCGGGATCCATTCCGCCACGCTTTCGGGAGGTTCGCCGGCGAGCGAATCGCGGCTGCGTGGATCCTCGCTGTCGCGAGGATGACGGAGAGTATCGGCCTCGCGGCTCGCCTGTCTTCGGCCGCGTCGCGCGTGCCTACCGCTCCAGCGTGAGGGTCAGCCAGCCTTCCTGCTCGCCCTGGCGCACCAGCTTCAGGCCCTCGGCCTCGTAGGCGGCGGTGACGGCCGCGCCCTGCGTGGTGAGGAGACCCGAGAGCACCACCGTGCCCTTCGGCGCCAGATGGGCCGCCACTTCCGGCGCCAGCGCGATCAGCGGGCCGGCCAGGATGTTGGCGACGATCAGGTCATAGGGGGCGCGGTTGGCGAGGACGGGATTGCCGAAGCCTTCGGCGGTGGCGGCCTCGATCTTGTCGGCGACGCCGTTCAGCGCCGCGTTCTCGGCGGTGACGCGGGTGGCGATCGGGTCGATGTCGGTGGCGAGCACCGGCTTCTCCCACGCCTTGGCGATGGCGATGGCGAGCACGCCGGTGCCGGTGCCGAGGTCGAGGATGCTCTGGTAGTCGTGCAGCTTGCCGAGCCGGTCGATCTCCTCCAGGCAGCCGGCCGTGGTGCCGTGATGGCCGGTGCCGAACGCCTCGCCCGCCTCGATCTCGATCGCGATGTCGCCGGGCTGCACCTTGTCGCGGTCATGGCTGCCATGGACGAGGAAGCGGCCGGCGCGCACCGGCTTCAGGCCCTCGAGCGACTTCGCCACCCAGTCCTCGTCGGCGAGCTCCGACACGACGAAGCGGCCGGCATCGGGGCCGAGCACGGCGGCGACGACGCGGGCGAGCGCCGGCTCGTCGGGCTGCTCCTCGAAATAGACGTCGACGGTCCAGCTCTGATCCGCCTGCTCCGTGGTGGCGGCGGAGGGGTAGCCGAGCGCTTCGTCCTCGCCGATCGCCTCGATCAGGCGGGTCGCGTCGGATTCCTTGGCGAGGTTGAGGGAAGCGATGAGGGTCAAGTGCGTGAACCTTGTCTGGCGGCGGATGATGACTTCATATCCGCCTCTGAGCCGAATTGGGAATGCGCTTCATGGCCGAAACCGAAATCCGCGTCGATCCCTTTCCGAGCCATGACGAGATGGATCGGCTCTCGCGGGTGGCGTGGCAGGCGGAAGGGCCGGCCGATCCGCGGGCGATCCTGTCGCGCAGCCTCGTGCATCTCGGCGCCTATGCCGAAGGCGCGCTGGTCGGCTTCGTCAATGTCGCCTGGGATGGCGGCATCCATGCCTTCCTGCTCGATCCGACCGTGCATCCCGACCACGGGCGCAAGGGGCTCGGCACGCGGCTGGTGCGCCGGGCGGCCGAGCTCGCGGCGGCGCGCGGCGCGGCGTGGCTGCATGTCGACTACGAGCCGCATCTCGCCGGCTTCTACCGCGCCTGCGGTTTCCGTCCGACCGAGGCCGGGCTGATGCGGCTGCAAGGCGACCGCTGAGGCAGACTGGAGTGGCAAAGTCCGGCTCTCACCTCTTCCCGCGGGAGAGGTGAGACGTGGCGCAAAGCCGCTTGCCGCGCCGCGCGCCTAGTGCTTCGTCACGAAGCTGTCGACCACCTTCTTGGTGCCGGCCTTCTCGAAGTCGACCGTCAGCTTGTTGCCCTCGATCTCGATGACCGCGCCATAGCCGAACTTCTGGTGGAAGACGCGCTCGCCGAGCTTGTACTTCGAAGCCGAGCCGGTCGATTTCGCCACCAGCTCGCCCTCGATCTGCCGGGGGACGGCGCGGGCATGCGCCTGCGCCGAACCCTTGTTGGCCTGCGCACGCTGCCAGCCGGGCGTCGAATAGGTGTTGGTGAACGGGTCGGCGCGGTCGAAGCGGCTGGCGCCGTAATTGCCGACGCCGCCGACATTGTAGCCGCCATAACTCGACGTCTGCTCGATCACCTCGACATGCTTTTCCGGCAGTTCATCGAGGAAGCGCGACGGCACGTTGGATTGCCAGAGGCCGTGGATGCGGCGGTTCGAGGAGAACCAGATCATGGCGCGCTGCTTGGCGCGGGTGATGCCGACATAGGCGAGGCGGCGCTCCTCCTCCAGTCCGGCGCGGCCGCTCTCGTCGAGCGAGCGCTGGTGCGGAAACAGGCCTTCCTCCCAGCCGGGCAGGAACACCGTCTCGAATTCCAGCCCCTTGGCGGAATGCAGCGTCATGATCGACACCGCGTCCTGGTTCTCGGTGTTGTCCGTGTCCATGACGAGAGCGATGTGCTCGAGGAAGCCGCCGAGCGATTCGAACGCCTCCATCGAGCGGACCAGTTCCTTCAGGTTTTCGAGCCGGCCCGGAGCGTCGGCGGAGCGGTCCTGCTGCCACATGTCGGTGTAGCCGCTTTCCTCCAGGATCATCTCGGCCAGTTCGCCGTGCTTCATGTCGTCGAGGCGCGAGCGCCAGCGGCCGAAGGAGGAGAGCAGGTCGCGCAGCGCCGTGCGCGTCTTGGTCGACTTGATCTCTTCGGTCTGGATCAGTTCGTCGGTCGCCTCGATGATCGGGATGTCGCGCGCCCGCGCATGGTCGTGCAGCAGGCGGACGGTGGTCTCGCCGATGCCGCGCTTCGGCACGTTGACAATGCGTTCGAAGGCGAGGTCGTCGGCGGGTTGCGCGACGACGCGCAGATAGGCGAGCGCATCGCGGATTTCCTGCCGCTCGTAGAAGCGCGGACCACCGATGACGCGATAGTTCAAGCCGATCGAGACAAAGCGCTCTTCGAAAGAGCGCATCTGGAACGAGGCGCGCACGAGGATCGCCATGTCGTTCAGCCTGTGGCCCTTGCGCTGCAGCGCCTCGATCTCCTCGCCGATGGCGCGGGCCTCCTCCTCCGAATCCCAGGCCGAGGCGACGCGGACGCGGGCGGCATTGGGGTCGACGGCGTCGGTGAACAGCGTCTTGCCGAGGCGGCCCTCATTGTGGGTGATCAGGTGCGAGGCGGCGCCGAGGATGTGCGAGGTCGAGCGGTAGTTGCGCTCGAGCTTGATGACGACGGCGCCCGGGAAATCCTTCTCGAAGCGCAGGATGTTGTCGACCTCGGCGCCGCGCCAGCCATAGATCGACTGGTCGTCGTCGCCGACGCAGCAGATGTTCTTGCGGCCCTGCGCCAGCAGGCGCAGCCAGAGATACTGCGCGACGTTGGTGTCCTGATACTCGTCGACCAGCATGTAGTGGAAGCGCTGGTGATAGTCCCTGAGCACGTCGGGGTGCTCGCGGAAGAGGCGCAGGTTTTCCAGAAGCAGGTCGCCGAAATCGCAGGCGTTCAGCGTCTTCAGGCGAGCCTGGTAGGCCTTGTAGAGCTTGACGCCCCGGCCGTCGGCGAAGGAGCCGCCATCGCCCGGCGGCACGTCTTCCGGCGTCAGGCCGCGGTTCTTCCAGCTGTCGATCAGGTTGGCGAGCTGCCGCGCCGGCCAGCGCTTCTCGTCGATGTTCTCGGCCTGGATCACCTGCTTCATCAGCCGGATCTGGTCGTCGGTGTCGAGGATGGTGAAATCGGAGCGCAGGCCGACCAGTTCGGCGTGGCGGCGCAGGATCTTGACGCCGATCGAGTGGAACGTGCCGAGCCAGTTCATGTCCTCGACAGAGGGGCCGATCAGGTCGCCGATGCGGTGGCGCATCTCGCGCGCCGCCTTGTTGGTGAAGGTGACGGCGAGGATCTGGCTCGGATAGGCCTTCTGGGTGGCGAGCAGATGCGCGATCCGCGTCGTCAGCACGCGCGTCTTGCCCGTGCCGGCACCGGCGAGGACGAGCACCGGCCCTTCCGTCGTCTCGACCGCCATCCGCTGTTCGGGATTGAGACGGGCGACATAATCGGGCGTGGGGGCGGCAGCCCGGCCGAGCGCGCGCGCGGCAATGCCGCCGGGGCGCGGGGCGGGGGCGGAACTGTCGAAGGGAGCGGTCATCTCAGGGGCGGTCGATTCGAAGAGCTGGACATGAGAACAAATATGGACCGCGGCAGCCGTCCATGCCAGCTTTCCTACAGAAAGGGCGTCTCGCTGTCCAAGTGCGGAGCGTGTCTTTTCGAGGCCTCGGCCGTTTGCGGGTACCGGGCCGGCGCGCTACCTTATCGGCAGCAGAAGAGGAGTGCGGCGCATGCGAGCGGCTGTTTATGAGCGTTTCGGCGTTCCGTCCGAGGTCCTGAAGACGGGCGAGCGGCCGACGCCGCAGCCGGGGCAGGGCCAGGTCCGCGTCCGCATGATGCTGTCGCCCATCCATAACCACGATCTCTGGACCATCCGCGGCACCTATGGTCACAAGCCGGCTCTGCCGGCGGTCGGCGGCAGCGAGGCGGTCGGCATTGTCGATGCGCTGGGCCCGGGCGTCACGGAGCCCGCGATCGGCCAGCGCGTGGTGGCGGCAGGTATCGCCGACGCCTGGGCGGATTATTTCCTCGCGCCGGCGGCCGCCTCGGTGCCGTTGCCGGACGGGATCGACGACGACACGGCCTGCCAGCTGATCGCCATGCCGCTGAGCTCGCTGATGCTGCTTGAAGACCTGCAGATCGCCAGCGGCCAGTGCATGATCCAGAACGCCGCGAACGGCGCCGTCGGCAAGATCGTCGCCATGCTCGCCAAGGCGCGCGGCATCCGCGTTATCGGCCTCGTGCGCCGCGATGCCGGCATCGCCGAGCTGGCGGCGCTTGGTATCGGCGATGTCGTCTCGACCGAGGCGCCGGGTTGGGAAGACAGGGTCCGGGCGCTCGCCGGCGGGGCGCCCATCCTGCGCGCGGTCGACAGCGTCGGCGGCGAGGAGGGCGGCAGGCTCGCCAGCCTGCTCGCCGAGGGCGGGCTGCTGATGTCGTTCGGCGCGATGTCGAACAAGCCGCTGGTGATCTCGTCGGGGGACCTCATCTTCCGTCAGGTTTCGGTGAAGGGTTTCTGGGGCGCGCGACGGATGGCGGCGACGGACCGTGGCGAACTGGGGCGTCTGATCGGCGAGCTGGTGCGGCTCGCGGCCTCGGGCGCGCTCCGCCTGACGATCGATGAGCGGTTCGGACTTTCCGATGCCGCTGCTGCGGCGGCGGCCAGCGACCGGCCCGGACGGTCGGGCAAGATCGCCATCGAAGGTTCACTGTGACGAACCAGCTGGTAGGCTATCCGGAGCCCCGCAACGCCACCGTGTGAAACCGTCGAATCCGGGTTCCGGCAGGCCGCGTCAACGGCAGGAAGTCTTTGGCGTGGCAGCCTGATTTTGCTAGGTTGCCGGCGACATGGCGAGCAAGCCGTGAAATCGCTTGGGAGGTTCTCGGAATGGTAGTTTCGGCGCTGCGCAACGATGGCGCGCGTGATGAAGTGGCTCTGGGCGCCGCGCTCGATCTTCTGCAGGAGCGTTTCGGTTCGCGCTTCACCCGTGGGCTCGAGATCCGGCGCCAGCACGCCAACACGACGACCTGGCTGCCGAACGAGCCCGCCGACGCCGTGGTTTTCGCGGCTTCCACCGAGGAAGTCTCCGAGATCGTGAAGATCTGCGCCGCGCATCGCGTGCCGATCATCCCGTTCGGCACCGGCACCTCGCTGGAAGGCCATGTCAACGCGCCGAAGGGCGGCGTCTCGATCGACCTGTCGCAGATGAACAAGATCGTCGCGGTGCATGCCGAGGATCTCGACTGCACCGTCGAGGCCGGCGTCACCCGCATCCAGCTCAACAATTTCATCCGCGACCAGGGCCTGTTCTTCCCGATCGATCCCGGCGCCGACGCCAGCCTCGGCGGCATGGCGGCGACACGCGCCTCCGGCACCAACGCCGTTCGCTACGGCACGATGCGCGAGAATGTCGTGCGCCTCACGGCCGTGATGGCCGATGGCTCGATCGTCCGCACAGGCAGCCGCGCCAAGAAGAGCTCGGCCGGCTATGACCTGACTCGGCTGCTCGTCGGCTCGGAAGGCACGCTCGGCATCATCACCGAGGTGACGGTTCGCCTGCACGGCCTGCCGGAATCGGTCGCCGCCGGCGTCTGCTCCTTCCCGACCGTCGAGGATGCCTGCAACGCGGCGATCCTGACGATCCAGAGCGGCATCCCGATTGCCCGCATCGAGCTCGGCGACGCCATGATGATCCGCGCCACCAACGAATTCGCGAAGCTCGGCCTGCCCGAGACGCCGCATCTCTTCCTCGAATTCCACGGCTCGCCGGCCTCGGTCGCCGAGCAGGCGGAGCAGTTCGCGGCGATCGCGCAGGAATTTAATGGCGGCGAGTTCGCCTCGGCGACCCGTCCCGAGGATCGCACCAAGCTCTGGCAGGCGCGCCACGATTCCTATTTCGCCGTGAAGGGGCTTCGTCCTGGCGACACCATCCAGAGCGTCTCGACCGATGTCTGCGTGCCGATCTCGCGGCTGGCGGAATGCGTCACCGAGACCAGTGCCGATATCGCGGCCAACGGCCTGATCGGACCGGTCGTCGGCCATGTCGGCGACGGCAATTTCCACACCCAGCTTCTGATAGACGTCACCAATCCGGAAGAGATTGCCAAGGCGGAAGCCGTGATCAGCCGGATGAACGAGCGGGCGATCGCGCTCGACGGCACCTGCACCGGCGAACACGGCGTCGGCCAGGGCAAGCGCAAATATCTCGTCAAGGAGCATGGCCACGGTCTCGACATCATGCGAGTGATCAAGGGGGCGCTGGATCCGCTCGGAATCCTCAATCCGGGCAAGATCCTGCCCGACGCGTGAGCGCGCTCCCGCGCGGGTCGGCAAGGCGGAGGCGAAGCTGAACAGGCTGTATCTGATCATCGGGGGCATCATCATCGCCGTGCTGGTCTCGGCGCTGGTGATCCCCTGGTTCGTGGACTGGAACGCCTTCCGCACGACCTTCGAGCGCGAGGCGGAGAAGATCCTCGGCCAGCCGGTCACCGTCGCGGGGACCGCCGACGCCTCGCTGCTGCCCATGCCCTCGCTGGTATTCACCGATGTGCGCGTCGGCGGAACGCCGGACAAGCCGATGATGACGGTGGACCGCTTCGCGGTCCGGATCGAGCTGATCCCGCTCATCTCGGGTACGTTCAAAGTGGTCGACATGGCGATCACCCGGCCGCATCTGCAGGTCACCGTCGGCGCCGACGGCCTGCCCGACTGGCTGCGCCGCTCGGAAGCGTCGAAGTCGCTCGATCCCGACGCCGTGACGCTGGAGAAGGTCGATATCTCCGACGGCGTGATCGATTATCGCGACGCCCGCACGGGAAGGGCCGTCTCGCTTTCCAACATCAATGCGGCCGTCGATGCGCGCTCGCTGCTCGGGCCCTGGAAGATCGAGGGGGGGCTGGTCGCCGACGGCGTGCCGACGACGTTCCGCGTCGCGACGGGCCGTCGCGACCCGAACAACACCATCCGCGTCAAGCTCGAGGCCAATCCGGCGACCGTGCCGATTGCGCTTTCGGCCGAGGGGCCACTCGGATTCGACGACAAGGGGCTCGGCTGGTCCGGCAATTTCGGCCTGACCCATGTCCAGGACGACGACGGCAAGGCGGGCCGGAAGCCGCCGCCGGGCTGGCGCGCTTCCGGCACGTTCGATCTGCGTCCCGAGCAGCTGCGTTTTCCCGACTTCACCCTGTCGCAGGGGCCGGAAGACAGGCCCTACAGCCTGACAGGCGCCGCCTCGATCGACCTCGGCAAGGCGATGCGCTTCGATGCTGTGCTGAAGGCGCGCCAGCTCGACCTCGATCGTTCGATCGGCAAGGGGCCGAACGAGCCGGCGAGCGTCGAGATCGCCTCGTCGGCCGTCGTGAAGGGCTTGGCGGAGCTGCCCGTGCCGTCGATCCCCGGCCGCATCGGCTTCGACATTCCCGGCATCGTCATCGGTGGTTCGGTGATCCAGAACCTGCGTTTCGACGCGGTCACGGCCGACAATGGCTGGAAGATCGAGGAACTGGGCGCCGATCTGCCGGGGCGCACTCGGCTTGCGGCCGATGGCGTCGTCACTACCGTGCCCAAGGCGACCTTCGACGGCGCCGTGCGGATCGTTTCCGACCAGCCGACGACGTTTGCCGCCTGGTGGCGTGGCGGCAAGATCGCGGCGATGCCGCAGTTGCGCGCCTTCGAGATGAATGGCCAGCTGCATCTCGCGCCCGGCTCGGTCGCGATATCCGGCATGACGGCGCAGATGCAGGATTCCGACCTGAACGGCGGCCTGCGCTGGCAGCAGGCGGCATCCGGCGGCCGCCGCAACCTCTCGGTGGACCTGACCGCCGACCGGCTCGACTACAACCAGTTGGTTGCGCTCACCGAGCTCTTCGCGGGCCGGAGCCTGAGCAACACCGGCGCGCTCGCCGACGACTTCCAGATCAAGGTCGCGACGGACGCGCTCGACATCGACGATATCACGCTGGAAAAGGTCGTCGCCGATGGCAGCCTGTCGAACGGCGTGCTGGTGGCGAAGAAGCTGTCGATCGGTAATGTCGCGGGCGCGGCGATCTCGGCGAGCGGCCGTGTCGCGGACCTGACCGGCGCGCCGAACGGCCAGCTCTCGGTCTCCGTCGACGCCTCCGACCTCACGGGATCCGCTGCGCTGGTCGAGCGGCTGCTGCCCGGCTCGGCCATCGCCGGCTGGTTCAAGACGGCGGCGCCGCTGCTCGGCCCCGCCATTCTCGACACGGTCGTCAATGCACGGGCGCAGGACGGCGTCACCCATGCGAACCTGACCGTGAACGGCACGTCCGGCGGCACCGCCATTGACATGGCGGTCGGGTTTAAGGGCACGCCGGCCGCCTGGCGCGAGGGCGAGCTGAAGGTTTCGGCCGCTGTCGACAGTAACGACGCCGGCCATCTGCTGCGCCAGCTCGGCTATGAGGCGACGCCGCTCGAAAAGCCCGGTCGCGCCCGGATCGCGGTCGAGACCACCGGTGGCGGCGGCTCGCTGGCCGAGGGCGTGAACGGCACGATCAATGGCGAATTCGCGGGTCTCTCCTATTCGACCGAAGGCAGCCTCGGCATCGACGAGGCCGGCGTGCCGAGCTACCAGGGCACGATCACGGCGCGCGGTGCCGATGCAACCCCGGCGCTGACCTTGGTCGGGCTGGCCCTGCCGGGACAGGGCGAGAAGCTGCCGCTCGAGGCGGCGAGCTCGCTCGATATCCGCGACGGCAGCGCCACGCTGTCGTTCCGCGATGCCAGGCTCGGCGACGCCTATGCCGGCGGCATGATCGATTTCGGCCGCGACGCCGGCCGCTGGAGGCTGAAGGGCGACGTCGCCATCGACGAGGCCGACCTGACCTTCGCGCTGGCGTTGGGCCTCGGCCTGCCGCCGGACCTGCTCGCCAACACCGAGAGCGTCTGGTCGAAGACCACGTTCGGCCGCCCGGCGATCGATGGCTTCGACGTAGCCTTCCGCCTCTCCGCCGACCGGCTCGCCATCGGCGACGGCCTCGCCGTCACCAATGCGGCGGTCGAGACCAGCTTCTCCGGCGATCGCACCGAAATCCGCCTGACCAATGGCGATTTCGCCGGTGGCAAGGCGACCGGCTCGCTCTCGATCGCCAATCCGCAGGGCGACGCCACCGTCTCGGGACAGGTCTCGGTCAAGGGCGCGGCGCTGACGGACGTCGTCTGGCAGCGCGACGGGCGCTCGGTCGCCGATGGCAGCTTCGACTTCTCCGGCCAGTTCGAGGGCTCCGGCCGCTCGGCCGCGGGTGTTGTCTCGGCGCTTACGGGCGGGGGCTCCTTCACCATCGGCGAAGGCTCGGCCCGCTTCGTCAATCCGGAGGCGTTCGGCGCGGTCATCCGCGCCGCGAATGCCGGCCGCGAGATCAGCGAGGCGGAGTTGCGCAAGCTGTTCGCAGGTTATCTCGACGCCGGCACGCTGGCATTCGACCGCGTCGAGGGCGCGTTCTCGATCGCCGCAGGGACGCTGCGTGCGCCAAACCTGAACGTCGTCAGCAAGAGCGCGACGATGGCCGGCGGCGCCACCATCGACCTGAACGCCGATACGATCGACAGCCAGTGGACGCTGACCATCGATCCGGGCGAGGACCGCGTCAGCGGCGCCATCCCGCAGGTCGGGCTCGTGTTTTCCGGGCCGCTCGATGCGCCGACGCGGCGGATCGACGTCGCGCCGCTCGCCGGCTTCCTGTCGGTGCGAGCCTTCGAGCGCGAGGTGGAGCGGATCGAGAAGCTCCAGGCGGAGATCCTCGAGAAGGAGAAGCTGAACCGGCTCGTGCGCCTGGCGCGCGAGGACGATCAGCGCCGCGGCGATGCCGCGCGCAAGGCCGAGGAGGCGCGGCAGGCCGCCGAAGCGGCGGCGAAGCTGGCAGCGGAGAAGGCGGCCGCCGAAGCCGCTGCGGCCAGGAAAGCTGCCGATGCCGCTCGCAAGGCGGAGGCGCAGCGCCAGGAGCGGGCGCGCCGCGCGGCGGAGGCCGAAAGGCAGAAGCTCGATTTCACTGACGGGATCGAAACCCTGTTGCGCGAGGTGCCGCCGACGCCACAGACCCGGGCCCTGCCGCCTTTGCCGCAGCCGCCGCTCGATCCCGGCGCGCCGATGCGGCTGACGCCGCCGGAGTCTATTCCGAATTGAGCGGGACGGTCTCTTTCGGCGCCTGCGCTTCCACGCGCGCCTGATACCAGGCGAGCACGGCGAGGCGGATGGCGGAGGAGAGATTGGTCTGGGCCGCACGCTCGCCGTCGATGGCGGCGATCAGTCCGGCAAGGCTCTGGCCGCGCTCGGCGGCGATCCCGCGCAGGGCCTGCCAGAACGGTTCCTCGATCGAGATCGAGGTCTGGTGGCCGGCAATTGAGACCGAGCGTTTCTTCATGCCGGGGTAGGATCTTCCTCGTCGTCGCGGCGATGGCTGTCGACGTGGTGGCGCGCCTTCTCGGCCGAGATGCGGTCGAGCGCCTTCTGGGCGCGGGTGCGGCCGAAGCGGATCCGGTTTTCCTCGGCGACAGCGGCCTTTTCGGCGCGGGCCTTTTCCTTGCGGAAACGGTTCAGGTTGATGATGTCAGCCGTCATGCTCAATCTCCCCGATAGGGCCGTTCGATGCGGTCTTGCTTAGGTGCCGGTCAATGGCGGAGTGGCAGGGGTGGGGTAAAGGGCCTTCGCGGGGCGGGAGGTCCGTGACCATCGAAGCGAAGCCACATCGCCGGGCCGCAGGCTACGGCGCGCCAGACAGAGCCTGGCTGGTTCGTTCGGTTCGGCAGGTGCCGGATCACATGGCGGACATAGAAACTCACGAGGCGCTCCATGAGCAGATCTCCCGCTCATGATGCGCCTCGTTGGTAACGATATCAAGTCGACGGAAGGAGCGACTATTTCGGGCTGATCATGTCCTCGGGACGGACGATCGCATCGAACTCCTCGGTGGTGACGTAGCCGCCGCCGACGGCCTCCTCGCGCAGGGTAGTGCCGTTCTTGTGCGCGGTCTTGGCGATCTTGGCGGCGTTGTCATAGCCAATCTTCGGCGCCAGCGCGGTGACCAGCATCAGCGAGCGCTCGACGCCCGACCGGATGTTGTCGAGGCGCGGCTCGATGCCGACGACGCAGTTGTCGGTGAACGAGACGGCCGCGTCGGCGAGGATCCGCACCGACTGGATGAAGTTGTAGGCCATAACCGGGTTGTAGACGTTGAGCTCGAAATGGCCCTGGCTGCCGGCGAAGGTGAGGGCGGCATTGTTGCCGAACACCTGGACGCAGACCTGGGTCAGCGCCTCGCACTGTGTGGGATTGACCTTGCCCGGCATGATCGACGAGCCCGGCTCGTTCTCGGGCAGCGACAGCTCGCCGAGGCCGGCGCGCGGGCCGGAGCCGAGCAGGCGGATGTCGTTGGCGATCTTGAACAGCGACGCGGCGACCGTGTTGATGGCACCGTGCGAGAACACCATGGCGTCATGGGCGGCGAGCGCCTCGAACTTGTTCGGCGCCGAGGTGAAGGGCAGGCCGGTGATCGACGCGATCGCCGCCGCGACGTCCTCGGCAAAGCCGATCGGCGCGTTCAGGCCGGTGCCGACGGCGGTGCCGCCCTGCGCGAGCTGCATCAGGTCCGGCAGCGTCATCTCGATGCGCCGGATGCCGTTTTCGACCTGCTGGGCGTAGCCGGAGAATTCCTGGCCGAGCGTTAGCGGCGTGGCGTCCTGGGTGTGGGTGCGGCCGATCTTGACGATCGAGGCCCAGTCCTTCGACTTGGCGGCCAGCGCCGCGTGCAGGTGCTTCAACGCCGGCAGCAGGCGGTGGACGATCTCCTCGGCCGCGGCCACGTGCATCGCGGTCGGATAGGTGTCGTTCGACGACTGGCTCATGTTGACGTGGTCGTTCGGATGGACCGGCTTCTTCGAGCCCATCACGCCGCCGAGCATCTCGATCGCGCGGTTCGAGATCACCTCGTTGGCGTTCATGTTCGACTGGGTGCCCGAGCCGGTCTGCCAGACTGCGAGCGGGAAGTGGTCGTCCAGCTTGCCGTCGATGACTTCCTGCGCGGCGGCGACGATCGTCTTGGCGAGTTCCGGATCGAGGCGGCCGAGCTTGGCGTTCACTTCCGCCGCGGCGCGCTTGATGACGCCGAGCGCCCGCACGATCGGCAGCGGCTGCTTCTCGATGCCGATCTTGAAATTGCCCAGCGAACGCTGCGCCTGCGCGCCCCAGTAGCGGTCGGATGCCACCTCGATCGGGCCGAAAGTATCCGTTTCGATGCGGGTCGTCGTCATGTGGTCAGCCTCTATCCGCCGCTGCAGGCGCGGCATCGTTCAGGGAAAGTCGGAGAGGGATTAGCTCTTCTTGCGGAACGCGTCGAGACGCACGACCTCGGCCGCCGGCTTTTCGCTCGGTTCGGCCGGCTCTTCCTCGACACGGTCCGGTGTGTCGAGCACGAGCGGCGACGTGTCGACGTCTTCCATCTCGTGGCTGCCTTCCAGTGCATCCTCTTCCGAAGGCGCCGTCTCGAACTGCAGGCCGAACTGCACCGACGGGTCAACGAAGGACTTCAGCGCCGTGAACGGCACCAGCAGCCGCTCCGGCACGCCCTTGAACGACAGGCCGATCTCGAAGGCGTGCTCGGTGACCGAGAGGTCCCAGTACTGGTGCTGGATGACGATCGTCATCTCTTCGGGGTAGTCGGTCATCAACCGCGTCGAGATGCGGACGCCGGGCGCACGGGTCTCGAAGGTGACATAGAAATGGTGGTCGCCGGGAAGGCCGGTCTTGGCAACCTCGGCCAGCACCTTGCGCACGACGCCCCGAAGCGCGTCCTGGGCCAGAATGTCGTAGCGGATCAGATCTTCAGCCATGAAAGGCGACTACCCAGAATCAATGCGGTCGGGGTCGAGACAGGCACCCGGTGCGGCCAAGCCGCGGACCCGCGCTAAAAACGGCTCCCTGACGAGCCTCGTCGAAGCGAAAACTCGATCTACCGCCCGGATAAGTCAAGGTCGCGAAGCCCTGGTTTTCGCATAAGCGGCCCGGAACCTGCCTTCATGCCGGTGAAAGCGCCGAATTCATGGGCGAGGAAGAGCGCTTGGCATCGGGACGCATCGCTCGGGCGGAGCGAATTGGCGCGGACGGGCCGGCAAGCGGGAGGGGGAAGGAAGTGGAGGCTTCTGTTGCCAGGTGCCTCCGGACCCCGCCTACACAGTGCTACCCGTGAGGACTTTTATTTCGGTACCGGTACCGCTTACGCGGCAACAGCCACCGGAGCATAGTTGTCGTTTGCAACTACAGATTTGGTCCGATAACGGCGGTACCATGCCGAGCGAAAGCACACCCTTTACGCCCTCGTCGATCCTATTTCGCCCCCGCCGAAAACCACCATTTCAAGGGTGGGCTTGGGTGGAGGCGCCGGGTACCGCCCCCGGGTCCGATGGGTTTATTTCGATGACAGTTTATCGCCATAGCCGGCTTGCACCGGCAAAGCTGATATAGGCGATCGAAACGGCCGTGACTAGGTGTCGGGACCGCCCTGTCTGCGCAGGGAAGGGGAAACGCACGGGAAACCGCGCGTGAGCGCCCGGTTCGGCGGCGCCGACGTTGCAATCGCGTCACGCCGAAGCGGCAAGATGGGGCATCCGCGCCGAACGCGCTTGACGCGGGCGGCACGGATGCTAGTTATTGTGCCGATCATTACAGAAAAAAAGCCGCGGCGCCCGGGCGCCAGAACGGCTGCTCACATTCTTTCGGGGATCCAGATTTCGCAACGGCTTTGCCGTCCTGCGCGATTTGGATCGCCCGCATTCATGGTGTCCGTCATGTCTTCATCGCTGCTGCGCTACGCCGTCATTCTCGGCCTGCTGAGCGCCATCGGGCCGTTTGCCATCGACATGTATCTGCCGGCTCTGCCGTCGATCGGGCAGGATCTCGGCGCCTCGACAGGCGCCGTGCAGATGAGTCTGATGGCGTTCTTTCTCTCGGTCGGCTTCGGCCAGTTGATCTATGGCCCCCTCGCCGACATGGTCGGCCGCAAGCCGCCGCTCTATTTCGGCCTGGCGCTGTTCGCGCTCGCCTCGATCGGCTGCGCGATGGCGCCGAATGTCGAGATGCTGGTGGCGTTCCGCTTCGTGCAGGGGCTTGGCGCTTGCGCCGGCATGGTGGTGCCGCGCGCCATCGTGCGCGACCTGCATACCGGCAACGAGGCGGCGAAGCTGATGTCGATGCTGATGCTTGTCTTCAGCGTCTCGCCCATCCTCGCACCGCTCGCCGGCAGCGCCGTGACGGCGTTCGCCTCCTGGCGCGCCATTTTCTGGATCGTCATGGTGGCGGCGATCCTCGGCATTCTGCTGCTGGCGCTGGCGCTGCGGGAGACCCGGCCGGCCGAAGACCGCGTCGAAAGCGGCATCGGCAGCGCGCTCGCCGGCTACTGGCTGCTGCTGCGCGACCGCCATTTCCTCGGCCTCGTCTTCATCGGCGCGTTCGGCATCTCCAGCTTCTTCGCCTATCTGGCGAATTCGTCCTTCGTGCTGATCGACCACTACGGCCTGACGCCGACGCAATACAGCCTGGCCTTCTCGATCAATGCGGTGTCGTTCTTCGGCTTCTCGCAGCTGAACGGCAAGCTTGGGTCGATGTTCGGCCTGGCGCGGGTGATGCGCGTCGCGGTCTCCGGCTTCGCCGCCGCGGTGGTGGTCCTGTTCCTGCTCGTCCTGTCGGGCATCGACGGTCTACCGGTGATCATCGGCATGCTGTTCGTCGCCAACGGCTTCCTGGGCCTGGTCATTCCGGCCTCCGCCGTGCTGGCGCTGGACGAGCATGGCGAGATCGCCGGCACCGCCTCCGCGCTGATGGGCACGCTGCAGATGGCGACCGGCGCCGTCGTCATGGCTGTCGTCGGGCTCTTCCTCGACGGCACGGCGCTGCCGATGATCGCGGGCATCGCGGGCTGCGGCGTCATCGCCTTCACCTTGGCGCAGGTGACGCTCGGCCGCCGTCGCCGCCCGGTCGCCGCCCCGGCGGAATGACCGGCTTTCCTCCGGATCCCGCGCGTCTCAGTGCAAGGTGCTGAAGGCGCGCAGGATCCAGAAGATCTGGAAGGCGAGGCCGAGGACGGCGATCGCAAGATGGAAGCGCTTGTCGGCGACGAACATCGCGACGATGGCGACGCCGGCATAGATGATGTTCCGCGCCGGATAGACGATGCCGAACGAGTGGAAATGGGCGCTGCCCTTGATCGCGGTATCGACCAGATCGACCAGGAAGATCGCGGCGACCAACCCGTAGAACCACTGCCGGCGCGACATGAAATAGTCTTCGTAGCCGGCGTATTCCGCCAGGCTGTCGGGAAACAGGATGGCGCAGAGCACGAAGTAGAGGCTCGAATAGAAGATGATGAAGATATAGAGCTCGAAGGTCCATTCCGAGACCGAGGCGAGATAGAACTCGAACCACCAGAAATGCACCACGCACAGGAAGGCGAAGGCGACCCAGAGGAGATGTGTGACGAAGACCGGGTTGCGGAGCGGATGCTGGGCGAAGCGGCTCAGTCCGCTCAATAGCCGGGAAACGCTGAGGCCGAGGATGATGCCGATGATGACGCGGACATGCAGATAGACGTCCGGGTTGTTGATCGTCTGAGACATGCCACGCTCCTGGAAGCTGAATTCCTGGAAGTCGAAGAATCGCATCTCGTCCCCGGCAGGCTCGAGGCTGCGGAGCGCCATCCGCAGTTGAGCGCAGTCCGCGTTGCCGTGCAAATTCTCCATGCTTCGCCGGCGCAAACTCGATCCGCGACCCCAGCCGTTGTATGGTCGCGACAGTCTCGAATCTCCAGCCGGCTCTATCGCGGACGTTTTCATGCGCCAGTATCTCGACCTCATGCAGCACGTCCTCGACCACGGAGTCCGCAAGGAGGATCGCACGGGGACTGGCACGCTTTCGGTTTTCGGCTACCAGATGCGCTTCAACCTGGCCGACGGCTTCCCGCTGGTCACGACCAAGAAGGCGCATCTCCGCTCGATCATCCATGAGCTGCTCTGGTTCGTCGCCGGCGACACCAACATCCGATACCTGAAGGAAAACGGCGTCTCGATCTGGGACGAATGGGCGGACGAGAATGGCGATCTCGGCCCGGTCTACGGCGCGCAGTGGCGTTCCTGGCCCGCGCCCGACGGCCGCACGATCGACCAGCTCGCCAATGTCATCGAGATGATCCGCAACAAGCCGGATTCGCGCCGGCTGATGGTCTCCGCCTGGAACCCGGCGCAGGTCGACGACATGGCGCTGCCGCCCTGTCACAGCCTCTTCCAGTTCTATGTCGCGGAAGGGCGGCTTTCCTGCCAGCTCTACCAGCGCTCGGCCGACATCTTCCTCGGCGTGCCGTTCAATATCGCCTCCTATGCGCTGCTGACGATGATGGTGGCGCAGGTGACGGGGCTGAAGCCGGGCGATTTCGTCCACACCCTTGGCGACGCGCATCTCTATTCCAACCATCTGGAGCAGGCGAAACTGCAGCTTTCACGCACGCCGCGGCCGCTGCCGACCATGAAGATCAACCCGTCGGTGAAGCGGATCGAGGATTTCCGCTTCGAGGATTTCGAGCTCGTCGGCTATGATCCCGCGCCGGCCATCAAGGCGCCGATCGCCGTGTGACCGAGGTTACGTCCTGATGCCGTCGGGCTCGACCGCCGGGGCAGGAGGCTGATAGAGCTGGAATCCCGATCCTTGGCCGGAGTCCCCCGTCATGCGCGCCGCGACCGCCTGCCTCGCCCTTCTGCTTGCCTCAGCATCGGCTGCGCCGGCGAGGGCCAATGATTCAACCGCCGCGCTTTCGACCGGTGGCCTCGTCTATGTCCTGACCGAGGACATCGAGATGCAGTCCGAGGACCTTTTCATCTCGCTGGACGAGGTGCGGGTCCGCTACACCTTCGAGAACCACGCCGACCACGACGTGACGACGCTGGTCGCCTTCCCGATGCCGGACATCCAGGGCAGCATCGATTTCATGGTCTCGATCCCGGTCGAGGATCCGCAGAATTTCCTCGGCTTCAAGACGACGGTCGACGGCAAGCCGGTCGAGACCAAGGTGCAGCAGCGCGCCTCGGCGCTCGGCATCGACCAGACGGCGCTTCTCACCAGCCTCGGCGTGCCGCTGGCGCTGCATCTCGACGCGACGCGCAAGGCGCTCGATGCGCTGCCGCAGGCGGACAAGGAAAACCTGGTCCAGCTCGGCCTCGCCGCGATCGACGAATATGACAATGACGGCAAGGGGATGGTGAAGCATCTCGCGCCGAACTGGCTGCTGTCGACGGTCTTCTACCGCGAGCAGACCTTTCCGGCCGGCAAGCGCATCGTCGTCGAGCACAGCTACAAGCCGAGCGTCGGACAGAGCGCGGACGTGTCCTTCGTCGCGCCCGAGGCGCAGTCGGAGCCCTGGTTCGAGGTGTACCGCCAGAAATACTGCATGGACGATGCCTTCCTGAAGGCGGCGCGCGCCGGGCTCACGCCCGATGGCGGCAACAGCCTGTTCGAGAACCGCGTCTCCTATGTGCTGCGCACCGGCAGCAACTGGGCAGGCCCGATCGCCAGGTTCCGCCTCGTCGTCGACAAGGGCTCGCCTAGGAATCTCGTCTCCTTCTGCGCCGAGGGCGTGAAGAAGATCGGCCCGACCCAGTTCGAGGTGGTGAAGACGAATTTCGAACCGCAGCAGGATCTCGACATCATGATCCTGCAGCCGCGCGCCGAAGCGCCCTGAAGCCCCGGAGTCTGCAAATGTCCCTCGTCCTTCGACACGCCCGCCCGGGCGACGCGCCGCTGGTGCTCGACTTCGTGAAGGCTCTCGCCGACTACGAGAAGCTCGCGCATGAGGTCGAGGCCGACGCGGTCGCGATTGATGCGGCGCTGTTCTGCGATGCGCCGAAAGTGTTCTGCGAGATCGCCGAGTGGAACGGCGAGCCGGCCGGCTTCGCACTCTGGTTCTATACGTTCTCGACTTTCAACGGCCGCCACGGCATCTACCTCGAAGATCTGTTCGTGAGGCCGGAGTTCCGTGGCCACGGTATCGGCAAGGCGCTGCTCGCCGATCTGGCGCGGCGCTGCGTCGCGGAAGCGCTCGGGCGCTACGAGTGGTCGGTGCTCGACTGGAACGCGCCGTCGATCGCCTTCTACGAGGCGCAGGGCGCCCGCCGCCTCGTCGAGTGGCAGCGCTGCCGGGTCGAGGGCGACGCGCTCCTTCGCCTCGGATCGACAATTCCCGCTTCGGGCAGGGTTGGCGAAACGGTCACCTGATCCGTATATGCTGGGCCTCAGACCCATGGAGCCCCTCTCTTGAAATCGCTCGAGAACACAATCGAAAAGCTCATCATGTCGGCGCGCTGGCTGCTGGTGATCTTCTATGGCGGCCTCGGCGCCGCGCTTCTCCTCTACGCCGCCTCCTTCGTCGCCAAGTTCTGGAAAGTGGCGCTGAACGTGTTCGTCTATGACGAGGCGGACATGATCCTGGCCATGCTGGGTCTGATCGACGCGGCGCTGGTCGCGAGCCTCGTCGTCATGGTGATGATCTCGTCCTACGAGAACTATGTCAGCCGCTTCGACAATGCCGGCCACGACCTGTCCTGGCTCGGCAAGCTCGATTCCGGCAGCCTGAAGATCAAGGTCGCGTCGTCCATCGTCGCGATCTCGTCGATCCACCTGCTGCAGGTGTTCCTGAACGCCAACCAGTATACGAACGACAAGATCATGTGGTCGACCATCCTCCACATGACCTTCGTCCTCTCGGCGCTGCTGCTGGCGCTGGTCGACCGCATCTCCGCCGGGGGCAAGACGAAGGAAGAGCCGGCCAAGAAGAGGACGGACGTCGGGTCCTCGAAGGGTGCGGCGCTGCCGCAGGCAGAATGACGATGCAGCTCTCGATCATCGCGGCGGTTGCCGAAAACGGGGTCATCGGCAATGACGGCGACATGCCGTGGAAGCTGTCGACCGACCTCAAGCGCTTCAAGGCGATCACGTCGGGCAAGCCGGTGATCATGGGCCGCAAGACCTTCGCCTCGATCGGCCGCCCGCTGCCGAACCGGGTCAACATCGTCGTGACCCGCGACAAGGAATTCGGCGCGCCGGGCGTCGTCAGCGTTGAGACGCTCGACGCCGCCATCGGCGCGGCGGAAGCTGCGGCGGCGGAGCCGGCGGAGGCGATGGTGATCGGCGGCGGCGAGATCTACCGCGCCTTCATGGACCGGGCCGATCGTCTCTACATCACCCATGTCGACGCCGCGCCCTCCGGCGACACACATTTCCCGGCGATCGATCCGGCCGTCTGGGAGCCCGTCTCGACGGAAGAGGTCCCCGCTGGCGCCTCCGATACGGCGGCGACGCGCTTTACCATCTATCAACGACGTCGTGGATAAACGCCGCACCCGCGTTGAAAGCGTGGAGCCGGCACACCACTTCCAGCGACGCTGAGGCCCTGCAGTGGCCGCATATCCGGGGCTTCTCTTGCTTCGATGGGCGGGGGCAGGTACGCCTTGCCTATGGATCGACAACTAAGGAGCGAAGATGCCCTGGAGCAACCAGACGGGCGGCGGATGGAAGGGCGGCGGCAATGGCGGCCCCTGGGGTCAGGGACCGCGCGGCAATGGCCCCAATCCGCCGGATCTCGAGGAACTCCTTCGTCGCAGCCAGGACAAGCTGAAACAGGTTCTGCCCGGCCGTGGCGGCCAGGGCGGCGGCGGTTTCAATCCTGTCCTGTTCATCGCCGTTCTGGCGGTGGTTGTGGCCTTCCTGGGCTATAATTTCTTCACCTTCCGCGTCGAACCGGACGAGCAGGGCGTCGTCCTGCGCTTCGGCCAGTACCAGCGCAGCGCGCCTCCGGGCCTGAACTTCCGCCTGCCTTATCCGATCGAGGCGGTCTACACGCCGCAGGTGACGCGCGTGAACCGCACGACGGTCGGCTCGATCCAGGATGATCGCAACCCGAGTTCCAGCGGACGCGACGTTCCGCAGGAGAGCCTGATGCTCACCGGCGACGAGAACATCGTCGACGTCGACTTCGCCGTCTTCTGGGTCATCAACGACGCCAGCAAGTACCTGTTCAACGTCCAGAATCCGGAAGGCACGGTGAAGGCGACGGCGGAAAGCGCCATGCGCGAGATCATTGGCCGCTCGGACATCCAGCGCGTGCTGACCGAGGAGCGTCTCGGCATCCAGAACGCCGCGCAGCAACTGATGCAGGACAAGCTGAACCAGTATGGCGCCGGCATCCAGATCACCCAGGTGCAGCTCCTGAACGTCGGCCCGCCGTCCGAGGTCATCGACGCGTTCCGCGACGTGCAGGCGGCCGAGCAGGACCAGGACCGCGTGCAGAACGAAGCGCAGACCTACGCCAACCGGGTCATTCCCGGCGCGCGCGGCCAGGCCTCGCAGATCGTCGAAGCCGCCAACGCTTACCGCGACCAGATCGTCGCCGAGGCGAAGGGCCAGGCGGACCGCTTCTCCAAGGTCTATGAGTCCTACAAGGCGGCGCCCGCCGTGACGCGCGAGCGCATCTATCTCGATACGCTTTCCGGCGTCTTTGCCGACATGGACAAGATCATCGTCGACGAAAAGGGAAGTGGCGTGGTGCCGTATATGCCGTTGCCTGCCTTGCAGGGTGCTCCCGCGGCCAAGCAGGGAGGCTCGCAGTGATCAGCAGGATTTTCGGCGGGCTCGGCCTCGTCGTCGTCATCATCGTCGCGATCGTCGCCTATTCCGGCCTCTTCATCGTCGACCAGACCCATCAGGCGCTGGTGCTGCGCTTCGGCAATCCGGTCCGCGTCGCGACCGAGCCGGGCATCTATGCCAAGGTCCCGTTCATCGACAATGTCGTGATGCTGGACAAGCGGCTGCTTGACCTCGACTCGCCGCCGATCGAAGTGATCGCCCGCGACCGCAAGCGCCTCGTGATGGACGCCTTCGGTCGCTACAAGATCATCGATCCGCTGCTGTTCTATCAGGCGGCCGGCTCGATCCCCGTGGCCGAATCGCGGCTGGCGGTGATCCTGAACTCTGCGATCCGCGGTGCGGCGGGCCAGATGGATTTCAGCAACATCGTGCGCGAAGGCCGCGCTCCGCTGATGTCGCAGATCACCGACCAGGTGAACCGCGAGGGCCGGCGCCTCGGCGTCGACGTTGTCGACGTCCGCATCCGCCGCGCCGACCTGCCGCCGGAGAACAGCCAGGCCGTCTACCAGCGCATGCAGACGGAGCGTCAGCGCGAAGCGACCGACATCCGCGCGCAGGGCGAACAGGCCGCCAAGACGATCCGCGCCCAGGCTGACCGCCAGGCGACTGTCATCGTCGCAGAAGCGAACCAGCAGGCCGACGAGATCAAGGGTGACGGCGACGCCGAGCGCAACCGCGTCTTCGCGGCCGCGTTCGAGCAGGATCCTGACTTCTTCTCGTTCTACCGCTCCATGCAGGCCTATCAGGACGGCATGAAGCCGGGCACGACGCGGATGGTGATTTCGCCGACGTCGCCCTTCTTCCGCTACCTGACGGATCCGAGCGGCAACGCGCTGCCGGTTCCCGAGCGGACGACGCCGGGCACCCCGGCCGCCGCGGCGCCGGCCAAGCCTGCGGCTCCGGCCGCTGCGACCCCGGCCGCACCGGCACCTGCCGCGACGCCGTGACCGACTTCGTCACCGCGCTGGGACTCGTCCTCGTCATCGAGGGCGCGTTCTACGCGATGGTGCCGACCGTTGCGAAAATGATGATGCGGCAAGGAATTGCCGCATCAGACACATTGCTGCGGGGCTGCGGCCTCGTTGCGCTGGCGGTCGGCGTCTCCATCGTCTGGCTCGCGCGCAATTGACTCCCGGCGCGAAAGCGCCCTGCGCTAGATGTATCGAAGTCGCCGTCGTGGCATGCTCGACGATGTCGCCAGAGGAGAGATGCAGATGGCCGCGGCCACCAAGAAACCCAACCGCCTGCGCCTTGCCGTCACGCTCGGTGCGTTCCTGACGGCCGCGACGCCGGCGGCGCTCGCGCCGGCCTGGGCCGGGCAGGGGCCCGATTCCGTGGCGGATCTCGCCGCCGGGCTCGTCGATTCCGTCGTCAACATCTCGACCTCGCAGACGGTCGAGGGCGCGCGCGGCATCCCGGCGCCGCAGGCCCCGGAGGGCTCGCCCTTCCAGGAATTCTTCGACGAGTTCTTCAACAAGCAGAAGGACGGCACTACCAACGCGCCGCCGCGCAAGGTGCAGTCGCTCGGCTCCGGTTTCGTCATCGACTCGACGGGCGTCATCATCACCAACAATCACGTCATCGAAGGCGCGGACGAGATCATCGCCAACTTCAATGACGGCACGAAGCTGACCGCGACCTTGGTCGGCCGCGACGAGAAGACGGATATCGCCGTCCTGCAGGTGAAGCCGACGGCCGCGAAGCCGCTCAAGGCGCTGAAGTTCGGCGACAGCGACAAGATGCGCGTCGGCGACTGGGTGATGGCGATCGGCAATCCATTCGGCCTCGGCGGCACGGTCACCACCGGCATCGTCTCGGCCCGCAACCGCGACATCAATTCCGGTCCCTACGACAATTTCCTGCAGACCGACGCCGCCATCAACCGCGGCAATTCGGGCGGGCCGCTGTTCAACCAGAACGGCGAGATCATCGGCATCAACACGGCGATCATCTCGCCCTCGGGCGGCTCGATCGGCATCGGCTTCGCCATTCCCTCCGACGCTGCCATGCATGTCGTCGACCAGATCCGCCGGTATGGCGAAACCCGGCGCGGCTGGCTCGGCGTGCGCATCCAGCAGGTGACGGACGAGATTGCCGAAAGTCTCGGCATGGGCCCGGCGCGCGGCGCGCTGGTGGCCGGCGTCACCGAGAAGGGCCCGGCGGCCGAGGCCGGCATCGAGCCCGGCGACGTCGTCATCTCCTTCGACGGCAAGCCGATCGGCGAGATGCGGGATCTGCCGCGCCTTGTCGCGGACGCCGACATCGACAAGGTCGTCGACGTCGTGGTGATCCGCAAGGGCAAGGAAACGATGCTCAAGGCGAAGGTTGGCCGCCTGACCGAGGAAGTCGCCAAGGCGGACGAGAAGCAGAACCCGACGCCGGCCGAGCCGCCGAAGCCGGTTGTGACCCAGTTGCTCGGCTTGACCCTCTCCGAACTGACGGCGGACCTGCGCAAGCAGTTCTCGGTCGCGTCCGAGGTGAAGGGAGTCGTCGTCACGGAGGTCGAGCCCGGCAGTTCCGCAGCCGAAAAGGGCATCGCCATCGGAGAGGTCGTTGTCGAGGTGTCGCAGGAGCCGGTCTCGAAGCCGGCCGACATTTCGGCCCGCATCGACGCGCTCAAGAAGGACGGTCGCAAGTCGGCGCTTTTCCTGATCGCCAACACGGCCGGAGAGCTGCGCTTCGTGCCGCTGAAGCTCGACGAATAGCCTCTCCCGCAAGCGGGCGAGGTCTTTTCGGCCAGCGCCTTTCATCGCGATGGCACGTTGCCGCGACCGGGTGCGGTGCTCCCCCCTCTACCGCTTGCGGGAGAGGGGTCTTTCCTAGCCTCCCTCGAGATCCTCGCGCGAAATCCGGTAGAGCACGTGCGGGCGCAGCGGATGGCCTTCGGCGACGGCCGGATGGTCGAAATCGTCGGCCGGGTCGCGGGTCATGCCGAGGCGCTGCATCAGTGCGGCCGAGCGCAGGTTCGGCTTGGCCGTGAAGGCGACGATCTCCGGGAAATCATGCTCGGCAAAGCCGGCGGCCAGCACCGCCTCTGCCGCCTCGCGGGCATAGCCCTTGCCCCAGAACGGGCGGGCGAGGCGCCAGCCGATCTCGACCGACGGGGCGAAGGGAGCTTCCGGAAACACGTCTAGCAGGCCGGTCAGGCCGACAAAGGCGCCGGTTTCGCGTTCTTCCAGGGCGAAATTGCTGTAGCCGCGCGCGTCCCAGTGCCTCTCGAGGCGGTCGATGAAGGCGTTCGCCTGTTTGGCGTCGAGCGGCGCGGGAAAAAACTCCATCACCACGGGGTCGGCGCTCATCGCCGCGAACGGCGCGCGGTCCGCGTCCTGCCAGCGGCGAAGGCGGAGGCGCGCCGTTTCGATCGGTTTCATGTCACGAAGTCGCTTCTGCGATAGCCCTGGGCGTAGAGCAGGGCGGTAAGGTCATTGTGGTCGATCCGGGCGGCCGCCTCGGCGGCAACCTTGGGCTTGGCGTGATAGGCGACGCCGAGGCCGGCGGCGCGGATCATGGCGAGGTCGTTGGCGCCGTCGCCGACGGCCAGCGTCTCGTGCTTCGAGAGCGAGAAGCGGCGGGCGAGGTCCATCAGCGCCGAAAGCTTGGCTTCCTGGCCGAGGATCGGCTCCTCGACCGTGCCGGTCAGCGCGCCGTCGGCATGGTTCAGGATGTTGGCGCGGTTCTCGTCGAAGCCGATCATGGCCGCGACCGGGCCGGTGAACAGGGTGAAGCCGCCGGAGACCAGCGCGGCATAGGCGCCGTTGGCCTTCATCGTGCGGATAAGTTCCGGGCCGCCCGGCATCAGCTTGATGCGCTCGGCGAGCACCGTGTCGATGACGGAGAGCGGCAGGCCCTTCAGCAGGCCGACCCGCTCGCGCAGCGCCGGCTCGAAGGCGATCTCGCCGCGCATGGCGCGCTCGGTGATTTCGGCGACATAGGGCTTAAGCCCCGCCATGTCGGCGAGTTCGTCGATGCACTCCTGGCCGATCATGGTCGAATCCATGTCGGCGATCAGCAGCTTCTTGCGACGGCCGGCGACCGGCTGCGCCACGACATCGACCGGGCGGCCGTCGATCATCTCGAAGAGATCGGCGCGGATCGCCGTGAGGCCGTTCTCGGCCGGGGGAAGCGGCACGTCGCAGGCCTCGCCGTCGGCGAGCCAGTCGGGACGCCCGGCGCCGGGCAGGTCGGCGGCTTCGTCCACAACCTCCGAAAGCGATGCCGCGTGTTCCGGCCGTGCTATGAACGTGGCGACATATTCGAACGGAGCGGTATCGGACGGCATGGGGAACCTGAATTCAGCGAAAATGGGACCTGCCGTCCTGATAGCCGGGCCGACCGCGAGCGGCAAGTCGGCCCTGGCGCTTGAACTGGCGCGACGGCATGGCGGCGTCGTCGTCAACGCCGATTCGATGCAGGTCTATCGCGAGCTGCGCATCCTCTCCGCCCGTCCTGACATGGAGGAGGAGGCGCAGGCGCCGCACCGTCTCTATGGCCATGTCGCGGCGAGCGAGCGCTATTCGGTGGCGCGCTGGCGCGAGGATGCCAAGGAGGCGTTGGAGGCGGCCTGGCGCGACGGCGCGCTGCCGATCGTCGTCGGCGGCACCGGGCTCTATTTCAAAGCGCTGACCGAGGGGCTTTCCTCGATCCCGCCGATCCCGGCCGAATTGCGGGCTGCAATCGGGGCGAGGGCCGACGCGGAGGGCGTGCCGGCCCTGCATGCGGCGCTCGGGCGGCTCGATCCGGAGAGCGCCGAAAGGCTCGCGCCGCTCGATCGCACCCGGGTGACGCGCGCGCTGGAGGTTGTGGAGGCGACGGGCAGGTCGATCGGCGAATGGCAGCGCGAGACCGGATCGCCACCGCTGGTCGAGGAGTCTTCGGTTCGACGCATCGTTCTCGAGCCGGAGCGGGCCATACTCTATGAGCGCATCGGCCGACGCTTCGATCTCATGGTCGAGCGCGGCGGCATGGCGGAGGCCGAAGCCCTGCTGGCGCTGAACCTCAATCCGGCGCTGCCGGCGATGAAGGCGATCGGCATTCGCGAGTTCGGCGCGCATCTCGCCGGCGAGCTGTCGCTCGACGAGGCGATCGAGCGGGCCAAGATGGAGACGCGCCGCTATGCCAAGCGGCAGGGCACCTGGTTCCGCAACCAGATGGCGGATTGGGAGCGCCACGCGCCGGGCGCGGCGCCCCCGGAGATCAGCTGGCGATCTGCATAACAACGCGGCCGTCGATCTTGCCGGCGCGCATCTCGTCGAAGATGGCGTTGATGTTGTCGAGCTTGTCCCAACTGTAGTGCGGGGTGACGAGGCCCTCGGCGGCGAATTCCAGCGATTCCGCCAGGTCCTGCCTTGTGCCGACGATCGAACCGCGCACGGTGATGCGGTTCAGCACGACGTCGAAGATCGGGGTCGGGAAATCGCCGGGCGGCAGGCCGACCAGCGCCAGCGTGCCGCGGCGGCGCACCATGCCGAGCGCCTGCGCGAAGGCGGGGCGCGACACGGCGGTGACGAGCACGCCATGCGCGCCGCCATCGGTGGCTTTCTTGATCGCGGCGGCCGGGTCGCCCTCCGAGGCGTTGACCGTGACCTCGGCGCCGAGCTCGCGCGCCAGCTTCAGCTTGTCCTCGCTGATGTCGACGGCGGCGACATGCAGGCCCATCGCCCTGGCATATTGCACAGCCATGTGGCCGAGGCCGCCGACGCCGGAGATGACCACCCACTGACCCGGTTTTGCTTCCGTCTCCTTCAGGCCCTTGTAGACGGTGACGCCGGCGCACATGACGGGGGCGGCCGCGCCGAATTCGAGCTTCTTCGGGATGTGGCCGATATAGTTCGGGTCGGCAAGAACATATTCGGCATAGCCGCCATTGACCGAATAGCCGGTGTTCTGCTGCTCGTTGCACAGCGTTTCCCAGCCGGAGAAGCAGTGTTCGCAATGGCCGCAGGCGGTGTAGAGCCATGGCACGCCGACGCGGTCGCCTTCCTTGACGCCCTTGACGTCGCGGCCGACCGCGGTGACGAAGCCGGAGCCCTCATGGCCCGGGATGAAGGGCGGGTTCGGCTTCACCGGCCAGTCGCCCTCGGCGGCGTGCAGGTCGGTGTGGCAGACCCCGCAGGCCTCTACCTTCACCAGGATGCGGTCGTGCCGCATCTCGGGAATCGGAACGTCCTCGATCGTCAGCGGCTTGCCGAACTGCCGCACGACGGCGGCTTTCATCGTGTTCATAGCGACCTCCTTGAGGGAATTGTCGATGGGGCATCCTGAGCGCATTTGGCGGTCGGAGCAAACCGTCCCTGCAAGCAGGACGCCATGATCTCGATCAAGACCCGTCCTGATTGTCCTCGCCATTGACGACGCCGGGATGGCGGGCTTTCCTGCCGTTGCCTCTCCCCTCACAAGGAACGACGACATGACGCGCCGCCTGCCTGCCTCGCTTGCCCTGCTCGCCGTCCTGGCGCTTCCGGCCGTCGCCTCGGCGGCCGAAACCGTGGTCACGCTCGATGGCGGCATCGCCGGCACGCTCAACCTGCCGGAAGGGGCGAGCCGCGCGCCGGCGGTTCTTATGCTGCACGGGTTCGGCTCGTCGCGCGACGAGGTCGGCGGCATGTATGCGCGCGAGGCGGCGGCGCTCGCCAAGGAGGGCATCGCCTCGCTCCGGATCGATTTCCGTGGCTTCGGCAAGAGCGACGGCGACACCGGCGCGACGACGATCGACGGCCAGCTCGAGGATGCCAGGGTCGCGGCCGACTTCCTCGCCGGCCAGCCCGGCATCGACGCCAAACGCCTCGGCATTCTCGGCTTCTCGCTCGGCGGCGGCGTCGCCACGCTGACGGCGGCGGCCGAACCCGCGCGCTTCAAGTCGCTCGTCACCTGGTCGTCGGTTGGGGACTTCGCCAAGGACCTGAAGGGCTCGATCGGCGAGAAGGCGGTCGCCACCGCCGAGAAGGAGGGCGTGGTCGGGCTCGATCTCGGCTGGCGCACGATCGTGTTGAAGAAGGGCTTCTTCGACAGCCTCGACGCGCACAAGATCGAGACGGCCTTCGCGACCTATCCGGGCGCCTACCTCGCCATCGCCGGCTCGAAGGACTTTTCCGCCGCCTATCCCGAGGGCTTCGCCAAGCTCGCCAAAGGCTTGCCCAAGGAGGTGTGGATCGTGCCCGAGGGCGACCACATCTTCGGCAGCCTCGGTGACGACCAGGCGATGGCCGATGGCGTGATCGAGAAGACATCCGCCTGGTTCAAGAAAACTCTCTGAAGTTTGCCATGATCTGGTCTTCTCAATGCGGGATAGACTGAAACGGAACGGCTCTCCGGCGTTGCGTCCCTGCGCAACGTGGTGGAGCCGTGCTATTCGATTGACGTTCTGCGGCGCCTTGCTGGAATGCGCCGCCCTGGCTTCACAATGAGAGCGGACATGGTCCAACCGACGCGTCGAGATGCAATGCTGACATTCCTGTCGGCTTTCGCTGCAGTTTCCCTTTCCGGTGCCGGCCACGCTTCGGCGGCGGCTTCGGCCGAGGATGCCGGGCTGGTGCTGGGGCCGCCGGAGCCCTTCTCCTTCGACAGCGTCAAGGCGCTCGCCGCCGAGAAGGCGAGCAAGCCTTTCGTCGCGGATCGCTCGCCCTATGGCGCCATCCTCGACAAGATCGACTATGACAATTTCCAGAGCATCGTCTTCCGCAAGGATCATGCGCTCTGGGCCGACGGCAAGGGCGGCGATCCGATCCAGCTCTTCCATCTCGGCAAGTATTTCCAGGAGCCGGCCTCGATCCACGTCATCGACGGCGGCCTGTCGCGCGAGATCCTCTATCGCCGCAGCGCTTTCGACATGCCGAAGGGCCATCCCGCGCTCGACCTGCCGGACGATATCGGCTTCGCCGGCTTCCGCGTCGAGATGCCGTCGCAGACGACCGACTGGCTCGCCTTCCTCGGCGCCTCCTATTTCCGCTCGTCCGGCTCGCAGGACCAGTACGGCCTCTCCGCCCGCGGCATCGCCGTCAACACCGCCATGCCGGAGCCGGAGGAGTTCCCGCGCTTCACCGGCTTCTGGCTGGAGCGCGTGCTCGGCCAGGACGGCCGGGTCATCGTCTACTGCCTGCTCGACGGCCCGAGCCTGACCGGCGCCTACCGGATGGATTGCAGCAAGGACGCCGTCACCAAGGCCGTGGTGATGGACATCGACTGCAAGCTGTTCCCCCGCCGGCAGATCGCCCGTCTCGGCCTGGCACCCCTGACCTCGATGTACTGGTACTCCGAGACCATGCGCAGCCAGGCGATCGACTGGCGCCCGGAAGTGCACGACAGCGATGGCCTCGCCATGTGGACCGGCTCGGGCGAGCGCATCTGGCGCCCGCTCAACAATCCGCCGAGCGTGATGACCAATAGCTTCCAGGACAAGGACCCGCGCGGCTTCGGCTTCCTGCAGCGTGACCGCAACTTTGATCACTTCCAGGACGACGGCGTCTTCTACGATCGCCGGCCGAGCGTCTGGGTCGAGCCGAAGGGCGAGTGGGGCAAGGGCGCCGTGCAACTGGTCGAGATTCCGACCGACCGCGAGATCGACGATAACCTCGTCGTCTACTGGGTGCCGACCGAGCCGGTCTTCGCCGGCCGTCCGCTCGAATTCGGCTACAAGCTCTACTGGGACAAGGACGAGCCGAATCCGACCGATCTCGGCCGGGTGCAGGCGACCTATCACGGCGTCGGTGGCATTCCCGGCCAGCCGCGTCCCGAAGGCGCCGTCCGCTTCGTCGTCGATTTCACCGGCCCGAAGGTCGCGGCGCTGAAGCGCGGTGACGGCAAGGCGGAGATCACCGTCTCGCGTGGCAATGTCACGCTTTCCGACGCCTATCCGGTCGTCGCCGGCGAGCCGGGCGTCTATCGCGTCTTCTTCGACCTGATCGCGACCGGCACCGAGCCGATCGACATGCGGATGTTCGTCCGCGACAAGGACGGCGCCGCCCTGACCGAGACCTGGCTCTACCAGTTCTTTCCGGTGAACGGCCACGGCGACAAGGCCTGACCGGCCCGCGTCGCTTCTGGAACAAGAAAAAGCCCGCCGGTTTCGCCGGCGGGCTTTTTCTTGGCGCTTGCCCGGCTCAGGCGGCCGGTGGTTTTTCGCTGGGGCGCAGCGTCAGCACGCGCACGCCCTTGCCGGTGACGGCGACCGTATGCTCGAACTGGGCGGAGAGCTTGCCGTCTGCCGTGACGACCGTCCAGCCGTCCGCCTCGGTGCGCACCGTCCGCCGGCCCTGGTTCAGCATCGGCTCGATCGTGAACACCATGCCCTCCCGCAGCCGCGTGCCGGTTCCCGGCTTGCCGAAATGCAGGACCTGGGGGTCCTCATGCATCTCGCGGCCGATGCCGTGACCGCAATATTCGTGCACCACCGAATAGCCGCCGCGCTTGGCGTGCCGTTCGATGGCGTGGCCGACATCGCCGAGCCGCGCGCCCGGGCGAACGGCGCGGATGCCTTTCCAGAGCGCCTCATAGGCGGTGCAGACGAGCCGTTTCGCCGACGGCGCCACGTCGCCGATCAGGTAGGTCTTGCTGGAATCGGCGATGTAGCCGTGCTTTTCCAGCGTGATGTCGAGATTGACGATGTCGCCGTCCGCGAGAATCTCGTCGCGCGACGGCACGCCGTGGCAGACGACCTCGTTGCGGGAACTGTTCAGGACGAAGCCGTAGCCATACTGGCCCTTGCTGGCCGGCCGCGCGCCGAGCTTGACGACGATCAGCGCCTCGACGCGGTCGTTGATCTCCAGCGTGCTCATGCCCGCGAGCGGCAGCGCGTCGAGATGCGCGAATACCGAGGCGAGCAGTCGGCCCGCCTCCGCCATCAGCTCGATTTCGGCAGGCGTCTTCGTCATGCCGCCGTCGCCGCCGCCAGCGCGCCCGCCTCGACGCCGGCTTCCTTCAGCTCGCGCGCCACCAGTTCCTGGAAGGTCATGCCGGGGTTCAACTCGCACAGCATGCCGATCCGGATCCAGAACGCCGCCTGGGCGTTGATCGAGCGATAGGACGCCTTGCTCGCCCGGCGCAGCTGCTCGTGCAGTTCATCCTCGATGCTGACGATGCCCATGCGTTGCTCCCGAATATATGAATCGTATACGTTTTATATAGTCCGGTTTCGGCGGCGGCAAGGGCGCCACCGTCCCAGAGCGGGCAAAGAAACCGCCGTCTGCGGCCGGATCGCGCTAGAATGGGCGCGAGGGCGAACATGCGGTGCTCGATCGGCCTTCTCCTGTTTCTCGTCGCGCACGGCGCTTCCGCCGGGGAGGCGGCGCGCGCCTATCTGGAGGATTTCCGTCTCGGCGACGCCACGATCCGCGTCGAGGGCTGGCGCGAGCTCGATCCCGGCCGGGCCGAGGCCGCCTGCCTGGCGCTCGGATATGATTGCGGCGACGATCCCGATCCCGCCAGGGCCGCGACGCGCTTCCTGAAGCCCCAGTTCGCCACCGGCCTCTATCGCGGCACGGCGCGCGTGCTGCGCCAGCGAGGCGGCAACTACTACGGCTCGTTCGAGGCGCCACCCGGCTTTCGCATCTGCAAGGCGGGCATCGACCTCGTCGGCGGCGAGATCAGCCGCGGCGCGCTCTTCGCCGGCTCGATCCAGCGAACCGGCCGCGACGGCCTGGGCTTCTATGCGGCGCTGCCGGCGGACGGTTCCGGCGTGATCGCCTTTCGCCTGCTCACCATCGCCGTGCCGGCTGCCCGTTTCGCGCCGGACATCTGCTGGCCGGACGGCACGATCGTCTTCCTTTGCGTCGGCGACCGGCGCTGCCAGGCGAGCCATGTCTATCCGGAGGCGGAGCTGCGCTAGGGCGTGGAAAAACCGGTCGCGCGGCACGATCTGCCCAACACTTCGTCATGCAGGCTTCGCACGCTTCTGCTACATCCGGATCCGGCATGGCCAGATGGCCCGGACCTCAGGCGAGCTGGGGGTTTTCTGCCCGCGAAAACCTGGGAGGGGCGCGGGGAGGGGCGACCGGCGAAATCGGACCGCCGCATCGTCACCCCAAGAAACCGTCACCCCAAGAAATTCCTGCAAAGGCCTCTCCCGTGCAGTCTGATCCGGTCCTCAAGGGCCTTCTTCTCGGCTTCGCCGCTTTCGCGGCCTTCTCGTTCAGCGATGCCAGCGTCAAGCTGCTCGGCGGCCATATCCCGCCCTATGAGGTCGGTTTCTTCGGCGCCATCTTCGGCCTGCTGGCGATTCCCTTCCTGAAGAAGGCGGAGGATCGCTGGATCGACATCTTCCGCACCACCAGCCGGCCGCTCTGGCTGATCCGCTTCGTCTCGAACGGCCTCGCCGTCATCGGCAGCGTCACCGCCTTCTCGCATCTCTCGATGGCGGAGGCCTTCGCGCTGATCTTCCTGCTGCCGGCCTTCGTCACCATCATGTCGGTGGTGTTCCTGAAGGAGCAGGTCGGGCTGAAGCGCTGGAGCGCCGTCGTCATCGGCTTCATCGGCGTCCTGATCGTGCTGCGCCCCGGCTTCCGCGAGCTGTCGATCGGCCATCTCGGCGCCGTCATCGGCGGCCTCGGCGGCGCGATCTCGATCATCCTGTTCCGCGCCGCCGGCCCCTTGGAAAAGAACATCTCGCTCTATGGCGCCGGCGTGCTCGGCGCGCTCGCCATCTGCGGCGTCGCCATGCTGCCGAGCTTCACCACGCCGACCGCGCCGCAATGGGCGATGCTCGCCGGCTATGGCGTGCTCTGCGCGCTCGGCAACGCGCTCCTGATGTATGCCTCGTTCAAGGCGCCGGCCGCGCTGATCGGCCCGACGCAGTACAGCCAGATGCTCTGGGCGGTGGCGATCGACTATTTCGTCTTCAACATCCACCTGGAGCTGCCGATGTTGGTCGGCATCGTGCTGATCATCGGCTCCGGCATCCTGACGCTCTGGCGCGAGAAGACGCGGGGCACGCCGTTGCCGCCCTCCGTCGCCGCCGGCACGCAGGCGGCGGCCCTCGTCGAGCCGCCGCACGAGGTCGCCGACGCCGCGCCCGCCGAGCCGCATGGCCGGATGGTGCCGGCGGAATAGCGCCTTCGTTCGAACCTCGACGCCCGGGGCGCGCCGCCGTTTCCAGCAGGCGGCGCGGCGTTCCGGGCGCGTTTCGTTCGCTTTTCCTTCGTTTCCGATCGAATTTTCCCGCGTTTGTTCGCTCGGGGCCGTGTCCGTTCGCTCCCTGCCAAGACGCCTTCGCGCCGACGCTCTAGATCCGGTCCCGCCCGACGGCCAAGGCCGGGCGGGCTTCACGGGGTGGGGGCTTCGTGGCGATGCGCGCGAGCAGCGCCGGCGACACCGCGACGGGCGGTGCGCCGGAACCGCGTCCGGGCAGGGCTTCGGCCCAAGCTCCCGGCGGCCCGCTGTCCGCAGCTGGAAAGCGGAAGATGGGAAATGAAGACGATTTGGATCCTGGCGCTCGGCCTCCTCGCGGCCGGATGCAGCCAGACGGCGCAGCAGGCGTCGGTGACGCCGGCCCCGGCGGGCAAGGCGGTCGCGGCGGCGAAGGCGACGGACAAGGCGACGGGGAAGCAGGCGCAGGTGGCGCAGCAGGCGCAGAGCCAGGCGATGCGCTGCGCCGACGCCGCGAAGAAGGCGGCCGACAGCCAGATGCAGGCCGCCATGCTTGGCGGCGCCTTGTCGATGGTCGGCGGCCTCGGTGGCTTCGCCGGAACCGGCGGCATGGTCGCCGCGCAGGCCGCCTCGGTCGGCGGCTCGATCGTGCAGCAGCAGGCGGGCAGCAAGGCGCAGGCCGAGATGAGGCAATCATGCTGAGCGCCGCGCTGCGCAAGGCCCATCCGGCCCGCTTCCGCGTCGCGGTGCGGCTCAGCCGCTCCACCATCCGGGCGCTCCGCGTCCTGCCCTGCCTCGGCCTCCTGATGCTGGGGCCGCCGGCCTATGCGCTGACCAAGCAGGAAGCGGTCGTCGTCGTGAAGCTGGTGCAGGCGCTGGAGCCGGAATTCGGCAAGCTCGCCTTCGACGAGACCGCCGCCGACGACTGGTTCGAGGCGGACGCGCAGAGCCGGAGGCGCATCAGCCGCGCCGGCTTCAGCCAGGACAGCTGGAAGGCGGCGCTCGGCGCCACCGTCACCGGCTATATCGCGGCGCTGCCGGAGGACGAGTTCCGCGCCATGCTGGCGACGCTGCGTGCCCATGCGGAAGAGCGCGGCACGCTCACCGCCGAACAGCGCCGCGCCATGCTCGAATTCGTCGACGAGGGCATCTCCCGGCTGGAGGCGATGCGCGTCGAGGGCGAGCCCTACGCCGACATCGTCCGCCCGCTCGCCCCACGCCTGCGCAAGCTGATGGTGGAGTAGGGGGCTTTTCTTGCACGTCGCCCGCAAAGGTGGCGCCGATGGGCATAGACGGCGTTCCGATCGGGTCCGCCGGTTCTCACTCCCAAGAAGGCATGCGGCGCAACCGGCGTTGAACCGCCGTCTTCGAGCTTCACGAACCTGGCCGCGCGGTCCGCCCCTAGATCCGCCGGCCGGCCCACCGCAGGCGCAGCAATGCGTTTGCGGTGGGGAGCCTCTAGAGGAGGGCAGGACCAACCAGATCGCCGAACGTGGGAGTCTGGTTCATAGTCAACGAAAACACGAGGCCGAAGATGGCCGCTAGCGTTGTCTGCGCCTAGAAGATCCTAGGGAAGCTCCAGGCCACCAAATAGGTCGCCAAAGTCCTCTGAGCGATCAGCGCCAGATTCGGTCTGATTTCGCGGCGCATTTTCTTTCTCGTCGAGAATGACTTGGCGAGCTAGAGCGCGTGCTTCCAGAAAGTTGTCGACTGCTTCGTTTATCTCGTTGTTCGACAACAATTCGTAGTCACCTCGATGCCAAATCTCCGACACGCGAGATTGCTTTAACTTCGAAGATGGCTTCGGGAAGAATAGAAACTCAGCCGGGGAGTGCTGAAAGTCGGTCAGCGATAGGAATGCGTCTTCGGTGATAGTGACCAAAAGACGTCTCTGGAAAAGACTTAGGTTCAGGCTGCTCCATCCGCAAATAAACAGCGGAACGAACGATCCATTTTCGTGGATCACCGAAAGTGGAGCTACAGGGACGACGATATCACGGGAAATGCGGAACGACTCTTTGTCGAACTCGATAGAGCGATGCCCATGATACCTACGACGCTCATCGTGCTCAAAGAATGCTTTAACGAACTCTTCGTTGGGAAGGCGGCTTTTCGGAGCAGAGGAGCGTCGGATAGAATTTATCGCGGTTTCAAGGTCGATTCCGAACTGTATCCGGTCTCGGATTACCGTGTAGCCGGTGCGATACGTCACCGGTGGAACGCCCTTTACGAAGTGCAATATCGACTTAGCTGTCTTATTGACGTCAGGGTGAACAAAGCGCGCCCAATTCGGTCCAGATGGTGGCCTGTCAAGTTTAGCTAGGATTTTCTCGTAGTTAACACTCAATGCTTCACCGTCCTTTCGTACCAACTTTTGATAAGCTCATCCGAAATCTTCATCGATGCGTTTGTTTTGGATTCATGGTTCCAAGTTCGATCCCATGGTCCATCTTCAACATGCGATTGCGCGCGAAGCGCGCTAGGTGTCATTGCAATGTATTTTCTCGCTAGCGTAGCTAAGAACGCCGCTTCATCCTCTTCGAACTTATAGGTGGCTTCAGTCTTCGTCCCAGTAGTCGGGTCAAGCCGACACGCTCTGCTCGTGATTGCAGAACTTCCGAATTGCTTGAACTCGCGGTAAAGCTCACGAAATACAGGGCCGTGTGTCCAAGCCTCGATCTTGGCTGTTACTAGTGGGCGCGCGAATTCAACGAGGAAGTCTGCATGCAGGAAGTAAACTATCTTATTGATGTGCAGGTTTGAGACCTGCCGCGCGTCGGCCTCTGCGATATCGAGAACGAAATTCGCGACGGAGCGGACATCGTAAGACATAATTAGGAGATACCCGAGTCACGCTTTGTTCGCAACGCCAGAGCCTACTTATGCCCACTGTCCACGGTCCGCCACGGCGAGGCGAAGGCGCTTCCCGATCGTCAGCAGTGGCGTAGAGCGGGCGGTGCCTCGCCCCTAATTTCCGACAATCTCAACACCCCTTTTGCGCAATTTTCTTTTCCGGGGGTTGACGGCCTCGCGGACCTGCGCCATGTTCCGGCCAATTCCAATCGAAGGGGCCGGACATGATCCGCCGTGACGTTATTGTACTTAGAGAGCGCACTGCCTGATGGCCTGAAGCCGTCACGATAGGTAGTGCGCGAAAATGGGCCCCGAGAGGGCCTTTTTTATTGGCTTGATGGAACTGACAGAAAAAGGCGGACCCGGCGAAGCGGTCCGCGGACGGAGCAGACGATGACACGGCAGATGACCGGCGCAGAGATGGTCGTTCAGGCATTGATCGACCAGGGCGTGGAGCACCTCTTCGGCTATCCCGGCGGCGCGGTACTGCCGATCTATGACGAGCTGTTCCAGCAGGACAAGGTCCAGCACATCCTCGTCCGCCAGGAAGGCGGAGCCGGCCACTCGGCCGAGGGCTATGCCCGCTCGACCGGCAAGGTCGGCGTCGCGCTCGTCACCTCCGGCCCCGGCGCCACCAACATGGTGACGCCGCTGACCGACGCGCTGATGGATTCGATCCCGATGGTCTGCATCACCGGCCAGGTCGCGACGCACCTGATCGGCTCCGACGCCTTCCAGGAGGCCGACACCGTCGGCATCACGCGCCCCTGCACCAAGCACAACTGGCTGGTCAAGGACGTCAACGACCTCGGCCGCATCCTGCACGAGGCCTTCTATGTCGCGCGCTCCGGCCGTCCCGGCCCGGTTGTCGTCGACATTCCGAAGGACGTCCAGTTCGCCACCGGCACCTATGAGGGGCCGAGCCATGTCGAGCACAAGACCTATCGCCCGCAGGTCGAGGGCGACCCGGCCTCGATCCGGGCCGCGGTCGAGATGATCGCCAAGGCGAAGAAGCCGATCTTCTATACCGGCGGCGGCGTCATCAATTCCGGCCCCGAGGCGTCGGCGCTGCTGCGCGAGCTGGTCCAGCTGACCGGCTTCCCGATCACGTCGACCCTGATGGGCCTCGGCGCCTATCCGGCATCGGACAAGCAGTGGCTCGGCATGCTGGGCATGCACGGCACCTATGAAGCCAACAACGCCATGCACGATTGCGACGTCATGGTGAACATCGGCGCGCGCTTCGACGACCGCATCACCGGCCGCCTCGACGCGTTCTCGCCCGGCTCGAAGAAGATCCACATCGACATCGACCCGTCCTCGATCAACAAGAACGTCCGTGTCGACATCGGCATCGTCGGCGACGTCGCGCATGTTCTGAAGGCGATGCTGGCGGCCTGGAAATCGGCCGGCCACAAGGCCGACAAGGCGGCGCTGAAGAGCTGGTGGGGCGAGATCGACCGCTGGCGCGCCCGCAACAGCCTCGGCTTCCGCCAGAACAGCGAGACGATCCTGCCGCAATACGCCATCCGCACGCTCCACGAGCGGACGCGCGGGCGGGACGTCTATGTCTCGACGGAGGTCGGCCAGCACCAGATGTGGGCGGCGCAGTATTTCGGCTTCGACGAGCCGAACCGCTGGATGACCTCGGGCGGCCTCGGCACGATGGGCTATGGCCTGCCGGCGGCGATCGGCGCGCAGGCGGCGCATCGCGACGCGCTCTGCATCGACATCGCCGGCGACGCCTCGATCCTGATGAACATCCAGGAGCTGTCGACGGCGATCCAGCACGAACTGCCGGTCAAGGTGTTCATCCTGAACAACCAGTACATGGGCATGGTGCGCCAGTGGCAGCAGCTGCTGCACGGCAACCGCCTGTCGCACTCCTACACGGATTCGCTGCCCGATTTCGTCAAGCTGGCGGAAGCCTATGGCGCGATCGGCATGCGCTGCGAGAAGGCGTCGGAGCTGCCGGAGGCGATCGACGCGATGATCGCCGCCAAGGGGCCGGTGCTGTTCGACTGCCGCGTGGCCAATCTCGCCAACTGCTTCCCGATGATCCCGTCGGGCAAGGCGCACAACGAGATGCTGCTGCCGGAAGAGGCGACGGACGAGGTCATCGCCAACGCAATCGACGCGGCCGGCAAGGCGCTGGTCTAGGGCTGGTCAGGCAGACCCTCACCCCGACCCTCTCCCGCAAGCGGGCGAGGGGGCGCTTGCCGATCGGCCTCCGGGTCGATGACGGGCGCCGGCGGAATAGCCCTCGCCCGCTTGCGGGAGAGGGTTGGGTGAGGGGCCTGCTTCGTCCCGGACCGACAGAAAAAGAAGAGCGGAGAACAAAATGCAGCCCGGATCCGTCTACGCGATCAAGGAAGGCAAGGATAAGACCGAGCAGCACACGCTTTCGGTGCTCGTCGACAACGAACCGGGCGTCCTAGCCCGCGTCATCGGCCTGTTCTCGGGGCGCGGCTACAACATCGAGAGCCTGACCGTCTCGGAAACCGAGCACGAGAAGCATCGCTCGCGCATCACCGTCGTCACTACCGGCTCGGCTCAGGTGATCGAGCAGATCAAGGCGCAGCTGGAGCGTATGGTGCCGGTGCACCGGGTCATCGACCTGACCGTCACCGGCAAGGCGATCGAGCGCGAGCTGCTGCTGATCAAGGTGCGCGGCGCCGGCGACGACCGGGTCGAAGCGCTCCGGCTTGCCGACGCGTTCCGCGCCCGCGTCATCGACGCGACGACGGAGAGCTTCGTGTTCGAGCTGACCGGCCGCACCGACAAGCTCGACCAGTTCATCCTGCTGATGCAGCCGCTCGGCCTGGTCGAAGTCTCGCGCACCGGCGTCGCCGCCATCACGCGCGGCCCGGCCGCGACCTGAGCCGCGACATCGCCCTGGCCCGCCGGGCCGGGGCGCCTTTCTGGGGCTAGCCCAGCTTCGGGTTGGCCCAGGCCTGCGTCAGCAGTCGCTTCAGCGTCGCGAAATCCTCCGCGCCGAGTTCGGCGCGCCAGTCGCGCTCGACCGCATGCTGGATCTCGACGATGCGCCGGAAGGCGGCGTGGCCGCGCTCCGTGAAGCGGATCACCCGCGCGCCGGCCTCGCCCGCGACATCCGAGCGGACCAGGTAGCCCGACCCTTCAAGACTTCGCAGCAGCTGGTTGATCGCCTGCTTGCTCATGCCGGTGCGCTCGGCCAGCGCCGCCGGGCGGACGCCATCCGGCCCCGGATATTGCAGCACCGGGATATGCGGCAGGCGCAGTTCATCAAACCCGGCGTCGTTGAGTTCGCGGATCACCCGACGGTGGATCGCCTGCGCCGGGGCGCGCAGCAGGGCGCCGATCAGCGGATCCTCCAGTCGCGCGGAAGTGTCTTCGACAAGCATCGTGGCCATTGACTTTCAGTAAATGGAGTTTACCAATATGCGTAAATTGAGTTTACCGAAGGAGGGTCCCAATTGCCAGCACCTGACACCGGTCCTCGCATCAATCCGGCCGAGGAAATCATCGTCACGAAGGGGCTCGCCATCCGCTTCCTGCTGACCGGCGAAAGCTCGAACGGCAGCGTCGCGACCTTCGAGCTGATGGTGCCGTGTTCGGAAGGGCTCCCGGCGCCCGAGCATAGCCATGATCACTATGAAGAGACGATCTATGGCCTGGAGGGCGTGCTCCGCTGGACGGTCGATGGCGCGACCGTTGAACTCGGGCCAGGCGACGTGCTCTGCATCCCGCGCGGCGCGGTGCATCGGTTTGACAACAAGGGAAATGTGGACGCGAAGGCGCTCTGCGTGATCACGCCCGCGGCGATCGGGCCGGACTACTTCCGCGAGACCTTCGCGGTGATCAACGAGGCTGCGGGCGGCCCGCCAGACCGCGCCCGGATGCTCGAAATCATGTGCCGGCATGGCCTGACACCCGCAGCGCCGCCGAAGACCTGAGGTCGCCGGCAGCGCCGCGGGTTATCGCGTCACGCCGTCGCGAGTTCCACTTCCTCGCGCTTCCAGCCGATCGCCGGCGCCACATGGTCGGCGATCGTCTTCAGCATCTTGGCGTTGTATTCGACGCCGAGCTGGTTCGGCACGGTCAGGAGCAGCGTGTCGGCGTCGCGCACCGCCTCGTCCTTGGCAAGCTCCGCCGCGATCACGTCCGGCTCGCCGGTATAGCTCTTGCCGAAGCGCGAGATGCGGCCGTCGAGCCAGCCGACCTGATCCTGGTCCGAGCCGTCACGGGCGCCGAAATACATGCGGTCGATGTCGTCGGTGATCGGCATGACACTGCGCGAGACGGAGACGCGCGGCGCGCGCTGATGGCCGGCCTTGGTCCAGGCCTCGCGGTAGAGGCGGATCTGCTCGGCCTGCAGCTCGCTGAACGGCACGCCGGTATCTTCGGTGAGCAGCGTCGAGCTCATCAGGTTCATGCCCTGCTCGGCCGTCCACACCGCCGTCTGGCGCGTGCCGGCGCCCCACCAGATCCGCTCGGAAAGGCCGGGCGACTGCGGCTGGATCGCCAGCGCGCCGCTCGAGCGCGTCATGCGCGGATCGGCGCGGGCGACGCCGGCGCCGTTGATGGCGGCGCGAAACACCTCGGTGTGGTAGCGGGCGAGCGTGGCGCCGCTCGGGTCGTCGCCCGAATCAAAGCCGAAGGATTCCCAGCCGCGTTCCGCCGGCTCCGGCGAGCCGCGGCTGATGCCGAGCTGCAGCCGGCCATGGCCGATCAGGTCGGTGGCGGCGGCCTCCTCGGCCATGTAGAGCGGGTTCTCGTAGCGCATGTCGACGACGCCGGTGCCGAACTCGATGCGCTTCGTGCGCGCCGCGATCGCCGCCAGCACGGGGAAGGGCGAGGCCGCCTGCGGCGCGAAGTGATGGACGCGGAAGAAGGCGCCGTCGATGCCGATCTCCTCGGCCGCGACGGCGAGCTCAATCGATTGGATCAGCGCGTCCTGCGCCGTGCGCGCCTGCGAGCCCCGGGCCGGCTGGTAATGGCCGAAGGACAGGAAGCCGATTTTCTTCTTCACGGGAGTTCTCCTTGGGCGGCGCTGCACTGGCGCCGCGAGTCGGGCACAAGATAAGTCTCTGCGCGGCAATTGCCACGTCTTGTGCCACGTCTTGCCGGCGAGCGTGGTGCTGCCGGCTTACAGGCCGAAGGCGCCGGACGGGGCGGAGGATTCGCGCCGGCGATGCCGCGCCGTGATCGAGGCCGGCGATCGGCGGATTTCCGCGGTCGATTTCCGCGCTTGCCCGTCGAACCGCCTTGACCGGTCCGGGGGCATCCGCTATCTCACCGGAACCGTACCGTACGGTACGCTGCACTGCAGCATGAGGTGGGTGCCAGAAATGCGCGGCCCGCTTCGGCTGGGCGCCGACCGATCGCAGACGAGGACCGTTTCCGCTTGGCTTCCACCCCCGCAATCGCAACCGGCAACGAGGCCCTTTCCCCGCGCCAGAACGCGGTGCTGGAAAGCGCGCTCGGGCTTCTGGTCGAGGGTGGCGAGCGGGCGTTGACGACGGCCGGCGTGGCGCGGGCGGCGAACTGCTCGAAGGAAAGCCTCTACAAGTGGTTCGGCGATCGCGACGGGCTGCTGGCGGCGATGATCACCTTCCAGTCGAGCAAGGTGAAGGCCGAGCCGGCGGCGTCGGGCGCGCGGGGCAGGGCGGTGCTCGCCGCTCAACTGGCCGGCATCGGCGCCAATCTCCTCAAGGTGCTCGCCGGCGACGTGTCGCTGGCGCTGAACCGGCTGGCGATCGGCCAGGCGCGGCGCGGCGAGGCCGATCTCGGCCAGCTGCTGCGCGAGCATGGCCGCCGGCCGATCGAGACGCGGCTGTCGGCGCTGCTCGAAAGCGGCCGTCGCGAAGGCCTGCTTGACTTCGCCGACACGCGCGAGGCCTATCGCACGCTGTACGGCCTGATCGTGCGCGACATGCATGTGCGCCTGCTGCTCGGCGACAGCCTCGACGGCGAGGAGCCGTCGAAGCGGGCGGCGCAGGCGGTCGACCAGTTTTTCCGGCTTTTTGGCACGGAAGAGAATACCGGACCGGCCCCAGAGAGGACCGGCGCGGGAAACGAACGGACGGGATAGAAAGGAACATCCTATGCGCGTTTATTACGATCGCGATGCCGATCTCAACCTGATCAAGTCCAAGAAGGTCGCGATCATCGGCTACGGCTCGCAGGGCCGCGCCCATGCGCTGAACCTCAAGGATTCGGGTGCCAAGGACGTGGCGATCGCGCTGCGCCCCGGTTCGGCGACGGCCAAGAAGGCCGAGGCTGACGGCTTCCAGGTCAAGACGGTCGCCGAGGCCGCCGCCTGGGCCGACCTGATGATGATGGCCGCTCCCGACGAGCTGCAGGCCGACATCTACAAGGACGAGATCGCCCCGAACATCGGTGACGGCGCCGCGATCGCCTTCGCGCACGGCCTCAACGTCCATTTCGGCCTGATCGAGCCGAAGTCGACCGTCGACGTCGTCATGATCGCCCCGAAGGGCCCGGGCCACACGGTCCGCGGCGAATACCAGAAGGGCGGCGGCGTGCCGTGCCTGGTCGCGATCGCGCAGGACGCCTCGGGCAACGCGCTCGACCTGGCGCTCTCCTACGCCTGCGGCGTTGGCGGCGGCCGTTCGGGCATCATCGAGACCACCTTCAAGGAAGAGTGCGAGACCGACCTGTTCGGCGAGCAGGCTGTCCTCTGCGGCGGTCTGGTCGAGCTGATCCGCGCCGGCTTCGAGACGCTGGTCGAGGCTGGCTACGCGCCGGAAATGGCCTATTTCGAGTGCCTGCACGAAGTGAAGCTGATCGTCGACCTCATCTATGAGGGCGGCATCGCCAATATGAACTACTCGATCTCGAACACCGCCGAGTGGGGCGAGTACGTCACCGGCCCGCGCATCGTCACCGCCGAGACCAAGGCCGAGATGAAGCGCGTCCTGAACGACATCCAGTCCGGCAAGTTCACCTCCGACTGGATGCAGGAATACCGCGCCGGCGCCGCTCGCTTCAAGGCGATCCGCCGTAACAACGACGCGCACCAGATCGAGGCCGTCGGCGCCAAGCTGCGCGAGATGATGCCCTGGATCGGCAAGAACAAGCTGGTCGACAAGGCCCGCAACTAATCGGTTCGGTCTTCGGAAGACCCTCACCCCGGCCCTCTCCCGCATGCGGGAGAGGGGACACGCATGACCGGTTGAAACCGCTGGTCCGCGCGGAGGAAGAAAAGCCCTCGCCCGCTTGCGGGAGAGGGTTGGGTGAGGGGCCTTCTGGCCTTCGAAACAAAAAGCCCCGCGGGAGCGATCCCGCGGGGCTTTTTCTTGTTTGGCTCGCGCCGGCTGGCTCAGTAGGAGCCGCGGCAGCGATATTCGTAGCCGTCGGCGCCGATGAACGTATCGGTCTCGGGGCTGTAGCTGCGATAGCGGTCGAGGCAGTAATCGACATGGGCGCGCCAGGCGGCGCCGCGCGGCGGCGGAACCTCGTAGTCGTAGGCGTAGGCGCGCGGCTGCGAAGCCATGGCGCCGATGCCGAGGCCGAGCAGCGTGCCGGCGGCGAGGCCACCGATGACGGCGCCGCTATTGTCGCGGTGATAGTGGCCATAGTAGCGCGGGCCGCCATGCCAGCCATCGGCGGAAGCGGTCGTCACGGTTGCCGTGACCGCAAGGATGCCAAGGACGCCGGCGAGCGACGCGGTAACGAAGCTTCTCATCGCGAAGCCTCCTGTTCGTGAAGCCTGAGATGGCGTGAATATCCCGCCGCATCGGGGCAAAACTATGACTGAAGCAATTCAGTCTTGGGTTGCAGAACTACCTTGGGTGGTGCCGCTGTTGTTGAATTAACCAGATATAAACCAAGAATAGAGGTATTCACGTTGCATGCCGCTGCGGAATGCGGGCGGCGCGTGGCGCGCCGGCCGGCGGCGGTGGCCGCCCGGGCGCTGGATGGAACGGGCCGCCCCGGACCCTGTCGCGTTTTCTTCCCGCGAACCGGTAGCCACTCCGCTCGAAAACGCTCTAGGTTGGCCGCCAACAAGAACGGGAGGAAACGGACTTGTCTGAAGGAATCATTCTAGTCGATCCGCTGCCGCGGACGCTCGACCTGATCATGGAGCCGGATGTCCGCGCGCGGCTTGAAAAGCTGGGCCGGCTGGTGATCTCGGAAGACGCGCCGATGTCGGACGCCGAGGTCGACGAACTGCTGCCGGAGACGGTGCTGATCTTCGGCCAGACGGCGCTGCCGCGCGAGCGGCTCGACCGGGCGAGGAAGCTGAAGGGGGTCATCAATGTCGAGACCAACTTCCTGCCCAACATCGACTACCAGGCCTGCCAGGAACGTGGCATCTGGGTGCTGACGCCCGGCTCCGCCTTCGCCGCCCCGGTTGCGGAGGCCGCCCTCGGCATGGCGATCGATCTCGCCCGCGGGATCACCGCCGCCGACCGCGATTTCCGCGCCGGCACCGAGCAATATGGTCTCGCCGCCAACACCGAGACGTTCCGCTTCCATGGCGCGCCGGTCGGCATCATCGGTCTCGGCGATCTCGGCAAGACGCTGCGCGACTATATCCGTCCGTTCCGGAACAAGGTGAAGGTGTTCGATCCCTGGCTGCCGGACGAGATCATCGAGCGCCACGATTGCCAGCCGGCCTCGCTCGACGAGTTGCTCTCGACCAGCCAGGTCGTGTTCGTCTTCGCGGCGGTGACGGGCGAGAACCAGGGTTTGCTCGGGAGCCGCGAATTCGCGCTGATGAAGAAGGGCGCCGCCTTCCTGCTGATGAGCCGCGCGGCGGTGGTCGATTTCCCGGCCATGCTCGACGCGGTCCGCTCCGGCCATATCCGTGCGGCGGTCGACGTGTTTCCGGAAGAGCCGGTGCCTGCCGACGACCCGGTGCGGAAGATGGAGGGCCTCCTGCTTTCCGCCCATCGAACGGGCGGCACGGTCGACGCGCTGTTCTCGATCGGCCGCATGGCCGTCGCCGATGCCGAACTGATCCTGCGCGGCCTGCCGCCGCAGCTCTGCCGTCGCGCCGATCCGGCGCTGGCGAGCCGCCTGCGCTCGAAGCCGGTCAGCGTCACGTAAAAAGCGGACGACCCGCCGAAGGGGGATCGGCGGGTCGTCTGTCATGGGAGGTCAGTTCGAGAGGGTTCGGCTCGCCCTTGGGGGGCAGGCGAGCCGATTGAGGCTTCCTAGTAGGAGCCGCGGCAGCGATAGGCGTTGCCATCGCGGCCAATGAAGGTGTCGGTGCGCTCGTCATAGGAGCGGTAATTGTCGTAGCACCAGTCGGTGTGGGCGCGCCAATTGGCGCGGACGACGCGGCGCGGCGGTGCGCGGTAGCCGTCGTCATAGACAGGGGCGGCGTAGCGGGGAGGGGCGACCTCGTAGCCATCGTCATAGCGCGGCGCGGCGAGCAGGGCGCCGACACCGAGACCGACCGCGGCGCCCGCCGCGAGCGCGGCGTTGCGGCCATTCTCGGCGGAAGCGGTCTCGGCCGTGCCGACGACGGCGGTGATGCCGATCAGGGTGGCAAGGGCGGCGGCAGCGATCTTCTTCATGTTCGACTCCCTGGGTGGGTGGGCCTGTTGGGAGCCTTTCTAGTGCCGCCCAGCTGAATGCCCGCTGAATGGGTCATTCATCTTACGCGGCCCCTTCCAACGCTATGATCGCCATCACAACGGCGCCGCGCACGCGTCTCGTGCTATGAGAAGGGTCCCTCCCAATTCGATCCGCGAGGCAGCCTCGATGCGCCGCTATGCTCTTCTCGACGTCTTCACCAAGCAGCCGCTCGCCGGCAACCAGCTCGCCGTCGTCCTGGATGCCGAAGGGCTGAGCGACGAGCGCATGCAGGCGATCACGCGCGAGTTCAATCTGGCCGAAACGGTGTTCGTGCTGCCGCCGGTCCAGCCGGGACACCGCGCCAACCTGCGCATCTTCTGCCCGGCCTATGAGATGCCGTTCGCCGGCCATCCCACGGTCGGCACCGCCGTGCTGCTGGCCCTGGAGACATTCGGCGACTCGGCCGCCGGCCAGGATTCGGTCTTCGTCGTCGAGGAGAAGATCGGCGACATTCGCTGCGCCGTCGCGCTTCATTCCGGCAAGGCCGGCCACGCCATCTTCGACGTGCCGCGCCAGTCGGAGCCGATCGAGGCTGAGATTGACGACGCGGCGCTGGCGGCGATGCTCGGGCTGGAGCCGTCACAGCTCGGCTGCGAGAATCACCGTCCGTCCCTCTATTCGGCCGGCGTTCCCTACCTCATGGTGCCGGTGCGCGATCTCGCGGCGATCGCCCGCGCCCGGCCCCTGATCCAGCATTGGAGCAACGCGCTGCCGGCCGGCGTCGGCAGCGTCTACCTCTACACGCGCGAAACGACGACGAAGGACCATCATTTCCACGCCCGCATGTTCTGGCTGGGCGAGGGGATCATCGAGGATCCGGCGACGGGCTCGGCCGCCGCCGCCTTCGCCGGCGCGGTCGCCGCCTTCGACCAGCTTCCCTCCGGCACCCATCGCTTCGTCATCGAGCAGGGTTTCGAGATCCACCGGCCGAGCCTGATCTCGCTCGAGGTCGACGTCGAGAACCACGCCCTCAACGCCAGCCGCATCGGCGGCGACGCCGTGCTGATCGCCCGCGGCACGCTGGATATCTAGGGAGATTAGGCCCTCACCCCACCCCTCTCCCGCAAGCGGGCGAGGGGGTAGAAGGCACCTAGCCTCGCCGTCTCCGCCACGCGGGCGGAAAAGCCCTCGCCCGCTTGCGGGAGAGGGTTGGGTGAGGGGCTTGCTTGCTGCCTACTCCACCCGTGCCGGGGCGCCGTCCAGCGAGCGTCCCAGCACCGTGGCGACGACGTATTCGGCGCGGGCGCGGAGCGTGTGGTGCTCCAGCGTGTAGGCGCGGGCGGCGATCGCCATGCCGGCGAGGCGGTCCGGGTCCTGCAACGCGCCGCGCACGGCGCGCGACAGGCCGCCCGGCTCGGGCGAATAGTAGAAGCAGTGCTCGCCGTTGCGGAACGGCTTGTGCTGGTAGATCGTCGGATAGTTCATCACCGGCACGGTGCCGAGTTCGCTCGCCTCGTAGTGGCGATAGCAATCCCAGCCATAGCCCATCGGCGACCAGGCTAGCCGCGCCGAGGCGAGGCGCTGGTAGAAGGTGTTGCGGTCGAGCGGGCCGTCCGGCACGTCGATGACGTAGCCCTCGTTGCGCAGCGCCAGCAATTCCTCGATGCCGTCGCTGCGGACGGTGCTGTTCGGGTGGGTGTCGCCGGCGAAGAAGACGTCGGAGGTCTTCATCGTCGTTGGCTCGGCGGTCGGCTTGCGCGGATAGCCGAGATGGATCGGCCTGAGCTTGCGGATCCGCCGCTGCGAGCTCTTCTTCAGCCGCCAGCGCCGGCCGGGCAGGTCCCAGTGGCTCGACTTGAAGAACACCTGCCACTTGTCGGCGGTCAGCTCGCGCTTAAAATAGCTGTGGCAGCGGTCGATCAGGCCGAAATTGTGGGCGCCGATGCCGAACGAATCGTTGATGTCGATCACCGCCACCGGCACGTCGTGGAAGCGGTGCATCAGCCGCGCCGCGGCAATGGCGAACAGCGCCTTCGGCGCGCGGACGTGATAGTCGCGCAGGGCCGTCAGCCAGGTGCGCGGATGCCAGGCCGGAAGCGTCGGGCCGTCGACGACGACGAGGTCATAGTCGCCGTCGCGCAGCTTTTCCAGCGTGCGGAAGAAGGCGCGGGGGCCGAAAAGCGGCGCCTGCGAGCCGCCCGGCTTGCGCGCGGCCCAGAAGAAGTCGGTCTGGTCGGGCGCCGCGTTCAGGAACAGGCGCGTGTTAATGTCGAGGATGCGCAGCTTGCTGCCGCCGCTCGCTCCGGCAATGTCGACGGTCATGCTCGCCCGATCCTCTCGTTCGCGTGGTCTATAGCAACCGGCGAAATCGCGATGCAACAGAAACGGCGAAGGCCCGATTGCCGCCTTGCTTCGGGTGGGGGTCCTTTGCTATGGGTCTTCCAGTCTGATCCCGGCGTGACGCCGCGCGGTCCGGCGGAATGTCAACGAGGGCGAGAGCGTGCAGCTCTTTTCGATTCATGGTTCCGGGTTCCAGGTTGCGTCTGACGCGACCGGCCGTGCCATGTCCGCTCTTCGTGGTCTGCTTCTCCTTAGACGCCCCTGAGCGTCGGCTGCCCCGTGACGGGCGGGCACTCAGGGGAATGAAAGCGAAGACCTCCGCCATTCATGCCCTGGTCGCCATGCGAGCGCCGGGCACCCGATAAGGAAGACCATAATGACCGCGAATGCCACCTCGTCCTCGTCCAAGGACCGGATCGTCATCTTCGACACGACGTTGCGCGACGGCGAGCAGTGCCCCGGCGCCTCGATGACCTTCGAGGAAAAGCTCGAAGTCGCCGAATTGCTGGAAGACATGGGCGTCGACATCATCGAGGCCGGTTTCCCGATCGCCAGCCAGGGCGATTTCGAGGCCGTGCACGAGATCGCCAAGCGCGCCGGTGACGGCGTCACCATCGCCGGCCTGGCCCGCGCCATTTCCGGCGACATCATCCGCGCCGGCGAAGCGGTGCGCGTCGCCAAGCGTTCGCGCATCCATACCTTCGTCTCGACCTCGCCGATCCATCTGGCCCACCAGATGCGCAAGACCGAGGAGCAGGTGCTCGACATCATCTCGGCCACCGTCGCCCAGGCGCGTAACCTGGTCGAGGACGTCGAGTGGTCGGCGATGGACGCCACCCGCACGCCGATCGAATACCTGGTTCGCTGCGTCGACGCCGCCATCAAGGCCGGCGCGACGACGATCAACCTGCCCGACACGGTCGGCTATGCCGTGCCGGAAGAATATGCGGCGATGTTCCGCCAGGTGATCGAGCGCGTGCCGGATTCCGACAAGGCGATCTTCTCGACCCATTGCCACAACGATCTGGGCCTCGCCGTCGCCAACTCGCTGGCCGGCATCGCCGGTGGCGCGCGCCAGATTGAATGCACGATCAACGGCCTCGGCGAGCGCGCCGGCAATGCGGCGCTGGAAGAGATCGTCATGGCGATCCGCACTCGCCGCGACGTCATGCCCTATGACAGCCGCATCGACGCGACCATGCTGACCCGCGCCTCGAAGCTCGTCTCCAACGTCTCGGCCTTCCCGGTCCAGTACAACAAGGCGATCGTCGGCCGGAACGCCTTCGCGCATGAGAGCGGCATCCACCAGGACGGCATGCTGAAGAACGCCGAGACCTACGAGATCATGACGCCGGAGAGCGTCGGCGTGAAGGCGACCTCGCTGGTCATGGGCAAGCATTCGGGCCGCCATGCCTTCCGCTCCAAGCTGAAGGAACTGGGCTACGAGGTCGGCGACAACCAGCTGGAAGACGCCTTCAAGCGCTTCAAGGACCTCGCCGACCGCAAGAAGCACGTCTATGACGAGGACATCGAGGCCTTGATCGGCGACGAGGTGGCCGCGGCCGCCGAGTCGATCCGCCTGTTGTCGCTGACGGTCATCGCCGGCACCGGCGGCGCCGCCAAGGCGATCATCAGCCTCGACGTCGAAGGTACGCACGTCACCAAGGAAGTTTCCGGCAACGGCCCGGTCGACGCGATCTTCAACGCGATCAAGGCGATCGTGCCGCATGACGCGACGCTGTCGCTCTACCAGGTGCACGCGGTCACCGAAGGCACCGACGCGCAGGCCGAGGTCTCGGTCCGCCTCGAGGAGGACGGCAAGTCGGTCACCGGCAAGGGCGCCGATCCCGACACCATGGTCGCCTCGGCCAAGGCCTATCTGTCGTCGCTGAACAAGCTGATGGTGAAGCGCCAGCGCCAGCACGCCCAGGCCGTCAGCGCCTGATCTGGTTCTGGTTCTCTGAAGTTCAAACGGCCGCGTCGACGACGCGGCCGTTTTCGTTTTTGGGTTTGGCAAGACCCTCACCCGAACCCTCTCCCGCGCGCGGGAGAGGGGGCGATCGCGCCCGACCTACCGCCGTCCCTCTCCTTGAGGGAGAGCGAAGCTCTTGAGAGGTGGCAGGCGCATGGGCTCGAGGCGGCCAACGCTTCACCGTCATTCCTGCGAAAGCAGGAATCCATGCGCCCGCTTGGCCGACCGCCGTCGGAAGGGATGCGACGTCGCCGGCGCGTCGTATGGCGATGCCCTTGCTCTCGACAGCGGTGGATCCCTGCTTTCGCAGGGATGACGGTTGAGGTTGGCTCGGTCCTGCAGCACCTCCTGAGGCGCGCTGGAGAGGACGTTCAGCCAAGCTGAGCCCAAAAGCCCTCGCCCGCTTGCGGGAGAGGGCTGGGTGAGGGGCTTTCTTGCCATCCCAAAACGGAAACGGCGCCCTGCTTTTGCAGGACGCCGTCCGTCGTCATTCGGATGATCGCAGCCTAGTTCGGCAGCGAGACGTCCAGGCGCAGGAACTGCGTCTCGCCGGAGTGGTCGTCGACGCCGTCATTGTCGGTGATCGCATAGCCGTTGCCGGCGGCGTCGAGGGCGAAGCTCTCGATCTTGTCGAGCACGTAGCCATTGGTCGCCTGCAGCGCCGGCAGCAGGTCGTAGAGGTCCTTCTTCACGACCTTGGGCAGTTCGCCGCCGAGCGGGGCCGGCTTGATGCCGTCGAGGCTGATGAAGGTCAGCTTCTTGATCTTTGCGTCGCGGCCGATCTGGTTGTCGCGCTCGATGGCGACGAGGCCGCCAGGAACCGCGGTCAGTTCGGAGAGACCGACCCAGCCCTTTTCCGCCTTGTCGAGCGGGTAGTGCACGGCGGCCCATCCCTTCGAGGCGGGCTTGTAGGCGAGGAGCTTGGTGAAGCCCTTCGGATCGTCCTTCCACTCGCGCTGCACGGCGACCCAGACCGTCTCGTCGGCGCCGGTGCCGACCACGGTCACGCCCTCGAAGCCGAAGCGGGTGGCGTGGGCCGCCAGCGCCTCCGGCAGCGCGATCTCTTCCTGCACGACGCCCTTGGCGTCGACGCGCAGCAGCGACGACTGCGTCTTGTTCTTCTCGCGCTCGGGATTGCCTTCGGACGCGAGCCAGAAGCCGCCATCGCTCGAAAGCGCGATGCCCTCGAGGTCGAGCAGTTCGACCGGCTTGCCGTCCCTGGTGACGGTCATCTCGTCGGTGATGACGGCCGGGGTCTTGGTGGCGTCGATGGTGAGGATGCGGCCGATCGACTGGGCGCTGTCGATGACGGCGTAGAGCTTGCCGGCTTCCTTTGCGTCGGCGACGGTGCCCGAGAGGGCGGCCCAGCCGATCGGCTTGCCGTTCTTGTCGGCCGAGACGATGGTCGGGTAGGCGGCCGGGGCGTCGGAGCGCTCATAGATCGTCACGACGGAGCCGATCAGGCCGTCCTCGCGCAGGTCGTTCTCGGCGGCGGTGACGAACAGGTTGCGCGACGGGATGGCGAGCAGGCCTTCCGGACCGATGCCGCCCGGCAGCGCCTGCAGCAGGGTCGGGGCCTTGCCGGCGCCTTCGTCCTTGTAGACGCCGACGAGGGAAGCGCGCTCGGAACCGACGAAGATCAGCTTTTCGGAACCGAAGGTGCCGACTTCGGCGCCTTCCGGCTCGTTGCCCTTCTTGTTGCGCTTTTCCGGATAGTGGCCGAGGCGGACGGTCTCGTATTCGAACGCGGTGCCACTGTCATATTCGAGCGTGCCGTCGACGTTGAAGATCGAGAAGCCGCGCGAGCCGCCCTTCCAGTCGCCCTCGTTCGAGGTGAAGAAGCGCGTGTCGTCGATCCACTGCACGCCGTCCGGCTCGCGGGCGACGTTCTCCATCTTGCCGGAGAGGTCGATCACGCCGTCCTTCTTGACGTCGATGCCGTCGAGATCGACCGTGCCGGCCGGGAAATGGTTGACAACCTTGCCGGTGGCGAGGTCGGCGATGACGATGTGGTTGTTCTCCTGCAGGGTGAGAACGACCTGGTTCTTGTCGTTGATATCGACGAATTCCGGCTCCGGATCAGTCGGGGCGATCGCGGCGAGGCCGGTGACGTCGATCACCGTCTTGGTGGCGCAATCGACGGAACCGTCAGCACCGATGGCGAAGCTGGTCAGGTTACCGCCGGGAAGCTGCGGGATGGCGCCTTCGTTGATCTCCTCGTCGCGCTCGTTCTCGATCGCGATGGCGAGGAACTTGCCGTCCGGGCTCCTGGCGAGCGAATCCGGCTGGCCGCCGAGGTCGCAGGTCGCCTTCACCGTCTTGGTCGCGAGGTCGACGATGGCGAGATGGCCCGAGGGCTCGCTCTTCGACTTCGACGTGACGACGCCCACCAGGGCGATGCCGCCAGCGACGACCGTCGAGGTCGGTTCGCCACCGAGCGCCACCGTGCCGGCGGGCTTCGGCGCCTTCGGATCGGCGATGTCGATCAGGCCGATGCGCTCGCCGGGGCTGTCGGTATAGACCAGCGTCTTGCCGTCGGCGGTCGCGGTGATGATCTCGGCGACGGTCTTCTTCGCGGCGTCGGCATCCCCGGGCAGGTTGTCGACGACGTGGAAGGTCGCGATGCGGTTGAAGTGCTCGGCGGCATTCGAGGCGAGGGCGGTGCCAGCGAGAAGCGTGGCGGCCAGCGCGCTGCGCAGGATCGGCTTGAGCATAGTTTCCTCAATCATTTCAGAGCGGTCCGTGGCAGGGACGCCGTGGATTGCCGGCAATAGACCGGCCGCGCATGACGGGGAAATGACGGTTTCGACGGGCTTGCTGCCCCGCTCACGAAGATTTCCACAATCCCGTGAATGCGTGGCTGGACAGGCCGGGGGCGCTTTGCTACATACCGCCTCGTTCCGGGGCGCCACGGTCCACACCGAAGCGCCGACGAACATGGGTGCATAGCTCAGTTGGTAGAGCAGCTGACTCTTAATCAGCTTGTCCTAGGTTCGATCCCTAGTGCACCCACCAAATTCGATCATTCGCTGGTCGTGGAGCCTGGTTTCTTTCGCTCCGTCGTTTCCGCGAATGGGTGCATAGCTCAGTTGGTAGAGCAGCTGACTCTTAATCAGCTTGTCCTAGGTTCGATCCCTAGTGCACCCACCATCTAATTCGCTAAGGCCGTCAATCAGTTAAGCTGATTGGCGGCCTTTTCATTTCCAGAACAGGACGAGAACGTGAGACCGCGTGAGACCCGCTAGAAGGTCTCACGTGAGACCTTTCGTTCTTTTCCTGCTGATTTATCGTGAGACCTTCCTGCTGACCGATGGGGGGAATCATGGTCGATCGTCGCTGGAATCGCTGCGTTGTGATGGCGGCCGTCATCCTGGGCGGCTGCACGCAACTCTACTGGGTGAAGAATGACGGCACCTGGATCGCCGATAATCCGGGGCTGCTGCGTCAGCTCGAGACGGACAAGGCGATCTGCAACGGCAGGGCGGCGGGTTCTCGTCTCGGTGGTTCCGTGCCGCGCTCTGAGGCCACGGTGAAATCCGGACCCGGCCGGGCATGGTCGGAAACCTCTGCCACCTATGACAACCTGGCGCGCAGTCTAGATCGCGCGGCCGATTCGGCTGACGTCTTCGAAGGCTGCATGGCGGAACGCGGCTACAGGCGCGCGCCAGCGCCTGTAGGCCGGTCCTGATCAGAACTTGGTGCCCTTGGCGTCGAGCCACACGCGCATCTTTTCCATGCCCGATTTCGCCATTTCCGGATGGCGGCCGAGGTAGTGCTTCATGATCGTCGTCGCGCTTTCCTCGGTGTGCCCGGTGATCGAGACGATTTCCGGGATTGTGCAGCCGGCGCGCGCGAGCCAGGTCACGGCCGTGTCGCGCAGGTCCTGGTCGTGGAAACCCTCGAGCGAGGGGCAAGGCTCGACCGTCCATAGCGGTTCGTTGCGGCCCTCGAGGGCGGCGGCCGCGGTGCCTTCGGCGTTGAGGACGCCGGCGACGGCAGCGGCCCGCACCTTCGTGAACTGCTTGCGGTAGGCGTCGCCCTCGTCGTCGGGCCACGGCCGCCATTTCTGTTCGTCGATCAGCACTTCCGGGAATGTCACCTTGCGGGCGGCGCGGCGGAGGCGGGCGGCCTGCAGGCGGACGTCGAGCTGCGGCAGGGCAGGGACCGTCACCACGGCGCCGGTCTTCGACTGGCGGAACACGATGCTGCCATCGATGCGGGCGCGCTCGACCAGGCGCAGGCGATCGTTCTGGCGCTGGCCCGTCACCAGGCCCATGAGGATCGCATCGCCGATCTCCGGCAGGCCGAGGGCATCGGCGGCCGCGATCAGCGTTTCCATTTCCTCGATCTCGCCGGCGCGCAGGCGCGGCGGTGTCGCCTTCATCTTGAGCTTCAAGAAAGGATTGAGCGGGATCGTCGCCTCATACTCGCCATAGGCCCGGGAGCACACGGCGATGATGCCTCGAGCCATGGCAAGGCCCTTGTCGGCCGCTAGGCGGCGATAGAGGCCCTTGGCGACAATTCGCGACACGGCCGCCGCCGGCGACGCCCATAGCTCCGGATCATAGGCGGCAAGCACGTCGGCCATGCTGCGATACCAGCGGATGGTCTTGGGCGCGAGGGCGCCCTTTCGCTCGCGCTCGCGGCGATCGTCGATCGGCTGCATTTCGCCGAGGCGGAAAAGGTGGTCGATGACATGGCCGACCGTCATGGCTGTCGGCCGCTTCGGACGCGCCAGGCGCTTGCCGTCCGCCTTGGCCTGGCGGCGGCTGGCGATCTCGATCTCGAAATCCTTCGACCAGGCGATCGCCTCGTCGAGCGAGAACCAACGGCCGTCCGGTTGTTTCAGGTCGCGGCCCTGATAGCCGAGCGCACGAAGGTGGCGGCCGGGGATGAACCTCGGCCGGCCGGCCCGCCATGTGACATGCGGGATCTTGATTTCGACTTTGCCCATGGAACGGCGAAATCCTAGCGGGCGATCGGGCGACGTTACGCGCGATGTGCCAGTGGCGACAAGGGACATGGCTCAACCTCTCCGGCCCGGGCTCGCTGCAGGATTGCAGCGAGCCCGTCATTGCTGGCCCGGAATGCGGCCGCCTCGAGCTGCAGGCGCTCGATGCAGGCATCGAAGCGGAGGCTCGTCTGCCGGAAGGCCTGGGCGGCCGCGCGGATCTCCTCGAGGGACGTCATGCGACTGACCGCGCTTCTTGCTGTTCGCGGACCTGCAGCATGAACCCCGCCAAGTATCCCTTCTGCAGGAAGCCCAGATTGGCGTGCAAGCATGGCGTGCAAGGCGCATCGTGAGACGTCCCGACCAGCCTGCCGAGCAGCTCCGCAAAGGCAGAGCTGGCGTAGATGATGGCCGCCTCAGGCGAGGCGTGTGCGTCGATCAGTTGCTGGATTGCCGTGGTGGCCTTCTCTATGAAGGCTCGACGTGCAAGCTGTTCTGCGACCGACGTGCGATTGGGGCTGTGCTGCGCCAGCAGGTCGCTGACGATAGGGTTGATGGGAAGGCTCCGGCTCGGGTCCGACCAGAACTGGACCGCGACGGCAACGTTGGGATCTCTGACGCTCATGCTGCTTTCCTCGGCCGCTTCGCCTCGACGTGGGCGCGACCCTTTGGGGTGATGATGGCGGCGGCCTTGCCGGCCGCCGTGCTGCTGATGAGAAGCCCGGCGCTGATCAGGGGCTTGATGGTATCCAGGCGAAAAAGGGATCCGCCTCGGGGCCGGTAGCCGTTGTGCACGCGATAGAGGGGGCCGCGCGCGGCGGCCCGCAATGCTTCCAGGCGATGCTTGGTGAGCTCCGGCGAGGGATGAAGCTGATCCGCCATCTACTCGGCCGCCTCGAGCTGAAAGTTGGCCGCGTGCAGGGCGTCGACGAGCTGCTCGACGCGCCGGCGATCGCCGCTCGGCAGGTCGCAGAAGCGCCGGACGACGGCGGTGTCCGCGATCGTCAGGCGGGCGGCGTCGCGGGCGATAGCGGCCGTCACCGGATCGCCGTCGTCGGCCAGCAGGCGCCCGGGAGGGATCCGCAGCGCGCGCGAGATCTGCATGAGGCGGGACCCGCCAATGCGGTTGGTGCCCTTCTCGTACTTCTGCACCTGCTGGAAGGTGACGCCGATTTCCTCACCAAGCCGCTCCTGGGAAAGGCCGGCGGCCATGCGGAGCGTCCGGACCCGGGCGCCGATCTCGACGTCCTCAACGTTCGGGGATTTCGCGCTCATGCCGCATACCTTTCCTCGAGCTGTGCCTGCGCGGAAGCGATCGGATCCGCCGCGTCAGGCACGGCGCCGTCCGTCAGTGGGGCATAGGTGCCGGCATTGGATCTGATCCAATGGTGCACGGCGGGGGCGGACCAGCGGGCGCCGGCGCCGGGAATGCGGGACGGAAAGCCCTTGGCCTCGAGCTTCGGCCGCATCTGGCGGAAGCGATCGGCCGAGACGTGAAACAGATTCGCGAGGTCCGCGACTGTCAGGGTAAGAGCGGGCGAATTGCCCGTGTTTGCGTGCATAAGACGCCTCCTTTCGTGAACCGAACGGAAGCGATGAATGCATTAATGCATTCTCATGTCAATAAATGCATATGCATTCTGACTTGCAAGCGCTATGGGGCCGAGTGAACCACGGCAATGTGCGCGGCAAAATGCATCCCAATGCACTTACAAATTGTAAACATGATGGGGAGGTCAGCTCGCCTTAGCGAGTTGGGCGGGCGCCCGTATCGAGGTGATGACGGAGCCCTTCACGATGACCGTGTTGTCATCGATCATGTAGGGGCGACGGAAGGTCGGATCCGTCGACGAAGGCATGAGGAACGGCGGTTCGTATATCCGGAAAACCGTTTCTGTCCGGCCGCGCGTCCAGTCATAGACTTGGGCGCACACGACATTGCCGGCGACCGGCTTGGCGTTGAGGTCCACCAGGACAACGTCGCCGGGCATATAGCCGATCAGGTCGAGGCTGCGCGTCGTCAGCACCCATGCGTCAACGGCGTTGCGGCCGCCCTTGAATGCCTCGAGATAGGCACGAAGGTAAGGATTCTGCGATCCCTGGAACGGTGCGGCCTCCGCCTCGGCGAGGCCGCGGCCGCCATTGGCCGGGCTCTCATAGGCGCGGACGCCTGAGGCGTCCTCGACGGCCTTCACAGTACGGGCGGACAGCGTCCGGCCCTCTTGCGCAAACTTGGCGTCGTTCTTCCAGCGCGTCAGGGTGCTGCTGTTGATGCCGGCTTTCCGAGCGAGGTCGGTCAGCGTCCAGCCCATGGCCGTGCAGATAGCATCAATCCACTCGATCTGCGTATCCCGTAGGTCCTTCATGGCTCGGACCATAGACGGGTGCGAAATGCAGTTCATTGCGCAACTCTGCCCTTGACCATGTGCATTTATGCATAAAAGCATGTGCATATGAAGAGGTGATTCGTGGAGTTGCTCATATGCACGGTGACACCGATCGTCCCGTCCTCCCTGACTTCCCTGAAATCGAACGGCAGCGCCGTCTGTTGGGGCTGACGCAGTCGGAGCTCTGCCGGAAGGCCGAGATCAATGAAGCGACGTACACGCGGCTGAAGCACGGCACGACGGCGGGCGCCAATGCGCGGACGCTGCGGCGCCTGGCGGACGCGCTTCTCGCGGCGGCGCGTCAGCGGGGGGCGGCAGAATGAGCGACGCCGTCAAGATCGAGATCCTGGCCGAGATCCTTCTGCCCGATGGCGCGACGACCAGGCGCATGCTCGGCCGCGAGCCGGCGAGCGGCGCCTGGTGCCTCTGCGAGGAAGCGGCCGGCGGTGATCGCCGCATCCTTTCCGAAATGGTCACGCCCGAGCTGGCCGAGAATTACGCCCTGGCGATCCTCGCCGGCGATGACCGGACGATCACCAAATCGCCGGCGCGCCTCGCCATGGCGATCCTGATTGTCGGCGTCTGCTACCTGCGCAGACAGGCCGACAAGGCGGCGCCGCCCGAATTCCCCCCGGGCGGCGCCGAAACCTCCGGCGACGGGCGCGGTGTGAGCGCGCCTGGCGCCGCGCCGGCGGCCGAACCTCCCCCGGTCGCCGGCGATCTTTTCTCAAGCAACGGATCTGGATCATGAGCGCTTCCTCCTGGGCCGTCGCCGCGACCGGCGCCGCCTTCATGCTATGCGGCCTTCTCTGCCTGGCTGGTCCGACCGTGGCCGACATGGCGCCAAGCCGTGCTGTCGCCCTGATCTTCGGTTCGGGTGTGGTGGCGCTATGGTTCGGCGCCGAGCTGATCGCCTTCGCGGCGATGAGGGGGGCGTGATGGCGGATTTTCGCAAGATCGATCCGTCCATCGTCGACCGGCCCGAGCATGTGAACCCCGGACCCGCGCCGCAATTGCGCTGGCTCGAGATTGAAGAACTCGCCGTTGATGAGACCTATCAGCGGCGCATTTCCGCTGCCGGCAAGCGCGCTATCCGCGCCATCGCTGGCGACTTCGACTGGTCGCAGTTCTCGCCTGTCCTGGTCGCGCCCATGGAGGGCGGCGGATATGCGATCATCGATGGGCAGCACCGAACGACTGCGGCTGCCATCTGCGGCTTCGCAAGCGTGCCTTGCCAGATCGTGCTCGCTGATCGCCGGCAACAAGCTGCGTCCTTCGCGGCGGTAAATGGCAAGGTGCAGCGAATTACCTCGATGCAGGTATTTTTCGCGGCGCTGGCGGCGGCGGAGCCGTGGGCCCTGGCCGTCGAGCGTGTCACCAGCTCGGCCAAGGTCACGGTGCTGCGCTATCCCGTCAGCGCCAGGCACGCCGAGCGAAACCCGCACAGTACGATGGCCGTGAAGGCGATCGCGGGAATCATCGACCGCTTCAGTGAAGATCTCGCCAAGGCGACGTTGGGGCTGTTCACCTCGACGTCGCTCGGTGACGAGCCAGGTCGCATCGGCGGCCTATGGATTTCGGCGCTCGCGTCGGCGCTGGCCGAGCGGCCCGCATGGGTGGCGGATAGCGACCGCCTGCGCTCGTTCGCGGATGGGCTCGACGCCGATCGCGCGGTGGTGGCCTCCCGCGCCTGGCGCCTGCAGGGCACTAGTGCCGCTGAGGCTCTGGCGGTCGAGCTCCGCCGTCTCCTGGACGAATCGATGCCGGCGCGCATCGCGGGGCCGGCCACATGACTGCAGCGCAAAGCGATCCGATCAAGCTTCTGCGCGACCTGCTGAAAATCGGCCGCGCCGTCATGGACTGCGGGCGGTGCGAGGCGCTCGCCGCGAGCGAGATCCGCCAATTGTCCGAGGCGCTCAATGCGGCCGAGCTGCGGGCGCTGACCGAGGATGGCCCACTTATTCGACACTTCGAGGCCGCGAGCATCTTCCTGCAGGCCCTGTCCGCAATCGAGCGCCATCACGAAGTGCCTCACCAGCATGAGCGCTGGACGGTCCTCGCCGAGGCGGCCGCACGCCTCGTCCGCGCCGATATCGATTGGCTGATCGAGGCCCGCGCCGCCGCCGAGGTCTCGCCGTGAACATGCATCTGCGAAACGTAACGGGGGTGGCGACCATGTCGAAACCTGGCGTCATTCGGCGGACACCGCTCGAAAGTGCCTGCACTTTGTCAACCGCCTCGCCCTTTGCGGCGCGGCTCGAGATGCTCGATCGAGATCGACGCCGGGCCAATATCTCGATTTCTGAAATCGCCGTCGCTGCCGGCGTCAGCGAGCGCGGCATCCGATATGCCCTTAACGGCATAAAGGGCATCCGGCCCTCAACATTGCGCCGCCTCGAGCGCGCGCTGGCCGAGCTGCAGCGCCAGGCGCGTGACCCGGCGCCATTCATCGCCGCCACCTATCGCGGGCTGCTCGTCAGCCTGGCGCACGCGGCCCGGCTGGATCCGGATCTCGTCATTGGTGCGGATCCTCGGCATGAGCGTGGTGCGATCGCCCGGGTTCGCATGCGCGCTTTCTACCTGATGGTCACGGAATTCAATCTGACCATGACGGCCGTCGCCGCGATCGCCGGCGTCACCAAGCAAGCCATTTCGAAGTCGATGCGAGAGATCGAGGACGAGCGCGACGACGCGGCCATCGACGCGATGCTCGACCGCGTCGCGCGCCAGGCGAGGGGAGGGTGAAACATGACGAAGCCAAAGCCATGTCCGTTCTGTGGCGGCGAGAACATCGAGCTCTGCGATACCTCAGTGTTTTGGTACCGCTGTGACGATTGCCTTGGTGAAACTGACAGCGGTGCAACTGCCGACGAGGCTGTGGCCAAGTGGAACCGCCGCGCCTCCCCGCCCGCGCCAGCCGTGGCGGTCAAGCCGTGGCGCGCTGCCCATGCCGCCAGTTGGCCCGAATGTTTCGGGCTAGAGCACGATGGCGAATTCGTCGTTCACCCGCTGGCGGGGTTATCTGGCCCCACCGCCCGGCGCATCGCTGAATGTCTCAATGACTACGATCGGCAGCGCATCCGCTCGGCTCTGGTCGATCCAGCGCCTCAACCTTCCGGAAATCCCGGAGAGATGCCCGCGCCAGCCGCGCCGGCATGGCGTGAATTCAATATCAACCGCAGCGTTCGGGTGAAGCTGACGGACGCGGGGGCGGTCGAGCTCAAGCGCCAGCATGACGAATTGCGCGAGAGGTTTCCTACCCTGCCGGAATGGCAGGATCCGCGCGATGCCGACGGTTGGTACAAAGAACAGCTCTGGCTGTTGATGCGCCGGCTTGGGCATATGCACCGGGCCGGTGTCGCGCCTGATCAGATGCCGTTCGCGATCGAGATTGAGATCCCTGCACAAGGGGATCCGGCATGACCGTCGTCACCTCGAAATTCGCACGTGTCGACAATGAGCTCTACGAAACCGAGGAATGGGCGACCGAGGCGCTGCTGCGGCATTTTCCTGTCGGGCCGGATGATCGGATTTGGGAGCCCGCCGCCGGCAACCACAAGATCGCCGACGTCCTGCGCGCGCATGGGGCCAAGGTCTTTACGAGCGATATCGCTGCCTACGATCGCCGGCATGACCGGATCCATGATTTTCTCGGTGAAAAGCGCATCTTTCCTGCGGATTCCATCATCACCAATCCGCCATACGGCAAGGGAAACCGCCAGGCGGCGGCCTTCGCGAGGCGCGCGCTCGAGCGCTGCGACGGTCTGGTCGCGCTGCTGCTGACGGCGAAGTTCGATTTCGGCAATACGCGCGTCGACCTGTTCCGCGATAATCCGCGGTTCCTCGCCAAGATCGCCCTGATCGATCGGATCCAATGGTTTCCCGGCGACAAGAGCGGGACCGAGGATCACGCCTGGTTCGTGTGGGGACGCGAAGACGGCTTCGCCGCCCTCCGAGGCTGGCCGACTTTGATCTACGAGGGCCGGCCATGAGCCTGCGCGGTCCTGTCGGCCTTTTCATCCCCATCAACTCGCTGATCACCAGACAGAAGCCGGTGCCGCCACGGCCGCCGGCGAAGCCGGGAGCACGGAAATGAGCCGGATCCGCCAGGCCAAGGCTGCGCTGCTCGATCGCCTCGAGGCGATCGTGCGCGAGCTCGTGCCTGGCGGCCGGAAGAACGGCAGCACCTACACCGCGAAGAACCCGGCCCGCGCCGATCGCACTGCCGGATCCTTCGTCGTCTGGCTGCGCGGCCCGGCCGCCGGCGGCTGGAAGGACTACGCAACCGGCGAGCAAGGCGACATCATCGACCTGGTCGCGCTCGCCAAGGCGACGGACCGCAAGGGCGCGCTCGCCTGGGCCGAGGATCGTTGCGGGCTGCGCTCGATGGCCGAGGCGGATCGGCGCGCCATGGAGGCGGCGGCCGCGCAGCGCCGGCGCGAGGCCGAGAAGCATGACCAGGCCAACGCGCTCCGCAAGATCGACCGCGCCCGCAAGATGTTCGCCAGCGGCTCGCCGGAGATCCTTGGAACGCCGGTCGAAACCTATCTGGCGTCGCGCGGCATCCCGCTTCGCGAGATCAAGTTCCTGGAAGACAGCTTCCGCTTTCACCCGTCCCTTGAATGGTGGATGGGGCGTCGCGACGGTGTGCCCGGGCCGCGCTTTCCCGCCATGTTGTCGCAGATGGTCGACGGCGAGGGCGTGCCGAAGGCGTTGCACGTCACCTTCATTGCGCCGGACGGCCGAGGCAAAGCGCCTGTCGAGAAACCGAAACTGATGTGGCCGGCGACGTCCGGCCTGGTGATCCGCGTCACGCGCGGCGCCGGCAACCGCAACGCCGAGACGGCCGCCAAACTCGGCAAGCCGGCCGCGTGCGGCATCTGGGAAGGGATCGAGGACACGCTGTCGGTCGCGCTCGCCGTTCCCGAGCTGCGCTTATGGGCGGCCGGATCCCTGCCGAACTACCTGCACGTTCCCGACCATGCCTGCGTCGATGGCTGGATCCTCGGCCGCGACAACGATTGGGGCAAGGAACAGGCGCAGGCGCTTTTTTCGCGTGCGTTCGAGCATTTCGAGCGCACCGGAAAGCCGGTCACGGCCGTCAACGCGACGGGCGAGGCCAAGGACATGAACGATCTACTGAGAGGTGAATGATGGAAGACGCCAAGGTTGCCGATGGTCCAAGCGGCGTCGGTCGCAAGAATATCTATGTCTGTGTCGCTTGCGGCGGCCATATTGTGACGGTCGATCGGGCGGAGGGAACGACGCCATTCATGGTGAACTGCCAGGCGACCGATGGATGCACCGGTCACATGGAAAGCAGCTTCTACCGCGTCTGGGATCAGCGCATTCGGCCATCTCATGAGTGGTACAAAGAGACTTCGCTCGAAGGCCTGACGCCCGCTGTTCTGCATCACGTCCAGATGGGCGGCCTGATGCTGCGGCCGATCGAAAACCAGCACGTTCCCCTCGATTCCTGAGCTTCGCGTCTGTTGCGTCCGCGTCGGCCTGGCATGCCGCATCACTGCCATTCCCCTTTGACCAGGAGCCTTCCGATGACGGATGAAGACCAGGCGGCGCAGCCGCTCGACCCCATTGAAAGCGCGATCTCGATCGGCCACGGCGCGGCCGTCAACGTGCTCGTCTCGCTGGCGCCGGCGGAAGCGGATCCGACCTTCGATCCGCAGTGCTGGCCGTCCTTCGGCAACGTGCGGATCGAAGACGAGACGCGCGACGTCGTCGGCGAGCTCGGCCGCTATGTGTGCTCGCGCGACGCGCCGATCGGCGGCGAGACGCTCTATCGCAAGGCGGCCGAGCTCGGCCTGCACGGTGGCGAGCCGGACGGCTGGCGCGACCAGCCGGACGCCGTGCGGCTTTCCTATGAGCTGTTCATCAATGCGACCTGGCACGCCTATGTCTACCTGCAGGAGGCGCCGGCGCCGACGGCCTTGCCGTCTCGAGCCAAGCCGGCGATCGAGGACACGATTTTCGAGACGGACGCCGGCGGCCTCGGCGAGCGCGACCAGGACATGGTCGCGGCGCTCGATGGCATGGGGACCCTGACGGCCGAGGAACGCGCGGCGGCGGCCGCGTCGACGGAGATCTCGGCCGAGACGGTCGCGGCGCAGCCGGATGGTCCGCTTTCGGTCGGCGAACGGCCGATCGACATGGCGAACCAGGTCAAGAAGCGCGGCGGCAAGCGGACGCGGTCAGCGTCCTAAGGGAATTCCATGTCAGACGAGAATGCACCCGGGCGACGTCGGATCGCGGCCGTCGTTCGGGGCGGCAAATCACGCCTCGAGGCAATGGCGGAGGACCGGCGAATTCCGGATCCTCCGATCGGCCGGCCGCGCGACGGGATCAAACCTGGCGGATGGCGGGAGGCCGGGCATCTCGGCCTTCCGCCCGATTGCCCGGTCCAGCCGCTCGGCATGGACGGTGACGTCCTCTACGTCGTCGACGCCCTCGGCCAGTTGGCGGCTGTGCCGCCGTCCGGCTTCGGCATCAACATGGCGCAGCGGCTGTTCGCCGGCCGCGATCTCTATCTCTCCTGGGCGTGGCCGCGCTTCGGCAAGGATGCCGTCGTCACCGGCTTCGACATGAACAAGGTGCGCGCCGATCTCTACGCCGCCGGCGCGAACAAGGGCCTTTGGAAATCGGTCGAGAAGGTGCGCGGCCTCGGCGCCTGGAAAGGCAAAGACGGCCGCCTGATCCTGCATTGCGGCGAGTATCTCTCGATCGACGGCAAACTTGCGCGGCCCGGGGAAATCGACGGCCATTTCTATCCGCGCCGGCCGGCGATTCCGCTGCCCTCGGCCGAGCCGGTCGAGCATGAGGACAATCCTGCGCCGGCGCTGCTCGCGTTCCTGCAGAACTGGAACTGGCGTCGGCCGAGGCTCGATCCCTTGCTGTTCCTCGGCTGGATCGGCGCCGGCTTCCTCGGCGGCGCGCTGCCCTGGCGACCATCGATGTTCCTGATCGGCGACAAGGCGGTCGGCAAGAGCTCGCTGCAGAGCGCGGTCAAGGCCGTGTTCGGCGACGCAATCGTCTCGACGCCGGACACGACGCCGGCCGGCATCTATCAGCGTATTGGCAATGACGCGCTGCCGATCGCGGTCGACGAGCTCGAGGCGGAGGCCGATAGCCGGCGCGCCGTCGCCGTCGTCAAGCTGGCGCGCCTGGCGGCCTCCGGCGGCCTGATGCTGCGCGGCGGCCAGGACCACAACGGCGTCGAATTCCAGGCGCGATCGCCGTTCTTTTTCTCGGCGATCAACCCGCCGCCGCTGGCGCCGCAGGATCTGTCACGCATGGCGATCCTGTCGATCGGCAAGCTCGACATGTCGAAACCCGCTCCCGTCCTGCACGACCCAGAGACCATCGGCGCGCGCCTGTTGCGGCGACTGGCGGATGGCTGGCACGATTTCGAGCGGCTCTATGCGACCTATCAGGAGGCCTTGCGGCAGGGCGGGCACGATAGCCGAGGTCGTGACACCTACGGCATCTTCCTGGCCTGCGCGCACCTGATGCTCGGCGACCAGGGCGTGACCGAGGCAGGCTATCCCGTCGACGACTACGCCTATTGGGCGGGCCTGCTCGACGCGGCATCGATGCCCGAGCGCGAGAATGCCCGGGAGAACTGGCGCGCCTGCCTCGAGCATCTGCTCACGGCCCGCGTCGACGCCTGGCGCGCCGGTAAAAAACATTCAATTGGCGGGCTGCTCGAGGATCTGCTGCGCGAGCCGCTCGAGCAGAACTATATCCGCGAGATCCGCGAACACCTGGCGCAGGCGGGTCTCGGCCTGGTTGGGCCAGACCACAAGGCGTCACCTGGTCAATGGCTGCTTGCCGTTCCGCCCTCCGGGCCTGCGCTCGGCTCGCTGTTCCGCGAAACGCCGTGGGGCGGCACCGGCGGCATCGGAAGCTGGACTGACGCGCTGCGGCAAGGGCCGGCGCACGTCGTGTTCTATGACAAGAGCTACAACGCTGTCCGCATCGACGGCTTCAACAAGCGCTGCACGCTGGTGGCGCTGCAGAGCTTCGTCGCCCTCACAGAAGAAAGCTAGCCGGAGCCCGAATGATCGTCCCTCGATCCCGGGCCCCGGCCCTTTGCGTCCCTCCTTACCCCGGCCCTTTTGCAGAAGAAGCGGCCCGCGTCCGCGTCACGCGGCTTGCAGAGCAACCCGCGCGCCACGGATCGCGGACAGTTGACCAGGGGAAAGCGCTTGTACGGTTCCTGTCAGCGCGGAGCTTGCCTCCCGCTTAGGGGTTCGGGAGCCACACCAGCCACACCTATGTGGCTGGTCATGTGGCTCCGATAATGAAGACGGATCAATGACTTGACGACGAAACCACACCGGCCACATGGCGCGGCGTCTTCCTTACGATCACGCGCGCGCGCGTTATAGGGGTGGTGTGGTTGGTGTGGTTAGTGTGGTTATATATCTAAGTAATTGAAAATACTTACGAAATTTAGCCACACCGCGAGCCACACCAGCCTCATTCGGTGTGGCTCGCGGGATCGATCGAACGGCGTCGTTTGAATAAAATACTGAGGTAAATCAAGGTGATGGCTGGTGCCGATCTGTTCGATGACGACGACGCCGAGGACGGCGAGCCGGCGCGGGCGCCGGCATTTCCGGCCGCGAAGCGCGGCCCGGGCCGGCCGAAGGGCTCGATCAACCGCAAGACCGAGGCGGCGCGCCGGTATTACCAGGCGAAAGGCTATCGGGATCCGCTGGCATTCCTCGGCGAGCTCGTCGATGCCGATCCGCTCGAGCTGACCAAGTGGTTCCGCGAGCAGCAGCTCAAGATCTTCGGATCGGCGGAGGGCGCGCCGTCGCTGGCCGAGGTGGCATCGATGCAGGTGAAGGCGGCGGCGGAGCTCATGCCCTTCCTGCACGGCAAGATGCCGATCCGGGTCGAGACCGACGACGACAAGGCGCTGCCGATCCTGGTGGTCGACCTGGGCGGCGGGCAGGCGGCGGCGCTGCCGTTCCAGGCGGGCGACAAGCCGATGTCGATCGGCGCGCCAGAAACGGCGGAAAACAGCCATTCCGATGACGAGGAAGACGATGGGTCTCACGGCTGAAAGGTCTCACGGCGTGGACAACGCGTTGATATTGAAGGCGGATCGGCCGCGAAATGCGCTGATCGAAAATCAGCCGCTGCGGCGAGCCGTCCCCCCATTTTTGGTCCAGGCGCCTGGGATGCACGGTGCGGCGCAGGGCGGCCGGGCCGCTGGCGGCGAGCGCGGGGCCGGCGGCGGCCCGGGCGGCTTCCCCCGAAGGGGGGGGGGCCTCCCCATGAGGGATGCCCGCTCTCACACCGATCGGGTTTCGGCCGGCGTGGGGCGCGTAAATCGGGATCGGGCGCCAGGGGCAGGGGCTGTGCCCTCGATCCGCAGCGGGACCGGGAGAGGGGGGCGGGCATGAGCCTAGACGAGCCGGACCTGGCGGACCTGGCGAAAGGTGCGGATGGCGGTGAAGCGCTGCCGGACCTTCGCGCGGATCCCGAGCTCGAGCGCATCCTGCGCAAGTATCAGCTCAACGAACGCGAGATCGAGCGCGATTTCGATCCCTACCGCTACGTGCCGCCGGGCCCGGTGGCGCGGTCCTTCATCCTGGATGAGCATCTCTCGCCGTTCATCATGGGGCCGGTCGGCGCCGGCAAGACGGTGACGGCCGTTTTCAAGCGGATCGTCGCCGGCACGCGCATGCCGGCCTGCAACGATGGCGTCATCCGCGACCGCTTCGTCGTGGTGCGCTCGACCTATCGCGACGCCGAGAAAACCGTTCTCGCGTCATGGCTGCAGTGGTTCCCGCGAACCTACCCGGGCTCGTCCTGGTCCGGCGGCAATGACCGGCCGGCAATCCATATCCTGCGATTCCGCACGCAACACGGTCAGCGGGTCGAGCTGATCACCGAATTCATCGGCCTGAACGGGCAGCGCGTCGAGGATCGTTTGCGCGGCTACGAGATCTCCGGCGCCTGGATGAACGAAGCCGACACGATGGATGAGGACGCGCTGCGATACCTCGAGCAGCGCACGGGCCGATATCCCAAGCGCGATCTGCTGCCGGCCGGCGCGAGACGTGTCCGCCAGGTGATCGGCGATCTGAACGCGCCGGATATCGATAATTGGGTCTACAAGGTCTTCGTCGAGAAGCCGACCGAGAACCGCGTGCTCTATGCGCAGCCGTCCGGCCTTTCGGCCGAGGCCGAGAACATCAAGCATCTCGAGCCCGGCTATTACGAGCAGATGGCGGCCGATAACGAGGACTGGTTTGTGCGGCGCATGGTGCACAACCAGTTCGGCTATAGCCGCGATGGCAAGCCGGTCTATGACACGTTCAATCCCCGGATCCACGTCGCTCCGCGGCCGCTTGCCTATGACCCGAAATTGCCGCTCCTGATCGGGCTCGACGGTGGCGGCGGCACGCTGAACCCGGCGGCGATCATCGGCCAGCTTCATGCCGGCTGGCAGCTCCGGATTCTTCGCGAGCTCGTGCCCGGGCATGGGTATGGCCCTAGCCGGTTCGGCGAGCTCCTGGCGGCCGAGATCGAGCAGCATTTTCCAGGTGCGCAAATCCGCGCCTGGGCTGACCCTGCCTCTCAATATGGCGCTGATCGGGAAGGGGGGCAGCTCGCCTGGAATGAAATCGTCGGCGTCCTGATCGGCGCCGTCATCCTGATCCCGTTCGACGGCTCGAACGAGATCTCGCTGCGCACCGATGCCGTCAAGGCCGAGCTGAAGACGGACGGTAAGGATCCCAACATGCTGATCTCTCCGACCGGCTGTCCGATCCTCGTGCGCGGCTTTGCGTCCGGCTACAAATTCGCCAAGCGCACGGACGGCCAGTTCGAGGCGACGCCGGCGAAGAATGCGTTCTCGCATCCGCATGACGGCCTGCAGTACCTGGTCGGCGGTGTGCGTGGCCGCACCGCGATCGTCACCGGAGCCGGGCGCGGTCGGAACGGTCCGCCGGGCGCGCAGGGGCGCGGCGGGTGGCCTGCAGGCGGCGCGGCGCGCGCGAAAGGCAACTTCGATCCGCACAAGGTCGGCTGATGATCTCGATCGCCACGCCTGCGCTGATCACCGACCTGGCCGCGACGATCGGCGGGCGAGGGCGCGTCTACCCGATCGTCTGGCAGGTCGCGAAGCTGCAGCTCGCCTCCGGTCCCTCCTGGGCGATCCGCGACGCCGAGGGCGAAACCCTCATGGTCGGCGGGATCTTTCTTTCCGAGGATGTCCCGGAGGCATGGTTCGCGGCGGCGCCAGCGGCCTCGCAACACATGCTTGCGGTCATCCGTGCCATGCGGTTGACCCTGTCGGCCACGCCATACCGTGTCATCCGGACAGTCATCGCAACCACCGAGGGGCGCCGCATCGCGCGCTCGACCGGCTTTGTTGCCGTGGGGCCTGTCGCGGATCTCGAGGTGTGGGAGCTCTACAATGGGCAAGGTGATCAAGAACCTGTTCGGCGGCAGCAGCGACGCGGAAAAGCTGGCGCGCGAGCAGGCGGCATCGCAGCAGCGGACGCAGTTGGCGGCGATGGCCAATCAGCAGGCTGAAGTCGACCAGGCGAAGGCCAGCAGCACCGGCCGCAAGGGTCGCCAGCTCTTGACCTTCCTCGGTGGCGGTGACGGCACGTCGACGTTGGGCTGACCATGTCAGACGTCATCGAAGCCATGAGGGCGCGGCGACGGACCGCGCAGGTGGAGCGGGACGCGATCCAGCCTTTGCTGGATGAAGCGTTCGACTATGCGATTCCCTATCGCCGCTCGACGCGACGGACCGGCAAGGGCGAGAAGCGCGTTGATCGTGTCTTCGATCAGACCGCCGTCGTGTCCGCTTTCCGCTTCGCCGGCAAGCTTCAGCAGGATCTCGTGCCGACCGGGCAGGAATTCTACACGTTGGAGCCGGGCCCGATTGGCAAGAGGATCACCGCGCAAGACGGATCGACGGACAATCTGACACAGCAGCTCTCGGACATTGGCGAAACGACGCACGCGCTGTTCGACGATGGCGAATGGGACCAGGCCTTCCTCGAGATGGCGCTTGATCTCTCCGCCGGCACCGGCGCCATGCTGATCCTCGAAGGCGACGATCGCCGGCCGGCGCGCTTCATTTCCGTGGCGATCGATGAGGTATTGCTCGAGGGCGGTCCCTATAACGACATCACTGGCATATTCTGGTCGCGCAAATGGTCGCTCCGCAGCGTCATGGAAACCTGGCCGGATGCCAGGCTCGGCCCTGAGCTGTCGCAGCTTCTGAAGTCGAAGCCTGAGACGGAAATCGAGGTCAATCAGGATACCGTCTGGGACCCGAAAGCGCGGCGCTGGATCCTCACCGTCTGGACCGACAAGGCGAAAGAGCCGATTCACGAGTCGAAGACGGTAGCCTGCCCCTGGCTGACGCCGCGCTATTTCCGCGTTCCAGGCGAGACCTATGGGCGCGGCCCTGTCATGCTCGCCATGCCGACGATCAAGACGCTGAACACGGCGCAACGCCTGACGCTGCAGGCCGCAGCCATCGCCATGATGGGAATTTATACCGCTGTCGACGATGGCGTGTTTAATCCCGACCTGGCGGCGGTCGAGCCGGGCATCTTCTGGAAGGTGGCTCGGAACGGCGGCACCCTCGGTCCGTCTGTCCAGCGCCTGCAGGATCCTCGCCTCGATCTCTCGAACATCGTTCTTAACGAGCTTCGTATGGGCGTCCAGGCGGCCATGATGGACCAGTCATTGCCGGCCGATGGCGCGGCGGTGCGCTCCGCGACGGAGATCCTCGAGCGGGTTAAGCGGCTGGCGTCCGATCACCTGGGCGCCTTCGGCCGCCTGGTGCGCGAAATCATCGTTCCGGCCGTGCAGCGCGTAATGGAGATCGCCGCCAACAAGATGTTGATCCAGAACGCGCCGCCGATCGATCAACTTCTGGTCAAGATCCGCGTCACGTCGCCGATCGCCGCCGCCCGGGAGGCCGAGCGGGTGCAGAAGATCATCCAGTGGCTCGAGATGATCATCGCTCTGCTCCAGGACAATGCCGGCCGCGTCGGTCATATCGAGAACGCGCTGCTGCAGGTCGGCCGGGCCATGGGCGTGCCGGAAGAGCTGCTAGTGACGGAAACGCAGCGCGAGAAGATGGATCAGGACGACGCGACTGCAGCGGCCGCCGCCGCCGTCGTGGGCGCCGCAGACGGAGGTATGCCGGCATGAAAGCTCTTTCGCTAGAGGACGCGATTGCAAGCGTGACGGGCGAAAGCTGGGACTTCGTCGGGGCGATGGAACAGCGGTACGGCGCGTCGCCAGAAGCCCGGAAAAAGCGCGAGCTTTCGGAGCTCGAGCGCAAAGCCCTGTTGAGCGCGGCCGCCAGTGTGTTTTCCGGGCCGGATGGCGAGCGTGTACTCGAGTGGCTTCTGGACCAGACCTGGCGCCGCATGACGTTCGCGGTGATGACCCATCCGGATCCGCAACAAGCCCTGCTCTATGGCGCCTTTCGCGAAGGGCAGAATGCCCTCGCGCTTTCCATCCTCCGCATGATCGCGGAGGGCCGCACCGAAACCCCACCGCCGCAACAGGAGTGAACCATGCGGAACCGCTATCGATTTATGCCTCTATTTTCGCCGGAGGGCGCCGGCGGCGGAGGCGCGGCGGATGCCGGCGCCGGCGGCGGAGATCCGGCGGCGGCCGCTGCCGCTGCAGCTTCTGCAGCCGCAGCGCCGCCGGAGCTCTACCGCCCGCAGGGCCTGCCCGATCACCTGGTCGGCGCCACCAATCAGGAGACCATCGACAAGCTCTACGGGGCCTATACGCCCCTGCGCGAGGATATGGCGAAGCGCGGCGCCGTGCCCAAGGATCCGAAAGAATATGTCTTCGAGCCGAGTGACCGGCTGAAGCCGTTCTTCGACAATGCCGATGATCCGGTGATGAACCAGTTTCGCCAGGTCGCGCAGAAGATCGGTATTCCGACCGGGCAATTCAGCGCAATCCTCGAGGAGACGTTCGGGCCGCTGGTCGAGTCCGGCGTTCTCGGCCCGACCTATGATCCGCAGGCCGAGCTCGCGCAGCTCGGCAAGCTGATCCAGGCGCCGGACGGTCCGGCCGGCAAGACGGCGATCGCGGCCGCCGCGAATGAGGCCACCAGCTTCGCCGAGGGCCTCGGCGCGCACCTGAAACTCGGCGACGAAGCGAAGGGCGCCGTCCTGGCGCTGGCGGATACGGCCTCCGGGATCGTCGCTCTGCGCGCCATCAAGGGCATGCTCGGCGAGCGCGGGATCCAGCTTGGCGGCGAGTCGGGCGGGCAGGGCTGGACCAAGGAGCGGCTCAAGTCGATGGTCGGTGACGAGCGCATCGATCCCTATTCGCCCAAGTTCGACAAGACCCTGCGCGCCGAATATGACGCCGCCTATCAGCGCCTCTATCCCGGCGGCGGTTGACGCCCTCGGCCGCCGGTTAGCGTCAGGCCATCCCTAGGGACGGACCTGCGTCGCCGGCGGCGATCGCTCCAAGCGATCTGCTAAGGCTCGTGGCCCTTCGGCCCGGTGGACGAAAGCAACCGTCAATCGGAGATCGACCATGAGCGCAGAAGCTCCTGCCTGGTTCGTCGAGCAGTACAACGCCACCGTCATTCACAAGTACCAGTCGCGCGGCTTCCTTCTGAAGGGCACTGTCATGCCCGAGGGTCGCCTGGACGGCAAAAAGGTCTACTTCCCGGTCAGCGGCAAGGGCAAGGCGCGGAAGAAGGTCCGGGGCCAGCAGGCCGTGCCGATGAACCCCGGCCGCACGAACGTCGAGGCCACGCTCGAGACCTGGGAAGCGTTCGACGAAGTCTGGACCTATGACCTGTCCCGCATGTCGGCCAACGAACGCGAGGCGATCGCCGTCACCGGCGGCAATGCGCTCGGCCGCGCCACCGACGGCGAGCTGATCGGCAAGTTCAACTCCGCTGCGCCGACGTCCGGCACCGGCTTCATCAACAAGAATTCGGCCGCCTTCACGCTGCCCGACGCCATGACCATGTGCCAGCGCCTGCAGGCGCAGGATGTTCCCTGGGACGGGAATGTCTTCTGTCCCCTGCCGTCGCTGTTCTGGAATCAGTTGATGAGCTGGAAGCAGTTCAACAGCTCCGACTATGTCGGCCAGGATCTGCCGTTCACGAAGGTGACGACGGCCAAGAGCTGGAACGGCGTGCACTGGTTCCTCGCGCCGGACGAGTATTTCCCGATCCCCGCCGCCAACCAGTTCGACATCTTCCTCTATCACCGCAGCGCCTTCGGCTGGGCGAACAATACCGAGCTGCAGACGATCTGGGATTGGGACAACCGCGCGGGCTGCTGGACGGTTCGCATGGAGAGCGAGGGCGCGGCCGCGGCCCTGTTGCCGGAGGGCGTCGTGCGCGGCCGCTTCGCCTCGAACAGCGACATCACGGCCAACTGATCGGAGGGCGGGCTTCGGCCCGCCTTTTCCGCTTCTTCCCTCGATCTCGGAGAACGCAACCATGGCATTTGATCTGAAGGGCCTCCGGCGCGCCGTCCTGGGCGGCACGGTCGGCAGCGGCGCCGGCTCGCAGCGCTCGATCTACCACTACGCAACCAACGACGACGCCGCCACGGTCGAAACGGCAGGCTACTTCAACGGCCTCGCATCCGACCTGGTCGTCGGCGACGTGATCATGGCCTCGCTCGACCTGGACGGCACGCCGGTCTTCAAAAACTACATGGTCACTGCCAACACCGGCACGGTCGTGACGATCGCGAAACAGACCACGTCCTAACGCGGTCCGCGATCGTCCAGCGGTCCGGCGGCGGCGCGCCGGACCGCACCTTCTCCCGATCCTGGCGAGGCATCCGCATGACCGCTCCCACGAAACTCGTCATGATCAATCGGGCTTTCGGTCGGCTCAACATCGATCCTCTCGAGGATCTCGACGATGACAGTTTCGGCGCTTCGTCGGCCGCTCTCACCTATGACAGCGTCGTGGAATTCTGCCTCGGCTGCTACGTTTTCTCCTGGGCGAAGGAAATGCGCGTGCTCTCGCCGCGCGCCGATGAAATCGGCCTGTTCGGCTATCGGAACGTGTTCGACATGCCGGGCGACGCGCTCGGCCCGCCGGTCCGCGTTACCGATGATCCGCGCGATCCCGATCGGATCTTCAATCGCTACGTGTTGTCGGGCAACACGGTGCAGGCCGACGAGCCCGTGCTTTACGCCGAAGTGAAGTTCGTTCCTCCGCCGGTGAAGTGGCCCGGTACTTTTCGCGAGGCGGTGACGCTCGCCCTGGCGGCCGAATTCGCGCTCGGCCAGGTCGACGACAAGGGCATGCGCGATGGCCTCCGAGCTGATGCTTTTGGCTCGCCGAGCGTCTTTCCGCGCGGCGGCGCCCTCGGTGCCGCGATCGCGGAGGATGCGCGCGCCACGCCGCCACGCCGTGCGCCGGTCGGAAACAATCCCCTCACCAATGCCTGGAAAAGCTGATGGTTGGTCGGCCCGGAAAGACGCAAGCGAGCTTCACCGCCGGCGAGGTCGATCCCGGTATCGAGGCCAACTATGACTTGAAGTATCGGGCGAAAGGCCTCAAGACCGCGCGAAACATCGAGCCGATCCCGCAGGGCGGCTATTTCGGCTTCGACGGGCTGCGCGATATCGGCGCTGTCGACGCGGCGTCGGAAAAGATCTTCACCTTCACCGCCTCGAACGGCGTCTCTTATGACCTGGTCGCCGGCGCCGGCAAGCTCGAGGTCTGGGGAGAGACCAGCAAGCTCGCAACCGTCACGGTGCCCTACACGGCCGAGCAGCTTTCAACGGCCGATTTCGTGCAGCAGCTCGATACCGCCTTCATCTTCCATCCCGACGTGCAGCCGCGCCGGCTGAAGCATCTCGGCCCGACCAACTGGCAGGTCGACCTTGTGCCGTTCCTGAAGATCCCGAGCTATGACTATGGCGCCGTCTACACAAACGGCGTCGCGGCGCAGTGGGACATCCAGTTCACGGGCCTCAACACCGATTCCGTCTTCGTCCTGACGATCTCGGGGAATGAGACGAGCTCGATCGAGTATCAGTCGACGCTCGCGGATATGATCCCCGACATCCTCGCGGCCATCAACGATCTGCCCGTCGTCAAGACCGGCATCGCGATCACCTATGTCGCATCCGGCCGCCGGGGGCGCGGCACGCTGCGCATCACGTTCTCCGGCACCGGCAACGAGGGCGACGGCTGGGCTGTTTCCGGCCGTGTCACCAACAAGGCCGATGCGGCCGTGCTGAGCTACAAGCAACGGCCAGGCGTGAAGCCCGGCGAGGATCTCATTTCCGACACGCGCGGTTGGCCGCGCTGCGGAGCGATCTACCAGCAGCGGTTGCTCATGGGTGGGTTCCGGAGCCTGCCGAATGCCTGGATCTGCTCGATCTCGGGCGAGTATTTCAACTTCGATGATCGGCTCGACGAGGCGAACGGCTCGTTCCTGGTTCCCATGGATACGCCCGGCGGCGAGGTGATCGAGCGGATCGCGGCGCAGCGCAACTTGCTGATCTTCACCAATCGGGCCGAATATTGGGTGCAGGATCGCGCCCTGGACAAGACGAAGCCGCCTGTTCACGTCCAGGCCTCGGAGGACGGTGTCAGGCCAGGCGTTCCGGTCTGCCAGAATGAGGGCGCCGCGCTCTTTGCCTATCGAAGCGGTTCGGTCATCGGCGAGTTCCGCTACACCGACGTCGATGGAAATTTCGTCGCGACGGCGATCTCGATCCTTTCCGCGCACCTGATTTCCGATGTTGTCGATATGGCGATCCGCCGTCCGAACGCGATCTCCGATGGATCGCTCCTGGCGGTCGTGCTCGGCGACGGCCGAATGCGAGCGGCCAAGCTTTTGCGCGCGCAGGACGTCACCGCGTTTTTCCGGATCGAGACGCTCGGCACCTTCAAGGCGGTCGCCTGCAATGACCGCAACGAACTGTCCGTCCTGGTCGATGTTGAAAGCGCCAGCGGCACTTCGCGGCGGCTGCAGCGCTTCGACGCTTCGACCTTCCTTCATTCGGCCAAGGCCTTTTCCTTCGGCTCGCCGACCAACGTGATTTCCGGGCTCTCCCTGCATGAGGGCCGCGAGGTGTGGGTGGTCGGCGACGACAATGTGTTCGGGCCGTTCGTCGTCGCCGGCGGCTCGGTCACTCTGCCGGTCCCGGTATCGGCCGGCGAGGTCGGACGCTGGATCCCGCCGGTGGCGGAACTGCTGCCGCCGACACGCGAAGTCGGGCCGAACATCGTCATCCGACGCAAGGCGCGCATCCACTCGGCGCAAGTGACGGTTCGCGACACGACGTCGATCGCGATCGCGGCCAATGGTGGCCGCGCCCGCGATGTTCCTCTGCGGCGCTACGGCGACCAGGACAACGTGCCGTCGCTGCAGGCGCCCTATGACGGCGTTCTCACGGTTCGCGGGCTCTCCGGCTACCAGAACGAACCGACGCTGACGATCACGCAGACGCGGCCCGGCTTCCTGCATGTCGACGCGATCACGCAGGAAGCCAAGCTTTAGGAGATCCACCATGGTTCAGCTTGCGTTGGGAGCGCTGGCGAAGGTTGTCGGCGGCGCTGCTGCCAGCGGTGCCGGTGCCAGCGCCGCCGCAGCGGGAACCGGGCTCGGCTCGTTTCTCACCGGTTCCACCGGCCTCTCCATCCTGAGTGGAGTTGCCACGGTCGGCAGCGCGCTGTCGTCCCTGGCCGGCGGAAAACAGGAAGCGGCGGGGCTGCGCATGCAGGCCGACCAGGCGAACTTCGACGCTCGCCAGGAGGAGGTCGAAGGCGTGCGCCGGACCACGAAGCTGAAGCGCGCTTTGCTGCAGGCGCTGGGCGAGAATGACGTGGCCTATGCCGCGTCCGGCATCGATCTGGGATCCGGCGTTGCCGAGGACAACCGCGCCAATGCCGAGAAGCTGGCGGCCACCGAGATCTCCATCGACCGGTCGACCACAGAGGCAAGGGCGGCCATGTATCGGAGCCGGGCCGCCTCCTTTACCCGCCTCGCCTCGAGCGCGGAATCCAGCTCGCTTCTCAAGGCGCTCGGCATCGGTGCCGAGGGCGGTTTGCGTCTCTTGCAGCGAGGGTGATCTCATGGCGTTCAACAAGCGCGCGTCGTCGCCCGGCCAGCCGACGAAATTCCAGGGTGAAGGCGAGCTGATCGGGCGATACATTCCGCCTGCGGTCGATGATGGCGGCGCTGCCCGCAGCGCGGCGGCCGTCTTCTCCGGCATCGCCGGGTCCTTGGGCGAGATGGCGGACAAAGCCGCCATGCGCGAAGGTGCTGCGGCCGGCCTGGCGGCGGGCGCTGGCGCTCGTCTTCCGGACGCGCCCGCGCCGATGACGGCCAATCCGCCGAGTGCGTCAGGCGAGGCCGTCTATTCCGGCTCGGCGCGTTCGTCCGGCGTTCCTGCATCGGTAATCGACGTTTCCTTGGTCGATCGTGTGCTGGGGGCAGAGAGCAGCGGGAACCCTGCGGCCAAGGCCAAGACGTCGTCCGCAACTGGCATCGGCCAGATGCTGAAGGGGACCTGGCTCGAGCTGGTCGGCAGATATCGGCCCGACCTGGGGCAAGGAAAGTCGAAAGACGAGGTGCTTGCTCTCCGGTCTGATGCAGCGATCTCGCGGGAAATGTCGGGCCGATACCTGTCCGAGATCGCCGGAAGGCTCGAGGCGTCTGGCATCGCGACAACAGAGGCCAATCTCTACCTCGGCTACTTTCTTGGCCCTGCAGGCGCTCAACGCGTCCTGCGCGCGGATCCATCGGCTGCACTCTCCGACGTCGTGGATCCTGCCGCGATCGCGTCAAATGGCAGTGTTTTCGGCAAGATTCGCACCGTTGGCGATCTGATGGCCTGGTCCGCGCGGAAGATGGGCGGCAAGGGCACTCAGGTTTCGAGCGCCGGCGCCGATCTCGCCAAGCTCTCGCCCTCGGCGCAAGCCATGCTGGCCGGCATCGAGGCGGCGGGCGTCGTGCCGAACCTCTCCGTCCGTTCGGGCTTCCGCGACAAGAGCAGGAACGAGAAGGCCGGCGGGGCGAAACACAGTCAGCATATCCATGGCAACGCGATCGATATCGATCTGTCCGGCTATACCGACGATCAGAAGGGCGCGGTTCTGCAGGCCGCCATCGATAGCGGTGCCCGGGGCATCGGCGTGTATGCCAGCGGCAACTCGCTGCATGTCGACACCCGCGACACTCCGACCTTGTGGGGGGCGGACCGCAGCAACCCCTATGGGTCCAATTCGATCGACCAGGCGGCGGCTTGGGCGCAGCCGGCGCTCCGCAAGCTCTTTGGCGGGCAGGTCGGCCCGTCGCCAGCCAACGGCCTGGCTGGCGCGAACGTGGCTCGCACCGATGGGCCTCCGCGTTCCGGAGCGGATCTTGTGCTTCGCCGGGACGGCACGATTTACGGCAATGCCTATGATGAGGCCGCGCTGGCCTCGCATGGCTGGCGCCTCGAGGCGGCGCTGCATGCCGATCTCGGCAATGCCTATGAAGATCTGAAGGATGATCCCGTCGCGCTGCAGAAGCGCATGGGCGAGATCAAGCAGACCTATATCGCCGATAGTGGTGTCGCGGCCGATCCCAAGATGCGCGAGGCGCTCGAGCGCAGCTTCTACGAAAAGAGCGTGACCTACTCCGGAGCGGTCAATCGTCGCCTCGAGGAGCGACGCGCGGGCGAAGCCAAGGCGGCGGCGGCCGAGCTGGTCGAGGCGCAGGGCAATGATATCGAGCGGCAGGCCTATCTCGCGGGATCCTCGCCGGACGGCGACGCCGCCGTTGCCGGCCTGATCGATCGCGGCGGCCGCAAGATCGATAGCATGATCGCGACCGGCGCGTTGACGCCGGCGGAAGGCATGAAGCGGCGGCGCGAGCTCGTCGAGAATGCGACGAACGCCCGTATCCGCGGTGCTTTCGATGCCCTGCCGGACTTGGCGACGAAAGAGGCTTTCGCGAACAATCTGCTCGACCAGTGGAAGCAAGGCTCCGGCGCGGTTGCCGGGCTCGATTTCCGCCAGGTCGATGCGCTCGCCAATAGCCTCCGTGCCTCTGTCACGAAGGAGAGGGAAGGCGCGCGCGGCGACGTGGCTATCGCCAAGGCCAAGCTCAAGCGCGGCGTTGCGGATGATCTGGCCTCGATCGAGGAAACCGGTGTCGGCGCCCTATCCGATGGCCGGCCGATCGACGGCGCCGAGGTGGCTGCGATCCTTGGCCCGGCCGAGGCGGCTGCCTGGTCGGAAAAGCGCGACCAGGCGCGCGCGTTCTTCGAGACGACGCACGGCTTCGAGACCATGACCGATGCCGAGATCGATGCTCGCGTCGCGAAGCTGGCGCCGACGCCCGGCCAGGAAGGCTATGCCCGCCAGGCCGAGCTTTTCGCAAAGGCGGGAAAGAAGGCCGAGGCGATCCAGAAACAGAGGCGCGAGGATCCGGCGGCTGCAGCGAGCCGGTCTTTCCAGTCCGTGCGCGACGCCGAAGCGGCCGTGGATCCGCAGGATCCTTCCACCACCGAAACGATGATCGGCGAGCGGATGCACGGCCAGGAGGCTCTCGGCGTCCCGGAGCTCGCGCGCGAGCCGCTGACGAAGAAAGAGGCGCTCGAGCTCGGGCGCGAGATCTTCGCTTCGAAGGACGAAGGCGCGCAGAAGAAGGCGACCTCCGCCTTGGCCTCCACGCTTGGGGAGCACTACGGCCAGTATGCCGACGAGGTGCTCCGCCAGGTCATTTCCGCGCGCGGCGCTGATCGGGATCTTGCCGACTATGCCGCCGCCGTTATCCGCAAGACGGGCCTCGGCCAGCCGCCAGGCCGGGCCGATGGACGGCGCGTCGACAAGGCCGGCGAAATCTCGTCCGCCGATCGTGCCATGGACGGCCGCACCGACGACGCGGCGAAGATCCTCGGCCTTTCGCCGGCGCAGTCGGCCGACAACCTGCGCCGTGCCCTGGATCCGAACGAGCTCATTCCCGTGGGCTCGCCCAACATGATCCGCACGCCTACGGCCGAGGCGATCCGGCGGCTGGTCGCCGACAAGTCGCTTGCACCGAAATTCGACGAAGCGTTCGGACCGGGAACGGCCCGCTTCTACCTTGGAGGGGACTGATGGCTGGCTGGACCTATCGCGATACCGTCGACGAACAATTCGCCGCCGGCGTGCTCGAGGGCCTGCCGGAAGCGCAAGACCCCGCACCGGTGCCGCCGGACAATCCCTTTGCCGACACGATCGACGACACGGCGCCCGAGCTGCGCACCGGACCGCGTCCGGGGCTGCTCGAGCGTTTTGAGATCAACCGGCAGGCGGGCGAGCGCAACACGATCCTGGGCGCGGCGCGCGACTACCAGCAATCGACCCTGCCGCCGGAATGGCGCGAGGGTGTCGGCCATGAAAGCCGTGCCCGCTTCAATGAGCGCTACGATTCATTTCCGCAATTCAACAGCCTGCTCGAGGCCGGCGCGGCTTTGACCGGCCAGCTCGTCGGGGGCGGCGCCGCGCCGGAGAATTTCATTCCGATCGGCCTGGGGACCAAACTGCTCGGCATGGCCGGGATTTCGCTGTCGACGATCCGCGCGCGGATCTTTGCCGGCGCCGTCGATGCCGGCGTGACGAACGCCGTCGCGGACGCCGCCGTCCAGGGCCTCGAGCTCGCCGGCGGCTCGCGGAAGGAATTCAGCCTCGGCCAACTGGCGGCGTCGACGGCGATCGGCGCGGCGATCGGCGGTGCCGCCGGGCCGCTGACGCATCGCATCCGCGACCCGGGCGGCCCGGATGACGGCATGGCCGTGCGCATTGCCGAGGACCAGGCCAAGGTTCCGGCCGGAATGCTCCGTACCGTGACGCCGGATGGATCGGAGAAGATCATCGGCGATCGGCTGCTCGATCCCATCGAGCCGGATCCCAACATCGCCAAGACGGAAGCGGTAGCCGACGAACTCAAGGCGATTCCGGGCGCAGATGGGCTGGCAGAGTCACCGGCGGCGAAACCCGTTCGGCCGGCTCGTCGCGCCAAGAAAAGTCCGGAAGCCGCTCCAGCGGCTCCGGAGGCGATTCCAGGCGATGTTCCGAAGGCCGAGCCGCCGGCCCTGGGCGATCGCCTGGCCGTCGAGGCTGATCGCAAGGCCGGCCGCCAGACGGCCGAAATGGCAGATGCCGATGTACAGCAGTCGGTCGAGGTGCCGCGCGCGCTCGATCCGGAGCTGCGGACCTTCGTCGATGATGCACCGGACGACGCCACGCGCCGATCGCGCGAGACGGCTTTTGCCGACACAACGGAAGACGTGGCCGAGATCGGGCCGCTGGGGCCGGTTCTCGTCGGCTATGAGGGGAATTTCGCCGCCGCTCATGCCCGCCTCGAGGCCTTGCAGGGCGGCGAGGCGAGGGCGGTCTTCCAGCGCCCGGACGTTGGGCCGATCGATCTCGTCTGGGGCTTCTACGATCCGAAGACGGACGAAGGCCTAGGTCTCGCGAAGATCGTCGGGAAGCATCCCGACGTCGTCAAGCGACTGCCTGAGCTGATCGAGACGTTGCCCGTTGAAAGCCGGTCCGCGAACCGGATCATTCTTTCCGACGATCTGCACCGCGCCACGATCCGCCTCGATTTCGACAAGGCGGAAAAGACCTGGCTGATGACGGCCTATGTGCGGGATCAACGTCGGCGCGGCGGGGGTACTACCGGGCGCCCCGCCGGTCACCAGGAAGACACGAAGCCATCCTCTTCCTCGCCGACTGATCCAGATATAGCGCTGCGGGCCTCGAAAATCGAGGGGGACGCGATCCCCGGCGATCTCGGCGGCCAGCCGCGCGACGTACTGGCACGTCGCAAAACGGCGGCGCCGGCGCCGAAGCGCGATGCGGCCGGCGTTGCTGACGGACCTTCGACGCCGCATTTCGCCAGGCTGCGGGATCTCACGAACCATCTCGCTGAGCTCGTCGATGTCACGGCGACCCGTCAGGGCCGCCTTTCCCGCGCGAAGGGCGGCAAGGTGCTCGGCCAGTTTCACCGGAAGACCGGCGTCATCCGCGTCCGCTACCAGGATGATTTCGACACCTTCACGCATGAGGTCGGCCACCACGTCGACGAGCAGCTCGGGAAGCCTCTGCAGGCGCTGCTCAAGAAGCACGCCGCCGAGGTCGAAAAGCTCGCCTATCCCGGCACGCCGAAGGGGCGCGAACGATCGGAGGGTTTCGCCGAGTTCTTCCGGCTCTACCTGACGAACCCTGCCTATGCTGCGCGTGAGGCGCCCGGGTTCGACGCGGCGTTCCGCTCTTTCCTCGGACAGCATGACGCTGAGCTCGCAAAGGCGCTCGACGACGTGCACGCGGCCTATCGTGCCTGGCTCGATCAGCCGTCGCAACAGGCCGTCGCCAGCACGATCGTCTCAGCCAAGCGGCCCGGATGGCTCGGCCGTCTGTCGCAGGACATGAAAAAGCACGGCCTGGGCGCCACGATCGGCGATCGGATCGAAAGCGCCTACGGTTTCCTGTTCGATGACCTGCATCCGTTGCAGCGCGCGACGCGGGCGCTGCTCGACATGCATCGGGAGAAGACCGGCAAGGCCGTGGATCTGCAGGTGACGAAGGACCCGTACAAGCTCGCGCGCATGTCGCGCGGCGCCTATACGGTCGGCCACATGGACGTGGTCCACGGCGTGCACGCCTATGGCGAGACCGGGCCGTCTTCGGCGTCGCTGCGCGATGCGATCATCGAGGCGATCGGCGCCCGCAACGTGTTGTCGAAATGGGACGACGCAAAGGTCCAGGCGTTCGGCGCCTATCTCTGGTCGCGGCGCGCAATCGGCGAATGGGATCGCTTCACCAAGGGCCTGATCCCGAACCCGCCGGACAAGCTCACCCGGGGCGACCACCTGACCAACATCGCCGAGCTCGAGGCGAAGAACCCGACCTTCGCCAGCGCTGCCGAGAAAGTTTATGACTGGAACACGGCGCTATGGCGCAAGAAGCGCGACGCCGGCCTTATCACGGATGACCAGCACGCGGCCGGCCTCGAGATCGTCGACTATGTGCCAGGCCTGCGCGCTTTCGATTATGCCGGCGACCCTGCCGGCAAGGCCAGCGGCCGGCGCGGAGGATCCACAAAGGGCGGCCTGCTCAAGCGGTTCCGCGGATCGCGGCGCGACGTCGTCAACCCGCTCGATAGCCTGATGGCAGACGCCTATGAGACGGCGATGGCGATCGCCCGCAATGACGTCGTCAAGGCGCTCGATCGCCTGGCGATCACGGCAGGGCCCGGAAGCGGCGCGATCGCCGAAAGGATCGCGGCGCATGAGCTGCGCGCGACGGTCGTCGATCCTCTCGAGGCGATCGAAGCCGCCGGCCGCGCCGCCGGTCTCGACAAGATGGATATCACGCTGATGCGCGATGCCGTCGAATCGGCGATCGGCGACCAGAAGGCGGCTCTTTTCCGACCGGCGATCATCAACGAAAAGGGCGAGACGATCGCCTTTTATCGCGACGCCGGCGAGCTGCGCGCGCTCCGCCTGGCCGACGGCCAGTTCGGCAAGGATATGTACACGGCGCTTACCGGCATGACGCGCGGCGAAAAGAGCATCTTCGTCGAAATGCTCGGCAAGCCGGCGGCCGTCCTTCGCGCCGGCATCACGACGGCGCCGGAATTCATCCTGGCGAATTTCTTTCGCGACCAGGCCATGGCCTCGATCTTCTACGGCCGGCCCTTGATGCGCCTTGGCGCGACGCTGTCGGGATCCGCTGACGAGATCCTCGGCCGCGACGCGGCCCGCGCCTACAACGCGGCTGGCGGCATCATGGGCGGCGCCGAGACGGCCGCCCTGCGCGACGCTGCCCTCGAGCGGGATATCACGGCGCTGCGCCGGAAGGGCTGGACGGCGCAGCGCCTGACCTCGGTCCGAGGCATCGCGGCCGTGACCGAGCTTTCGGAAACCGGAATGCGGCTCGGCCTTTTCAAGGAATTCATGAAGGAAGCGAAGGCGCGCGGCCTGGACGATCTCGAGGCGTCACTCGAGGCGGCCTGGCGCGCCCGCGATCATCTCGATTTCGATCGGCGAGGCTGGGGCCTCTCTGCGCTCGCCCGGATGATCCCGTTCCTGAACGCGTCCCTGCAGGGGCTCGACAAGACGGCCCGCGTCATGATCGCGCCTTTCGCGAAGCGTGTGCTCGGCCAGGTCCTGACTGTCGAAGACGAGCGGGCCATGGGCCAGGCGGTGAAGGCCTGGGCGCGGCTCGGCGTTCTGTCGACCATGGGGATCGGCCTGCATGCCCTCATGTCGCGGCATGAAGACTATGACGAGATCTCGCCGACTACCCGGGCAACGCACTGGATGGTCAAGGCCGGCGACAAGTGGATCGCCATTCCGAAGCCGTTCGAGCTCGCCACCGTTCTGAACCTGGGCGAGGCGGCCTATGACGCCTTCGCGAAACAGGATCCGACTGCGGCCGGCCGTTATGTTGACGGCCTGTTCCAGGTCGTCGCTCCGCCCTCGATCATCGAAGGCAATCCGGCGATCCGGTCGTATTTCGAGATCAAGTCCAACACCGATTTCTTTACCGGAAACCCGATCGTTCCCGAGCATCTGAAGGCGCTCGAGCCGTGGCTGCAGTACACGGCCCGGACGTCGGAACTGTCGAAGACGCTGGGCGAGTGGTTCAACGTCTCGCCGCTGATCATCGATCACCTGGTGACGGCGCAATTCGGCTCCTGGGGGCGCTCGGCGCTTTCCATGTACGATATCGCCGCCGGCGATCGGCCGTCGCCGGGCTGGGATGACATGCCGTTCATCCGCCGTTTCATCAAGGATGCATCCAAGGGCGCGACGTCGACGACGGCATTCTGGGATCTCGTCTCGGAGCAGAACGGCAGTTTCGAGCAGGCGGCGCGATCCTGGCGCGCGCTGATGGACGCCGGCGACGAAGCGCGCGCGGCCGACTACCTGGCGAGCCGGCCGACCGAAGAACGCGCCTATCTGACGGCGCTTTCCATGCCGGCCGATGTGAAGCGGATCCACCCGCTCTATCGGGCGCGCCTGGCGGTGAAGGCGATCGGCGCGCTGCGACGGGATCTCGTCGGCGGCCGCCTGGTCAATGCCGACGACGAGCCGGTCGAGATCAGCCGCGCCGACGCCGGCGCCGCCGATGACATCCTGTCGGATCTCGCCATGGCCGAGGCGCGGAACGCCCTGGTCCTGCTGAAAGTGCCAGGCTGGGCAAATCGGACCGTCGTCGATACGTCGACCTATCACCGCGAGCTGCAGGCGGTTTCGCCCGGGCTCTATGGGCTGCTCGCCGATCGCTACGCCACGGCCAGCGTCCTGCCGCGCGAGACGGTCGAATCGTCCTGGCCGGAGCTGCGCAAGCGGCTCCTTGAGGACGGATCCGAGGCGATCGTCGCGGACCTGACGGCATCGGCAAAGGCGGATGGACCGGAGCTCGACGGCAGCAAGATCCGCCGTCGATCGGCGCCGGCGGTGCCAGGCGTGGCCGACGACTAGTCGGTTGACGTGACCCTGCTCGCGCGATGCTCGAGGCGTCAGAAAGGCGCCCGGGAGCATCCGCATGAGCATTGATCATCCGATCATCGAAGATTCCCGCCAGCGGATCACGCTTCCGGCCGCCGGCGTCACGTCGCTGGCGGTGCCGTTCTATTTCCAGCGCAACGGCGATATCGAGGTTTCCCGCGAGACGACGGCGGGCAGCCTGGATTGGACGGTTCTCGGCGAGGCGGTCGGTTACACGATCGTCGGCGCCGGCGTGAATGCCGGCGGCACCGTCACGCTGCTGGCGCCGGCCGATGGCGCCCGCTGCTATCGCGTGCGCGGCCGGACGAAGCTCGATCGATCGACGTCGGTCGTGCTCGCCGGCGCCATGAAAGGCAAGGCGGTCGATGACGAGCTCGACCGCAGCCGCCTGATCCAGCAGGAGCTCCGGCGCGATGCGGATGACACCCTGGCGCTGCAGCAGCAGCAGAAGGCGGTGATCCAGGCCTCGTCTGAGGCGGCGTATCAATCGGCCTATTCAGCTCACCAGTCCGAGTTGATCGTCACTGCAGCGATCTCGGCGGGCAATGCCTACCTCGCCGAGGCGATCGTGGCGCGAAACCAGAGCGTCGCCGCCAGGGACGAATCCGTCACCGCGAAGACGGACAGCCAGACGGCGCGCGGTGAGGCGGTGGCGGCGAAGAATGATGCCGTCACGGCGAAGACGGACAGTCAGACGGCGCGCGGCGAGGCGGTAGCGGCCAAGAATGACGCCGTCGCTGCAAAAACGGCGAGCGAGACGGCGCGCGGCGAGGCAGTGGCGGCCAAGGATGCATCCGTCGTGGCGAAGGCGGCGAGCGAGACGGCGCGAGACGAGTCTGTCGCGCACGCCAACGCGATGGCAGAGACCTACCTGGGATCGCAAGCTGCGAACCCGACCGAGACGTCGACGGGCAAGCCCGTTGCCGAGGGTATGCTCTACTGGAATTCCGTCGCGAACCAGATGCGCGCCTATAGCGGCGACACCTGGATCGTCGCGTACAACCCTTCCGACGTAGCCGTGGAGAGTTTCAACGGGCGCGTCGGCGCCATCATTCCGGACGCCGCCGACTATGCCGGCTTCTATCTCGGCCTGGGCGGAGGCACGCTCACCGGCCCGCTGATCCTGTCGGGAACGCCGACGTTGGTGACGCATGCCGCGAACAAGCAGTATGTCGACAATAGGTGCATGCCCTACACCGGCGGCACCTTCAGCGGCGCGGTCACGCTTAGCGCCGATCCGGTTAACGCGCTGCACCCGGCATCGAAGCAGTATGTCGACAACCTTCTGAACGGCCTCGATCCGAAGGCGAGCTGCCGGGTCGCCACAACGGCGAACATCACGCTTTCTGGAACGCAGACGATCGATGGCGTCGCCGTCGCCGCCGGCGAGCGTGTGCTCGTGAAAGACCAGACCACGGCGGCGCAGAACGGAATCTATGTCGTCGCCGCCGGCGCCTGGTCGCGGGCGACCGATATGGATGCCTGGCTCGAGGTTCCCGGCGCCAATGTCTGGATCGAGGAAGGAACGGCCAACGCGGACCGCGCCTATGTCTGCACCTCGAACATCGGCGGCACGCTCGGCAGCACGGCGATCAATTGGGTGATGTATTTCGGAACGGGCGCCTTCCAGTCGGCCAGCCCGATCCTTACCTCGCTCGCCGGCGCGGCGTCGGCCGCTGGCGTCATCGCCTATTTCAGCGGCGCGACGACGATGGCCGTGACGGCGTTCACGTCTTACGGCCGGTCGATCGTTGGGGCTGCGGATGCTGCGACCGCGCGAACCGTCCTGGTAGCCGAGGAACTCGGCGTGACGCGCGGCGTCGTCCGGTACAACGCCAGTGCAACGGCCATCCTGGCAGATGCCGGCATGGTCGTTCTGATGAATTCGGCCTCCGCCAATACCTATACGGTCCCGCCGAATTCGTCGGTCGCCTTCAAGGTCGGCACGTATATCAACCTGGCGCAGTCCGGCCTCGGCCAGACCACGATTGTCGCCGGCTCGGGCGTGACTGTTCAGAACAAGTACGGGCTGAAGCTCACGGGCCAATGGGCCGGCGGCCAACTCGTCAAGATCGGCACGGATGAGTGGCTCCTGCTCGCGGACGCCACCACATGACGCTGCACACGGGCTTTGCGAACGGGCGGCGCCGGGCACCTGTCCCTACCTTTCTGGGGACCGCGCCGAAAAAGACGGCGACCGCCTCGAGCTTCACCTTCTCCGCGCAATCGCTCGGCCAGACCATCCAGGAAGGATCACTGCTCGTCTTGGCAGTGACTTCGGAAGCGCCGAGCGCAAATCGCAACTTCAACGGTTGCACGGTCGACGGCAACGCGGCGACGCAGGTCGTGGCAAGCCCGAATGGTCACACGCTGGTGGCGATCTACCAGTATGTCGTGCCTGCCGGCGGGCTCTCCGCGCCGACGATCGTCTTATCGACCAATGGCTCCGGCGGCGGTTGTACGATGGAAATGTTCAATATCGTCGGCCTCAACAGCAATACGCCGATCGATACCTTCGTGAATTCGTCCGTCGTGAGCTCGTCGCCGACCGATCCGCTGGCGACCACCGATGGCGCGGCCGCGATCGCCGTGGCGCTGAACAATGTGTCAGGGTCGGCGACCTGGACCGGGCTCGACGAAGTCAGCGACTACACGACGGCTGTGATCGGAGGGCATACCGCGACGGCCGCCATGCGGGGCGGGCTCTCTGCAGGGACACAAACGGTCTCCGTCGCGTTCGCGGCGTCGACGAGCCAAGCCAGAATGGCCGCCGCCTCCTGGCGGTAACTGCCGGTTGACCGGCCGGCTTTCCGCCGATGCTGGAACCTCGCCAGGAGGTTCCCATGGAAACCAGTTCGTCCGGTCTTGAACAGCTAATCGCCGAAGAAGGCGAGGTATTGCGCGCCTACAAGGATGTTGCCGGCGTCTGGACGATCGGCGTCGGCCTGACCAAGGCGTCCGGCGTCGTCGTCCCGAAAGCCGGCATGACGATCACCCGCGAGCAGAGCCGGGCCCTTCTCGCCACGGCGCTCGAGCGCAACTATGAGCCGGCCGTTGGCTACCATATGACCTCGGCCGCGCAGCACGAATTCGACGGCGGTGTGCTGTTCCATTTCAACACCGGTGCGATCGGCCGCGCGAGTTGGGTCGATTCCTGGCGGCGCAAGGATAGGCCCGGTGTTCGGGCCGGGCTGCTCGCCTGGAACAAGGCCGGCGGCAAAGTGGTCAGCGGCCTGACGGCTCGCCGCCAGCGCGAGGCGGATCTGATCCTCGACCGGAAATACATGACGGCCGCCGCGCCGAGCTCGGCGGCGCTGAAGCCCGGCGCCAGTGGCGACGCGGTCGCCGCCCTGCAGGAACAGCTTCGTTCCGCAGGTCTCTACAATGGGGCGATCGACGGCCGCTATGGTCCGGCCACGGTCGAGGCGGTCAAGGTGCTGCAGCGGTCACACGCAAACCTCACCGTCGACGGCATCGCCGGGCCGGCGACGCGGGCGGCCCTGCAGCGCCAGCTCGATCTCAAGAAGAAGGTGACGGCGACGGCCGCCGGCGGTGGCCTGGGGACAGGCGGCGTCGCGACCGCAAGCCAGACGCCGGCGAATGTCGACCAGGTCGCCGGCCTCTCCACCTGGTGGATCGCCGGCGGCATCCTCGCGGTGACGCTGGTCGCGCTTGCCCTTTTCGCCTGGACCTATCGTGACGAGATCCGCGCCAAGTGGCGCCAGTGGAGACGATGAAATGCGGCTGCGCCTGAACCCCATTGATATCCTCTCCGGCGCGCTGTCCGGCGCCCTCGAGTCGGTGATCGGACCGGACGATCCCGGCACGCCGGGCGTGAGCGAGGCCGTCACAAAGGCCGTCGTGCAGGAAGTCGCTAAGGATCCCGCGATCCAGCACATGACCAATACCGAGCCCTGGTATCAAAGCCGCGTCACCTGGGGCGCGCTCGTCGCGATCGCTTCCGGGCTGTTCGCGATCGGCGGCCGCGCGTTGCCGGTGGAGGACCAGGGCACGCTCGTCAATATCGCCGTGGCTGTCGCATCGGCGATCGGCGGCGCGATCACCCTCTATGGTCGCTGGGCGGCCAGAAAGCCGCTGGGGCGCTGATGGCCGATTTTCCTGGCACCGGGTCCGAATGGGCAGCGGCCATCATCGCCAAGCTCGCCACGGCCGCCGGCGGCCTCGCCGGCGCCTGGGTGAGGAACCTGTTCCCGCCGCACAAGCCCATGCGCCAGCGTGTGCCGGAGTATATCGCCGGCGCCCTGGCGGCCGTCTATGGCGGGCCGGTCGCCGGGCCGCTGATGTACGAGACACTGATCGCGATCTTCCGGACCTTCGGCGTCGACGTCGGCCGGGCGCTATCTCGGCCGAGCGTGGAAAGCCTCTCCGGTTTCATGTGCGGCGTCGTCGGGCTGACCATCATCGAGGGCGTGTTCGTCCTCGCCAGGCGATGGCGCGACGACCCTCGGTTTCGGTGAGACTGTGGATATTCGCTTTTGTGAGATTTCCTTCTGATTATCGGGTTGAATCTCACGGCGTCAGTTGGTAAGTCACTGGCAACGAAGCGGGTGCGCTTAACTCTTAATCAGCTTGTCCTAGGTTCGATCCCTAGTGCACCCACCATCTTCGACGAGGCCGTCGGTCATTGAGTTGACCGGCGGCCTTGTTGTTTTCAGGCCCCCATCCGGTCAGGGCACGTCGTCGTCGCCGGCCGGGCCGCCTTCGCCTTCCAGTCGGGCGATCTGCTTCACGTCGAGGCGGGTGAATTTCAGCCGCACGCCGGCGCCGAGGCCGCCCGCTTCCTCCAGTATCAGAACACCGAAATGTTCCAGCGCGGCGCCGATCGCCGCCGCCTGGTCCGGCGAGGCGAGGGGAGCGCTGCCGCTGTCCTCGGCGAGGCGGGTCGTCTCAAGGCCGAGGCCGGCCGCGGCGGCGAGATCCTCGAGGCTGATCCCGGCGAGCGCCCGCGCCGCCGCCACCATGCGGCCCGTCAGCCGCGTCGGTTCCGTCATGCTGTTCTCCCTGGTCCGGCGCCGATCATGCGGCCTCGACGCGGGGCGCGCAATTCCCGCGCGGCGCCATCGGCGCGGCCGGCCGTTGCCGGGGGCACGCTCAGGTGCTCTATTGGAACCGATTGGATTTGGGTGGTGCACGGACATGAATGTCGTTCAATGCAGAATGGCCCTGGCAGGGCTTGGCTGGCTTCCCGAGGATCTGGCCCGCGAGGCGGGCGTGCCGCTCGAGGCCCTGCAGCGCTTCGACCGCGGCGAGATCCTGCCGCACGGCGTCTATGCCGCGCTGCGCGACGCGCTGCACGGCGCCGGCGTGATCTTCGAGGACGATGGCCAGATGGTCGAGGGCGGCCCCGGCGTGCGGCTCCGCCGGGCGCAGGCGGACGAAGGCACCCGGCCCGAGGAACTGAGCTCCGCCAACGACGGGTGAGCTAGATCCCTCGCCTCGGGAGTTGGGCTGGATCTATTGCGACCGGCGCCGGGCGCGGGCTGCCTGGCCGGGGCGCTCGGAGAGCGCCGTGCCGAAGACGTGGTCCCAGAACAGCGTCGTGACGCCGAAATTGCCCTCGACGTCGTTGTGGTGGTGCAGGGCGTGGCGCCGCTTGATCCTGTAGAGATAGCTGCCGGGCGCCGGGTGCCAGTGGTGCAGCACATGATGGGCGAAGCTGTAGCTGACATAGCCGGTCGTGACGCCGGCGGTGAAACCGCTCGCGACGCCGAAACCGAACAGATACCAGCTCGGCCAGAACACGACGGCGGCGAGAACCAGGAAGCTCAGCCAGACCGGTGTGCCGATCAGGTCGGTCGGCGCGGCGTGATGCCTGTCGTGCAGATCCCTGAAATAGACGACATTGTGCAGGATGCCGCGATGGATCAGGTATTCGGCCAGCGTCCAGACGCAGAGGCCGATGGCATAGGCGGCGATCCAGACCAGCGGATTGATGTGCCCCTGCCAGAGCACGGCGGCTACAACCAGCGCGGTGAGTGTGACGGGGTAGACGACGAAGTCGGAGTAGTAGGTGACGGGTCTCAACTGCATTTCGACAACCTGGTCTGGATACACGTCTAGAAGAGCGTCACGATGAATTGAGCCAGCTTAGTGGCAGGACTACAAGTGGTGATCCGGGGCTGCGACCAAATATGTTCGCGCGACCCGTCCGGGTTGCAGAGACGGGTGACGGGATGACGGCGGCATGGCATGGTCGACGCCATGCGTATCCTCATATTTTGCCTTTCCCTGCTCCTTCCCGCCGCCGCCCACGCCATCGATCTGCCGCAAGCGATCGGGCTTGCCGATTTCGCCCGTGCGTCGCGCCTGCCGCCCGTCGAGCGGGTCAACATTATCGACGGCAGGGACGACCGTGATTCGCTCCTGGCGATCGGGCCGTCGCTCGGCCTGTCGCATGGCGAGATCGCGCGCATCCGCAGCGTGTCGGGCTATGTCGGCTGCCTGTCGCCGTCGCCCTCGGTCGGTTCGGCCGCGCTGTTCCTGACCAACCAGCAGATCCTGACGGCGGCGCATGTATTCTTCGAGCCCTCGGGCAAGCGGCGCTGGAAATGCTTCTTCCGCCCACAGAGCGTCGACGGGCCGATGATCGATCTCGTCGTCGACGACAAGACGCATTTCGGCTCGAAGCGGCCGAAGGCGGGCTCCAACAACGATTACGCCATCGTACGGCTGGTCGAGCCGCTGGAAGGGGCCGTGCCGTTCCGGGTCGCCCCGGACGTGCCGGTGCAGAATGGCGACAAGCTGATCGTCATCACCGCGCATCCGGCCGAGATGGAGAAGGAAGTTGATCGCGACGTTCCCGTCGCGCAGGGCTGCGAGGTCCGTCGCGCCATCGACAAATCGCGCTCGGCGGCGAAAACCTCGTTCTTCCGGACGGATTGCGATGCGACCGGCGCTTCGTCGGGTGGCATGAATCTTTCGCGCGTCAATGGCGAGCTGGTGTTTCGCGGCATCACCATCACCACCGGCCCCTGGCGCGATCCGCGCTACAAGGGCGCGCCCTATAGCGAGAAGGGCGGCAGCGTCACCACGGCCCTCGGCACCGACGCCGCCATCCTCGCCGCCGGACGGGCGATGGCCGCGGGCGGCTCCTGACGCGGATCTGGCCTAGCCGAAATGGACGGCGGTGGTGCTGCTTGCGGTCTCGCCCTCGAAGCGGGGCAGCCAGTAGATCGCCGCCACGGCCGGCAGCGTGATCACCGCGAAGGCGACCGCGAGCGCCGGCAGCCCGTACTGGATGAACGGCGCGACCAGCGCCGTGCCGATTGTCGGCAGCAGCGTGATCGCCAGCATCAGCGCCGCCGAGCCGCGGCCCTCGTCCGGCGCGGAGGCGGCGAGCGACTTGACGAAGCCGACGCCGCCGCGAAGCCCCAGCCCGCCGGAGACGGGCAGCATGATGAACAGCAGGACGACGATGCTGGAGCCGCCGGCGAAGGCATAGGCGAGCAGGGCGAGCGCGGAGGCGCCGACCATCAGCGTGCCTATCGTCACCAGCCGCTCCGGTCCCCAGCGCTCGACGAAGATGCCCGCGAGGTTCGACGTCACCACGAACATCGCGACCGAGAGCAACTGGAAGAAGACGAAGCCCTCGACCGTGCCGCCCATGGTCTCGACCATGATGTAGGGGGCGCTGAACACGAAGGTGATCAGGCCGCCGAGGATCAGCGAATGGCTGAGCGCATAGCGCAGATAGCGCTTGTTGCGCAGCAGGGCGAGATAGCCGCCGCGCGTCTGGCCGGCCTCGATCGGCTGGTTGGCCGGCAGCAGCGACGGCTTGATGAAGATGACGGCCGCGACAAGCGCGCCGAGCACCGCCGGCACGATGAACGAGGCCTGCCAGCCGGAGACATGCAGCAGCCAGGCGCCGATCAGCGGCGCGAGGCCGGGCACCAGCGACTGGATGCTGCCGATTACCGAGATGGCGCGCACGGCGCCGGTATCGGTGAACAGGCGGCGCAGCATCGGCGCCGGCAGCACGGCGGCGCCGGCCGAGGTCGCGCCCTGCACGATACGGATGGCGTTCAGCGTCCAGATGTCGGTCGCGAGCGCGGCCAGCGCCGAGACGATCGCATAGGCGAGCAGCGAGCCGGCGAGCAGCAGCCGCGCGTCGAAGCGGTGGGCGATGGCCCCGAACAGCACCAGGCCGATGCTGGAGCCGCCCATATAGGTCGCCAGCACATATTGCGCCGCCTGCGGGTCGCCGCCGAGCAGCGACGGCAGCGTCGGGATAGCCGGCAGCACCAGGTCGATCGAAACCATGGTTGCCAGCGTGCCGACGACGACGACGAGGCAGGCCAGCATGCGTTCGCGCGACGAGGGGCCTTCGCCGGCGGGAGAATCAGGGCGGTTCATGACGCGATCCATCGAAAGGGATGCGTCTGCTACCGCAAGCGTTGGCGGGGCGATAGTGCAGGAATGCCATGCGCGGCGGCTGAAGCCGGCGGCCGCCAGGGCGACGCTTGGGAAGGCCGTAGTTGGTGTTTCGTCCGGAATGGACGGATCCGCAGGGGCCTGCGATGTCCGTCCCGATCGCAATCACTCGGTCGAGCCGCGGCTATGAACCCGTTGCCTCGTCGAGTCCGGCGAGCAGATTTGCGGAATCGACGACGAAGCCGAAGCACTGCCGGACGTTGTAGACCGTCGCCTGCATGCAGAAGTCCGGCGAGGTCGTCGCCGAGCAGTCCTCGAGCAGGATCGTGTCATAGCCGCGGAAATTCGCGTCCTGCAGGGTGCAGAGCACGCACTGGTCGGCATTGACGCCGGCGAACAGCACCGTGGTGATGTCGAGATTGCGCAGGATGCTGTCGAGCGGCGTGTCGACGAAGCCGGACATCCGGTATTTGGCGACATGGATGTCGTCCGGTTCCGCCACCAGCTCGTCGACGGTCGCGGCGGACCAGCTGCCGAGTTCCAGCACATGCGCGCCGCTTTCCGGCAGCGGGTCGCCGAGGCCGACGCTGGCGCCGTCGCCATTATAGACGTGCAGCAGGGCCGGCGAGAGGTTGAGCCTGTCCGGGCGGTTGCCCCAGTTCAGCCAGATCACCGGCACGTCTTCCGCCCGCAGCGCCGGCAACAGCTTCTGCAGCGGTTCGATCGGCGCGCGCGCCGGCGTCACGTCGACGCCGATGTGGGCGAGCCAGCCCTCCGGGTGGCAGAAGTCGTTCTGCATGTCGATGACGACGATGGCGGTGCGGGCGAGATCGAGCGTGATCTCCTTGTTGCCCGCATCCACGCGGATGGGTCGCGAGGGAGCCGGCTGGCGCACCAGATCGGCCCTCGCGGCGTCGACCTGCCAGCGGTTGCGCGGGCTGGAGCCGAGCGGGCGGAGCGCTGCGTCGCCGGTCATGCTCATGCCTTCCCGGTCAGGACGGCGATGTCTTCCTCGTCGAGCTCGACCGGGGTGCCGGAACGGATCAGCTCGGCGAAATCCTGGTTCGGAGTCATCACCGTCAGCGTGTAGAGCTTGCTGTCGCCGGTGTTGCGGACGACGTGCTCGTTGCCGGGATTGAGCAGCAGCGCGTCGCCCTTCTTGATCGGCATCTCCTTGTCGCCGCAGCGGGCGATGCCCTCGCCATGCAGCACGTAGAAGAACTCGTGCGCGTCGGAATGCTCGTTCGGCGGCGTGGCGCCGCCGCGGTTGAAGATCTCGATGACGAAGATGTTGTCGATGCCGTCCTTCTCGCCGTCGAACAGGATGGCGAAATAGTTGGTGTCGGTCGGGGCGATCTGGAACGCGGTGGCGGTCGCCGCCGTCTCGAAGCTGAAGGTCTTCATATCTTGCTTCCCTTTGGCTGGATTATTCGGCGGCGGCCGGATAGCCGCGATCCCCTGCATCGCTCGGCGACATGCGGAGCGGCAGGTGGCCGGCCGGAACGGTGCGGCTGGTCGCCATCTCGTGCATCTGGTCGAGCCAGGGGCGGACGACGGCGGCGCCCTCGCTCATGGCCGGGCAATAGTCGCGGCGGAAGCGCTCGGCCGTTTCCGATATCTCGGCGCGGATCGCATCCTCGTCGATCAGGGCCAGCCTGCGGTCGCGCATGACGACGCGGCCGTCGACGATCGAGGTCTGCACGGCGTCGGAATTGACGCTGAAGGCGATCTGGTTGATCGGATCGTGCAGCGGCAGGAAGCCCCAGTCGTAGCGGTCGAGCAGGATCAGATCGGCCTTCTTGCCGATTTCGATCGAGGCGACCTCGTCCTGCATCATGCCGGAGCGCGCTGCATTGGTGGTCGCCATCTCGTAGACCTCATGCGCCGAGACCCACTGGCGGTAATCATGCGTGCCGATCTTGTGGATGCCGGCCGCCGCCTTGATCGCCTGGAAGATGTCGGCGGAATCGGCAGACGCGACGCCGTCGCAGCCGAGCGCGACATTGACGCCGGCATTCTTCAGCTTGCGCACCGGCGCGACGCCGGAGCCGAGCTTCAGATTGGCGAGCGGGTTGTGCGTGATCGAGGCGCCGACGTCGCCCATCATGGCGATGTCGTCATTGGTCAGCCAGATCGCGTGGTTCATCGTCAGGCGGTGCGTCATGCAGCCGACATCGGCGAGGAAGGCCGGCAGCGTCTTGCCGTATTTCTCCTGGCCGGTGACAGCTTGCGTCTTGGTCTCCAGCACATGGCAATGGATCGGCAGGTCCATGCTCTGTGACAGCGCCGCCACTTCCTCCAGCAGTTCCGGCGAGCAGCGCTGCGGGCCGCAGGGGCCGAGGATGATGCGCATGCCGTCCTTGCCGTGCCACTTGCCGTGCAGTTCCTGGAACAGCTGGATCTGCTCGGCGCGCCCCGGTGTATGCAGCGCCGCGAGCCGGGCCTTCAGATCGTCGGGCATGATCTGCGACAGGAAGGGCAGGCTCTGCAGGAAGCCCTCGTCCCACATCGAGGCGGTGAGCCAGCCCTTGAGGCCGAGGTCGCGATAGGCGGTCGCGGTCGCGTCGACGGCGTCTGGCGTGAAGGCCATGTTGATGACGTCGTCCTGTAGCGCCGTGACGCCGGAGCGGACCGAGACGATGCCGACCAGCATGGCGCGCAGATAGTGCTCGCGCCAGGTCAGCGTCGGCGCGCCGAAGGGCGGGTAGACCTCCGACAGCCAGATCTCGAGCGGCAGGTTGTCGTACCGCCCCATCTCGAAGCCTTCATTCGAGTGCATGTGTGCATCGACGAAGCCGGGCAGGACGATGCGGTTGCCGGCCTCGATGATCTCGAGCTCGGGATGCTGCGCCGCCTCGGCCGACAGGTCCGCGCCGATCGCGGCGATCCGGTCGCCGACGACGAGCACGTCGCCGCGCTCCAGCACGGTGCCGGCGGCGTCATTGGTGCGGATCAGTCCCTGGCGGATGAGAAGAGGCATCTTGTTCTAGTCCCTGGTGTTCGTTCGATTGGCGCGGGCGGCACGGATCATGCTTGTCCGCCGGGGGGAGCGAGGTCCGGTACCGCGAAGATGAAAGGCCGATATTCATGCAGCCCCATCACGATCATGGTCTTGACGTCCGCCTGATGCGGATCCTGCATGTGCTCTTGACCGAGTGCAGCGTGTCGCGCGCGGCGGATCTGCTCGGCCAGAGCCAGCCCGGCGTCAGCCAGGCCTTGAAGCGGCTGCGGGAAATCCTGGGTGATCCGCTGCTGGTGCGCAGCGGCTCGAAGCTGGTGCCGACCGAGCGCGGCTCGGAGCTGCTCGGGCAGGTGTCCGGTATCCTGATGGCGATCGACGGCATTTTCGAAAGCGAGGCCGAGACGTTCGACCCGGCGGAGGACACGCGCGCCATCCGCATCTATGCCGCCAACTGCCTCGGCACCTTTTTCATGCCGCGGATCGGCGAGTTGCTGCGCCAGGAAGCGCCGAACATGATGGTCTCCTTCTGCGCGACGCCGGTCGAGCGCGAGATGTTCAACGAGCTCGAATCCGGCGACATCGACCTGATTATCGGCAACTGGCCGATGCCACGCGAGAATCTGCGCCTGGCGCCGCTGCTCGATGCCGACATGGTGCTCGTCATGCGGCCGGATCACCCGATGGCGGGCCGGTCGGCGCTGACGATGGAAGAATATCTGGGCCTCGCCCATCTCTCGCCGACGCCGCACACGAGTGCTGCGATCAGCCCGGTCGACGGCCGGCTGGCGCAGCTCGACTGCAAGCGCCGCATCGCCTTCACCGTTCCGGAGTTCACGCTGGTGCCGCCGGTGCTGGCGCGCACCGACCTCGTCTTCACGTCCAGCCGCCCATTTGCTGAGCAGATGGCCAGCCAGGCGCCGTTCGCACTCGTGGAGGCCCCGCCGGAGCTGGGTTCCATGAAATTCTACATGCTCTGGCACGAACGTGTGCATCAATCGCCCTGTAATCGTTGGCTCAGGAGCGTAGTTCGTCGCGTCGCCGGCGAACTGAACGGTCTTGAGACGCTACATTCCCGTAAAAAGAGCGATCTCGATATAAAGGCGATTTTATAGACTCTATCAGTCTGACCCCACTTCTTGATTGCCTCCGATGCCGGCCATCATTCGCCATCGGACAAAAAAGAAGGACGCTGAATATGCAGGGAAAGCTGATCCGTCGTCTGGCCGCATCGCTGTTGGCGACAAGCCTGATGACGACCATGGTTGCGGCGCCGGTCATGGCGCAGGACTTCAAGGGCAAGACGCTGGTCGTCGGCGTCTGGGGCGGTGACATCGAGCGCCTGCTGCGCAAGAACGTCGTCGAGCCGCTGGAAAAGGAAACCGGCGCCAAGGTCGAGCTGGTTCTGGGCGGTACGGGCGATCGCCTCGCCCGCATCTATGCCGAGAAGGCCAATCCGACGATGGATGTCGCCTTCCTCAACATCTACGAGGCGCCGCAGGCGCTGAAGGACGGCGTCGTCGAAGCGCCCGATCCGGCGAGCCCGCTCTACACCCAGATCTGGGACGGCATGAACGACGGCTGCTATGCCATGTCGCTGGTCGGCCTCGGCATCGCCTACAACAAGAAGCTGGTTTCCAGCCCGCCGGAATGGGCGGACATGTGGAAGCCGGAATTCAAGGGCAAGATCGCCCTTTCCAGCTATCCGGGCTCGGAAGGCGACGGCCTGCTCGGCGTCGCGGCCCGTCTCGCCGGCAAGGACGAGCATGACGCGGACGCCGCCTTCGCCAAGGCGGCCGAGCTGAAGCCGATCGCGCTCACCTACACCAATCTCGACGAAGTCTTCGCGATGATGGATGCCGGCGAAGTCGCCATGGCGCCGATGATCTCGGGCTATGTCCTCTCGGCGCTGAAGCAGCATCCCGATATCGGCTTCTCGTTCCCGAAGAGCCCCGGCCCGGTGCTCGTCCGCGACATGCTCTGCCTGGTCAAGAACTCGCCCAACCAGGAACTGGCGAAGAAGTTCGCCGAACTGGCGCTTGGCGTGCAGAACCAGACCGACTACGCGACCGAGCTCTATTTCGGCCCGACCAACAAGAACGTGAAGCTTCCCGAGACCGTCTCGGCCGACGTCATCGACACGCCGGACGAGGTGAAGGGCCTGCTGTCGCTCGACTGGCCCTACATCATCACCCAGCGCGCCGACTGGACGCAGCGCTGGAACAAGGACGTGCTCGGCCAGTAAGGCCGCTGCCGCCGGCCGGGTCCCTCGGGGGCCGGCCGGCTCCGATCCCGTGCGAATTCGCCCGCCAGAGACCGCCGCCCGGCCCGTCGCATCCCGTCCCGGATTGTCGATGCGGGCGGCAGAAGAAAGGCCTTCCGACCCATGATGCGCGCTTCGACCAAGGCCATTCCGTTCCTGCTGCCGGCAACGCTGCTCTCGGCCGTCGTCTTCCTGCTGCCCTTCGTCTGGCTGGTCTATTTCAGCTTCAAGACGCAGCCGCCCGGTTCTCTGCTGCTTGGCGAGGGCTTCTCGCTTGCGAACTACCGGCGACTTTTCGCCGATCCCTTCTTTTTCCAGGCGATCGGCCGCACCGTGCTCCTGAGCGCCGTCTCGACGGCGCTGTGCCTGGTCATCGGCCTGCCGGTCGCCCGCCTGATCGCCACCGGCTCCGGCCGGGCCAAGGGCCTGCTGCTGGCGCTGCTGCTGGTGCCGCTCGTCTCCGGCGCGCTGCTGCCCTCGCTTGGCATGATCCACCTGCTGGGCCCGCTCGGCGTCGTCAACGGCACGCTGAAGATGCTCGGCCTCGTCGACAGCTCGGTCAAATTCCTTGGCACCACGACCGGCGTGATCATCGGCATGGTGCAGGCCTTCCTGCCGCTCATGGTGCTGCCGCTGGTCAATACGCTGTCGCGGCTGCCGACCGATCTTGAATCCGCCGCCCGCTCGCTTGGCGCGCCGCCGGTCGCGGTCTGGCGCCGCGTCGTGCTGCCGCTCGCCGCCCCCGGCATCAAGGCCGGCTCGGTGCTGGTCTTCTGCGCCGCCTTCACCTCCTTCGTCACCCCGCAGGTGATGGGGCAGGGCAAGATCGCCACCTTCGGCACGGTCGCCTTCCAGCAGGCTTCGCTGGTGCTCGACTGGCCGTTCGCCTCGACGCTCGCCGTCGTCGTGCTGGTCGCCCTCGGCCTTGCCTTCCTGATTTCGGCCCGCCTCGGCCGCACCACCCGGAGGACCCGATGATGTGGGGACCGAAACTCGCCCGGACCGCGCAGATCGCCTGGACCGTCCTCGCCTATCTCTTCCTGCTGGCTCCGATCCTCGTCCTGATCCTTGCCTCGTTCGACGAGGCGCGCTTCTTCCGGTTTCCGCCGCAGGCCTATTCGATCAAGTGGTTCGAGGCGGCGGCGTCGAGCGGCGAATATCGCAGCGCGCTGGGCGTCAGCACGCTGGTCGCGGTCATCTCGGCGCTGCTCTCGGTCGTCGCCGGATCGCTCGCCGCCTTCGCGCTGGTGCGCTTCGATCCGCCGGGCAAGCGCTGGATCGAGGTGGTGCTGCTGGCGCCGCTGATCCTGCCGCTGATCGTCTGGGCGATCGCCCTGCTGCAGCTTTATTCGCGCCTCGGCCTCAGCGGCACGCTGGCAGGCCTCGTGCTTGCCCACGCCGTGATCACCGTGCCCTACACCGTCCGCATCATGTACTCGACCTTCGAGCGCATCGACCCGGTGCTGGAAGCGGCGGCCGCGAGCCTCGGCGCCAGCCCGATGCGGATCGCCCGGCGCATCGTCATTCCGCTCGCGACGCCGGGCCTCGTCACCAGCGCCGCCTTCTCGCTGCTGGTTTCCTTCAACGACGTGATCGTCTCCTCGCTGATTGCCGGGGCGCGCTGGATCACGTTTCCCGTCCGCGTCTACGCCCAGCTTCGCAGCGAAGGCGTCGATCCGATCACGCTGGCGATCGGTGCGGGCATCATTGCGGTCATCCTGATCGCGGCGATCGTCGGCGAATACACGCTGAAATGGTCGCGGCACCTGTGAGACATCCCATGACAGACAATTATCCCTATCTCGACCGCATGCCGAAGTTCGAGCGCGACGGCATCCCCTCGCTGACCGGCTTCCGGCCCGATACGATCGCCCGCTCCGTCGTGCTCGCGGTGCGGGATCCCCTGGTGGTGGGCGAGGGCGCCGACGAGGATGCGATCGTCGCCCTGCTCGACGGCGCCGAGATGGTGGCGCGCACCGGCCTGTTCACCACTTATACCGGCCGCTATCGCGACGTGCCCGTCAGCGTCGTGCTCGGCGGCAGCGGCTCCCCCGAGGCCGAGCTCGCGCTGATGGACCTGTTCAACTACACCGAATGCGACACGGTCATCCGCATCGGCGGCTGCGGCGGCTGGGGCCGCGACGTCAAGGTCGGCGATGTCGTCATCTCCTCCGGCGCAGTGCGCGATGAGGGCATGACCAAGGCGCATGTGAAGGTCGAGTATCCGGCCGTCGCCGACTACCGCATCGTCGCGGCGATGGCGGCCGAGGCCGAGGCGATCGGCGCGCCGCACCATGTCGGCATCACCCGCTCCGGCGACAGCGAATATACCGGCTGGGGCAAGCCCGGCCCGGGCGGCTACCTGCAGGACGAGCACAAGCAGATCATCGACTACTGGAGCCGGGCCGGCATCCTCAATACCGACCGCGAGAGCGCGGCGATCCTGACCTTGTGCAGCCTCTATGGCCGGCGCGGCGGATCCGTCTGCTCGGTCGGCGACAATGTCGTCACAGGCGAGGCGCACAAGTCCGGCTCCGGCCAGAACAAGGCGATCCTCGTCGGCCTCGGCGCGCTCGCAAGATTGGGCGGGGCCGTCGCATGACGGCGCCACAACCCATCCAGCTCCGCATCGACAACGTCTCCAAGACCTTCGGCGAGACCCGGGTGCTCGAGGATATCTCGATCGCGATTCCGAAGGGGGCCTTCGTCGCCCTGCTGGGGCCGAGCGGCTGCGGCAAGTCCACGCTGCTGAAGCTGATCGCCGGTCTGGAAGCGCCGAGCGGTGGCAACATCGAGCTTGCCGGCGAGGCGCTGAACGGCGTTCCGGCGCACCGGCGCGACATCGGCGTCGTGTTCCAGAGCTACGCGCTGTTCCCGCACATGACGGTCAACCAGAACGTCCGCTTCGGCCTCGACATGCGCGACATGCCGAAGGCCGATGCGAAGCTTCGCGTCGAGGAGGCGCTGGAACTGGTCAAGCTCGGCGGCTATGGCGACCGCATGCCGTCGGAGCTTTCCGGCGGCCAGCAGCAGCGCGTCGCGATTGCCCGCTCGCTCGCCATCCGTCCGCGCCTGCTGCTACTCGACGAGCCGCTCTCCAATCTCGACGCGGTGCTGCGCAAGAGCGTACGCGTCGACATCCGCGAACTGCACGACCGGGTCGGCGCGACCACCGTGATGGTGACGCACGACCAGGAAGAGGCGATGAGCATGGCCGACAGCGTCGCCGTCATGTCGGGCGGCAGCATCCTGCAATTCGCGGCGCCGGAAGAGATCTACGAGCGGCCGGCGACCAGCTTCGTCGGCTCGTTCGTCGGCAGCCCCGCGGCGAACCTGCTGAAGCTGCATCCCCGCAGCGGCGGCGGCTGGCGTTTCGGCGAGATTGCCTGGAACCCGGAAGCCTCTGTCGAGGCGCGGCTGCAACTCGCTCGCCGCTTCGAGATCCTGGTCGGGCTTCGTCCCGAACAATTGTCGATCGTGGCAGTGGATGCGCCGGGGGCGATACCCGCCGAAGTGCGCTCGGCCGAATATCTCGGCGGCCACCGCCTCGTCCATCTCGACATTGGCGGCCAGCGCGCCTCCGTCGCGCTTCAGGGCAGGGCGCCGGAGACCGGCAGCGTCGTCGGCCTTCTGCCCGATCCCGGCTCGGTCATGCTGTTCGACGCCAATGGCGGCGCGCGGGTAGGGGACGCATGAGCATGCCGCATGTCTATTGCATGGGCCCGCTGGTGCTCGACCGTGTGCTCGAACTAGACCGGCTGCCCGGTCCCGACGACAAGGTCTTCATCGGCGGCAAGCGCGAGGCCGCCGGCGGTCCGCCGCGCAACAGCGCCATGGCGCTGGTCGGCTGGGGCACGCGCGTCTCGGTCGTCTCCGTCATCGGCGACGACGCCGTCGGCATGACGCTGCTGGCGCGCGTCAACGAGGCTGGCATCGGCTCCGAGGCGATCGAGATCGTGCCGGACCTCGCCACCGGCGCGACCATCATCCTGGTCGATCCGAATGGCGAGCGGGCGATCCTGATCGATCCGATCCCCGAGCCGGTGCTGGCGACCATCGGCTCGAGGCTCCAGCCTGCCGCCGGCGACGTCGTGACGTCGAACCTGTTCCACCCGCAAGCCGTGCCGGCGGTGCTCGCCCGGGCGCGGGCCGCCGGGGCGAAGACGGTGCTCGATGTCGAATGGCCGGAACTGCAGCGCTGGGGCTGGGATGCCGCCCGCGCCGCAATTGCCTCGGCCGACATCGTCACCACCAACAGCCAGATCCTCCGCGCCTTCGCCGAAGACAAGGGCATCGAGCCCGATATCGACGCGGCGCTTGCGCTCGCAAGATCGCTGCAGGTCGACGGTAACGCCATCTGCGTGACGCTCGGTGCGCAGGGCGTTGTCGCCGCCAAGGGCGAGGAGGCCTTCCGCATAGCCGCGCTGCCGGTGAAGCCGCGCGACACCACCGGGGCCAGCGACCGGTTCCTCGCCGGCCTGGTCCATGCGCTGCTCGGCGGCGCTTCCTTTGATCTGGCGCTGCGCCAGGCCGTCGCTGCCGCCGGCGTCTATCTCGGCGGCGGCGAGACGGACTGGAAGACCGTGCAGGCGGCGGCTCGCACGCTGAAGAACGAGCCAGTTGGAGTTTGATGGAATGACGATGATGGCAAACCTGCCGCTTTCCGAGCGTATCGGCCGCGTCTTCGCCGGCGCCTGCGTCGGCGACGCGCTGGGGGCAGCGACCGAATGCATGCATCCCGACGAGGTGCTTGCCGTGTTCGGCGGCCCGGTGCGCGAGCTGCGCGATCCGCCGCCGCGCGCCCAGTTCGCGCTCGGTCTCGCCCGGGGCAAGCTGACCGACGACGCCACCCAGATGCTGGCCATGGCGCGCCGGCTGATCGCCGCGAACGGCCGGCCGACGGTCGCCGACGCGGTCGACGGCATCCTCGACTGGGCTTCCGACGAGGAGGTGTTCCGCCGCTTTGCCGGGCCGACGACGCGGCTCGCCGTCGAGCAGCTTCGCGCCGGCGTCGAGCCTGCCATCGTCGCCAGCCCCGCCGTCTATTCCTGCACTTACGGCACGTCGAATGGCGGCGCGATGCGGGCGCCGGCCGCCGGCTGCGCCCGTCCCGGCGATCCCGTCGGCGCGGCCGAACTCGCCGCGGTCCTGTCGGCGCCGACCCACAACACCCAGATCGCCTATGCCGGCGCCGGCGCTGTCGCCGCCTCGATCGCGGTCGGGCTCACATCGGGCCTGACGGGTGGCGCCGCCGAAGCGGCGATGATCGAGGCGGCGCATCGTGGCATCGTGGCAGGCGAAGCTTATGCCCGCACCAACGGCCGCGTCGTCGGCGGGCCGGGCATCCGGCGCCGCCTCGATCTCGCGGTCGGCATCGGCGAGGCCCATCGCGGCGATCTCGCGGGAGCCGCGGCCGAGCTGACCGACGTCGTCGGCAATGGCGTCGCCATGGCCGAGGCCGTGCCGCATGCTTTTGGGCTCGTCATTGCCGCCAGCGGCAATCCGTGGGAAGCGATCGTCGCCGCCGTCAATGGCGGCAATGACAGCGACACGATCGCCATGATCGCCGGCGCGGTGGCGGCCGCATGGTGGCAGGATGGCGAGGCGGTTCCGCCCGCTATACTGGCCGAGGTCGAGAGCGCCAACGGGCTCGACCTCCGGCAGTTTGCCAATGCGTTCACCGCCGCCCTGTTTCCCGGAAAGGCCGCCTGACCATGACATATGCCACCCTGCCTGCCTCGCGCCTATGGACGGAACTGACGACGGTCGAGGCGGCGGCGCTGCCGCCCGAGACCGTGGCGTTGCTGCCGGTCTCCGCCGTCGAGCAGCACGGCCCGCACATGCCGCTCGGCACCGACGCCTATATCAATCGCGGCATTCTCGCGCGCATGCTCGAGCTTCTGCCCAGCGACGTGCCGGTGCTGATCCTGCCCGAACAGACGGTCGGCACCTCGCAGGAACATCTCGATTTCGCTGGCAGCCTGTCGCAGACACCGACGCGGCTGATGCAGATCTGGACGGAACTGCTCGCCTGCCTCGCCAACACGCCGGTCCGCCGGCTGCTCATCTTCAACAGCCATGGCGGCCAGTCGGGCCTGCTCGCGCCCGTCACCCTCGATCTGCGCGTGAAGCACGGCTTCTTCGCCGCCTACGCCTCCTGGTTCGATGGCGGCTATCCCGAAGGTCTCTTCACCGATGAGGAGATCGTCCATGGCATGCATGCCGGGGCGATCGAGACCAGCCTGATGCTGCACCTGCGGCCCGATCTCGTGCGCATGCCGTTCAGCGACAATTTCGCCTCGCGCTCGATCGCGCTCGATACCGTGGTCAGCCAGTTCTCCGCGAATCCCGGCGGCGGGCGGATGGGCGGCTTCGGCTGGAAGGCGCAGGACCTGCAGCCGAGCGGCGCGACCGGCGACGCCTCCATTGCCACGGCCGAAAAGGGACGTCTGCTGCTCGATCACCTCGCGACCAAGCTGGCGACGCTGATCGCCGATATCGGCAAGGTCGCGCCCGTCTATGGCGATGGCCGTTGAGGCAATGAGAAGGGGGCGCCCGGCGAAAGGAGAGTTACGCCGGACGCCCCCGATGGATTCAGTCTGTAGTGCGGAAGCTAGATCCGGCCGAGCAGCAGCAGCACCAGAAGGATGATCAGGATCAGGCCGAGGCCGCCGCTGGGGTAGTAGCCCCAGCCGGAACTGTAGGGCCAGCTCGGCAGCGCCGCGATCAGCAGGATCACGATCAGGATGAGAAGTATCGTGCTCATGTCAGCTCCCCGTTTGGACGTTCGACAATCCAATGCGGGGCGCGCAATCCGGTTCCGTGCGGGAGGGGCGGCGACGCTGCCGAGCCCTCCCGTCCGGGCATTTTTTCTTAGGTCCGGCCGTCGAGATGGCGGGCGCGGCGCAGATCCGGGAAGAAGCGGGACCAGAGCGCCGCGATCGCCACCGTGCCGGCGCCACCGATGACCACGGCGGCGACGGCGCCAAAGGCGGCGGCCGACATGCCGGCCCGGAACTCGCCGAGCTCGTTGGAAGCGCCGACGAACACCATGTTGACGGCGTTCACCCGGCCGCGCACGGCGTCCGGCGTCCAGAGCTGGATGAGCGTCTCGCGGATATAGACGCTGACCATGTCGCTGGCGCCCATCAGCACGAGCGCGACGACCGAGAGCCAGACGATGCTGGACAGGCCGAAGACGATGGTGGTGAGGCCGAACATCGTCACGAAGGCGAAGAGCAGCAGGCCGGCGTGGTTGCGGATCGGATGGAAGGCGAGCCAGGCCGCCACCGTCAGCGCGCCGACGGCGGGTGCGGCGCGCAGCAGGCCGAGACCCCACGGCCCGACCTCGAGGATGTCGCGGGCGAATACCGGCATCAGCGCCGTGGCGCCGCCGAGCAGCACGGCGAAGAGGTCGAGCGAGATCGCGCCGAGCACGATCTTCTCCTTCCAGACATAGCGGAAGCCGGCGATCACCGTTTCCCAGCTCGCCTTGTCGCCGAGGATCTTCTGGGCCGGCTTCGGCACCAGCAGGATGAGGATCGCGCCGAGGATCATCATGACCAGCGCGACGCCATAGGAGGCTTCCGGCGCGACGCCGTAGAGCAGGCCGCCGGCGACCGGGCCGACGATGGTGGCGATCTGCCAGGCAGACGAGTTCCAGGCGATGGCGCTGGCGAGGTCCTGCGTCGGCACCAGGTTGGGCGCGAGCGATTGCTGCGCCGGCCCCATGAAGGCGCGGACGATGCCGAAGAAGAGCAGCACGCCGAAGACGATGGTAACCCGCTCGCTGCCCGAGACGGTGAAGGCGAGCAGCGCCAGCACGGCGAGCGCCTCGCCGGCGAGGCAGAGCGCCATGATCATGCGCCGGTTGTAGCGGTCGGCGACCGAGCCGGTGACTAGCACCAGGAGCAGCGCCGGCAGGAACTGCACCAGGCCGATCAGGCCGAGATCGAACGGATCGCGCGTCAGGTCATAGACCTGCCAGCCGACCGAGACGCTGACGATGTTGACCGCGAAGGTCGCGCAGAGGCGGGACAGCCAATAGAAGAGAAATCCGCGATGCTGAAAGGCGCCAAAGCTCTTGCGCCGGTGTGCGGCCGTTGTGTCGGGCATGAAATGCGGAGGTCCAGACCTCGGTTCGGCAGGATGCGGCCCGGGGGATGGGCGGCGGGGGGAAGAATGCCTGTCTACAGGGTCGGTCTCGGCCGCGACAAGACGTAACCGCGGCCAAAGCGTTCGCAAGCGCGGTTTGTGACCTTCTGGCCGCATCCACATCGCCGAAAAGCAGGTCCTCGAAATGAAAAGGGCGCGGTTGGCACCGCGCCCCTCCGGATTTCGATTGGGTTCGACCGATCAGTCGAACCGGCCGCTCGCATGGGCGAGCATCGTGTAGACTTTGCCGGTGTCGGAGACGAGATAGGCGCTGCTCGCCGAAGCGTCCTGGCCGTTGCGGGCCACTTCCTTCAGCAGGCGCTCGAAATCGCCGACATAGCGATCGACCGCCGCCTTGAAGTCCGCTTCGCCCTGATACTTGCGACGGATCTCGTCGAAGGTCTGCTGGCCCGCCAGCGTGTAGAGGCGGCGGGTGAAGACGTTCTTCTCGCCGCGGTGGTGGCGCTCCCAGAGCTCGGCCGCCGCGCGCGGGTCGATCGCCCGGGCGATGTCGGTCGAGAGATTGCCGAGCGAAGCGCCGTTGCCTGCGGCCGGGGCCGCTGCTTCGCGACGTTCGGCCGGGGCGGCGGCAGCCTGGTCCTCGTCGCGCGAGGCACGGCGCAGCAGGTCGGAAACCCAGCCGCGCGGCTCGGCCTGCCCGGCGGCCGGAGCGGACTTTGCCTCCGTGCGGGTCGGCTGTGCCGGCTGGCGCACCGGGGTCGGGGCAGGGGCCTGGACCTGGGCGGCCGGGCGGGCGGCCTCGACCGTCGCCGGGCGGGCGGCAGCGGCCGGCCGCTGCGGCGCCGGGGCCGGAGCGACGGCGCGAACCGGCTCGGGCTGGCGAACCGCCTGGGCGGCGACCGGCTGCGGCCGTGCGAAGGCGGCGGGAGCCGCCTCGGCGACACGGCCGCGCGGGGCCGGAGCCGGCGTGCCAGGGACCGAGACGTCAAGCGACTTGCCGTGCTTGCCGACGATGTCGGAGAGCTCGGTAAGCGCCTTCAGCTGGTCGGTGACGACGCGGCGCATGGCGTCCGCGCTCTCGCGGGTCTCTGCCGGCAGTTCGAGCACGCCGCGCTTCAGTTCGGTGCGGGTGGTCTCGAGGTCCTGCTGCATCTCCTTGGCGGCCGAACGCATTTCGTCGGTCGCGGCCGAGAACTGCTTGGTCGCCTGGGCGACCACGGCTGCCATGTCGTCCATCAGCGCGCGGTTGGCCTCGCGGACGACGTTGGCGGCCTTCAGGCTCTCGCTGCTGGCGGTCGCCTGCATGCCCTCGAGGTTCTCGAGCACGCCCTTGGCGGCGGCCTCGCTCGAACGGGCAAGCGTCTTGGCGACTTCGGCGGCGCGTTCCTCTGCTTCCTTCAGCGAGCTGTTCACGGTCTCGGTGAAGGTGCGCATCACGCCGTCGAGGTCCGCCGAACGGGCGGCCAGGCTCTGGGCCAGCTGGTCGAGCGCGACGCGGCGCTGCTCGATCGAGGTCTCGACCTCGCTGTTGGCGGCGCTGAGCGAGCTCGCGGCGAGGCTGAGCGAACGGCCCTGGTCCTCGAAGCGGCCGGCGATGGCGCCGACATTTTCCAGCACGTCCTTCGAGACGTCACGCAGCATCTCGACCTGAGAAGCGAGCAGGGTCGAGGAATTCTGCGTGCCGCCGATCGCCTGCTCAATCGCCTGGGCGAACTCGCCGGTGCGGGCGGCCAGGTCGGTCTCGATCTGGTTCAGGTTCTCGGTCGTGCGGGTCAGCAGCGCGTTCAGCATCTCGTTCGACTGCGACAGGCGGTCGACAATGCCGGCCACGTCGGTGCGCAGGCGCTCATTGGTGGAGCCGAAGCTGCGCGAGACCGTCTCGCCGCTGTCGATGAGGGCGCGGGCGGCCTCGTCGGTGCGCGACAGCACCATCGAGACGATCTCCGAACCCTTGGTCGACAGCAGGTCGACGATGGTGTCGCCGGCGTTGGCGACGGTGCTGCTGAGGTCCGTGCTGCGCTGGTCGATGGCGGCAACCAGGCGGTTGCCTTCGCCGTCAAGCAGCTGCGCCAGCTCGGCGCTGCGGGTCTCGAGCACCGCGTTGAAGGCGCGCGTCCGCTCCTCGAGGGCGCTGGCCGTGTTCATGGCGCGACCGCCCAGGCTCTGCTCGACCTCGAGCGAAACACGCGAGATCTGCTCGGCCGCCTCGGCGGAAACCCGCGACAGGTGCCCGGCCGCGTCGGCGCTGGAGGTCGACAGCAGGTCGACCGTCGAGCTCGCGACTTGCGACAGCGCTTCGGACGCCTGCGAGGCCGAGAGCGAGACGCTTTCGGATGCGTTGGCCGCCGAGCGGGCGAGGGTCTGCGAGGCGCTTTCGAGCGAGTGCGACAGAGCCTGGGTCGCTTCGGCCGCCGACTGCGTGAACACCTGGGTCGCTTCCGCGGCCGACAGCGTCATGGTCTGCGAGGCGTCATTGGCCGAGGCGCGCAGCGCGCCGCTGGTCGTGGTCGACGCGGCGACGAGCTGTTCGGTCGCCTCTGACAGCGAGCCGACGATCTGCTCGGCGGCGCGGACCGATTCACGGCCGAGCGTCGAGCTGATGTCGCTCAGGCGGCTGGAGAGGATCTGGTCCATCTGCAGCGCGCGGGCGTCGAAGCTGTTGGCCGCCTCGACCGCCTTTTCGCCCAACGTCTCGTTGATCGAATGCCAGCGCTCGGAAAGCATGTCCGAGAGCGCCTGCGTCCGGTCGGAGAGGCGGTTGGTGACGTCCGACAGGCGGTCGTCGATGATGGAGCCGATCTCGGCCTGGCCGTTCGAGAACGCTTCGGCGATGTTGCGCGTGCGCTCGATCAGGGTCTGGTTGATTTGAGCCGAGCGGGCGTCCAGCGCCTCGTCGATGCGGCGAGTGTTGCTGTCGAGCGTTTCGGCGACGGCGCCGATCTTCGATTCGATCGCATCGCCGAAGCCTTCCAGACGGTCGGCCAGCGTCGTGTCCATCAGGTTGGCGCGGTCGGCGAAGCGGGTGACCAGCTCCGGTCCGCGCACTTCGATGATGTCGCGCAGCGCCGCGAAGCGCTCGTCCAGGCCGGTTGCGATGGCGAGGCCGCGATCGTTGATCAGGTCGCCGAAACGGCTCGACGTGTCGATGATCCGCTCATGCACGGTGGTCGCGCGGTTCTCGATCTCGTTGGCGAGCTCGGAACCCGAGGTGAGGATGCGGTCATGCGTGGTGCGGGCCTGGCTCGCGATCTCTTCCGAGAGCGACATGCCGGACGAGACGATCCGGTCGTGCACGGCATTGGCGCGGCTCTCGATCTCGTTGGCGAGGTCGGAACCCGAGGTCAGGATGCGGTCATGCGCCGTGCGGGCCTGGCTCGCGATCTCTTCCGAAAGCGAGCTGCCCGAGGACAGGATCCGCTCATGCGCGGCATTGGCGCGGCTTTCGATCTCGTTGGCGAGGTCGGAGCCGGAGGTCAGGATGCGGTCATGCGCCGTGCGGGCCTGGCTCGCGATCTCTTCCGAGAGCGAGGTGCCGGAGCTGACGATCTGCTCATGCGCGATGCGGGCATGGCTGGCGATCTGGTCGACGAGCCCGGTGCCGGAGGTGACGATCTCCTCGTGCACGGCGCGCGCCTGGCTCGTCAGTTCGCCGATCAGCGAATTGCCGGAGGTCAGGAACTGGCCATGCGCCGTGAGCGCCTGGTTGGCGATCTGGTCGGCCAGGCCGGAGCCGGATTCGAGCATCTGCTCATGCGCGAGGTTGGCCTGGTTGGCGATGTCGCCGATCAGGGCCGATCCGGCCGCGACGAGGCGCTCATGCACGGCGCCGGTGCGGGTCTCGATCTGGTTGATCAGGCCCGAGCCGGCCTCGATGACGCGCTGGTGCACGGTCGAGGCGCGGTTCTCGATCTCGTCGGCGAGCTGGGTGCCCGAGGCGACGATGCGCTGGTGCAACGCGTCGGCGCGCTTCGCCATCTCGCTGGCGAGGTCGGTGCCGGAGCTGACGATGCGCTGTTGCGCGTCGAGGCCGTGGCGCTCGATCTCGCCAGAAATGTCGGCGCCGGAGGCCAGGATGCTCTGGTGGACCGCATCGGCGCGGTCGGTGATCTCCTGCGCCAGCTCCGTGCCGGAGCTCAGGATGCGCTGGTGCACGGTCTGGGCGCGGCTTTCGATCGCGTCGGCGAGTTCGGTGCCGGAAGCGACGATGCTCTTGTGGACGGCCTCGGCACGGCTCTCGATGTCGTCGGCGAGGTTGGCGCCCGACGACAGGATGCGCTCATGCGCGGCGGTCGCCCGTGCCTCGATCTCGCCGGCGAGATTGCTGCCGGAAGTAACGATGCGCTCATGGGCAGCGCCGGCGCGGCGCTCGATCTCGGCCGAAAGCTCGGTGCCCGAGGCGAGGATGCGCTCATGCACGGCGTTGGCACGGCTCTCGATCGAGTCGGCGAGGTCCGTGCCCGAGCTGAGGATCTGGTGATGCGCGCTCTCGGCGCGGGTCGCGATCTCCTCGGCGAAGCGGCTGCCCGAAGCGACCAGGCGGTCGTGGATGTCGGTGCCGCGGCTCTCGATCGTCGAGGCGATCTCGTTGCCGGAATGCAGGATGCGCTGATGCACGGCCGAGCCGCGCGTCTCGATGGCGTCGGCGAGCTGCTGGCTCGATTCGATGATCAGGTCGTAGACGGCGGTGCCGCGGCTCTCCATCGTGTCGGAGATCTGCTTGCCGGACTCGACGATGCGGTCATGCAGCAGGCCGGCGCGCGAGGCGATCGTCTCAGAGATTTCGTTGCCGGAGGCGATGATCGTCTCGTTGACCTTGAGGCCGCGCACGGCGATCGCCTTGGCGACTTCGCCGCCGACGGTGGCGAGACGCTCGGTCAGCTCGGCCGAACGGGCGTCGAAGGTCTCGTTGACCGCGTTGGAGGCGCCGTCGATGGTGTCGCGCAATGCGGCGGTGCGGGCCTCGATCAGCGTCGCCATGATGTCGCCGGCCGAGGTCAGGCGCTCGGCGAGCGCGCTGCCGTCGATGGCGATCGCGTCCTGGATCCGGTCGCCGGTGAGCGCCAGCCGGTCGGCCAGGTCACCGCCACGGGCCGAGATGGTGTCGGCGATGCGGTTGCCGGTCTCGTCCAGCTTGTCGTTGATCTCCTGGCCGCGCAGCGCGAGGTCGACGATCAGGCTGTCGGCGTTGGACTTCAGCGCCGAATTCACCTCGCGAGTGTGCATCGAGATCGTCTCGGCCACCTGATTGCCGGTGACGGAGATCGAGCGGGTCATGTCGGCGGTGCGGCGGTCGAGGCCTTCCGTGAGCTCCTCGGTGACGCGGGCGAGCGTCTCGTTGACCTCTCTGCCGCGCTCGGCGACCGTTTCGGCCATGGCGCGGCCGGTCGTCTCGAGCGTCTCGTTGATGTCGGCGCTGCGAGCCAGCAGCACGTCCGTGACTTCGGCGCTGGTGCGAGAGAAGGATTCGGTGACGTCGGTTGCGGCGCCGGTCAGGCGGCTGACCAGGTCCTCGCCGCGCAGCGACAGCTTGTTGATCATCTCGTCGCCGGCCGTGCCGAGTGCAGAGGTGATGCTGTCGCCGCGACCGGCCAGCGCCTGGGTGATGCGGTCGCCGGAGCCGATGATGTTGGCGGCGATCTGCTCGCTCGCCTCGCCGAGGTCCTTCGACAGCGATTCCTGCGCCGAGACGATCGAAGTGCGGACGCGCTCCGAATTGATCACGATCGCCTCGCGCTGGTTGGCGAGGTCGTCGATCAGGCCGCGCATGCGGACTTCATTGTCGGAGTAAGAGCGTTCGAGGGCTGCCACCTCGTTGTGGACGAGCAGCTCCAGCTCGCTGGCGCGGGCGAGCGCCCGCTCGATGCCGTCGCCCATGGCGGCGACTTCGCGACGGATGGCCTGGCTGACGGTAACGACCGCCTCGGAGGCGGCTTCCTCGGGCTCGGAAAGGCGGGCGGCGACATCGGAGATCGAGCGCGCGGCGATGCGCATTTCCTGGGCGCGGGCCACCATCATGGCGATGCCCCAGACGATGCCGACCGGCAGCACGAGGGCGAGCGCGATGTTGGTGAACTGGGCAGAGCCGACGGCGCCGTCACCGGAGAACAGGCTGATATTGGCGGAGCTCACATAGGCGGCGATGGCGCCTACCCAAGCGATCGAGAGCAGCGAGGCAAGTGGATAGATCAGGCGCGACGGACGGCGCGCGGGAAGCGAGGCGCCACCGACGCGGCGATCGTCGTTGGCGGGCATGCGGCTGTTGCGGCCGGATTGGCGGCCGCGCGGAGAGGCGGCAGGTTCTTCGGTGCGGGTCGGCGAGGGCAGGGGGCGGTTCGCCGCGGCCGGCGGCGCATCGACCTTGCGCGGCGCGTCGGCGCGGCGCGGGGCGTCGCCCTTGCGGGGCGCTTCCTGAAGCCTTGGCGGTTCGAGCCGGCGATCCCGCGGAGCGCCTGTGGCCTGTGTCCGTGGGTTGGTCGCCGCCGGAGCGTCGAAATCGATCCGGAGCGCCTCCTCTACGGCGGTGAGCGCTGCATCCACCGGGTCCTTGGACTTCGGGGTATTCGCCATTTTCTAGCCTCGCGTCCGTACTCGATACTTTGTCGGCCGCTCCGACGGGAGACCCGTCAAAAGCACGAGGATGCTTCCAGGACACAGCTAGCGCTTGATACGTGCGCCGAGATTGCCACGACCCGTAGATCAGCCCGTCCCCCGGAGCCGCAATACTCGCGTCCCAGATCGGCCTTCACACCCTTGCCCGTAGCCCCACCTTTTGGCACATTCGGGGCAGGGGTACAAGAAAGTACGGCTTTCGGCCTGAAATTGTTAACAAGGTATTGACGGCTTTCATTGCGAATGCTGCGCGGTACGCTGCCAGCAGACGCGATATGATTCGAAGTCGTTTTCCGGATCCTAGCGGCGCAACGCTGCTCACATCGACGTTATCGTTGGCCTGATGTTGGCTCGATCTCGCCAGTCCGGCGGATTTCGTAGGTCTCGATCTGTCGATGTCGAGAATTTAGGACGATTTTTGCTTGCATCTGAAATGAATAATGCGCGATTTGCTTTCCGGCCGGTCGGGCACGGCAGGCTAGACAGGACCTGGGTGGCCGCGGCGAACGGAAATTCTGCTCCGAAACGGAACCGGCCCCGGTCGCGCCATTGCCGTTAACCAAGGCGGCAGAATTCCTGCCTTTCGCCGCTGGGGGCGCCCGCGTCACCGCGGCCCTTGGCACGCCCTCGCCATATCGCCTATAGGGAGCGGTCTTTTTGCAGCGTTTCGGATCCCATGGCCAAGATCACCTATATCGCCTTCGATGGCACGCCTTACGAGATTGAAGCCCGTGACGGCACGTCCGTGATGGAAAACGCCGTGCGCAACGGCGTGCCGGGCATCGAGGCCGAATGCGGCGGCGCCTGCGCCTGCGCGACCTGCCACGTCTATGTCGACGAGGCCTGGGTGGCGGCCACCGGCGAGCCCGAGCCGATGGAAGAGGACATGCTCGACTTCGCGCAGGACGTGCAGCCGAACTCGCGCCTGTCCTGCCAGATCCGCGTCAAGCCGGAGCTCGACGGTCTCGTCGTCCGCATTCCGGAACGCCAGGGCTGAGCGATCCGCGGGCTGCCGAGGGTGGTTTTGCTCGCGGTAGGCCTTTTGACAGAACTTTGATGCTTTGCAGCGACGGCCCCAGCGGTTAAACGTCGCGCATTCTCGATTGCAACGGAATGATCATGAGCGAAACGATCGAAGCCGATGTCGTTATCGTCGGCGCAGGACCCGTCGGACTGTTTGCCGTCTTCGAACTGGGCCTGCTCGACGTCCGCTGTCACCTGATCGATATCCTGGACAAACCGGGCGGCCAGTGCGCCGAACTCTATCCGGAGAAGCCGATCTACGACATTCCGGCGTTTCCGATCATCACCGGCGACGGCCTGACCGAAAACCTGATGGCGCAGATCAAGCCGTTCGACCCGACCTTCCATCTCGGCGAGCAGGTCAACAGCATCGAGCGCCTGGAAGACGGTTCGTTCCGCGTCACCACCGATGCCGACAAGGTCTTCCTGACCAAGGTCGTCGTCATCGCCGCTGGCGGCGGCTCGTTCCAGCCGAAGCGCCCGCCGGTCCCGGCGATCGAGAATTTCGAAGGCAAGTCGGTCTTCTATTCCGTCCGCAAGATGGAATCCTTCCGCGACCACGACATCCTGATTGTCGGCGGCGGCGATTCCGCGCTCGACTGGACGCTCAATCTGCAGCCGATCGCCCGGAGCGTCACGCTGATGCACCGCCGCGACGCCTTCCGCGCCGCGCCGGACAGCGTCAACAAAATGCGCGCCCTGGTCGATGCCGGCGAGATGAAGCTGATCTTCGGCCAGGTCACCGGCCTCGAGGGCGAGGACGGCCAGATCTCGCATGCCGTCATCACCGACAATGACGACCAGGAGCACAAGCTGCCGACGACGCGGCTGCTGCCGTTCTTCGGCTTGACGATGAAGCTCGGCCCGATCGCCAACTGGGGCCTCAACCTGCATGAGAACCTGATCAAGGTCGACACCGAGAAGTTCCAGACCTCGGAGCCCGGCATTTTCTCGATCGGCGACATCAACTGGTACCCCGGCAAGCTGAAGCTGATCCTTTCCGGCTTCCACGAGGCGGCGCTGATGGCGCAGGCCGCAAGCCGCATCGTCTTCCCGGAAAAGAAGATCCTGTTCCAGTACACGACCTCGTCGACGAGCCTGCAGAAGAAGCTCGGCGTCGCCTGATCGAGACTGCGCCACGCATTCTGGAAGAAATACCGACAGACCCGTTCATCCCTTGATGGACGGGTCTTTTCGTTTTCGCCGGCCCGCGCCGACATCCCCGTCACGGGGCTGCGGCCGGGCCGATCCGAGCCGCCCGGACGACGCCGGACCGGCTATTGGAATCGGAGGTCCCGCGCGCCGGTCCCGGAACCCGAGCGCGCGCGGACCGTTTTCTCTGCGTCGTCAGTCGGAGCCCATGATGAAATCGAGCGCGCACCCTTTCGCCGATGCTGGAGACATTCCGAACAATCCGGCGCTGCCGCTGCTTCTTTATCGGAACGCCCTGGTGCAGCAAGACGGCACCGACCGCGCTTCCGCCTTCGAGAGGCTGTTCACCTCGCACCGCTGGGGCGGCACATGGCGCAACGGCATGTATCCCTTCCATCACTATCATTCGACCGCGCATGAGGTGCTTGGCATCGCGTCCGGCAACGTCACGGTCCAACTCGGCGGCGAGCCTGGGCTGGCGGTGGAGCTCGATACGGGCGATGCCGTGCTCATCCCCGCAGGCGTCGGCCACAAGCGGCTGAAATCCAGCCCGGACCTGATCGTCGTCGGCGCCTATCCGCATGGCCAGCGCTGGGACCTCATCCGCGCCGACGACGTGGTCGATGGTGCGGCCGTCCGCGCCCGCATCCGTTCGGTCGACATCCCGACCGAGGATCCGATCAGCGGATCGAAAGGCCCGTTGCGGATGCATTGGGCGGCTGGGTAAGGCGCCTTCTGGCACAGGAAGAAAGACCCTCACCCAACCCTCTCCCGCTCGCGGGAGAGGGCTTTTCGGCTGGCGCCTTCGACGGCTGGGCTCGGCAGGCCCCCTCTACCGCCTGCGGGAGAGGGCTGGGGTGAGGGGCTTGCTTGCCAGGCTGGCCGGAAGCTGGTCTCACACCTCCGGCTTCTTGCCGCCCTTGCCGGCGTTAAGCTTCGTCAGTTCGGCGATGAAATCCGCCATCGCCGGCGGCTTCTCGGCGATGAAGGGCAGGGGCCGGCAGACGTCGATCGCGGCGATGCCGACGCGGGCCGTCAGGATGCCGTTGATCACGCCCTCGCCGAGCCGGGCCGACAGCCGCGCCGCGATGCCATGGCCGAGGATCTGCTGCACTAAGGAATCGCCCGCCGCCATGCCGCCGGTCACCGCCAGATGGGCGATGACGGTGCGGGCGAGGCGCAGAAAGCCGAGCGTGCCGGGCCGGCCGCCATAGAGCTGGCCGAGCTGGCGGATCAGCCGCAGCGCCGTCACCAGCACGAACAGCAGATCGACGAGCGCGCGCGGCGAGATCGCCGTCACCAGCGTCACCCGCTTGGCGGCCGAGAGCACCAGAGTCTGCGCCGCGGCGTCGAGCGGGCGCAGCAGTTCGTGCTCGGAGAGGCCGATCAGGTCGCGGCCATCGATGATCTCGCTCGCATGCAGTTCCAGCGCGGCGCGGCCATGCGCCGTATCCGCCCTTTCGCTATAGAGCGCGGTCAGGTCGCGCACCGAGGCGCGGGCGGCGATGCGGTCGTCGCGGCGGGCGGCGTCGTCGGCCGCCTCGCGGATTTTCGTGATCCGCCGGAGCCGCAGCAATCCGCCGATCTCGCGGATGGCAAGCGCTACCAGCGCGACCAGGCCTATGGCGGCGACCGCGACCGCGAACCAGCCGAGCCATTCGGCGCGCTGGAACAGGTCGCGGATCAACTGGTCAACGGCGAGGCCGATGCCGAGCGACAGCAGGATGCCGAGCGCCGAAACCAGGATGTTGGCCCAGCGCGGGCCGCGCCGCGGCTTCGGCACGGGGACCGGAAAGTCGAGCTCTTCCGGCTCGGCGATCACCACCGGCCGGTCGCCGGGGCGGTGCGCGATGTCGGGATCGTCGACGACGCGGATGCGGTCGAGGCGGAAGGCGGTCGGCTTGCGCGGGGTCTCGGTCATGCCAGCCGGTCCCCGATCAGGAACTCCAGCGCCCGGTCGAGCCGGATATGCGGCAGCGACAGGGTGATGCCTTCGGCGGTCCGTTCCAGCGCCGGCGGGCGGAAGCGGACGAAGCGCAGCGCCGACGGCTCCAGTTCAGAAGTTGAGTCAGGTGCTGAAAGCACTGATTCAGGATTGTTCGGCAAGTCGCCGGGAAAGAACGCGATTTCGCTTTTGCCGTCGAACGTCTCTCCATCGATGGTCTCGCCGGCGAGCGGCGTCCCGATGATCGAGGGCAACTTTTCCGAGTCCTGGATGACGACGCCTTCACGCGTGGCGCGGACCGACGCGAGCGCCGCCACCTCGACGCGCGCGCCGGCGGCCGACGCCCGTTCGATCGCCGGCGCCAGCAGGCGCGACAGGATCGCCTCCAGCCGGTCGTGGTCGGCGTGATGCAGGTGGTCGGCCTTGGTGGCGCCGATCAGAATGCGGTCGATGCGGCGGGTCAGGAGCGAGCCGAGCCAGGAGCCGGAGCCCGGCCGGTAGCAGCCGAGGATCTCGGTCAGCGCCGCGCCGAGATCGGCGACGGCGGCCGGGCCGGCGTTCAGCGCGTTCAGCGCGTCGACCAGCACGATCTGCCGGTCGAGCCGCGCGAAGTGATCGCGGAAGAACGGTTTCACCACCACCGATTTATACGCCTCGTAGCGGCGCGCCATCATGCGGCCGAGCGAGCCGCCCGGGGCCGTCTCGGCCGTTTCCGTCAGCGGCGAGAAGGTCAGCGCCGGCGAGCCTTCGAGGTCGCCGGGCATGAGGAAGCGGCCGGGCGGCAGGGTCGACATCGCGTTCTCGTCGGCCCGGCAGGCGCGCAGGTAGTCGGTGAAGAGCGCGGCCAGCTCGCGGGCTATCATCTCGTCCTCGGCGGCGGCCGGATCGACGCTGTCGAGCCGCGCCAGCCAGGGGGCGGCGGCGACGATCCGCGCCGGGCTGCGCGCCATCGCGATCGCCTCGCGCGACCAGGTTGCGAAGTCCTTGCCGAGGAGCGGCAGGTCGAGCAGCCACTCGCCGGGATAGTCGACGATGTCGAGGTGGAGCTTGCCGGGACCGAAGCGGTGGCGGAAATAGGACGCCGACTCATAGGCGATGGTCAGCCGCAGCTCGCTGATCCGGTAGGTCGAATCCGGCCAGATCCGCTGGTCGACCAGGGCGCGGACATGGTCCTCGTAGTCGAAGCGCGGCACGTCGTCGTCCGGCTGCGGCTCCAGCCTGGCGCCGGTGACGCGGCCGGTCGAATAGGCGCGGAACAGCGGCAGGCGGCCGCCATGGACGAGATTGTGCACCAGCGCCGTGATGAAGACCGTCTTGCCGGCGCGCGCGAGGCCCGTGACGCCGAGGCGGACGGTGGGCGAAACGAGATCCGCCGCGCGGTCCCCCAGCGTGGCGAGGGCGAGGCGCGCTTCATCGGTCAGCGTCGTAAGCTTCAAGGGTCCCGTTCCTGGCCGGTCGAGGGCGGCCGCTCCGTCTCGGCCGAGGAGCCGGCCGCGACCCCATGTAGGCATGGCGGCCGGGCGGCAAAAGATCCTATTCGTCGTCGGCGATCGGCTCGGAGCCGACGAGTTCCAGCTCGCGCGGGCGGAAGAAGGCGACGATCCGGCCGGTGCGCGGCCTGAGCTCCGACCATTTGTGGATGTCGAAATCGATGACCGCGAGACCGGCGGTCGGGAATTTCTCCGCCAGTTCCTCGCGCAGCGCCGGATTGCCGTTGCCGATCAGCTCGATCGCCGTGTCCTGCATGGTCGGGTTATGGCCGATCAGCATCAGGTTGCGGGCGTTGCCGCCGAGCGCGCCGATCGTGTCGATATAGGCGTCGGCGCTCACCTCGTAGAGGCCGCGCGTGATGCGGATGTCGAGGTCGGTGCCGATCATCGGCAGCAGGCCGATCAGCGTCTCGCGCGTGCGGCGGGCGGAGGAACAGAGGATGCGGTCCGGCACCAGGCGATGCGCGGCGAGATGTTCGCCGATCATCGTCGCCGCGCGCCGGCCCCGCGCCGCCAGCGGTCGATCGAAGTCGGCAAGGCCGGCGACGTCCCAGGCGGATTTGGCATGGCGGAGCAGAAGAAGGCGCATGGTGCTCGTTTCGATCCCTGTTCGGCCGCCGATTCTACCGCATTCGCGGGCGCGGCGCGCGTCCTGGCCGATACGCTGTCATGGCTTGCGTCCGAACTCAATCGGGGCACGGGCGCGCCAATATAGGAACGGCGGACGCCTCTTGCCGGCCTCAACCCGCCCGGCGAGCGAAACGCGGATTGGGGCGCACTTCGCCGTCGAAGCGCTCGGCCCGGCGCGAAACATGCGGATTGTCGGCGACGGTGCGCAGCGCGCTGTCGGAAGCGGCGCGCGCGGTCGCGAGCGCGGCGAGGTTGATCTGCAGGACGGAGCGGAATTCCTCGTGCCGCTGGCGCAGGCGGTCGACCTGGCCGGGATCGAGGTCTTCCAGGCTCTGGCCGATCGCGCCGAGCACGGCGAGTTCGTCCATGTAGCGCTTGGCATAGTGGCTCTTGCGCTGGCCGAGCTCGGAGGCGGCAAAGCTCCTGCCTTCGCGCAGCAGCAATGATTCCGCCTCGATCAGTTGCAGCAGCGCGTCCATGGTCGCCTCGATGCCGGTAAGGGCGCCATGGGCATTGGGCCGCGCTGCGTCCGGCGGCGGCAGGACGGCCGGCCCTTCGGGCTCGGTGCTTCGCGGGGCGTGCCGGGATCGAGTTTCTGTCACGGGCGTCTTCCCTGATCGAGCGCGTCTGTCGCGGGATCGGCTGCGTCGCCGGCGGGGTGCCGGGGGCGGCTCCGCGACAGGATGCCGCTCAGGACATTCAATCATCGGTAAGATTAACGAAGTTTTACCTGCCGTGGCGTAAATGCCGCAGTCGCTGGCGAGCCTTTCGGCACGCGCCGCTTGCCGAGGGCGTGCGAACAGCACGCGAGAATAGCATTTGTTTCCAATTACTTGCGAGCGGGCGTGAAACCGTGCTGGATTGGCGAATTTTCACGCCTGCGGTATTTTTCAGGGCTCTCACAAAGCCGTATGCGACCTGTTGTCCTCAGGGGGAGGCATCGCTATATTCCGCGCCGAAATGCCACCGACAAGGGGTCATTCATGACGCTAGATACCCTTGAAGCGTATCGGCCTTCCGAGACCGAGCCCTTCATGAACGAGCGGCAACGGGAGTACTTCCGCAAGAAGCTCCTGGCCTGGAAAGACGACATCCTCCGGGAGTCGCGTGAAACCCTTCAGCATCTGCAGGACGAAAACGTCAATCATCCGGATCTCGCCGACCGCGCGTCGTCGGAGACGGATCGTGCGATCGAACTCAGGGCCCGTGATCGTCAGCGCAAGCTGATATCCAAGATCGATGCGGCACTGCAGCGGATCGAGGATGGCAGCTATGGCTACTGCGAGGAAACCGGGGAGCCGATCAGCCTGAAGCGGCTCGACGCCCGGCCGATCGCCACCTTGTCGATCGAGGCGCAGGAGCGCCATGAACGGCGCGAGCGCGTCTATCGCGACGAATAAGGCGGCCTTCGCCAGCCTGAGAAACAAAAGGGGCGCGGAACCTGGTTCCGCGCCCCTTTTTTGTCTTTCGTGGCGGGCCGGCGCCGGGACGATGCGAGGATCGGCCCGGCCGGCTCCAGTCTTGATGCGCCTCAGCTCTTGCGGGCGTTCGAGATCTCGCCGAGCAGGCGCGCCATTTCCTTTTCGAGATCGCCGACCGACGACGAAGCCTCGGATTCAGCCGGAGCCGACGGCTCCGGCGCGTCGATGAAGTCCTCCGCTATCTCCACCGGCGCGTCGATCGGCTGAGGCGGCTCCACCGAAGGGGCGCGGGCGGGCGTGGCATAGAGATGCGCGTCGTCGGCGCTTGCCGTCTCCGGCCCGAGGTCGAAGATCGGCTCGAAGCGCGCCAGGCGCTCGGCCTCGTCGTCCACGCCGGCGAACGGATCGGGCTCGGGAGCCACGACCGGCGGCGGTGCGACCGGGCGGCGCGGCGCGGCAGGCGCCGACGGAGCGGCCGGCGCTACCGGCGTCTGCTGCGAGCCGAGCAGCGGGCGCGGATCATAGGGGCGGGGACGCTGGCCGGTCGAACGGCCCTCGATCGGCTCCGCCTGCGCCTGCGGCGTCACAGGACGCGGCGCGGGCATCGATTCCGGCGGGATGTCGACGGTGGTCGGGGTATGGCGCGGGCGGTTGCCCGAGAGGAAGCTCGGGAAGCCGCGGCCGTTGCGGGGCTCCGGCGCCGGAGCGGGACGGGGCGCCGGGCGCTGGGCCTGCGGCGCGGCCGGCTGGACCGGAGGCTGCGGCGGGGCGGGCTCGAAGCTCGGCTCCGGCTCGGCGACCGACACGAATTCAGCCTCGGCGACGCGCTCCTCGACGAACGGCTGGGCTTCCTCGTAGACCGGCTCCTGGATCGGCTCCGGACGGCGAACCGAGGCTTCCGCCGCGACGGGAGCCTCGAAGGACTGGATCTCGGCCTGCTGGGCCGGCTCGGGACGGCGCGGCTCCTGCGGGCGGCCGGCGGCCTCCTGCGGCACGGGGCGCAGGTTCTGCGTGGCGGGACGGCCCTGCATCGGCTCCGGACGCGCCGGGATCGGCTCCGGACGCGGCGGCTCCTGGCGGATCGGCTCCAGCCGGCGCGCCGGCTGCTGGGCGCGCTGGATGCCCGGCTCGACGACGACGTCGCTGGGACCGCCAATCAGGATCAGGTGCTCGACATTGTCGCGGCGGACCAGGATCAGCCGGCGGCGCTGGTCTATCGGCAGCGCGTCGAGCACGGCGAGCCGCGGCTGGCGGCCGCGCGCCGGACCGGCGCCGAGGCGGCCATTGGTGAACAGGCGGATCAGCCAGAACACCAGCAGGATGGCCAGGAGAATCACGACCAGCGTGATCACGAACTGGGCCACGGTCGCGCCTGTGTCGCCGAACATTGGCGCCAGATAATCGTGCATACTCTTCTCCCGACTTCCGATCCCGGTTCTGCCCGCATCCAGGCATCGAAACGGACCGAGCCCGGCGCCATGCAGGCCCACAAGCTCGGATCCCCTGCTTATCCGACGTTTTTCCAGCGCGCGCCGGACTTTGGCAAGCCCGGCGGCATTGGCCGCCCCCAGCAATCCGTGGGGGACATTAAGAATTCATTGACCATGACCGTGGCAGAATCCAGTGGATTCGCATGTGCCTAGGCTGATCGGGCGCCATTGTTGGCGCGAAAGCGGGCCGGCCGGGCGGTCTCCGGCGCCCCGCCGGCGCTGATTCTCGCGATCGGCAACGGCAATCGTTCTCCGCTCTTTCGGGGAGAGCGGCTCTTCGCGCGCCGATTTCCGCCCGTCTGCGTTGAATTAACCTGCGATCCTCCGCATTCTGCCTGTTAGAAGCGAGCAGCGATTCTTCGCGATCTGCAGGCATTCGCGGGGACTTACGGACAAGATGGCAGGCCAGGGTGCAGAGGTCAGGGTGCAGGGGTTCATGCCGCACAAGTCGAGCCGCGTGACGGCATGACCGACGACAGCAACCAGAGAACGCATCGCCGCGCGCTGGTCGATCGATCCGATCGCCCGACGGGGATCGGCCGGCTGCTGGTGCTCGCCGGCTGCCTGGTCGGTGCGGCGCTCGCCTTTGCCCTGCTGCCGCCCGAGGCGGCCGAACCGTTCATCTTTGCGCTGCTCGGCCTGCTCGCGGTCGTCGGCGTTTTCACGCTCTTCGCCGCCGCGATCGGCCTGATGCGCTTCAGCGGCAAGGCCCCGCGCGACGATCTCGGCCGCGGCTTCGTCGATACCATGTCCGAAGGCCTCGTCATCACAGACCGCGAGGGCCGCATCCTCTACGCCAACGCCGCGTATGCCGACCTGATCGGCGCCGACGAGGGCAAGGATGTCCGCGTCGTCGAGCGCGTCTTTTCGGGCGATCAGGCAGCGAGCGAGGCGATTTACCGCCTGTCGCAGTCGATCCGCGAGGGCAAGGCGGCGGTCGAGGAGGTTCGCATGTCGAGCCCGCTCGCCGGTCCCGCTTCCGGCGCGCCGCGCTGGTATCGCATCCGCGTCCGGCCGGTGAAGGCGGGCGAGGGGGACGGCCGCCTCCTGACCGCCTGGCAGGTCGCCGACGTCACTCATGACCGCGTCCAGCAGGAGACGGTCTTCCAGGACCTGCAGCACGCGATCGACTATCTCGACCATGCCCCGGCCGGCTTTTTCTCGGCCGAGCCGGATGGCCGCATCGTCTATCTGAACGCGACACTGGCCGACTGGCTCGGCATCGACCTGACCTATTTCAAGGCCGGCGCCCTGACGCTCGGCGACATCGTGCGCGGCGACGGCGCGGCGCTGCTCTCTGTCGGCCGCGAGAGCGCCGGCGAGGCGCGGACCGAGACGATCGATCTCGACCTCGTCAAGCAGAACGGCCAGAGCCTGCCGGTCCGCCTGTTGCACCGCGTTCCCTTCGCCGGCGACGGCGCGCCGGGCGCGACGCGCACCATCGTCCTCAATCGCGGTCCGGGCGAGGAAACCTCCGAGGCGCTGCGGGCCGCCGAAGTCCGCTTCACCCGCTTCTTCAACCACACGCCCTTCGCCATCGCTTCGATCGACAAGTCGGGCCGCATCGGCCGCACCAATGCGCCCTTCGCCCGCCTGTTCGGGCCGATCAAGTCGGATGGCGGCAGCCGCGCGCGGCTGATTGACCTCGTCAGCGAGAACGAGCGCCCGGCGCTGGAGGCGGCGCTGGAAGGCGCGGCCGGCGGCCGCAGCGAAATCCCGCCCGTCGACACCTCGATCCTCGGCCATGGCGAGCGCAGCGTGCGCTTCTATGTGACCGCTGTCGACGAGGACGCCAACGACCGCGAGATCGCCACCGTCTATGCGCTGGAGACGACGGAGCAGCGCGCGTTGGAGCTGCAGTTCGCGCAGAGCCAGAAGATGCAGGCGATCGGCCAGCTCGCCGGCGGCGTTGCGCATGATTTCAACAATGTCCTGACGGCGATCATCGGCTTTTCCGATCTGCTGCTGGCCAATCACCGGCCGAGCGACCCGTCCTTCCAGGACATCATGAACATCAAGCAGAACGCCAATCGCGCGGCCGGCCTCGTCCGCCAGCTTCTGGCTTTCTCGCGTCGCCAGACCCTGCGGCCGCAGGTACTGGCGATGGGCGATGTGCTTTCGGATCTCTCGATCCTGCTGGAGCGGCTGCTCGGCGAGAAGGTCAAGCTGCAACTCGTGCATGGCCGCGACGTCTGGCCGATCAAGGCGGACCTCAACCAGTTCGAGCAGGTCGTCATCAACCTCGCCGTCAATGCGCGCGACGCCATGCCGAAGGGCGGCACGCTGACGATCCGCACCCGCAACGTCACGCCGGAAGAGGTGGCCGAGTTCAGCTACAAGCCGTTGCCGCCGGCCGAATATGTGCTGATCGAGGTCGCCGATACCGGCACCGGCATCCCGCCCGAGGTGCAGTCGAAGATCTTCGAGCCGTTCTTCTCGACCAAGGATGTCGGCAAGGGCACCGGACTCGGCCTCTCGACCGTCTACGGCATCGTCAAGCAGACCGGCGCGCATATCTTCTTCGACAGCGAGACGGACGTCGGCACGACCTTCCGGATCTTCGTCCCGCGGCATGTTCCCGTCTTGGCGGCGAAGCCGGAAGTGGTGGCCGAGAAGGCGCCGGAGATCGCCGACCTGACCGGCAACGCCAGCATCCTGCTGGTCGAGGACGAGGAAGCGGTGCGCGCCTTCGCCGCTCGCGCGCTCGCCTCGCGAGGCTATACCGTGCATGAGGCCGCATCCGGCGTCGAGGCGCTGGAGGTGATGCGCGAGACTGGCGGCACGATCGACCTCGTCGTTTCCGATGTTGTCATGCCGGAGCTGGACGGGCCGTCGCTGCTGCGCGAATTGCGCAAGGAGCGCCCGGGGCTGAAGATCATCTTCGTCTCCGGCTATGCCGAGGACGCCTTCGCCAAGAACCTGCCGGATGGCGAGACCTTCAACTTCCTGCCGAAGCCCTTCTCGCTGAAGCAGCTGGCAACGGCCGTCAAGGAAACCCTCGGCCACTAGCTGCCCCGGCGGGCGCCGCCTCGGCAAAACTGCTTTTTTTCAATAGGTTGTTGCCGCGCGGCTTGGACCGCGCGTGGGGCGGGCTGTCGCCGGCGCGCTGCCCAATGCCGCGCTTGCCAAGGCAGGGCCGGCCGCAGAGAATGGCGGGTCAGTTTCAAATTGGAATAAGATTCATGAACGATCGCGCCGCGTCCGCCGTCGAGGCTCCGAGCAGGGTCCTGCCTTTCCGGATCGATCCGGTCAGCCGGCGGGTTTCGGTCGACGCCAAGGACCCGGCCTTCTTCCAGGATCCCTATCCGGTGTTCGAGGCGATCCGCGCCGTCGCGCCGGTGTTCTTCTGGGAAGAGCAGGGCGTCTGGTGCTTCCTCGGTGCCGACGACGTCAACGCGCTCTATCGTGACCGCCGTTTCGGACGCGAGATCCTGCATGTCGCGACGCGCGAGGAACTCGGCATTCCGGAAATCCCGGCGTATCTGAAGCCGTTCTACGACGTCGACGGCCTGTCGATGCTGGAGCGCGAGCCGCCGGTCCACACGCGCCTGCGCACCCTGGTCAACCGCGCCTTCGTCTCGCGCCAGATCGAGCGGCTGCGGCCGCGCATCGCGGCGCTCTGCCACGAGCTGATCGACGGCTTCGAGGCGAAGGGCGAGGTCGACCTGATCGAGGCCTATGCCACGCCGATCCCGATCACCGTGATCGCCGAGATCCTCGGTGTTCCGGTCGAGCGCGCGCCCGACCTGCTCGCCTGGTCGCACGCCATGGTGGGCATGTACCAGCTCGGCCGCACACGCGAGATGGAAGAGGCCGCCGTCGCCGCGACGATCGCCTTCTCCGCCTTCCTGCGCGCCTATGTCGAGGAGCGGCGCGGCAAGCCGGGCGACGACCTGATCAGCCAGCTGATCGCCGCCGAGGAGAAGGGCGAGAAGCTCTCCGAGGACGAGCTGATCACCACCTGCATCCTGCTGCTCAATGCCGGCCATGAGGCGACCGTGCACGCCCTCGGCAACGGCGTGCGGGCCATCCTGCGGTCGGGCGCCGATCCGAAGGCTCTGTTCGCGACGGATGAGAGCACGGCAGCGACGGTGGAGGAATGCCTGCGCTACGACCCGCCGCTGCACATGTTCATGCGCTATGCGCTGGAGGATCTCGAATTCGGCGGCATTCCGCTCAGGAAGGGCCAGCAGGTCGGCCTGCTGCTCGGCGCCGCCAATCGCGATCCGAACCGCTATCCCGCGGCCGACCGGTTCGATCCGGCGCGCGAAGCGCTGCCGCATGTCTCCTTCGGCCTCGGCATCCATTTCTGCATCGGCGCGCCGCTCGCCCGGCTGGAGATGCAGGTCGCGATGCCGATCCTGTTCGAGCGGCTGAAGGGGCTGCGCTTTGCCGCCGCGCCCAGCTATCGCGACGCCTATCACTTCCATGGCCTCGACGGGCTGCAGCTCAAGTGGGACGTTTGATGCGGAACGCTGTCGCGACGGCATTTTTCGCGGCCGGTCTGGCGTTTTCGGCCGCCATTCCCGCCGGGGCGCAGACGGTGGTCGACGGTTCGGCCGCCGACCTCAATCCGGCGCTGGTCCGGTCGATCCAGACCCTGGTGACGCGCGATTTCAAGGCCCCGGCCGAGGCGCAGTTCCGTGGCCTGCATCTTTCCAAGTCGCGCAACGGCCATGGCTATTGCGGCGAGGTCGCGATCGGTCCGACGGCTTCCTACGTGCCGTTCCACGCCATCCTCGAGCCGGGCGGAACATCGTCCCTATTGTTGCTTTCCGATCACGGTGGCTCGGTAGAGGATCGTGACGTCGCGACAAGGCTGCTTACCAATTTCGGCTGCGTGGAGTAGAACGCGACCATGATTGAAGGTCAGCCAAGCGCAACCGCCTTTCGCGTCGCCATGCGGCGCGCGGCCCATCAACTCCTCGACAAGCCGTTGATTTTCGAGGATCCGCTCGCTCTCACCATCGTTGGAGGCGATCGCGGATCGGTCCTGGCGCGCGACGAACTCTCCCGCGCCGATTCGCCGGGCGGGGAGACGATCCGCGCCTTCCTCGCGGCGCGCAGCCGCTTCTCGGAGGACCGGCTCGCCGCCGCGGTCGCGCGCGGCATCCGCCATGTCGTCGTGCTCGGCGCCGGGCTCGACACCTTCGCCTACCGCAACCCCTACGCCGACCAGGGCGTCGTCGTCTACGAGGTAGACCACCCGGCGACCCAGGCCTGGAAGCGCAGCCGCCTCGCCGCGACCGGCATCCGCGTGCCGGAGGGCGTCATCTATGTGCCGGTCGACTTCTCGGTCGATCGCCTCGACGAGAAGCTTGCCGCCGCCGGGCTCGATCCGGCCGTGCCGGTGTTCTTCTCCTGGCTCGGCGTCGCGCCCTACCTGACCGAGGCGGCGATCTTCTCGACGCTCGGGATCATCGCCGCCCGCGTCGGCGGCTCGGAGGTCGTCTTCGACTATGCCGAGATCCCGGACAAGCTCAGCCTGCTGCAGCGGCTCGCCTTCACGACGCTCGCCGGCCGCACCGCCAGCCTCGGCGAGCCCTTCGTCACCTTCTTCAAGCCCGACGATCTGGCCGCCCGTCTGACGGCGCTCGGCTTCTCCGCGATCGAGGACCGCACGGGACCGCAGCTCGGCCAGCTCTATGTCGGCGGCTCCGCCGCGCTCGACCGAGCCGCAGTTGGCCACGTCGTGGCGGCGATCAAGGCACCGGCAGAGGCCTGAGCGACAAAGGCCGGCTCAGCGGGCCGGCCAGCCGCCTTGCCGATGCGAATCCGCCGCCAGTCGGTCCGGCCCGCGGATCTCGCGCAGAAGCTTGTGTCGGATGCTGCGGGCGAAATCCTGCTTGTGGAACACCGGCTCGACGAAGGCGCCATATCCACCGACCACCTCGCGGTCGAAATAGGCCGCGAGCTGGCCCGGGCGCGGTTCGCGGCCATCCCCGCCGTCGACGACACCTTCCAGCATGGATTTGTAGACGATCGGCAGCCCGTTGATGGTCATGCCGCGCGCGACGAGGCGATCGCGGACGATCGCGGGGGCGGGGCCACGATTGTTGACGCCGTCGCCGGCGATGTTGATGACGCGGCGGCCGCCGTCGAACGGGCTCTCGCCGAAGAGTTGCGCCGCCCGAAGCATGGCCGCGCCGATCGCGGTGCCGAGCGCCATGCGCCCCGGAATGCGGCGCTCCAGCCGGTCGGCAAAAGCGGTGGCGCTAGCCGCATCTGCGATCTCCGTCCATTCCAGGATGACGTTCTGCCGGCTTTCGCCGGCCCATTCCATCACGATAACGGCGATGCGGCGGTTGGGGCCGCGCTGGATCGCCTGGATGATCTCCGGCTCCCGGAAGGCGGCGGCGAATCCGTCCCGCTGCAGCTTGCGCTCATCGAGGTCCATCGATGTCGATACGTCGAGAGCGATCACGAGTTGGAGATCGACCGGGTTTGCCGCCTGCGCAAACCCTTCTCCCGAGTGCATAAGCACGAGACATAGAAAGGATGTCGATATAATCGATAGTTTGATTATCCGTTTGACTGAATTCGCAATCGATGGAGACCCGCAAAACATAATTCGAATCCAGCAAGAATAGATATTGATTGGATTATCTGTCTCGGCATGGGGCGTTGTTCATTCTCGACCATAGCCAGGAATTGTTGCATGATTGTTTGATTGGCTGGGGAGGGCGAGATGGAGGGCGAGGTCCGGTACGGCGAGCTGAGCTTCGATCCCTCCTTCCTGTTCGCCCGCCACGGCGCCGGTGCCGAACTGCGCTTCACCCGATCGGAGAGGGCCCTGCTGCTTGCCTTCACCCGCCATCCGAGAACGGTGCTGACCCGCAACCAGCTTCTCGACGCCATCGCCGGCAGCGGCTCCGACGCCACCGACCGCAGCATCGACTTCCTGATCAACCGCCTGCGGGCCAAGCTCGGCGATTCGGCCCGCGCGCCCGTTCTGATCGCGACCCAGTATGGCGAGGGCTATGTCTGGATCGCCGATCCGGTCCATGCCGAGCCGAGGCCCGGGGGCTCCTCGTCATCGGTCCCGTCTCGGGCCTCGAGAGGCTGGCCTCATCGCGGCCTGCGCGGCGGTTCATGACTGGACCGGGTGTTGGCAACTCCGCGCGAGGCCGAGGTGCTGGCAGGGCGCGTGCGGGCCGTATTGGCGGCTTCAGCCGCTCAGACAGTTTCGCTGGTGTCTAGCGTAGTCGCCGGTGTTCGTCATCGCGTGATTCCCCTACCGCCAGCTCGCTTCCGACAGGTTCGCACTTTTTGACTATTGATCAGACTAGCGTCATCGACCTTGTCGCTTTCAATCCCGCCGACGCGGAGTTCTGGCTGATCGTCACGGATCATATGCCCTGGCGGGATCAGGATATGGAGCACCTGCTTCTGCTGCAGGAAAAGCTCAATAGCTATCCTTCGTACATCGAAGGTGGCCAGATGGCGCAGGACTACCCGACCTCGGCCGAACGCTCCATCGTGATAAAGTTAGCCAATGCCTTCCCTCTGAGCGCCGAGGCAGAACAGTTCTTCCGGTTGGCGCGAGAGAAAATCCGGGGCGCTGGCCACGAACTCAGGCTTCGTACTTTCCCGAACGGACATCCGGTGTCGCGGAGTTCGGCCCTTCGCAGGGAATGAAAGCCCCGGCGCTTGCCGCGCCAGGGCTCTTCGTCTCAGACGAGCGCGGCGGCGATCTCGGCCGCCAGGCGGGCGTTGTTCTTCACCAGCGCGATGTTGGTGACGAGGCTGCGGCCGGCGGTCAGTTCCAGCATGCGGCCGAGCACATAGGGCGTCACCTGCTTGGCGCGGATGCCGTCGCGCTCGGCATCGGCGATCGCCTGATCGATGTAGCCGCGCATTTCCTCGGCCGGGATCTCGTCGGCGAGCGGCACCGGGTTGGCGACCAGCAGGCCGCCCTCGAGGCCGATCTCGGCGCGCTTGGCGATGAAGGCGGCGATTTCGCGCGGCGCGTCGAGGCGCAGCGGCGTCGGCAGCCCGCTCTGGCGCGACCAGAAGGCCGGCACTTCGTCCTGGCCGACGGTGACGACCGGAACGCCCAGCGTTTCCAGCACTTCCAGCGTCTTCGGAATGTCGAGGAGAGCCTTGGCGCCGGCGCAGACGACGGTCACCGGGGTCTTCGGGAATTCGTAGAGATCGGCGGAGACGTCATAGGTGGTCTCGGCGCCGCGATGCACGCCGCCGATGCCGCCCGTCGCGAAGACGCGGACGCCGGCGAGATGGGCGGTGATCATGGTGGCGGCGACCGTGGTGGCGCCGGGGCGGCCGGTCGAGAGCGCGAAGGCGAGGTCGGCGCGCGACACCTTCATCACGTCCTTGAGGCCGGCGAGGCGCTCCAGCTCGTCCGCCGTCAGGCCGACCCGGATCTTGCCGTCCATGATGGCGATGGTCGCCGGCACCGCGCCATTGGCCCGCACGATGTCCTCGACGGCGCGCGCCGTCGCGACGTTGTCGGGATAGGGCATGCCATGCGTGACGATCGTCGTTTCCAGAGCGACCAGCGGCTTGCCGTCGGCCTTCGCCGCCGCGACTTCGTCGGACAGGATGATGAGATCGGACTTCGACATTCTGAGAATCACCGTTCTGAGGGGGCGGGCGGCGCCGAATTCGGCGAAGCGCATCCGCGAAAAGGCGGAACATGGCCGATCGCCCCGGCTCTCGGCAAGCCCTGGATCGCGCACCAGCCATGATCGGCGCACGTGTCGCGGGCGTTCGATTGCGGGACGCCGCATTTGCGGGTCATATCATCGTCCGATCGTACGTACCCGCGCGGCGGTTCCGCGCCGGCAGCAAGAGGCCTCAGGCATGTCGAAGACCGCTCTCATCACCGCCGCCAGCAAGGGAATCGGCGCTGGCATCGCCCGCCGCCTTGCCGCCGACGGTTTTCGCGTTGGCCTGCTCGGCCGCTCCGAAGGCGTCGAGGCGCTGGCGGCGGAACTGGGCGGCTTCGCGGTGCGGGGCGACGTGACCGTCGCGGCGGATCTCGAGGCGCTGGTCGAGCGGGGCCGCACTGAGACCGGCCGTATCGACGTCGTCGTCGCCAATAGCGGCCATAGTGCCAAGAAGAAGCTGCTCGATCTCGACGACGAGGACTGGCGCGCCGCGCAGGACATGTTCCTGCTGCCGACCGTGCGGCTGCTGCGGGCGGCGCGCGCCGATCTCGAAGCCTCGAAGGGTTCCTTCGTCGCCATGTCGAGCTTTGCGGCCACCCGCCCGGACGGCGATTTTGCTTCCTCCTCCGTGCTCCGGGCCGGCCTTTCCGCCTATGTCGCGGTCGCGGCGCGCACGCTCGCCAAGACGGGCGTCACCATCAACGCCGTCGCGCCGGGCTTCATCGATTCGCTGCCGAGCACGCCCGAGCGCATCGCCCGCATCCCGGCCGGCCGCTATGGCGAGGTGGCGGAGCTCGCCAGCACGGTCGCCTATCTGGTGTCGCCGCTGGCGCGCTATGTCACCGGCCAGACCATCACTGTCGATGGCGGCCTGACCGCGTGATCGACGGGCCGGGGCGGCCCTACCTTGCCTTCAGGTAGTCCGCCACGGCGGCATAGGCCGGCAGGCTCGTCGGATCGTTGGCGGCGTTGCTGGTGACCGGGTTCGAGGCGAAGCGGGCAATCACCATCTGCGCGGCCGGATCGACATAGATCGCCTGGCCGTGCACGCCGCGCGCCATGAAGGCGCCGTCCGCATTGTTCGTGATCCACCACATGCCGGTGTAGCTCCAGCCCGGCAGCAGCGGATAGTCGGCCTTGGCGAACTTCGCCGGATCGCCGCCGGCGCGGATATGGGCGATCGCCGCTTCCGGGATGATCTGCACGCCATCCTGCCGGCCGCCGTCGAGCATCAGCTGGCCGAGCCGCGCCAGGTCGCGCAGGCCGGCGTTGAAGCCGCCGCCGGCAAAGGGCGTGCCGATCGAATCGACGGTGTAATAGGCGTCGAGCTCGGCGCCCATCCGGCTCCAGATCCGCTCCGACAGCAGCGTCGCGACGGACTTGCCGGTGACGCGGGCGAGGATCCAGCCGAGCGCATCGGAATTGATCGTCTTGTAGCCGAAGGCCTCGCCGTGCTCGCCTTCCTTCCGCACCGTCTTCAGATAGTCGAAATAGCTGCGCGGCCCCCGGTAGTCGGCCGGTTTCGGCAGCGGACTGCCGGCGGCCGAATAGGCCCAGACATCGGCGTCGGGATCGGAATAATCCTCGCTGTAGTGAAGCCCGGTGGTCATGTCGAGGACGTGGCGGACGGTCGCGTCGCCGAAGGCGCTCCTGGCCAGCTCCGGCACCAGCGTTGCCACCTTGGCCTTGTCGTCGATCGTTCCGTCGGCGACGAGCATTTCGCCGAGCAGGCCGGTCAGCGACTTGGTCACCGACATCGCCGCGTGCTGACCGGTCTCGTCCAGGCAACCGGCATAGCGCTCATAGACCAGCACGCCCCTGTGCAGGATGACGAGCCCGTCCGTATAGTTGACGTCGAACGCGTCGCCGAACGTCATCGGCTTGACGCCGCCGATCGGGACGAAGGTCAGGGCGTCGATCGCGTCATCGATCCTCCGCTCGAAGAAGCGCAGCGGCCCGAGGCCGCGACCGACGCCGACGGTCGGCATCAGCTGGCGGAAATGGCAGACCGTCCAGCGCAGCTTGGGGAAGGCGAAATAGTCGCCGTCGCTGAAGCGGATGATCCTGTCGGCCGGTGGCGGCGCGCCGACCATCCAGCCGAGCGCCACCGGATCCGATTCTCGCGCGGTCATCGGGCCTGCCTCCTCGGCCGCTGCGGGCGGCAGCAGGAACAACATGCCGGCGGCGCCGAGGCCGGCGAGGGCCGTCGCGCCGGCGCGGCGAGCCCGCCCTGCGACACGCCGGAGCGGCAAGAACTGGGGAAACATCGGCGCAATCTCCCGTTCGGCGCCGGAGATCGGCCGGGGCGCGGCGCTCGCCCTCCCGGCAAGTCTATCGCCTCCGCCCGCCCCGGCGCCACCGGAAGGCGGGGAGGGGCCGGAAACTTTGCGTCATTCCGCTTGAAGATGAGAACAAAACATGTACATTGTCCCTGTTTGCTCACTTCCGAGCGGTGTGGAATAAGGAGCCCGGAATGTCTCAATCTTCTCTCCGTCTCGTCGAAGGGGCCACCATGGACAAGTCGAAGGCGCTGGACGCAGCGCTCTCCCAGATCGAGCGAGCCTTTGGCAAGGGCTCGATCATGCGCCTCGGGCAGAACAAGGCCGTCGAGATCGGCACCGTATCCACCGGCTCGATCGGGCTCGATATCGCGCTCGGAATTGGCGGCCTGCCGCGCGGTCGCATCGTCGAGGTCTACGGGCCGGAATCGTCGGGCAAGACGACGATGGCGCTGCAGACCATCGCCGAAGCCCAGAAGAGTGGCGGCATCTGCGCCTTCGTCGACGCCGAGCACGCGCTCGACCCGGTCTATGCCCGCAAGCTCGGCGTCAATCTCGATGATCTCCTGATCTCGCAGCCTGACACGGGCGAGCAGGCGCTCGAGATCACCGACACGCTGGTGCGCTCCGGCGCGGTCGACGTGCTTGTCGTCGATTCGGTCGCCGCGCTGACGCCGCGCGCTGAAATCGAGGGCGAGATGGGCGACAGCCTGCCCGGCATGCAGGCGCGCCTGATGAGCCAGGCGCTGCGCAAGCTCACCGCTTCGATCTCCAAGTCGAACACCATGGTGATCTTCATCAACCAGATCCGCATGAAGATCGGCGTCATGTTCGGCAATCCGGAGACGACGACGGGCGGCAATGCGCTGAAGTTCTATGCCTCCGTCCGCCTCGACATCCGCCGCATCGGCGCGATCAAGGAGCGCGACGACGTGGTCGGCAACCAGACCCGCGTCAAGGTCGTCAAGAACAAGCTGGCTCCGCCCTTCAAGCAGGTCGAATTCGACATCATGTATGGCGAAGGCATCTCCAAGATGGGCGAGTTGATTGACCTCGGCGTCAAGGCCGGCATCGTCGAGAAGTCGGGCGCGTGGTTCTCCTATGACAGCCAGCGCCTGGGCCAGGGCCGCGAGAACGCCAAGCAGTTCCTGCGCGACAATCCCAAGGCGGCTGCCGCGATCGAACTGGCGATCCGCCAGAACGCCGGCCTGATCGCCGACCAGCTCACCAAGGGTTCGCCCGAGGGCGAGGGAGATGACGGCGACGACGCCATGGAGGCGTGATCGTTCCGATCCGTCGCTTCGGATGGCGGCTGTCGCCGTCATCCGCGCTCGGCTATGCTGGTGACAATTCCGGCTGTGCCGGTGAAAAAGAACAAGACGGGGAGGGGTGGGAATGTCCGAGCCGGCGATGGATCCGGAGACGCGCAGCGGCGGGTGTCATTGCGGGCGCGTCCGCTTCACGGCGCGCGGCGCCTTCGGCGCGGCGATCTCCTGCAATTGCTCGATCTGCGGCAAGCGCGGCCATTGGCTCGCCTTCGTGCCGGCCCGCGATTTCGAGCTGGAGCAGGGGGCTGATTCCCTTTCCGACTACCAGTTCAACCATCGCCGCATCCACCATCTCTTCTGCTCGACCTGCGGCGTCGGCTCCTTCGGGCGCGGCACCGCGCCGGACGGTTCGGCGATGGTGGCGGTCAATGTGCGCTGCCTCGACGACGTCGATCTCGCCGCCGTGACTGTTACGCCCTATGACGGCCGCAGCGCCTGAACGGCGCCGTCGCGCGCGACGTTAAGGACGGCGTACGCGTTTTCTGGACAGTCCGACGGACGGTCGCTACAAACGCCCGCACAATTCCTTCGGCGGGGCGCCTTCCATGCGCGCCCCCACTGTAGCAGGCGGGTCAGTTCATGAGCAGCGTCAACGACATCCGGTCGGCGTATCTCGGCTTCTATCAGAAGAACGGTCACGAGATCGTCGCGTCGAGCCCGCTCGTGCCGCGCAACGATCCGACCCTGATGTTCACCAATGCCGGCATGGTCCAGTTCAAGGACTACTTCACCGGCCGTTCCGCCGCGCCCTATCCGCGCGCCACGACGTCGCAGAAATGCGTCCGCGCCGGCGGCAAGCACAACGATCTCGACAATGTCGGCTACACCGCCCGGCATCACACCTTCTTCGAGATGCTCGGCAACTTCTCCTTCGGCGACTATTTCAAGGAGCGGGCGATCGAGCTCGCCTGGACGCTGGTCACCAAGGAGTTCGGCCTCGCCAAGGACAAGCTCTGCGTCACCGTCTACCACGACGACGAGGAAGCCTTCGGCCTCTGGAAGAAGATCGCCGGCCTCTCCGACGACAAGATCATCCGCATCGCCACCTCCGACAACTTCTGGCAGATGGGCGACACCGGCCCCTGCGGTCCCTGTTCGGAGATCTTCTACGACCACGGCGACCATATCCCCGGCGGCCCGCCCGGCAGCCCGGACGAGGATGGCGACCGCTTCATCGAGATCTGGAATCTCGTCTTCATGCAGTTCGAGCAGATCGCGCCGGGCAACCGCGTGCCGCTGCCGCGTCCCTCGATCGACACCGGCATGGGCCTCGAGCGCATCGCCGCCGTTCTGCAGGGCGTGCATGACAATTACGACATCGACCTGTTCAAGGCGCTGATCCGCGCCTCGGTCGAGGCGACCGGCGTGCCGGCCGAGGGCGCCAACCGCGCCAGCCACCGCATCATCGCCGACCACCTGCGGGCCTCGAGCTTCCTGATCGCCGACGGCGTGCTGCCGTCGAACGAGGGCCGCGGCTATGTGCTCCGCCGCATCATGCGCCGCGCCATGCGCCATGCGCACCTGCTCGGAGCGGCCGAGCCGCTGATCTGGCGCCTGGTGCCGGCGCTGGTCCGCGAGATGGGCCAGGCCTATCCGGAGCTGGTCCGCGCCGAGGCGCTGATCACCGAGACGCTGAAGCTCGAGGAAATCCGCTTCCGTCGCACGCTGGCGCGCGGCCTGACGCTGCTCGACGACGCGACCGGCTCGCTGACCCGTGGCGCGACGCTCGACGGCGAGACCGCCTTCAAGCTCTACGACACCTATGGCTTCCCGCTCGACCTGACGCAGGACGCGCTGCGCGCCCGCGGCATCGCGGTCGATACCGACGCGTTCCAGACCGCGATGGAGCGGCAGAAGGCCGAGGCCCGCGCCAATTGGGCCGGTTCGGGCGACACCGCGACCGAGACGGTCTGGTTCTCGCTGCGTGACAAGCTCGGCGCGACGGAATTCCTTGGCTATTCGGCCGAGGCGGCCGAGGGCAAGGTGCTGGCGCTGGTGCGTGACGGCGCCGAGATCGCCGAGGCGAAGGCCGGCGAGCCGGTGTCGATCGTCGTCAACCAGACGCCGTTCTATGCCGAATCGGGCGGCCAGGTCGGCGATGCCGGCCGCATCGTCACCGAGGCCGGCGCCGTCGTCGAGATCGAGGACACGCAGAAGCGTGCCGACGGCCTGTTCGTCCATATCGGCAAGGTCGAGAGCGGTACGATCGCGACCGGCGACGCCGTGCGCCTGACGGTCGATCACGCGCGCCGCGGCACGATCCGCTCCAACCATTCGGCCACCCACCTGCTGCATGCGGCGCTGCGCCGCGTGCTCGGCGACCATGTCGCGCAGAAGGGCTCGATGGTGGCGCCGGAGCGTCTCCGCTTCGACTTCAGCCATCCGAAGCCGATCGACGAGGCGGAACTCGCCGCCGTCGAGGAGATCGCCAACGCGATCGTGCTGCAGGACGCCCCGGTGGTGACCCGCCTGATGGATCGCGAAGAGGCGATGCATTCGGGCGCGATGGCGCTGTTCGGCGAGAAGTATGGCGACGAGGTTCGCGTCGTCTCGATGGGCGAAGAGAACGGCAAGGCCTATTCGGTCGAGCTTTGCGGCGGCACCCATGTCGGCCGCACCGGCGAGATCGGCCTTGTGACCTTCGTCGGCGAAAGCGCGGTCGCGGCCGGCGTTCGCCGTGTCGAGGCGCTGACCGGCAAGGCGGCGCGCGAGCATCTCGAACTGCAGGACAAGCGCCTGAAGGCCGTGGCGGCCGCGCTCAAGGTCCGTCCGGACGAGGCGGCGGAGCGGGTGCAGTCGCTGGTCGACGACAAGCGCCGCCTCGAGCGCGAACTGGCGGAAGCGAAGAAGAAGCTGGCGCTCGGCGGTGGCGGCGGCCAGGCGGCCGGCGACGGCGTGCGCGAGGTCGGTTCGGTGCGCTATCTCGGCCGGGTCGTGTCGGGGATTTCGCCGAAGGACTTGAAGGGGCTCGTCGACGACGCCAAGAAGTCCGTGGGCTCGGGCATCGTCGCGATCGTCGGCGTCTCGGATGATGGCAAGGCCGGCCTGGTCGTCGGCGTCAGCGAGGATCTCGTCGGCCAGTACAGCGCCATCGATCTGGTTCGCGCCGGTTCGGACGCGCTCGGAGGCAAGGGCGGCGGCGGCCGTCCGGACATGGCCCAGGCTGGCGGCCCGGATGGCGGCAAGGCGGATGCCGCGCTCGCCGCGATCGAGGCGGTTCTCGCCGGCTAAGCGGCCGGAGAGCGAAGGGTATACGGGTTCGCGCGGGCACCGCGCGAACCGAAGAGCACGGTGTTCGGCACCCAGGTGAGGATGGCGCTGTGGAAAATCTCGCGGCGGGCAGGGAACTCCTGATCTTCCTGGTCGCCGCGGGCATCGTCGTGCCTCTGTTCCAGTTCATGCGCCTCGGCGTCGTGCTCGGCTTCCTTATCGCCGGCATCGCCGTGGGGCCGGGCGGCTTCGGCCATCTGGCCCAGACCTGGCCGATCTTCGGCTACGCCGCGATCACCGACGTGACGCGGCTGCAGACGCTCGGCGATCTCGGCGTCCTGTTCCTGCTCTTCACCATCGGTCTCGAGCTGTCGCTGGGCCGGCTCGCGTCCATCGGCAAGATGATGGTGCAGGTTGGCGGCCTGCAGGTGGTTCTCGCCACGGCCGTCATCTACGCCCTCGCCGCATGGGCCGGCTTCCAGTTCGACGATTCGCTGGTGCTCGGCATGGCCTTCGCCCTGTCCTCGACCGCCATCGTCACGCAGTCGCTGATCGAACGGAAGCGGCTGGTGGCGCCCTCGGGCCGCATCACCCTCGGCGTGCTGATCCTGCAGGACCTGACAGTCGTGCCGATCGTCATCGTGGTGGGCATCCTGGGCACGGCCGGAGCGACGGCGGGCGCTAGCGTCGGGCTGGCGCTCGTCCAGGGCATCGGCATTGCCGTCGCCGTGGTCGTCGCCGTGCTCGCGCTCGGTCGATTCCTGATCAAGCCGCTGATGCAGCTCGCGGGCGCGACGGGGAACCGCACGCTGCTGATCGCCATCACGCTGCTGATCATCATCGGCGCGGGGGCGCTGACATCGGCGGCCGGGCTGTCCTCGGCGCTCGGCGCCTTCCTGGCCGGCCTCCTGCTCAGCGAGAGCGAGTATCGCCATCAGCTCGATGTCGATGTCGAGCCGTTTAAGGACTTGCTGCTCGGCCTGTTCTTCATGACGGTCGGCATGACGATCGATCTCGACATCGTCGTCCTGCAATGGTCGATGGTGCTGCTCGCGCTGCTGATGATGCTGGCGGTCAAGCTGGTTACGGCCTATGCCGCGGCGCGCCTGGTCCGCGTCGAGCGGCCCGTGGCGATCGAGACGGCCTTCCTGCTCGCCGGCGCCGGCGAATTCGCCTTCGTGATGTTCGCGCTTGCCTTCCGCGAGAAGGTCATCGATGCCGACGTCGCCCATTTCGCGACCACGGTCGCGGCGCTTTCCATGCTGTTCACCCCGGCGCTGGGGATCGTCGGCGGGCGTATTGCTCGATATCTCGAAAGCCGGCGAGATACGGCGAATCATGGCGTCCATGCCGACGAGGCGTTCTCCGACCATGTCATCATCGGCGGCTATGGCCGCGTCGGCGGCATGGTTGGGGGCCTGCTCAAGGCCGAGGGCATTCCCTTCGTGGCGCTCGATCTCGACATCGTGCATGTCGAGCGCGCCAAGAAGGACGGCCTGCCGGTCTTCTATGGTGACGCGACGCGCGTGGAAATCCTGACACGGCTCGGCGCGGACAAGGCGGTCGCCTTCGTGGTGACGGCGGATGGCGGCGACATGGCGAAGCGCATGGTCGAGGCGATCCGAGCGCGCTGGCCCAACGCAACGATCCATGCGCGCGCCCGCAGCGTCGCGCATGCGCGCGAATTGCTGGATCTCGGCGCCACCCATGTCGTACCGGAGGCCTTCGAGGGCAGCCTGCAGCTTAGCGGCGAATTGCTGGCCGCGATCGGCTTGCCTTCGGAAGTGGTCGAGAGCCGCCTCTCGGGGGTACGGGCGATCGTCGAGGCGCGGCTGAGCGAGGAGGGGCCCTATCCCTCCGAACCGAAAGCGCCTGCCGGGCCGCAGACGCAGCTCGGCGACGACTGAAGGCGCAGGGGCGACGGACGAGCGGGCGCCTTCGCGCCGACCGGGAAAGGGAGCCGCGCCGCGGCGGCGGGGCTCCCGCTCGAATAGGCCCCAGAGCATTTCACCGTTTCATTGAAACGGCGGAATGTTCCAAGGCCCTGTTTGGTCGCGTTTTCTTGGCGCGAACCGGCCGCCACCTCGCTCGAAAGCGTTCTAGTTGACCAGGAAGCCGCCATCGACCGGCAGCGCCACGCCGTTGATCATCGAAGCCTTGTCGGAAAGCAGGTAGGCGATCGTCTCGGCGACCTCGCGCGGCTCGATGAAGCGGCCGAGCGGGATGCGCGCCAGCATCGGATCGGCCTTGGCCGGGTCGCTCCAGGCCTTGACCGCCATCGGCGTCAGCGTCACGCAGGGATTGACCGCGTTGACGCGGATGCCCTTGCGGCCGAGTTCGTTGGCCATCACCGTGGTGAGCCCGTCGAGCGCGCCCTTGGAGGCGCAATAGGCGGCGTGGTCCTCGAAGCCGATCCAGGAGGAGAGCGACGAAACGTTGACGATCGAGCCCTTGATGCCGCGCTCGATCATGTTGCGCGCCGTCTCCTGGGCGACGATCGCCGCCGCGATGACGTTGACGTTGTAGAGGTGCTGGAAGCTCTCGACCTTGGCATCGAGGAACGGCTCCAGCGTCGTGGTGCCGGCGCAATTGACCAGGAGATCGATCGGCTGGGCGGCGCGGGCCGCCTCGCGCGTCGCGACAGGATCGGCGAGGTCGACGGCGTAGGTCTCGCAGCCGGTTTCGGCGGCGAGCGTCTCCAGATCCTTCGGATCGCGCGAGAGCGCCACGACGGTGGCGCCATATTCGGCCAGCAGCAGCACGGTGGCGCGGCCGATGCCCTTGCCCGCGCCCGTGACCAGGATGCGCTTGCCCTTGAATTCAGTCATCTATTTCCTCCCGATGTATTTGACGGGAGCCTAGCGCGAACCCGGCGGCAAATGCCATGGCCTTGAGCGGTTCGTTTCAGCATTCCCAGATCGTCAACGGCCCCAATGGTGCGAAGCCGAGATCGAGCGATCGGGCGAGATCGTCGCCGCGCTCATAGCCGATGAGGGGGAGATCGCCGGCAAGCCCGAGCGCGAAGCGCAGCGCCGCTGCCCTGCATGCTTCGTAGGCGTCGTCCGGGCCGAAGACGTTCGACCAGCCGAGCGCCCCGGGCGAGCGGTTCAGCGCCGCTCCGGCGACCACGGCATCGCCGCGCCAGCCGGCGATCAGCGTGATGGCGGGGTCGGCCAATAGAGGCGCGGCGAAGGGAGAGGGGGCGGGATCCGTTCCGGACCAGCCCGCCCGCCAGGCGTCGAAGTCGGCGGGCGTCGAAACGGTCCCCCAGTCGAGGCCGGCATCGCCTTGGGGAGCCGGTATCCCGGCCGGGCGGCCGATCCAGGTGGCGGAAAAGAGGGGCGCGAAGCCGAGCGGCGCGAGATCGAGCGCGGCGAAGCTGTCCTTCACCGCGAACCCGCCGGGGAGGTCGGCGACGAGCGTCACTAGGGCGTCGAGCTGTGTTTGTTTATCGTCGGGGCGTAGTGTGACGGCGTTGGGGTAGAAGCGCGGCGCCGGGTTCCGGTTCAGCCAGACGCTTCCATTAAAGTGGCCCGCGAGGCCGTGTGCGCGAAAGACGGCGTCGCACCATCCGGCGTTGTTCAGGGCTGCAAGGCGGACGAGATCGCTCATCCGCCCTGCATCTCGTGGCGGCGTGCCGCCGTCAAGCGTCAGTCCTGGCGGCGATAGGTGCTCTGGCGCTCGATCATCCAGCCCGGATATTCCGCCGGCAGCGCGCTGACCTCGTCGAGGCGCTTCAGCTCCTCGGCAGAGAGCTGGACGGTGGTGGCGGCCAGGTTGTCGTCGAGCTGCTCGACGCTCTTCGCGCCGACGATCACCGAGGTGACGACTGGCTGGTGCAGCAGCCAGGCGAGCGCGATGCGGGCGACCGAAACGCCCTTGGCGTCGCCGATCTCGCGCATCACGTCGATCACGTCGAAGGCGCGATCCTTGTTGATCGGCGGGAAGTCGAAGCTGGCGCGGCGGGCACCGTCCGGTCCCTTGCCGTCGCGATCATACTTGCCGGAGAGGAAGCCGCCGGCGAGCGGGCTCCACACCATCAGGCCGACCTTCTGGTCGCGCAGCATCGGAACGATGTCACGCTCGAGGTCGCGGCCGGCGATGGTGTAGTAGGCCTGCAGCGAGGCAAAGCGCGCCCAGTCCTTGCTGTCGGCGATGCCGAGCGCCTTCATGATTTGCCACGACGCCCAGTTGGAGACGCCGACATAGCGGACATGGCCCTGGCGGACGAGGTCGTCGAGGGCGCGCACCGTCTCCTCGACCGGGGTCAGCGGATCGAAGCCGTGGATCTGGTAGAGGTCGATATAGTCGGTGCCGAGGCGCTTCAGGCTCGCCTTGACGGCGTCCATGATGTGGCCGCGCGAGGCGCCGCGATCGTTGGGGCCGGGGCCGGTCTGGCCGAGCGCCTTGGTGGCCAGCACGATGTCGGTGCGCTTGCGGCCGGAATTGACCATGGCGCGGCCGGTCACTTCTTCCGAGACGCCTTCCGAATAGACATCGGCCGTGTCGATGAAATTGACGCCGGCGTCGAGCGCGCGGGCGACGATGTTGTCGGCGACCGACTGGTCGAGCTGGCCGATCGCGGTCCAGAAGCCGCGACCGCCGAAGGTCATGGTGCCGAGGCAGATCTCGGAAACGAGAAGGCCGGTGCCGCCGAGTGTCTTGGTTCGCATGGGGAGATCCGTTCTGATGGAGGATGGCGCCGCGCCGGACGCCGATCGGGGAGGGAGATAGGGTATCTGTGCGGACGAGCCATGGTTCGTCCGGAGCGTATCGTTCGCGCGACGGCTAGAAGCTGCCGTCGGTCGTGGGGGAGAGCGGGCGGGTCGCTTCGTACTCGCCCTGCAGCCGCTCGATCTTCGCTGCGAAGATGGCGGCGGCGTCGGTGCCGGCCGCATAGCGGAACGGCGGCTTTTCGCGCCCGGCGAGGTCGACGATGACGTCGGCGAGCTTGGCCGGATCGCCGGCCTGCTGGTGGTTGCGCTCGCAATAGCCGTTGCGGATCTGCGCCGAGACCTCGGCATAGTCGGCGATGGCGTTGCTGCCGAAGCGGACCGAGGTCTCGTCGAGGAAGTCGGTGCGGAAGAATCCGGGCTCGACGATGGTGACATGAATGCCGAACGGCGCCACTTCCTGGGCGAGCGACTCCGAGAAGCCCTCGACGGCGAACTTGCTGGCGCAATAGAGCGAGCCGCCGAGGCCGCCGCGCAGGCCGGCGACCGAGGACAGGTTGAAGATGTGGCCGGCGCGCTGGCCGCGCATCACCGGCAGCACGGCGCGGGTGACGTTGAACAGGCCGAACACATTGGTGGCGAACTGGCGTTCGGCGTCGCCTGCCGCCGTCTCCTCGAACAGGCCGAGATGACCGTAGCCGGCATTGTTGACCAGCACGTCGATGCGGCCGAACCTCTGGATGGCTGCTTCGACGGCGGCGGTGATCTGCGCCGCGTCGGTGACGTCGAGGGCTAGCGCCAGCACGCGATCGCCCGCGTCGGCGAAGGCGTCGCGGATGGCGGCGGGGTCGCGCCCGGTGGCGACGACGCGGTCGCCCTGCCTCAGGGCTGCCTTGACGATCTCCGCGCCGATGCCGCGCGTCGAACCGGTGACGAACCAGGTCTTGTTCATGTCGAGCTCCTTCGCTTCATCCGGAAAGATGGGGCGCGGGCTGACAAAGCGTTACCAGGATGCTGCCAGCTTCTTGCACGATCCTCTCAGAGTGCCGATCTAGGCTGTTAGCCCGCTTGCGCCGCGCAGCCGGCGGATATTCTATCGGAGCCACCATGGAAGCCATGCATGAACTCCGCGCGCTGATCGAGCGCCATTGCACCGAAACCCGGTTCGAAACGGCGGTCCCGCGTGTGACGCTGATGCGTTCCGCGAGCCAGACGGCGCCGACCCGCGTGCTCTATGAGCCGCTGTTCTGCGTCGTGGCGCAGGGGCGCAAGCAGGTGATGGTTGGCGACAAGGTGCTGATCTATGACACGGCGAAATATCTGGTCGTCTCGGTCGACCTGCCGGCCAGCGGCGCGATCCTCGACGCCAGCGACACCGAGCCCTATCTCGCCTTCAGCATGCGGATCGACCGCACCGCGCTCGCCTCGATGATCCTCGAACTGGCGGAGCATCTCGACGATGACGACGCGCCTTCGGCCGGCATGGCCGTCAGCCCGATCGATGCGGAATTGCTCGATCCTGTCATCCGCATGGTCCGCCTGCTCGACCGTCCCCGCGATTCCGGGATTCTATCCCCGCTGATCGAGCGCGAGATCCTCTATAGGCTGCTGACCGGCGCGCAGGGCCGCATGCTGCGCCAGATCGCGCTTTCCGACAGCCGGCTTTCCTGCGTCAATCGCGCGATCGACTGGATCAAGCACAATTTCAGCGAGGCGATCCGCATCGAGGGCCTCGCCGCGATCGCCGGCATGAGCGTCTCATCGTTCCACCGGCATTTCAAGGCAGTGACGTCGATGAGCCCGCTGCAGTTCCAGAAGCAGATCCGCCTGCAGGAGGCGCGCCGGCTGCTGCTGGGCCAGCGCGCGGATGCCGGCAGCATCGGCTTCGCCGTCGGCTATGAAAGCCAGTCGCAGTTCAGCCGCGAATATAGCCGCCTGTTCGGCGAACCGCCCGGCCGCGACGCAGCGCGGCTGCGCGAACTCTCGGTTCTCGATCCCCAGCGCCTCTCGCAGCCGGTCTAGCGGTCAGGCTTGCCCTTGCTGCTCACTTCCAGTGAGATCGGAGGCGGGTGAAACGCCCTGGATCTCGCCTGGGAGGAAACGCCATGCGGCTCTTCGGTCGGAAAATATGGGCGGCAGCGCTCGCGGCCCTTGTCGGCCTCAATGCCATGGCGGCGCTCGCCGCCACGCGGACGCTGCACGGGGAGGTCGTCTATCGCGAGCGGATGGCGCTGCCGCCGGACGCCCGCGTCACGGTCCAGCTTCAGGACGTCTCGCTGGCCGACGCGCCGTCGAGGACGATCGCCGAGACTCGCTTCCGGGCGCGCGGCCAGGCGCCGATTCCCTACAGCCTCCACTTCGACGCCGCGAAGCTGCAGCCGCGCCATAGCTATGCGCTGCGGGCGACGATCTCGGTCGGCGACCGGCTCTGGTTTACCTCGACCAGCCGCCATGCGGTCGAGATCGGCGGTCCGGACCGGATCGACATCCCGTTGCAGCGCGTGGCTGGGCAGGCCCAGCCGCGCCTCGCTGCCGGGCCCGCCGGACGCTGGCTCGCCGAGGATATTCGCGGCGGCGGCGTCATGGACTATCTACAGACTGTCCTCGTCATCGCCCCGAACGGCAGGGTCAGCGGTTCGGGCGGCTGCAACTCCATGGGCGGCAGCGCTACGATCCGCGGCGACGGCATCCGCTTCGGCCGGATCGTCACCACCATGAAGGCCTGCACGCCTGCGGCGATGAACCAGGAGCGGAAATTCCTCGACGCGCTCAGGCAGGTTCGCCGGTGGCGCGTCGACGCCCCCCGTCAAAAGCTGATTCTGAGCGATGACGGCGGCCGGCCGATCCTCGTGCTGTCGAAGATGTAGGCCGCGCGCAGGCGACAAAGAAAAGGCCCCCACCCGGGCGGGAGGGGGCCTCGTTCATTTCGCGATAGGCTAGGGCTTAAGCCATTGCCTTGGTCAGGTTCTCGCTGACCTTGTCGAGGAAGCCGGTGGTGGAGAGCCACTTCTGATCCGGGCCGACGAGCAGCGCGAGATCCTTGGTCATGTCGCCGGCTTCGACCGTGTCGACGCAGACCTTCTCGAGCGTCGTCGCGAACTTGGCGAGTTCGGCGTTGTCGTCGAGCTTGGCGCGATGGGCGAGGCCACGCGTCCAGGCGAAGATCGAAGCGATCGAGTTGGTCGACGTCTCCTTGCCCTGCTGGTGCTGGCGGTAGTGGCGCGTCACGGTGCCGTGGGCGGCTTCGGCCTCGACGGTCTTGCCGTCGGGCGTCAGCAGCACGGAGGTCATCAGGCCGAGCGAGCCGAAGCCCTGCGCGACGGTGTCGGACTGGACGTCGCCGTCATAGTTCTTGCAGGCCCAGACGTAGCCGCCGGACCACTTCAGGGCCGAGGCGACCATGTCGTCGATCAGGCGGTGCTCATAGGTGATGCCGGCGGCCTTGAAGGCGGCGGCGAACTCGGCGTCGAACACTTCCTGGAACAGGTCCTTGAAGCGGCCGTCATAGGCCTTGAGGATGGTGTTCTTGGTCGACAGATAGACCGGGTACTTGCGCATCAGGCCGTAGTTCAGCGAGGCGCGGGCGAACTCGCGAATCGATTCGTCGAGGTTGTACATCGCGAGCGCGACGCCGGCGCCCGGGAACTTGAAGACTTCCTTCTCGATGACGGTGCCGTCCTCGCCCTCGAACTTGATCGTCATCCGGCCCTTGCCGGGAACCTTGAAATCGGTCGCCTTGTACTGGTCGCCGAAGGCATGACGGCCGACGATGATCGGCTGGGTCCAGCCGGGAACCAGGCGGGGCACGTTCTGGCAGATGATCGGCTCGCGGAAGATCACGCCGCCGAGGATGTTGCGGATGGTGCCATTCGGCGACTTCCACATTTCCTTGAGGTTGAATTCCTTCACGCGGGCTTCGTCCGGCGTGATGGTGGCGCACTTGACGCCGACGCCGACCTTCTTGATCGCCTCGGCCGCTTCGATCGTCACCTGGTCGTTGGTGGCGTCGCGATGCTCGATGCCCAGGTCGTAATACTGGAGGTCGAGATCGAGGTAGGGGTGGATCAGCTTGTCCTTGATGTTCTGCCAGATGATCCGGGTCATCTCGTCGCCGTCGAGCTCAACGACGGGATTGGCTACCTTGATCTTCGCCATGGAGGGGAACCTCGCTTCTGGGTTGACGGCGAAGCCTGCCGGCGGAAGGAGGTCGCGGGCGGAGCGGCGCCGAGGATGGTGCGGGCTCCCCTATAGCATCGTGCTCAAAACGCGCAAAGGCGGGCGGCGGCGAGAAGGGGGTGCGACATCGCCGCCCGGTTGCGGACGCGTCAGGGCTGGCCGGTCGGAGACAGCAGGGCGGAAAGCCTCGCGCGCCGCTTGCGCACGAAGCGCTTGAGCTGGGCGTGCCACTGGCGCGCTGCGCCGATATGCAGTTCCAGCCGGGCGTGAGCCGGCCAGTTGGAGCCATGAAGCGCGTCGAGGCTCGAACGCAGCAGCGGCTTCGGCAGGAACTCGGCCAGCTTGCGGGCGGTCCTGCTCGCACCGAAGGTCGCGGCGAGATGGCGGACCTGTTCGTCGAGGAACTGGTCGCGCTTCCACTCCGCCAGATCCTGCCCCGACCTGAGCCCGCCCTGTTCGAACAGGACGCCCAACGCGGCCCAATAGCGCTTCTCGCCGATGCGAGCCGAGAAATCGGCGGCGTTGGCGACAAAGACCCGCATGATTTCGCGCATGCGCAGGACGCGAAACCTGGTCGCCGGCCCGGCGTCGCTGCCGAGAAAGGCGAGGCTCGGCACCGAAGCGGCGAAGTTGCTGCCGTGGATGCGATAGGTCGAAAGCGGCAGGTCGATCACGGCCGATCCGCCGAGGAGATGGCCGAGCCGGTTGTAGTGTCCATCGGCGGAAAGCTTGGGAAGGTCGGCCGCGCGGCACGCGGGGGCGAGCATGTCGAGGATGAACCGCCGATACATGTTCGCTGTGCCGGGCGACCAGGGCCATTCGGCCGAGAGAGGCTGGATCAGGCGGGTGTGGCGCGAGAGCACCGCAAAGGCGTTGTCATCGATGGATGGCAGGCGCGGCACGATCTCTGCGGCCCGCAGACCCGTCGCGATTTCCTCGCGCCGCATTTGGGTCCGCGCCCGGTGGCCGTTGAGCATGGCGCCATCCGGCCCAGTCTCGATCGCCGTGCTGGAGGTGAACGCCACATTGAGACGGCTTGCGAGGTGAACCTGGATATGTGTCGAGGCGAAATTCGACAGCAGCGTGTCGTCGGAATCGACGAAGGCGACGAAATCGCCCGTTGCGTGTTCCAGCCCGAGAAGCGCGCCGCCGAGCGGCCCGAGATTGATGTCGGAATGGATGACCCGAAAGCGCGGGTCGTCGCCAACATGCCGTTCGATCACCTCGCGGCTGTCATCCGTCGAGGCGTTGTCGACGATCACGACCTCGAAGTTCGGATAGTCCTGGGCCTGGATCGAGTCGATCGTGCGGCCGACATAGCGGCCATAGTTCCAGTTGCGAACGATGAAGGAGACCTTCGGCAGCTTTACCTCGCCCGCCGTCGCCAGCCTCGAGGTCGCTAGGCCGCCGATCGTGAGGGCCGTTTCCCGCCGGGCGATGCCAGGCGAGGCGAGGATGCCGGATCTTGAGGTCTCCAAACGGGTGAGCATCGATCGAGTCAGGCGCCTTGAAGCTGTCGATCGCCGTCGGCGTCTCGACAAGCTGCTGGGTGGATATGCTGAGCGGTTGTCCCGTAGCCGGCTTTCCGACCGACTTTCATTGGTATGCGCGCCTGTTTGGGCACGCAATGACTTGGTTGGAATTTATCCAGAATAGTGGGTGGAAAACCGCTGCAACGGCGGGTAGGTCGCGGCCACAGGGTGTTTGGCTACCGGAGCGCTGCCTGACGGCGCTCCCGCCGCGTGAGTTGCCGGGGAGGCCGCGTCGAGTGCCGCCCGGGTTCTTCAGGCGCGTCCGGGCTGGCCCTGCCGGCGTCGGCCGCGGCGGGAGCGGAGATAAAGACGGAGATTCCCATGCATCTGGCGCAGGGCCCTCGATCGGATGGCCCAGTGTATGCGTAGCGGCAGGCGTTGGCCGTAGCGCCGATGCAGGATGGCCAATACGGCGGATCGCGACAACAGCGCCTGCAACTGATGGATGGCCTCCCGCTCACCCAGCGCGCCCGCGAGCTGCGCGAACGGCCCGTCCATCAGGCTGGCGATCTCGGCAGGATCGGGCATCGCGGCGCCGGGCTCGAGGCCCAGCATGGCGGCAAACGCGTCCCAGTAGCGCTTCGCCCCGATGCGGCGGGCAAACTCCGCCCCGTTCGCCGCCCAGACGCCGAGCTTGCCGCGGTCCCCCGCGACCGGCCAGTCGAGGCCGCCGGCGCTGGCGCCAGGGCCGGCATGAGCGTGCCGGGACGCTAGCAGGGGCAGACGGATCGCCGCCGAGCCGCCGAGCCATTGGCAGAGCGGCGCGAAATGCGCGTCCGCCGACGACGGGGAAGCGTCCGCCCCGTCCGGCGGGAGCAGCATGTCGATGACGAAGCGCCGGTATACCTGGATGGTCGCGGGCGAAGCCGTCCAGTCCCGTATCGCGGGTTCGACCAAGGCCGTGCTGGACGCCAGACGGGCGAAGGCGTCGTCGTCGAGGGATGCGAGGCGGAGGACGGGCACCGCCGGTTGCAGCCAGGGCCGGGGCGCAGGCATCTCCGCCGGCATGCGTCCGCCGGCCTGGATCGCCTCGTCGTCGTGCCGGGGGGAGGCTGTCAGGGCCACGTTGTGGCGGCTCGCCAGGTGCGTCTGGATATGCGCGGAGGCGAAGCCCGGCGAGGGAAGTTCGCTCGCGTCGAGAAAGACGACGAACTCGCCCTCCGCGGCCGCAAGGCCGATCGTCGCCAGCCGAAAGGAGCCGAGATCGGAAGAAGCGCCGACCCGCTTGAAGCGAGGATCGGCGGCGACCTGCGGGGCAAGCGCCGCGGGGCCATCGCCCGCAGGACCCGCCTCCACCACGATGACCTCGAAGCGGGGATAATCCTGGATCCGCAAGGCTTCGATGGCCGGGCCAAAATCCGAGCCTGGGCGGCCTGTGATGACGAAGGACAGCAAGGGCAGGCGGATGGCGCCGGGCATGGCCAGTTGGCCGGCCCCGACGTTCTGGATCGAGAAGTCAGATTTATCCATGGGTCCTCGTCTGGAACGATCCCGTCCGTACGGTCCGTTCCACGTAGTCGCTGCCGATCAGGCGATCTGCTTCCTTCGGATGTTCTTGCGGAACCAGCGTTCCTGCTTCTTGTTGTCCTTTCCGAACGACGCCCTTCCAGAATCGAAATGCTGCAGTTGCGGCGCCGTCACGCTCGAATTCCGGCCATGCACGCGATAGCCGGACAGAGGTTCGCTGAGCAGGATCGTGCCGGCTTCGGCGTGGCAGAACGGGGCGGCCGAGGCGTCGAGCGCGAACTTTACCTCGATCGGAACCCGGATCGCCGACATCAGCCGCTCGATGCCCCTTCTTCGATAGACGATCGATGTGCCCGGATGCCAGAACCAGCGCGACGGACCCGCCGGCACCAGCGTCATCGCAAGCGGCAGGGGCGTCTCGTGCTGGGTCGGAACCTCGATATCCACCCAGCCCGGCCGCTCCGCTGCGTCCATCTTCCACCATTGCGGCATGTTGCCGGCGATGACGGTGCCATGCTTGTCGACCTGCAGCGTGTCGCCGCTCGACAGTCCTGCGCCATTGTCCACCAGCAGATGGGCGCGGACATGGTGGCTGACGAAATGCGGAAACAGGAAATCGTCGGTATCGAGAAAGGCGACGAAATCGCCGGAAATGCGATGCTGCGTGACGATGTGGTGCGCGGCGCCGAGCTGGCCGATGTTCCGGTCGAGCTGAATGACGCGGACCTGCGGGTTCTGCTCGGCGAAGCCGCGGATCCGCGCCGCGCTGTCATCCTCCGAACCATTGTCGAGGACGATGATCTCCAGCGATGGATAGTCCTGCGCCACGGCTGATTGCAGCGCGACGGAGAGGTAGGCGCCATAGTTCCAGTTGATCGCGATGATCGTGACGAGCGGCAGCTTCGCGCTGCCGCTCACGCCATAGGCATGGCGCCATTCGGCATCCTTCATGCAGTGATGCGGCGCGCCGCCAGCGCCAGGGCGATGTAGCTCCAGCCCGTGAAGATCAGCGAGATGCCGGCCAGCGTGCCGGGCACCCAGAGGCCGGAGAATGGATATTGCAGCAGGATGAACAGGCCGGCGAGGAAGGCAATGATGCCGGCCGCCAGGATCCAGCCCCAGCCATCCATCGGACGGACGCGCATGGAGAGGGCGATCTGGAAGATGCCCTTGGCCATGAAGATCGAGGCGATGATCAGGGTGAGCGCGACGCTGCCGACGACCGGCGACATGTAGATCGCAACGCCGCCGATCAGGACGACGAGGCCGACCACGAGCTGCCAGAGGAAGCCGCCCCAGCCCTGGACGCTGAAGGCCTGGAAGATCTGGACTAGGCCGGCGATGACCAGGACAATGGCGAGGAAGATGGTCACGGTTACGCTGGAGATCAGCGGCATGGCGATGGCGAAGATGCCGCCGATCGCGAACACGATACCGAGAAACAGGAACCAGCCCCATTTCTCTCGCACGGTCGAAGAAAAGCTTCTATTGGCTGCCAGATCTGCGGGCATCTCAGGTTCTCCCCTAGGAGCAAGGTTGCGACTCACCCGAGTCGTACAACCTGCTTCGCGCCGCGCAAATATAGCGTGACCGCTTTCTATGGGCTAGGAGATGGCGAAACCAACATTATGCACGGACGAAATGGTCGATTCTGAACTTCTAGTCGACGGGCCCGCCGTCATTCTCGTCGAACCCCAGCTTGGCGAGAACATCGGCACGGCTGCCCGCGCCATGGCGAATTTCGGCCTGCGCGATCTCCGCATCGTCAATCCGCGCGATGGCTGGCCGAACGAGCACGCGCGCCGCGCCGCCAGCCGCGCCGACCATGTTTTCGATCGCATCCGCCTGTTCCAGACGGTCGAGGAAGCGGTCGCCGATCTCGGCTACCTGGTCGCGACCACGGCCCGTTCGCGCGAGCTCGCCAAGACCGTGCGCGGCCCCGCCTCGGCGGCCGGCATCATGCGCGGCCAGATGGAGGGCGGCGTCCGCGCCGGCATCCTGTTCGGGCGCGAGCGTATCGGCCTGACCAACGAGGAGATATCGCTTGCCGACGAGATCGTGACGCTGCCGATCGATCCGCAGTTCGCTTCGCTCAACATCGCCCAGGCGGTGCTGATCCTCGCCTATGAATGGCGGCGTAGCGGTCTGGAGTCGGAGGAATCCGGGCTTCGCTTCACGACGCCGAACGACAGCCGGCCGGCGACCAAGCAGGAGCTGATCGGACTGTTCGAGCATCTCGAAGGCGCGCTCGACGCGGTCACCTTCTTCCGGCCGGCCGAGAAGCGTCCGGTCGTGGTGCAGACGCTGCGCGCCATGCTGCAGAAGGCGCAGTTCACCGAGGCCGATATCCGCACGCTGCGCGGCGTCGTCGCGGCGCTGGAAAACCGGCCGACCCGGCCGCGCAAGCGCGCCGACGGCACAGAAACCACCAGCCGCGAGGCCGAGGATTGACCGCCAGGCTGCTGGTCTTCGATTCGGGTATCGGCGGCCTCTCCGTTCTGCGCGAGATCCGGCGAAAACTGCCTTCGGCGGAGATCGCCTATGTCGCTGACGATGCCGCCTTTCCCTATGGCGACTGGGATGCCGCGCCACTTTCGGAGCACATCGTCGCCCTGATGGGGCGGCTGATCGAGCGCTTCAGGCCGGATGCGGTTGTGATCGCCTGCAACACGGCGTCGACGCTGGTGCTGTCGCCGCTGCGCGCTCTGCATCCGATCCCGTTCATCGGCACCGTGCCGGCGATCAAGCCGGCGGCCGAGCGCTCGAAAAGCCATGTCGTCGGCGTGCTGGCGACGCCGGGCACGATGAAGCGCGATTATACCCGCGAATTGATCCGCAGCTTCGCCACGGATTGCCACGTCCGGCTCGTCGGATCGTCCGAACTGGCTCCGCTCGCCGAGGCGGTTATGCGTGGCGATGCCGTCGATGACGGCGCCATCCGCGCCGAGATCGAACCGGCTTTCATCGAGGTCGAGGGGCGGCGAACCGACACGATCGTGCTCGCCTGCACGCATTATCCCTTCCTGATCGACCGCCTCGAGGCCGTCGCGCCCTGGCCGGTCGGCTGGATCGATCCTGCCGAAGCGATCGCCCGGCGGGTGCTGTCGGTGTTGTCGCTGACGGCAGAGCCGGCCGGCAGTCCGATGGTCGAGGGGCAGGCCTTCCTGACTTCCGGCAAGCCGTGGGCGCCGGCGCAGCTGCGCCTGCTGGCGCAGTTCGGACTTTCCGGCTCCGTCCTGGCCTGATGGCGGGGCGCGGCCGCGCCCCGCTCCGGCATTTCAGCCGCGATGCGCGTCCATCAGGATCTCGAACGAACGCTTGCGGTCGGCCGGGTCGTAGAAATCGGTCGTGACGATCAGTTCGTCGGCACCGGTCTGCTCGATGAACATGGCGAGCTTTTCCTTCACCGTCTTCGGCCCGCCGATGATGGCGACGCCGAGATGCGAACGCACATAGGCTTCCTCGCGCGGCTCCCAGAGGCCATCCATGCTGTCGACCGGCGGCATCAGCACGGTCGGCTGGCCGCGTACCAGATTGACCAGGCGCTGGTACTGCGTCGTCGCCTGATAATGCGCCGTCTCGTCGGTGTCGGCGGCGATCACCGGCAGTCCGACCATCACATAGGGCTTCTCCAGATATTCGGACGGCCGGAAGAAGTGCCGGTAGGTCTCCAGCGCGTCCATCAGGCGCTGCGGCGCGAAATGGCTGGCGAAGGAGAAGGGCAGGCCGAGCAGGCCGGCCAACTGGGCGCTGAAGGTGGATGAACCGAGCAGCCACACGGGCACGTTGGAGCCGGCGCCGGGAACGGCGCGCAGCTTCTGTCCCTCGGCCGCCGGCGCAAGCAGGGCGAGCAGTTCCTGCACGTTCTGCGGGAAGGCGTTGTCGTCGTCGGTCATGTCGCGGCGGAGCGCGCGCATGGTCATCGGATCGCTGCCCGGAGCACGGCCGAGACCAAGGTCGATCCGGCCCGGATAGAGCGCTTCCAGCGTGCCGAACTGCTCGGCGATGACGAGCGGCGCATGGTTGGGCAGCATCACGCCGCCGGAGCCGACGCGGATCGTCGACGTGCCGCCCGCAAGATAGCCGATCAGGACGGACGTGGCCGAACTGGCGATGCCGGGCATGTTGTGATGCTCGGCGACCCAGAAGCGATTGTAGCCCAGCCCCTCGACATGACGGGCGAGGTCCAGCGAATTGTGGAGCGCGGCGGCGACATTTCCGTCCTGACGCACCGGGGCGAGGTCGAGGACGGAAAGCGGAATGGCGGATGGCTGGGGCATGAAGAGGTCCGGTAGGGCAAGGATATCGGCTATGTGGGAAGCCAGGTCTGGAGGGGAAGACCATCCTCCTTCTTTTTTGTATGGATTGATACATTATTTCGCTCCCCAGTTCGCGGCCGCTGTGCGAGGTTGGTGGCGAGGCATGGCAGGGAGCAGGCGATGATCGGGTGGGGCATTCTCGGAACGGGGTTCATCTGCGATACCGTCGCGGCGGCGATCGCAAGCAGCCCCGGTTCGCGTCTCGCCGCCGTCGCCGGCCGGGATATCGAGCGCACGGAAGCCTTCCGCGCCCGCTTCGACGGGGAGCGCGCCTATGCCGATCCTGCCGAACTGTTCGCCGATCCCGCCGTCGATGTCGTTTATGTCGGGCTGCCCAACCACCTGCACCACAGCTTCGTGGCCAGGGCAGCCGCGGCCGGCAAGGCCATCCTCAGCGAGAAGTCGCTTTCCGTCGACATGGCGAGGAGCCGGGCGCTGGTCGATGCGGTGGCAGCGAACGACGTCTTCTTCGTCGAAGGGCTGATGTATCTCGCCCATCCGCTGATCGCCCGTTTCGTCGAGATCCTGCACGACGGGCGGCTTGGCGCAATCCGATCGATCCATGCGAGCTATGCCGCCGATATCTGGCAGGTCGTCAATCCGCAGGGTCGCGGCACGCTCTACAATCTCGGCTGCTATCCGGTGTCTCTGCTGCAACTCGTGGTGCAGACCGTGGCAGGCGAAGGCGTGTTCCGCGCCCGTCGCCAGACGGGCACCGGCACGATCTCGGCGCATGACGGCAATGTCAGCGAGGCGGCGCTGGCGGTTCGCTTCGACAACGGTATCCTCGCCACCGTCCAGACGGCCGAGACATACGGCATGCATCCGGAGTTCACCGTCGTCGGCGACAGGGGCAGCCTTCGTTTCCTCGACAATCCCTGGCTGCCGCAGGCCGGCGCCAGCCGTTTGCTCGTCACCGGCTTCGATGGGGCGATCGAGGAGATCGTCGTCGAAAGCGACGCGGATGCCTTCCTGCATCAGGTTCGCATGGTCGAGCGCAGCCTCGCCGCCGGCCTGAAGGCGGCCGAGCGACCTTCGCCGAGGCCTGACGATTCCATCGAGATCATGGAAATGCTGACGGACTGGGAGGCGGATATCCGCCGCGCCCCGGCGGCGCCTGCCCGTTCCGTCGAGAATCCATAGATATTCCTCAACGGTTTGGCGCGGCATGGCCGCAGGATCAGGAGATCGGAATGGACCTCAAACTGTCGAACAAGACGGCGCTGGTGACGGGATCGACCGGCGGCATCGGCCTGGCGATCGCCCGGACGCTCGCCGAGGAGGGCGCTGCCGTCATCGTCACGGGGCGTTCGGCCGAGACGGTCGAGAAGACCGTGCAGGAGATCGGCGCCGCGCGCGGTATCGTCGCGGATGTGGCGACCGCCGAAGGCGCGGCTGCGCTGACCAGCGCCGTGCCCTCGGTCGATATTCTGGTCAACAATCTCGGCATCTATGAAGTGAAGCCCTTCGCCGAGATCACGGATGCGGACTGGCTGCACTTCTTCGATGTCAACGTGGTGAGCGGCATTCGCCTCGCGCGGCACTATTTCCCGGCCATGCTGGAGCGCAACTGGGGGCGGATCATCTTTGTCTCCAGCGAGTCGGCGCTGCAGATTCCCTCGGACATGATCCACTACGGCATGACCAAGACGGCGCAACTGTCGGTCGCGCGCGGGCTGGCCGAACTGACCAAGGGAACCGCCGTGACCGTCAACTCGGTCCTGCCGGGACCGACGCGGTCGGCCGGCATCGGCGATTTCCTGCGCTCGGTGTTCCCCGGCAATCCGGGCAGCGAGGCGGATCTGGAGAAGGAATTCTTCCGGCTCTATCGCTCGTCGTCGCTGTTGCAGCGAATGATCGATCCGAAGGAGATCGCGGCGCTGGTCGCCTATGTCGCGAGCCCGCTCGGCGCCGCCACCAATGGTGCGGCGCTCAGGGTCGAGGGCGGGCTGCTGATGTCGGCCACCTGAGGCGGCTAACGGGGCTACGGCATTTGACTCGCCCCGGCTTCTCCTCTACACCCTGCGCATCGTGCTGGTCCTTCCGGGCCGGCGCGGTATTTCACGCACCCGCGGAAGCCTCTGGGTTTCCTGTCGGCCGGCCTTAGAACCGGCAGAGGAGGGCACGTGTCCCTGTAACTCGTATCCAAGGGATATGCGATGTCGAAGCGTGCTTCGTCCAAACACAAGATTGACCGCCGTCTTGGCGAAAACCTCTGGGGTCGCCCCAAGTCTCCGGTCAACAAGCGCGAATACGGCCCCGGCCAGCATGGCCAGCGCCGCAAGGGCAAGGTTTCCGACTACGGTACCCAGCTCCGCGCCAAGCAGAAGCTCAAGGGCTACTACGGCAACATCTCCGAGAAGCAGTTCCGGAAGATCTACGCCGATGCGACCCGCCGCAAGGGCGATTCGTCGGAGAACCTGATCGGTCTCCTCGAGACCCGTCTGGACGCGATCGTCTATCGCGCCAAGTTCGTCCCGACCGTGTTCGCCGCGCGCCAGTTCATCTCGCACGGCCACATCAAGGTCAACGGCCGCCGCGTCAACATTCCGTCCTACCAGGCGAAGGTTGGCGATGTGATTGAGGTCAAGGAAGCTTCGCGTCAGCTGACGATCGTCCTCGAGGCGACCCAGCTCGCCGAGCGTGACGTTCCCGACTACATCGAAGTCGACCATCACAAGATGACCGCCAAGTTCGCGCGCGTTCCGGCTCTCGCCGACGTGCCGTACCCGGTCCAGATGGAACCGAACCTCGTCGTCGAATTCTACTCGCGCTGATCCGTCGGCACGATCGAGTTCTGGAAAAGGCCGCCTCCGGGCGGCCTTTTCTTTTTTGCTTCGCTTGCGGGCATTTCGGAGCTTCGGATTGCCGATGCGGCGGCGTATCAAGGACGTTTCCGGCGAAGGGGAGGCGGCATGACCGAAATCGCCATCGACAAGCGGCGCACCACCGATCTCGTCGGCCTCGCCGCCATCGCCACGACGATCATCGGCTGGGCCTCGGCCTTCGCTGCCATCCGGGTTGGCCTGACGGCGCTGACGCCGGTCGAACTCGCCGCTGCCCGCTATCTTTCCGCCGCCGTCCCTGCCGGCCTCTATCTGCTGGTCGCCCGGCCGCCGCTGCCCTCGCGCAAGGACTTCGTGCGGCTGCTGGTGATCGGTGTGCTCTTCATCTCTGCCTATGCCGTGCTGCTCAACACCGGCGAGCAGACGATTCCCGCGGGCCCCGCTTCGTTCATCATCCAGATCAACCCGATCATCGTCGCGCTGATTGCGGTGCCGCTGCTCGGCGAGCGGTTCGGGCTCGGCGGCTGGCTCGGCACGCTGGTGTCGTTTCTCGGCGTCGGGCTGATCGCCTATGGCAGCGGCGACGGCTTCGGGCTCAATATCGGCGCGCTGCTGATCCTCGGCGCCGCGTTCTGCACCTCGATCTCTACCATCCTGCAGAAGCCGCTGCTCGGGCGCATGCCGGCGCTCGCCGTCACCGCCTGGGTGCTGCTTCTTGGTAGCCTTCCGTTAACCCTGGCGATCCCCGATACGCTCGCCGCGCTGAAACAGTCGCCGCCCGCCGTCATCTGGTCCATCGCCTATCTCGTCGTGCTGCCGACGGTGATCGGCTACCTGACCTGGGCGATCGCGCTGAAGCGCTTCCCGGCGTCGCGGGCCTCCAACTTCCTCTATTGCATCGCGCCGACGGCGACGCTGATCGGCTATCTCTGGCTCGGCGAGGTGCCGTCGCCGCTCGGCCTGCTCGGCGGAGCCATGGCGATCGGCGGCGTGCTGATCGTCAATCTGACCCGCCGGCGATAGGGTCGCGGGCGTTTGGGCTTGCCGGGCGGCGCGGGACGCGGCATCAAGGCGCGAACGCCGGAACCAAGACCATGACCGAACTGCTCGACATCGCCCGCCGCATCGCGGCCTCGGACCCGCTGGAGGCGGAGGGCGGCGACGCCTGCCATCCGATGTTCCGCAAGGGACCGGACACGGTCGAGTTCGGCAAGCTGCGCAAGCGGCTGATCCGGCAGGTGCGGCAGGCGCTCGACGATTTCGCCATGGTGCGGCCCGGTGACCGCTGGCTGGTCTGCCTGTCGGGCGGCAAGGACAGCTACACGCTGCTGGCGCTGCTGCTCGACCTGAAATGGCGCGGCATGCTGCCGGTCGACCTGCTCGCCTGCAATCTCGACCAGGCGCAGCCGGGCTTCCCGGCCGAGATCCTGCCCAACTACCTGACCGAACTCGGCGTGCCGCACCGGATCGAGCGCCAGGACACCTATTCGATCGTCACCTCGAAGATCGAACCCGGCAAGACCTATTGCGCGCTGTGCTCGCGGCTGCGGCGCGGCCATCTCTACCGGATCGCGCGGGAGGAGGGATGCCAGGCCGTGGTGCTCGGCCATCACCGCGAGGACATTCTCGAGACGTTCTTCCTGAACCTGTTCCATGGCGGCAAGCTCGCCTCGATGCCGCCGAAGCTGCTGAACGAGGAGGGCGACCGGCTGGTGCTGCGGCCGCTCGCCTATGCGGCGGAGGACGACATCGCCCGCTTCGCGACGGCGATGCAGTTCCCGATTATCCCCTGCGACCTCTGCGGCTCGCAGGAAGGCCTGCAGCGCAATGTCGTCAAGCAGATGCTGGCCGATTGGGAGAAGCAGGCGCCCGGCCGCAAGGAGATCATGCTGCGGGCGCTCGGCAAGGCCAATCCCTCGCATCTCCTGGACCGGAACCTATTCGATTTTGGGAGCCTCGCGGGGCAGCGCTAGGCCAACGGGCGATCCGCGCGCCGATGGCCGCTCATGCGCAGGGCGCGGCCGGAGCCGCGCCCTGAGAGGTTTTGTTCGCCATCAGTAGCCGGTCGCCACGCAGGTGCGCGGGCCGATGGCGCCGTGGGCTGTATAGGTGTGGCCGCATGTCACCGGCAGGCCGGAATCATCGAACTCCGTGCCGCCCGATCCGGAGACGGCCGGACCGAAGAGCAGTCCGCCCCGGACCACGCCGATCGGATGGTGGTGATCGCCGCTACCGCCGCTGTGCAAACCGCCACTCATGCCGCCGCTGCCGCCATGCCAGCCGCTGCCGCCTGAAAGGCTCGAGCCGCCGCCATGGCTGCCGTGATCATTGTTCGCGAAGGCGAGGTTTGCGCCGCCCATGGCGCCGACGCTCAGCATGATTCCGATGGCGCCGACATGCAGCATGGTCTTCATGGTCCTGATCATCATGGTTCTCCTCGGTTGACGATCTGGATCTGTTCCAGATCATCGCCCTCCGCCACCGATGAATCTAGGTTGCGACCCTGAAAAACGGATTTCCAATACCTGAAAAAGAGGTCATGACGTCTCGGTTAAAACTGGTTCATGAACGACCATTTGTCATCCGCCATCAATATATCTGTTAGTATACGTTGCAGGCGATGCCGCATCTCCGGGTGCGAAAAAGCAGCGCGCCGGAGCGCGCTGCTTGCGACGGTTCGGACAGCGGATGTCTACGGGATGGCGCAGACGTTCCGATAGCCGAGATAGCTGTAGTGATGCGGATAGGCGCAGGGCGCGTAGTCGTAGCTGTACTCCTCATTGGAATAGCTGGAGCCCTGCTGGTTGTAGCCGGCGAGCAGGCCGAGCGGCAGGATAGGCACGCCGGGATTGCCGGGGTGATGATGGTGGTGGTTATGGTCGTGGTCGTGACCGTCGGACCAGCTGCCGCCGGAGCCGCCGCCCCACCAGCCGTTGCCGGGATGGCCGCCGCCGGACCAGCCGCCCGACATGCCGCCCGTCGACCAGGCGCTGGCCATGGTCGGACCTGTGCTGCCACCGTGGCCCCCGGACCAGCCGCTGGACCAGCCGCCGCCACCGTGGCTGCCGCTGTCTTCGATGTTGTGATGGCCGCGCGCGAGCGCGGGCGCCGAGACGCCGATCGTGCCGATGCCCAGGATGGCAGCGATTGCGCCGATATGCAGGATGGACTTCATCTCGGTGATCATGACGGAACTCCTGGATTGGCGAGGCGATCCTTCGGTCGCACGCGCCGCCCTCCGTCGGGGATGACCTAATCACTTCCGGGCCGAAACCAACTTTCCAATTGGTTAATTTCCGTTAACCATCCGCTGGCCCCAAGCGCCAGCCAGCGCGCGACAGAAAAGGCGGCGCCTGCGCGCCGCCCTTTCTGAAGACGTCGTGGCTACGGCATCATGCAGCGGTGTCGATAGCCGTCGAAGCCGACATAGGTGCCGGTCCGGGGATCGAAGGTACGATATCGGCTGGCGCAGTAGGCAACGTAGTCGCCGCCGTAGTCGCCTTCGTAGTAGCGCGGCTGGTTCGCGGAGTTGGCGATGATGGCGCCGGTGGCGAGGCCCATGATGCCGGCTGCGGCGGCAGCGCCGCCCCAGTTGTCGCCATAGTAGTAACCGCCGTTCCAGCCGCCGCCGTGCCAGCGGTTGCCGTGGCGCCAGCGCCAGTCATTGCCGCCGCCGTGCCAGCGATTGCCGTTCCAGTTGTCGGCGACCTGAAAAGAACCGTCGCCGGCGGCGCCCGCGGCCTGGGCGGGCGTTCCGAGCGCGACGATCGAGGCCGCGAAGACAGCAATGGCGAGGCCGGATCTCAGCATAGCTTTCGTACGCTTCAACATCGTTCCAATCCTTCTGCCAAGAGCGAGTCGATCGGTTCCCCTGGACGCGCCGGGGGAGAGGTCAATCGACGATTTGCTCTGATGGATACCAACGATGTCGCGAGGATTAGGTTCCCCAGGGAGAGGAGACCTGATCGGGCCTATCGGCGTTCGCTTCGAGCGCCGTCACCGCGCCGCGATGAATTCAAAATATCGAAGTGGTCTTCTGCGTTCGACTTCGGAGCAGGAAGCATTTGCGGACCGGCGCGCGCCTTTGCCCGCTTTTGGGCGGCGGCGTGCCGTTCGTGCCGGCTTGAGGGGAGGTGAAGCAAGAGCAAGCTTGGTATCGCGCGGAGGGCCCGTGCTTTCGGGCGGCCTTCGGACATGAAAAAAGGCGAGCGCGGAGCGCGCTCGCCTTCGACAGGAAAGCAGAAGCCCAAATCAGGCCGACTTGGCGACCGTGATGCCCTTCTCGGTCAGGAAGGTCTGCAGTTCGCCGGCCTGGAACATCTCGCGGACGATGTCGCAGCCGCCGACGAATTCGCCCTTCACGTAGAGCTGCGGGATTGTCGGCCAGTTGGAGAAGTCCTTGATGCCCTGGCGGATTTCCGCGTCGGCGAGCACGTTGATGCCCTTGTAGTCGACGCCGAGGAAATCGAGGATCTGAACGACCTGGCCGGAGAAGCCGCACTGCGGAAAGGCGGGGGTGCCCTTCATGAAGAGCACGACGTCGTTGGAGCTGACTTCGTTCTGGATAAGGGCGTGGATATCGCTCATCTCAACTATTTCCTTTTTGCCGGCCGCCGGCCGATCCTATTCCGGTGCGCTGGTCTGCAGGGCCAGCGCATGCAGGACGCCGCCCATGTTTCCCTTGAGCGCAGCATAAATCATCTGGTGCTGCTGCACGCGGTTCTTTCCGCGAAAAGCCTCGGACACAACTTCGGCAGCATAATGGTCACCGTCGCCCGCGAGATCGCGGATCGTGACCGTCGCGTCCGGAAGAGCCTCCTTGATCAGAGCCTCAATGTCGCGCGCGTCCATTGCCATCAGTCTATCCCCTCAGCCGTCTTCCTTGGAGCCTGTCACGTTCCTCGAAACGGCGAAAGGCTCCTTCGATTTGCTCCGCAGCGCCTGCTTCGCGCAAAACGATGCTGTCATGCGCGAAGATGGGCCGGGTCCGCCGCCGGTCAGTCGGCGACGGCCATGAACTCAGGGAACCAATTCTCGTGGCCCTGCTTCAGCTTTGCAACAGATATGGTGGCGAGGCCCTCGACATCCAACACCTCGCCGCCGACCGTGCCGAGCACGCGGGCCTCGACGCCGGCCTCCGCCGCCGCCGCCGTGACGGCATCGAGCACCGAAGGCGCCACGGTCAAGACGTAGCGGGCCTGGTCCTCGCCGAACAGGAAGCCGTGCGGCGTCGCCGCGCTTTCGGGAAGCGTGACCGAAGCGCCGATGCCGCGCGCCATCGCCATCTCGGCGAGGGCGGCGAGCAGGCCGCCATCGGAAATGTCGTGGCAGGCGGTGACGAGTCGATTGCGGATGACGCCGCGAACAAAGTCGCCGACGCGGCGTTCCTCGGCGAGGTCGACCGGCGGGGGAGCGCCTTCCTCGCGGCCGAGGATCTCGCGCAGATAGATCGACTGGCCGAGATGGCCGCCGTCGCGACCGATCTGGACGATGACGTCGCCGGCCGACTTGAAGGCGACGGTCGCCATGACGTCGATGTCCGGCAGCAGGCCGACGCCGCCGATGGCGGGGGTCGGCAGGATGCCGACGCCGTTGGTTTCGTTGTAGAGCGAGACGTTGCCGGAGACGATCGGGAAGTCGAGCGCGCGGCAGGCGGCGCCGATGCCCTCGATGGCGCCGACGAACTGGCCCATGATCTCCGGCTTTTCCGGATTGCCGAAGTTCAGGTTGTCGGTGGCGGCCAGCGGCTCGGCGCCGACGGCGGTGAGGTTGCGCCAGCATTCGGCGATCGCCTGCTTGCCGCCCTCGAACGGATCGGCCTCGCAATAACGCGGGGAAACGTCGAGCGAGAAGGCGAGGCCCTTGCTGTCATGGCCCAAGACGCGGATGACGGCGGCGTCGCCGCCCGGCTTCTGCGCGGTGTTGCCCTGAATCAGGTGGTCGTATTGCTCCCAGACCCAGCGGCGCGAGGCCATGTCGGGCGAGGAGACGAGCTTCAGCAGCGCCTCGGCATAGTCATTCGGCGCGGCGACGTCGGCGGCCTCGATCGCGGCCGGAACCGGACGGCGCACGAAGGGACGATCATATTCCGGCGCCTGGTCGCCCAGTTCTTTGATCGGCAGGTCGGCGACGACGGCGCCCTTGTGCAGGATGCGGAAGCGCAGGTCGTCCGTGGTCCAGCCGACGATGGCGAAGTCGAGGCCCCATTTGTGGAAGATCGCCTCGGCTTCCTTCTCCTGCTCGGGGCGCAGCACCATCAGCATGCGCTCCTGGCTTTCCGAGAGCATCATCTCGTAGGCCGTCATGTTGGCTTCGCGGCAGGGCACCTTGTCGAGGTCCAGCTCGATGCCGAGGTCGCCCTTGGCGCCCATCTCGACGGCCGAGCAGGTGAGGCCGGCGGCGCCCATGTCCTGGATGGCGATGACGGCGCCGGTCTTCATCAGTTCCAGGCAGGCTTCCAGCAGCAGCTTCTCGCCGAAGGGGTCGCCGACCTGCACGGTCGGGCGCTTCTCCTCGATCGATTCGTCAAATTCGGCAGAGGCCATGGTGGCGCCGCCGACGCCGTCGCGGCCGGTCTTGGAGCCGAGATAAACGACGGGCAGGCCGACGCCTTCCGCCTTCGAATAGAAGATCTTGTCGGCGTCGGCGAGGCCGGCGGCAAAGGCGTTGACGAGGATGTTGCCGTTGTAGCGGGAATGGAAGTTCACCTCGCCGCCGACCGTCGGCACGCCGAAGGAATTGCCATAGCCGCCGACACCGGAGACGACGCCGGAGACGAGATGGCGGGTCTTCGGATGGTCCGGCGAGCCGAAGCGCAGCGCGTTCATGGCCGCGACCGGGCGGGCGCCCATGGTGAAGACGTCGCGCAGAATGCCGCCGACGCCCGTCGCCGCGCCCTGGTAGGGCTCGATGAAGGACGGGTGGTTGTGGCTTTCCATCTTGAAGATGATCGCCTGGCCGTCGTCGATGTCGACGACGCCGGCGTTCTCGCCGGGGCCGCAGATGACGCGCGGGCCGGTCGTCGGCAGGGTGCGCAGCCACTTCTTCGACGACTTGTAGGAACAGTGTTCGTTCCACATCGCCGAGAAGATGCCCAGCTCCGTCAGGGTGGGCTCCCGGCCGATCAGATCAAGGATGCGCTGATATTCGTCGGGCTTGAGGCCATGGCTGGCGATGAGCTCGGGCGTGATCGGCGTGTCGTTCTGGAGCACGGAAACCTCAGGTCAATCAGGGCGCGGACCGGGAAACGGTCTGGACGTGGCTGTCGGGATCAGTCTGGCGAAGGTCAGGCGACGGCGGCGAGCGCCGCTTCGAACAGCGGCCGTCCGTCGGTGCCGCCGTTCAGCGGTTCGATCAGGTTCTCGGGATGCGGCATCATGCCGAGGATGTTGCGCTTCTCCGACAGGATGCCGGCGATGTCGTCGACCGAGCCGTTCGGATTGTCGACATAGCGGAAGGCGACGCGGTCTTCGCCCTTGAGGCGGGCCAGCGTTTCGTCGTCGGTGCGGTAGTTACCGTCGCCATGGGCGACCGGCGACCGGATGATCTGGCCCTTGGCGTAGCCGCGGGTGAACTGGCTCGCCGTGGTCTCGACGCGGAGCTCGACTTCCTTGCAGATGAACTTGAGCCCGGCATTGCGCATCAGCACGCCCGGCAGCAGGCCGGCCTCGCACAGGATCTGGAAGCCGTTGCAGACGCCGAGCACGGCGACGCCGCGTGCGGCCTCGCGGGCGATGGCGGCCATGATCGGCTCGCGCGCGGCGATGGCGCCGGAGCGCAGGTAGTCGCCATAGGAGAAGCCGCCGGGAATGACGATCAGGTCGACCTTAGGCAGGTCATGATCGCCGTGCCAGACGGTGACGGGGCGGTGGCCGGTGATCTTGTCGATGGCGGCGACCATGTCGCGTTCGCGATTGGAGCCTGGGAATACGACGACGGCGGATTTCATCGGTGGTGTCCCTCGCGGCTCAGTCGACGATCTCGACCCGGTAATTCTCGATGACGGTGTTGGCCAGAAGCTTGGCGGCCATGGCCTCGAGCTCGGTCTTCGCCTTGGCGGCGTCGGTCGATTCGACCTCGATGTCGAACACCTTGCCCTGGCGGACGCTGCCGATGCCGGCAAAGCCCAGCGCGCCGAGCGCGCCTTCGATGGCCTTGCCCTGGGGATCCAGAACGCCGTTCTTCAAGGTGACGGTGACGCGGGCCTTCATCGGTTACTCCAGTGGGGATGGATCCAGAAATGCAAACGGCCGCCTCGCGGCGGCCGTTGCCATGAACGGGTACTTACTGAACGAGCACAGGCCCGCCGCCCTGCGGCCGCTCCTGCTCTTCTGTCAGGATGCCGAGACGGCGCGCCACTTCCTGGTAGGCCTCGACGAGGCCGCCCATGTCGCGGCGGAAGCGGTCCTTGTCGAGCTTGTTCTGGGTCGCAACGTCCCAGAGCCGGCACGAATCGGGCGAGATCTCGTCGGCGACGACGATCCGCATCATGTCGGCTTCCCAGAGGCGTCCGCACTCGATCTTGAAATCGACGAGCTGGATGCCGGCGCCCAGGAACAGGCCGGAGAGGAAGTCGTTGACGCGGATGGCGAGCGCCATGATGTCATCGATTTCCTGCGGGGTCGCCCAGCCGAAGGCGGTGATGTGCTCTTCCGACACCATTGGGTCGTCGAGCGCGTCGGCCTTGTAGTAGAACTCGATGATCGAGCGCGGCAGGACCGTGCCTTCCTCGAGGCCGAGGCGCTTGGCCAGCGAGCCGGCCGCGACGTTGCGGACGACGACCTCGAGCGGGATGATCTCGACTTCGCGGATCAGCTGTTCGCGCATGTTCAACCGACGGATGAAATGCGTCGGGATGCCCATCCGGTTCAGATGCGTGAAGATGTGCTCGGAAATGCGGTTGTTCAACACGCCTTTTCCGTCAACGACCTCATGCTTCTTGTTATTGAAGGCAGTCGCATCGTCCTTGAAGAACTGGATCAGAGTCCCGGGCTCCGGTCCTTCGAAAAGGATCTTGCCCTTGCCTTCATAGATGCGCCGACGACGGTTCATGGGCACATACCGTGGTTTGAGGAAATCCATATAGCCGGGGTTCCAATGTACAGGGATTCGCCGCGGCGAAGCTCAGCCAACCGACTCTCGAGGAGGTCGCTTGCGCGGCGTGAACCTACTCGATCACTCGTCATTTCACAATGACGGATAGATGCGGCGCTTTGAGCGCTTTCAGCCGCCTCTTCCCATTCGGTGCTGTCATTGATTTGGGGTGGCGACGGCGATATGCAAGGCCCATATCATGGCCCTGGCCAACAAGTTGACCAAGTGGAGAGACCGCCTATGACGACGTTTGACCAGCGCAAGAACGCTTTCGAGAGCCAGTTCGCCCTGGACGAGGCGACTCGGTTCAAGGCCGTGGCGCGGCGCAACCGCCAGCTCGGCATCTGGGCGGCTGCCCTCCTGGGCAAGTCGGGCGTCGAGGCGGAGGCCTATGCCTCCGACGTGGTCGCGGCGGATTTCGAGGAAGCCGGCGATGAAGACGTCTTCCGCAAGCTGCGCGCCGATTTCGACGCCGCCGGCGTCGCCGAGTCGGACCACCAGATCCGCCGCACCATGAACGAACTGCTGGCCCAGGCGGTCGAGCAGCTGAAGACCGAAGGCTGAGCCTTTTTCCAAAGCCTCCGGAGCACCTGAACATGGCGATGCCTTCCCTCGTTTCGGTGCTCCGGTCGCGCGGCGCCTGCCTGACCGCCTGGATCGCGACACCCGAGCCGCTGATCGCCGAAAGCGCGGCGCGCGCCGGGTTCGACTGCGCGACGCTCGACATGCAGCACGGCCTGCATGATCCCGTCAGCGTGATGCGCGGCATTGGCGCCGTCGCGCTGGCCGGCGTTCCCGCCATCGTCCGCATTCCCGTCGGCGACTTCGCCATGGCGAGCCGCGCGCTCGACATGGGCGCCAGCGCCATCATCGCGCCGATGATCAATTCGGCCGAGGATGCCCGCGCCTTCGCCACCGCCGCCAAGTATCCGCCGCTCGGCGAGCGCAGCTGGGGGCCCGTACGGGCGATGCAGCTTTCCGGCGTTTCCGACGGCGCCGCCTTTCTGCGCGATACCAACGCCGCCACGCTCACCTTCGCGATGATCGAGACGCGGGCCGCGCTGCAGGCGCTGGACGAGATCCTCGCCGTTCCAGGCATCGATGCCGTGTTCATCGGCCCGTCGGATCTTTCGATCGCGCTATCGGATGGCGCCAGCGTCGATCCGATGCGCGCCGACAACCAGGCCGCGGCGGCCGACATCCTCGCCCGCGCCCATGCGGCCGGCAAGCTCGCCGGCATCTTCGCCATCACCGGCGAGCAGGCGCGGCACTACCGCAACCTCGGCTACGACCTGATCGCGCTCGGCACCGATGGCATGTATTTCCGCCTCGGCGCGACGACGATGCTTGCCGAAGCGAAAGCCGAGTAAAGCCGGCACTATTTTAAGTTGAAGATCGGGCGTACCTTTTCCCGGCAGTGATTCGACTGTTTCGGGGAAATTTCTCATGCAAAAAGCCATCGCGGAGTTCATCGGAACCTTTACGCTCGTCCTGTTCGGCTGCGGCGCCGCCGTTGTCGCAGGGCCTGCCATTGCCGCCGCCAATACGGTCGGTGTGCTCGGCATCGCCTTTTCCTTCGGCCTCGCCATCGTCGCCATGGCCTATGCGATCGGCCCGATTTCCGGTTGCCACGTCAATCCCGCCGTCAGTCTCGGCGCTCTTGTCGCCGGCCGCATGTCCGTCGGCGACTTCATCACCTATGTGATTGCCCAGGTGCTCGGCGCCATCGTCGGCGCGCTGGTGCTCTACCTGATCATGAAGGGCAAGGCGGAAGGCTGGGATGGCGGCATGGGCACCAATGGCTGGGGGCCCGGATATGGCGGCGGCTACAACGTCACCTCGGCCTTCCTCTTCGAAGTGGTCGCGACCTTCATCTTCCTGGTCGTCATCCTCGGCGTCACGCACAAGCTGGTCACGCACGCCTTTGCCGGCCTCGCGATTGGCCTGACGCTGACGATGATCCATATCGTCGGCATCAACATCACCGGTACTTCGGTCAATCCGGCGCGCAGCCTCGGCCCGGCGTTGTTCGTCGGCGGCGCGGCACTGTCGCAGCTCTGGCTGTTCATCGTGGCGCCGTTCATCGGCGCTGCCATTGCCGGCTTCGTCTATCGCGCCGGCATCCTCTACAACGGCGAGCACTGATCCTTGCACGGCGCAGCGCGCTCGTCGGGCCTGTCCCCTTCATGACGCCCAAGAAAGCCGCCCCCCGGGGCGGCTTTTTGCTTCGGTTTCTCTGCGTCAGGCCTTCGAGAGCTCCGTCTCGATGGCGGAGACGACCGCCGGATCGGTCGGTTCGGTCTTAGGCGCGAAGCGCGCGGCGACATGTCCGTCGCGGCCGATCAGGAACTTCTCGATGTTCCAGCTGACATCCTCGTCGCCGGCCAGCGCGTCATAGAGCGGGTGGCGATCCTCGCCCTTGACCGAGATCTTGGCGAACATCGGGAAATCGACGCCATAGGTCAGGCGGCAGAATTCCTGGATCTCCTCGTTGCTGCCCGGCTCCTGGCCCATGAAGTTGTTGGCGGGGAAGCCGACGACCGTCAGACCCTTGTCCTTGTAGGTCCGGTAGAGGGCCTCCAGCCCGTCATATTGCGGCGTCAGCCCGCATTTCGATGCGACGTTGACGACGAGCAGCACGCGGCCGGCATAGTCGCCGAGCGACGCCTGGCTGCCATCGATGCGGTTGACGGGAATGTCGTAGAGCGGGGAGGGCATGCTGGAACCTCAAGCTTCATGGCGGTGAAACGAAAACAGGCGCCCTAGAGATAAGGGCGCCTGTCAAAAGCTCAAAGCTTCGTCTTGCCGATCCTTACGCCTCGCCGAAGACGCGGCGGAAGATCGTGTCGATGTGCTTGGTGTGGTAGCCGAGGTCGAACTTCTCCTCGATTTCCGCATCCGACAGCAGCGCCGTCACGTCCGGGTCGGCCTTGAGCTCGGTCAGGAAGTCCGCGCCCTGTTCCCAGACCTTCATCGCGTTGCGCTGGACGAGGCTGTAGGCATCCTCGCGCGAGGCGCCCTTCTGGGTCAGCGCGAGGAGAACGCGCTGCGAATGGACCAGGCCGCCGAGGCGGTCGAGGTTCTTCTGCATGTTCTCGGGATAGACGAGCAGCTTGTCGATCACGCCGGTGAGGCGGTTGAGCGCGAAGTCGAGCGTCACCGTCGCGTCCGGGCCGATCATGCGCTCGACCGAGGAGTGCGAGATGTCGCGTTCGTGCCAGAGGGCGACGTTCTCCATCGCCGGCACCGCCATGCCGCGCACCAGCCGGGCGAGGCCGGTCAGGTTCTCGGTCAGGACCGGGTTGCGCTTGTGCGGCATCGCCGACGAGCCCTTCTGGCCGGGGGAGAAATACTCCTCGGCCTCGAGCACTTCGGTGCGCTGCAGATGGCGGATCTCGGTGGCGAGGCGCTCGATAGACGAGGCGACGACGCCGAGCGTCGCGAAATACATCGCGTGACGGTCGCGCGGGATGACCTGGGTCGAGACCGGCTCCGGCACGAGGCCGAGCTTCTCGGCGACATGCTCCTCGACGCGCGGATCGATGTTGGCGAAGGAGCCGACGGCGCCGGAAATGGCGCAGGTGGCGACCTCGGCGCGGGCGGCGACCAGGCGGGCGCGGCAGCGATCGAACTCGGCATAGGCCTGGGCGAGCTTCATGCCGAAGGTGATCGGCTCGGCATGGATGCCATGGCTGCGGCCGATGGTGACCGTGTTCTTGTGCTCGAAGGCACGACGCTTCAGGGCGGCGAGCAGCTTGTCGACATCGGCGATCAAGAGGTCGGCGGCGCGCACCAGCTGGATGTTGAAGCAGGTGTCGAGCACGTCGGACGATGTCATGCCCTGGTGCACGAAGCGGGCGTCCTCGCCGACGATCTCGGCCAGATGCGTCAGGAAGGCGATGACGTCATGCTTGGTGACGCGCTCGATCTCGTCGATCCGGTCGATGTCGAACGTCGCCGCGCCGCCCTTTTCCCAGACGGTCTTGGCCGCCGATTTCGGGATGGTGCCGATCTCGGCCAGCGCGTCGAGCGCGTGCGCCTCGATCTCGAACCAGATGCGGAACTTGGTCTCCGGCGACCAGATCGCCGTCATTTCGGGGCGCGAGTAGCGCGGGATCATAGGCGGGCCCTCATGGTTTCGACCGGGGGTCTAACAGAGCACGAGGGCCCGAACAACCCGATTGCCTGCCTAATCGAGCGGTGGGGGAGGCGGCGGCGGCTCGTCCGGGTCGGCATAGCCGTCCGGCGGCGGCGGTGGCGCGCAGTCCGTGCGTCGTTCCGTGGTCGTGCCGGTTTCGTCCTGCGTCTGGATTGTCGTCTCGGTGCAGCCGGGAGGCGGCGGGGGTGGTGGCTCATCCACGGCGCCAGGCGGCGGTGGAACCTCGATATCCTCGGCGACGACGATGTTGCCCGCCAATGTCGCCGAAGGAACGGCCAGAATGCCGAAGGCGCAGGCCGCGAGGCCGAACATCGCCAGCCGAAACGGCTGACTTCGCGCACCCGTCGGCTTTGTCGGTCTTGTCGTCATGGAAGATACTCCTTACCGGCCCCGCGGGTTCAACGGTCGGGTAGAGGAGGCGTTCCGACGAAAGGCGTATCAGGGAAGCTGCGCCGTCACCGCCATGTAGCGGCCATCCGGGCCCTCGAAGCCGCGCGTCAGCACCATGACCAGCGCGACCAGTGTCGCCGGCTGGCCGAAGCGCTGGTAGATGACGACGTCGTTGATGCGATAGTCGAGCGCCGTGCCGCGGCTGGCCGGCAGCGACTTGTCCTCATGCAGCACGGTGTCGCCGCGCTCGTCCTGCAGGATCAGGCGGAAGCCCTGGGTCTTGTAGTCCGGGTCGTCATTGTTCGGCGCGTCGAGCGGGATCGTCTCGAGCTTCAGTTTGAGCTCCGGTCCGTCGAGCTGCTGCTTCGGGTGGCGGCGAAACGCGATCGAATAGGGATCGCGGCCACTCTCGGTGATCGGATTGGAGGCGAGCAGCGTGCCCGGCTGATCGAGGCCCGCGAGATGGTCGCCGGCCCTCTTGCGCGCGTCGGCGCGCGCTGCGGCGATGCCGGCCGTCTCATCGTCCAGGCGGACGCGGACCGGCGTGCCGGCGACCCAGCTGTCCCGAGCCGTGTCGAGCACGAAGATGTTGGAATAGGGGAAGCCGGAGCCGTCCTGGATGCCGAATTCCTCGAAGGCGAATCGGCCGCCATCCGGCGAGAAGCCGAGGATCGAGCGCTCGGCGAAATCGCCCGCCATCGCCGCGGTCGGCGCGGCGGCGGCGAGGGCTCCGGAGATCAGGCAGGCGGCGAGGGCGAGGTTGCGCATGGTCCGGTCTTTCTGCTGGAGGCTCGGAGGCGCGCGATCAGCCGCGCGCGACGGCGTCGCGGATTGCCTGGATGTTGCCGGCGACAGCGGCGCTGCCGCCCTTGAAGACGGAGGAGCCCGCGACGAGCACGTCGGCGCCCGCCTTGACCAGGGCCGGAGCGGTATCCGGCGCGACGCCGCCATCGACCTCGATATGGATGGGGCGGTCGCCGATCATCGCCTTGACGCGGGCGACCTTGTCGATCGACTCCGGGATGAAGGTCTGGCCACCGAAGCCCGGATTGACGCTCATCACCAGCACGAGGTCGATCATGTCGAGCACATAGGCGATGGCGCTCTCGGGCGTCGAGGGATTGAGCGCGACTCCGGCCTTCTTGCCAAGATGGCGGATGGTCTGCAGCGACCGGTGCAGGTGCGGGCCGGCTTCGGCATGCACGGTGATGAGATCGGCGCCCGCTTCCGCGAATTCCGCGAGGAACGGGTCGGCCGGCGTGATCATCAGGTGGACGTCGAACACGGCCTTGGTCAGCGGCCGAAGCGCCCGCACGACCGGCGGGCCGAAGGTGATGTTGGGGACGAAGTGGCCATCCATGATGTCGAGATGGACCCAGTCCGCGCCGCCCGTCTCGATGGCGCGTACTTCCTCTCCGAGACGGGAAAAGTCCGAAGCGAGGATGGACGGCGAGATCAGCAGAGGCGAGGCCATGATAGCAAGCTTTCAGCTTCGAGGGGCGTTGAGGGCGGGTCCGGACGGTCCGTTTCGGCCGTAACACGGCAATCGCGCCCCGGCAATTGCCCGCCCGGCTCCGGACAGGCAAACTCACGCCAGCGAAGGAAAGGACGAAAGCGATTCCCGGCGACAAGGCGATGGAACGGTTCGATGCGATCGTGCTCGGCGCAGGCATTGTCGGCGTCTCGGCCGCGCTCAACCTGCAGAAGCGCAACCGCACCGTCGCGCTGATCGACCGGCGCGATCCTGGCGAGGCGACCTCCTATGGCAATGCCGGCGTCATCGAGCGCGAGGGCTTCTATCCGATCGTCTTTCCGCGCCAGTTCGGCGCGCTGTGGAAGTATGGCCGCAACGAGGAAACCGCGCTCCACTACAACAAGCGCTTCCTGCCGAAGATTGCGCCCTGGCTGCTGAAGCTTCGCGCCGAATCGGCGCCGCGCGCCATCGATGCCTATGCCGAGGCGATGAACCCGATCCTCGCCCATGCCGCGAGCGAGCATGGCGTTCTGGCCGGCAAGGGCAGGGCGGTCGAGTTCTTCCGCGGCACCGGCTGGATCAAGGGCTATCGCAGCATCGCCGGCTTCGAGGCCGACACCAAGGCGCATCTCGCCCTCGCGAAGCGCTTCGGCGTGCGTTACGAGATCCTGGACAATCACGAGATTACCGATCTCGAGCCTGACCTCGCGCCGGTGTTCGCCCGCGCCGTGTTCTGGCCGGATACGGTCTCGGTGGCGAGCCCCGGCGGCGTTACCAAGGCCTATGCGCGGCTGTTCGAGGCGATGGGCGGCACCTTCGCGCATGGCGACGCGCTGTCGCTGCGGCGCGAGAACGATCTCTGGGTCGTCGACATGGGCGAGCGCAAGGCGGCGGCGCCGGATGTCGTCGTCGCGCTCGGCCCGTGGGCGATGGATGTGCTGAAGCCGCTCGGCTACCGCTATCCGCTTGCCGTCAAGCGCGGCTATCACCTGCATTTCAAGCCGCGCGGCGACGCCGTGCTGGAGCGCCCGGTCGTCGATGTCGCGCATGGCTACGCGCTGACGCCGATGCGGCAGGGCTACCGGATCACCTCGGGCATCGAGTTCGACGACCGCGACGCGCCGCCGACGCCGGTGCAGATCGAGAAGATCCTGCCGCAGGTCCGGGCGCTGTTCCCGCTCGGCGAACCGATCGAGGCGGAGCCGTGGATGGGGGCGCGGCCCTGCCTGCCGGATTCGATGCCGATCGTCGGCCCGGCGCCGCGCCATCCCGGCCTCTGGCTCGATTTCGGCCATGGTCATCTCGGCTTCACGCTCGGCCCGGCCACCGGCCGGCTGCTCGCCGAACTGATCACCCGCGAGATGCCCTTCGTCGACCCGGCCCCGTTCAGCCCGACGCGTTTCCGCTAGGGCGTCGTCTCGGAGACGAGCAGACCGTCCTGCCAGCGATAGACGGCGAAGCCGGGGATCTGGGCGTCGCCCTTGCCGTCGAAGGCGATCGCGCCGAGCACCGTCGGCGTGGTGGCGCCGGCGATCGTCGCGGCGAGACCCTCGCCATCGGCCGATCCGCCCGTCCGCCTCGCCTCGGCCCAGAGCTGCACGGCGGCATAGGCGGGCAGGACGTAGCCCTGCGGTTCGACGCCTGCGGTGCGAAGCGCGGCGCTGACGTCCTGCGCGGAGGGCGCCTGACGCCAGTCGGTGAAGAAGGTCAGGAGCGTGCCGTTGGCGGCGTCGCCGGCCGCGCCGGTGAATTCGCTGGTGGCGAGCGAGTCGCCGCCCATGACGGCCGCCTGCGAGCCTCTGGCGCGCAGCGCCTTCAGGATCAGCGCGATGTCGCCGGGATCGCCGCCGATGAAGACCACGTCGATCGCGTCGGCGACAAGGCGGTCGGCGAGAGCGTTGTATTCCTTGGCGCCGGGGTCGAACGTGTCGAGGCGGGCTTCGCGCTTGCCGGCAGCGTTCATGGCGAGCCGCGTCGCCTCGGCCAGCGGCTTGCCATAGGGCGAGCCGTCGTTGAGCACGGCGATGCGCTTGCCGCCAAAGCGCTCGGCCAGGAAGGTTCCGGCGGCTGGCGCCTGCGCGTCGTCGCGGGCGGCGAGGCGGAAGAGCGTCGGCCCGCCGCGCTCGTCGGTATAGCGGTTGGCGGTGACCGCCGGCGTGATCGCGAGGAGCTTGTTGGCGGCATAGACGGCGCCGGCGGCGATTGCCGTCTCGGCGCAGACATGGCCGACCACCAGCGCATCGCCACGGCCGACGGCGCGGTTGGCGGCGGCGACGGCGGCGTCGGCCTTGCAGGCGTCATCCTCGATGTCGACGCTGATCCGTTCACCATGGATGCCGCCGCGCGCATTGAGCGCGTCGACCGCCGTCTCGACGCCGGATCGGATCTGCTTGCCGAGCGCCTGGTAGGGGCCGGTCATCGGCCCGACCGCCAGGATGCGGATGTCGGCGATGGCCGGGCCGGCCGCCACGACGGCGAAAAGGACGAGAGAGCAGGCAAGACGGGCGGGCAGGCGGTCGGACAGGCAGTTGGCGCGGAACATCGGTCGTCCTTTTCGGGGCATGGGGCGATCATGCCCGGCGGCGGACCAAAAGAAAACGCCCGCGTCGGGAGACGCGGGCGCTTCGCATTCAGGCGGCGCGATCAGAGCTGCTTGTAGTCCAGCTTGCCGTCGGCATCCTTGACCCAGGAGTAGACGACGTAGTCGGCGGTGGTGCGGTCGCCCTTCTTGTCGAAGGAGAGCGGGCCGAGAACCGTCTTCCACGGGCCGCCCGTCTTCACCACTTCCGCGACCTTCTGCGGGTCGGTCGTGCCGGCCTTCTCGATCGCCTGGGCGATGATCTGGACGGCTGCGTAGGAGTAGAGCGTGTAGGCTTCCGGCTCGAAGCCCGAAGCGCGGAAGCGGTCGACTACTTCCTTGGCGTCGGGGTTCAGGCGCGGATCGGGACCGAAGGTCATCAGCGTGCCGTCGGCGGCCGGGCCGGCGATCGCAGCGAATTCGCGGTCGGTGATGCCGTCGCCGGAGAAGAGCACGGCCTTCAGGCCCTGCTCGGCAGCCTGGCGCACGATGAGGCCGGCTTCCTGGTGCAGGCCGCCGTAATAGATGACCTCGACGCCGGCCGACTTCATCTTGGAGATGAGGGCCGAGAAGTCCTTGTCGCCGACATTGATGCCTTCATACAGGACCTCGGTGACACCGCCGGCATTGGCGGCCTTCTTGGTCTCGTCGGCAAGGCCCTGACCATACGGGGTCTTGTCGTGGATGATGGCGATCTTCTTGTCCTTCAGGTGGTCGACGATGTACTTGCCGGCCACTGCGCCCTGCTGGTCGTCACGACCGCAGGTGCGGAAGGTGTTCCAGAGATCGCGCTCGGTGAATTTCGGGTTGGTCGAGGCCGGCGAGATCTGGAAGACGCCGTTTTCGGCATAGACTTCCGAGGCCGGGATCGAGACGCCGGAGTTGAAGTGGCCGACGACGTAGGTCACGCCGTCGCCGACGAACTTGTTGGCGACGGAGACGCCCTGCTTCGGATCGGACACGTCGTCGCCGAGCGACAGGACCAGCTTGTTGCCGTTGATGCCGCCGGCGGCGTTGATGTCGGCGACGGCCTGCTCGGTACCCTTCTGGATCTGGGCGCCGAAGGCGGCGTTCGGACCGGTCAGCGGGCCTGCGGCGGCAATCTTGATGTCGTCGGCATGGGCCAGTCCGGCCAGCGTCAAGCCCGCGGCGAACGCCAGGCTCGAGAGGATGCTCTTCTTCATTCAAAGTCTCCCGTTGGATCTGGAAGGTGGGCTTTCGCCCTTTCGGCGGATGACGGGTCGCCTTGATCGGTTATCTTGCCGATTTCATTGAGGCTGTCATCCGGATTCTGGATTCAGTCTTGCATCAACCTTTCGACGTTGTTGGACCTTGGGAACAGGCTCACAAACTCCGCCACGAAAGCGGGCCGGACTTTGCGTAAAGCCAGTAGTATTGCGACACCATCTGATTGGTGCGGGTATAGCGATAGGCGATCGAGCCGACGGCCAGCACGAAGATGGCGTCGACGATCCAGTAATGCAGTGACAGCAGCGTCGCCTGGAACAGCGAGAAATGGATGAAGCGGACGCCGAACGACAGCACCAGCAGGTAGAACAGCAGCATCGGATAGGGCCGCCAGGTCAGGGCGCAGGCGCGCCCCGTCATCCAGGCGCCGGCGCCGCCGAGGATGATGGTGACGAAGATGAAGGTCACCATCGAGGCTTCTTCATAGAGGATGCCCGACATCAGGAATGCTCACTCTCAGCGGAACGGGACTGGAAGCGGGTCAATGCGCACCGCCTTCCAGATAGGCGGCGCGGATCTCCGGCTTCTGCAACAGCTCCTTGCCGGTTCCCGACATGGTGACGACGCCGTTCACGAGCACATAGCCGCGATGGGCGAGTTTCAGCGCGTGATAGGCGTTCTGTTCGACCAGGAAGACGGTGAGGCCCTCCGTCCGGTTCAGTTCGCCGATGACGTCGAAGATCTGCTTGACGATCAGCGGCGCGAGGCCGAGCGACGGCTCGTCGAGCATCAGGAGCTTCGGCCGCGCCATCAGCGCGCGGGCGATCGCCAGCATCTGCTGCTCGCCGCCCGAAAGCGTACCGCCGCGCTGGCCGATGCGCTCCTTCAGGCGCGGGAACAGCGTGAACATCCGCTCCACGTCCTCGTCGAAATGGGCGAGCTTGTCGAGGGCTGCGCCCATCTGCAGGTTTTCGAGCACGGTCATGCGCGGGAAGATGCGGCGTCCTTCCGGCGACTGGGCGATCCGGAGCCGCGCGATCTCGTGCGTCGGCAGTTCGGTGATGTCGCGGCCCTCGAAGAAGATCCTGCCTTCCCGGGCGCGCGGGTTGCCGCAGATCGTCATCATCAGCGTCGACTTGCCGGCGCCATTGGCGCCGATCAGCGTGACGATCTCGCCCTGGTGGACGTCGACGTCGACGCCCTTCAGCGCGATGATCTTGCCGTAATAGGTCTTGGCGCCCTGCACGGACAGCAGCGGCGCCCCGTTCTGACCGGTCATGTCGCCGCCCCTTCGATGATTTCGTCCAGCTTCTCCTCGACTACCTCGATCTCCTCGTCGTCCACGCCGAGATAGGCGGCGATGACGCGCGGATCGTTGCGCACCTCGGTGGGCGTGCCGTCGGCGATCTTGGTGCCGTATTCGAGCACGATGACGTGGTCGGAGATTTCCATGACCACGGACATGTCGTGCTCGATCAGCAGGATCGAGGTTTTCTCGGTCTCGCGGATGCCGAGCAGCAGGGCGTTCAGTTCGGCCGATTCACGAGGGTTGAGGCCGGCGGCGGGTTCGTCGAGGCAGAGCAGTTCCGGCTCGGTGCACATGGCGCGGGCGATCTCGAGCCGGCGCTGGGCGCCATAGGGGAGGTCGCCGGCCGGGTCATCGGCGCGGAGCGTCAGGCCGGTCTTTTCCAGCCAGTACTTGGCTTTCTCGACCGCCTTTTTCTCGGCATTGCGGTAGCCCGGCAGGCCGAGCACGCCGAGAATGGTCATGCCGGAAGCGGTCATCAGCGTGTTGTGCTGCGCCACCAGCAGGTTCTCCAAAACGGTCATGCCGGAGAACAGGCGGATGTTCTGGAACGTGCGCGCGACCCTGGCCTTGGCCGAGATCTTGAAGTCGGGCATCCGCTCCAGCAGGAAGGTCGTGCCGGCGGCGTGCTCGAGCCGCAGCATTCCCTGCGTCGGCTTGTAGAAGCCGGTGATGCAGTTGAACACCGTGGTCTTGCCGGCGCCGTTCGGGCCGATCAGCGCGGTGATGTCGCCGCGCCCGACGCTGAAGGAGAGGTCGTTGACCGCGATCAGGCCGCCGAAGCGCATGAAGACATGCTCGACCTTCAGGACCGGGTTCTGTTCCCAGGGCAGCAAGGCCGGGCTGGACATGGAGAGGGCTTCCGACATCAGCCATGGCCCTCCTTCACGAGGGCGCCGGAGATCGACTTCTTCTCCGCCAGGAAGATCGTCGGTTCGCGCGACGATACGAAGCCGCGCGGCTTCCAGATCATGATGCCGACCATGGCGAGGCCGAAGATCAGCATGCGGAACTGGTCGGGGTTGAAGTTGTCGCCGAACACCGTCTTCAGGAAGTCGAGTTCGCGCAGCACCTCGGTGCCGCCGATCATGGCGACGGCGGCGAGTGCCACGCCCACCATCGAGCCCATGCCGCCGAGCACGACGATCGCCACGATGATCGCCGATTCCATGAAGGTGAAGGATTCCGGGCTGACGAAGCCCTGGCGGGCGGCGAAGAAGGAGCCCGCGAAGCCGGCGAACATGGCGCCGAGTGCGAAGGCGGTCAGCTTGGTGTTGGTGGTGTTGATGCCGAGCGAGCGGCAGGCGATTTCGTCCTCGCGCAGCGCTTCCCAGGCGCGCCCGACCGGCAGCTTGCGCAGGCGGATGGTGACGAAGGCGGTCAAGAGCGCCAGCAGCAGGATCAGGTAGTAGAGGAATATCTTGTAATAGGCCGACGAGATCGGCAGGTCGAACATCTTGGCGAAGCCGGTCGGCGACGCGTCGAACTTGATGCCGAACAGCGTGACCTTCGGGATGGAACTGATGCCCGAGGAACCATTGGTGAGGTCGCGCCAGTTGATCAGCACCAGGCGGATGATCTCGCCGAAGGCGAGCGTCACGATGGCGAGATAGTCGCCCCTGAGGCGCAGCACCGGGAAGCCCAGCATGATGCCCCAGAGCGCGGCGAAGATGCCGGCCATCGGCAGCAGGATCCAGAACGAGAAGCCGAAATGGGTCGACAGCAGCGCGTAGGAATAGGCGCCGACCGCATAGAAGGCGACATAGCCGAGGTCGAGCAGGCCGGCGAGGCCGACGACGATGTTCAGGCCCCATCCGAGCATCACGTAGATCAGGATCTGAATGCCGAAATTGTCGACCCATTTCAGCGAGCCCTGGAAGCCGAGCAGGCTGACGATGATCGCCGGATAGAGGAACAGGAAGACGAGCGAAGCGGGCGCGAACCAGCGCGAAACCGCCTGCCGCAGCGGCGACGGCGTGTCGGAGGCGGGCGCCGCGCGCTCCTTGCGCGCGGCCATTGCCGGCCAGACCAGCGTCAGCAGCAGGAAGCGGCCGACGACGATGACGGCGATGACGGAGGCGAGCAGCCCCCAGCGACCCTGCACCACCAGTTCGTTGCGGATGTTCTGCTCGGTCCTGAGCCCGACCAGCGGCCCGAACAGACCGAGGGCGATGAGGCCGGACAACAGGGCGTCCTTCACGGCCGCGGAGAAATCCGGGCCATGTTGTTTCGGGGTAGCTTCAGCCATGTCACACCTTCTCGACTTCGGGGCGTCCGAGGAGGCCTTGCGGCATGAAGATCAGCACGATGGCGAGGATCGAGAAGGCGGCCACGTCCTTGTAGTCGATCGAGAAATAGCCGGACCAGAAGGTCTCGATCAGACCGATCAGCAGGCCGCCGATGACGGCGCCGGGCAGCGAACCGATGCCGCCGAGCACGGCAGCGGTGAACGCCTTCACGCCCGGCACGAAGCCGTCCGAGAAGTTGACGACGCCGTAATAGGACAGGAACAGCGTGCCGGCGACGGCGGCGAGCGCGGCGCCCATCACGAAGGTCAGCGAGATGGTGCGGTCGACATTGACGCCGAGCAGCGCCGCCATCTTGCGATCCTGCTCGCAGGCGCGCTGGGCGCGGCCGAGCGAGGTCTTCTGGACGAGATACCAGAAGCCGGCCAGCAGCACGGCCGTGGTCACCCAGATGAGGATCTGCTTGTAAGAGAGCGTGACGGCGAAGTTATTCGAGTTCATCACCTCGATGCCGCCGCTCAGGATCGGCGGGATCGGCTTGTTGCGCGGGCCCTGGGCGACCTGCACGAAGTTGGAGAGGACGATCGACATGCCGATGGCCGAGATCAGCGGCGCCAGGCGGAACGAGCCGCGCAGCGGACGATAGGCGACCCGCTCGATCGCCCAGCTCATCAGGCTGGTCAGCACCATGGCGATCACCATCACGATGATCAGCGCCAATATCATTGACGTCATGCCAAGTACTGTCGTCAGGACCAGCAGGAAGATCAGCGCAATGAACGCCGATGTCATGAATACGTCGCCATGGGCGAAATTGACCATTCCGATGATGCCGAACACCATCGTGTATCCAATCGCAATCAGGCCGTAGATTGACCCAAGCGTGATCCCATTGATCAATTGTTGTAGGAATACGTCCATCTCATGGATCCCCGCATGCAGCTTAGTTCTTTTTGTTCCCGGAGGTCCGTGCCCGTAGGCCAGCCTCTCATTTATCCCTCGATTAGGTACACGAACCGAACAAAACAACAAGCCATACCGAACACTTCGCTGACGCTGGGGTAACTGATAAGTCGACCTTATAAGTAGGTGGCCCGATTTTTATCCTGCTTCGTAGCGGGCGGCTTGTCGGCGTCGGCCCGACCCGGTACCACCAGAGGTGACGATGCTTCGAGGATTGGGATAGAAACAGGCATGGATACGCTCACGGATCTGGTCGATCCGGCAATGTTCCGCGAGGCGATGAGTCGCCTTGTCGCTCCGGTCCATGTGGTGACGACGACCGGGGCAGGCGGTTCGTGCGGCCTGACGGCCTCGGCCGTGACCTCGGTTTCGGACCGGCCGCCGATCGTGCTGGTCTGCGTCAACCGGAAGAGCCTGACCAACGCCGCTTTCAAGCAGAACGGCATCTTCTGCATCAACACGCTGGAAGGCAGCCAGCAGGGCCTGGCCGAGGCCTTCGCCGGCCGCACCGGCCTTTCCATGCCGGAGCGCTTCGCGCTCGGCTCCTGGGTGACGCTGGCGACCGGCGCGCCAGTGCTCGAATCCGCGCGCGCGAGCTTCGACTGCCGCCTCTCGGAAGTGGTCGAGCAGGGCTCCCATTCGGTGCTGTTCGGCGTCGTCGAGGCGGTGCGCGTCGGCCCGCATGACAGCGCGCTGGTGTATCTCGACCGCACCTATCACCGCGTCTGAGGCGGCAGGCATCCAGTCAGCAAGACCCTCACCGAACCTTCTCCCGCGAGCGGGAGAGGGCTTTTGGGGCGTCCGCTTCGTTCATTCGGTCGGTGTGGCCGAAGCCTGAAGACGAGGCTCGACGCGCTCCCTCGCCCGCTTGCGGGAAAGGGGCGGTGTGAGGGGCCTCAGATCGTCGGCGTCGTGGCCGGTGCCGGGAGGGGCGCCGTGGCGGGCGCGACCGTCTGGGCCGGCTTGCCGTCCTCGGCGCGCGGGTCGAGGGCGATCGTCTCCGGCGTCGCGTTCTTCAGCGGCGGCATCGACTGGAACGCGTCGCGCGGCACGTCGCGCGGGGCCGGACGCCGCGACATGCGGAAGGCGGTGTAGCCGATCAGCACCACGTGGATCACCGAGAAGAAGGTGAAGAGGCCGGCCGGGCCAAGATGCGTCATGGCGAGCGCGCCGATGATCGGGCCGATCATGGTGCCGAAGCCCGACATCAGCAGCAGGCCGCTCGCGACCTTCACGAAATCGTCCGGCGCGGCATAGTCGTTGGCATGCGCCACGGCGAGGCCGTACATCGGATAGATCATGCCGCCGAACAGCGCGATCATCACGATGATGACGGTCGGCTGGGTCGGGCTGACGAAGGCGATGGCAAGGCTCATCACGATCGCCGCCGCGGCGACGCCGATCAGCACGAGGCGGCGGTCGATCTTGTCGGAGAGCTTGCCGAGCGGCACCTGCGTGATGGCGCCGCCGAGCACGGCCGCGCTCATGAAGAAGGCGATGACGGCCGTCGGCAGGCCGATCTTCTGGCCATAGACGGCGCCGAGCGTTCCGAACGCGCCGTTGACGAGGCCGATCAGGAAGCAGCCGACCGCCGACACGGGCGAATTGCGGAACAGGCTGCGCAGGTCGATCTTCGTCGTCTTCAGCGGGCGCGGCGTCTGCGCCGTCGACAGCGCCGAGGGCAGGATCGCCAGGCTGTAGAAGATGGCGCCCAGCACGAAGAAGAAGAAGCCTTCGGCAGGCGCGGTGGCGAGCAGAAGCTGGCCGGCCGTCGATGCGGCGAAATTCACCATCTGGTAGACGGAGAAGATGGTGCCGCGGTTCTCGCGGGTGGCGCGCTCGTTCAGCCAGCTTTCGACGATCATCTGGGCCCCGGCGAAGCAGAAGCCGGAAAAGGCGCGCAGCCCGATCCAGGCCCAGGGCGAGATGATCAGCAGGTTGAGCAGGATGACGACGCCGGCGATCGAGGCCATGACGCCATAGGCGCGGACATGGCCCACCCGGCGCACGATGCGCGGCACGACGATGCAGCCCAGCACGAAGCCGACGGCCCAGCCCGTGCCGATCAGGCCCAGTTCCGTGGTCGAGAACCCTTCGATCGCCCCGCGGATCGGGAGGAGCAGGCCATGGATGCCGCCTGCGATCAGGAGAAGTGCCGACCCGATGAGGAGCGCGGCGACGGGAATGAGCTGGGATGCCATCTGGACCGGGGGCGCCGAATGCGGCCGAATTGAATCGATTGTGGTGCTGCGGCTTTGTCGACCGCTCGCATGTCCAAATGATGGCACTTTGTGGTGAATATTGAGTTTACGGCATGAAAAACTAGCGATCCGCCAGATCTTTACGCGTTTTTCTCATCGAGCGCAGCCCGAAGCGCCAGAAGATCGCGCCAGACCAGCCGCTTCTGCAGCGGTTGCAGAAGCAGATAGGACGGATGAAGGGTTGCCATTGCCCGGATCCGCCGCCGGCCGGTGTCGTAGGGGAACCACTGGCCGCGAATGCGAAGCAGCCCCTCCGTCGTCGGCAGCAACTCCTTGGCCGCCATCGGGCCGAGGCAGATCAGGTAGTCGGGATCGACCAGCTCGATCTGGCGGTCGAGGAACGGGCGGCAGACCGCCGTCTCCTGCGGCGTCGGCGCGCGATTGCCCGGCGGCCGCCACGGCACGATGTTTGCGAGATGCACCTCGGCGCGCGAAAGGCCGATCGCCGCCAGCATGCGGTCGACGAGCGGACCGGCCGCGCCGCTGAAGGGCTCGCCCTGCAGGTCCTCGTCGCGGCCAGGCGGGTCTCCGACCAGAACGACCCGGGCATTCGGATTGCCCTGCGCGAAGACCAGGGATTTCGCCGTCGTCTTCAACGCGCAGCCTTCGAAGCGGCCGAGGGCGTCGCGGAGCGCTTCCAGCGTCGGGGCGCTCGCGGCCGCCTCGCGCGCGGCCAGAACCTCGGCCTCGGGCGTGCGCGCGGTGGCGATCGGCAGTGATGGCTGCGCACGCGGCGCGGCGTCGAAGACGGGCGGCATCGGCCGCTGGATCGGCTCCGGCGCGATTTCCTCGGCGGCGCGGGCGACCAGCCGGTTGACAGCCTCCTCCTCGATCGCCACGTCGACATCATTGGCGACGTACCAATCCAATAGCGCCGCCAGCGCTTCGGGGGACGGAGGTTGCAACTCGGAAGCCATCATATCGTTCTTGAGTAGGCGCAACGGGCGCCCGTGTCGAGCGTCTAAGTCGCCCCGGTGGCGCTCGCGCACCTTAGCATCATTCAGGGAGATTTCGCCGTTGATCGCACGCCTGCTGGCCGCCGCCCTCATCCTGCTTCCCGCCACGGCGCTGGCGCAGGCGCCATCGACATTTGGCGACTGGCGCGCCGACCGGCCGGGCGGGACGCATCGGATCGAGCCCGGCGACCTGCCGCCGCCTCATGCGACGGAATCGGTGGCGACCCAGCCCGATACGGTGGCGCGGCCGAAGGGCCGGTTGCCCCGCGTGCCGGCCGGCTTCGTGGCGGAGCTGGTGGCGGAAGGGCTCAGGACTCCGCGTGTCCTGCGCACCGCGCCGAACGGCGACATCTTCCTGGCCGAGAGCGGCGCCGGCCAGGTGCGCGTGCTCGCCGAGGGCGGCGATGCCGCGCCGGCCGTCTTCGCCAAGGGGCTCGACCGTCCCTATGGCATCGCTTTTTATCCCGCCGGTCCCGATCCACGCTTCGTCTATGTCGCCGAGACGGACCAGGTCGTGCGGTTCCCCTATGCCGCCGGCGACCGGCAGGCGCTGGGCAAGGCCGAGATCGTCGTTCGCGGCCTGCCCAAGGGCGGCTCGCACTGGACGCGCGACATCGCCTTCTCGCCGGACGGCAAGCAGCTCTTCATCTCGGTCGGCTCGGCCTCGAATGCCGGCGAGCGGATGGGCGAGAAAAGCGCCGAGGCGATCCGGGCCTGGGAAGGCGAGCATGGTCTCGGCGCTGCCTGGGGGGCGGAGGCGGGCAGGGCCGCCGTGCTCGTCGCCGACCCGGACGGTGGCAATCTCCGCACGTTCGCCGCCGGCATCCGCAATTGCTCCGGCCTCGCCATCGCGCCGGCGACGGGCGAGCCCTGGTGCGTCACCAATGAGCGCGACGGGCTCGGCGACAACCTGCCGCCCGACTACGCGACCTCCGTCAAGGCCGGCGCCTTCTACGGCTGGCCCTGGTTCTATATCGGCGCCAACCCGGATCCGCGCCATGACGGCGCCCGCGCCGACCTTAGGGATCGGGTCACGGTGCCCGACGTGCTGCTGCAGCCGCATTCGGCGCCGCTCGGCATCGCCTTCTATGAGGGCGACGCATTCCCGGCCGAATATCGCGGCGATGCCTTCGTCACGCTGCACGGCTCCTGGAACCGTGGCAAGCCGACCGGCTACAAGGTCGTACGTCTACCGATGCAGGACGGTCGGCCGACCGGCGCGTATCAGGACTTCATGACCGGCTTCATCCTCTCCGACCATGAGCTTTGGGGCCGTCCGGTCGGCGTCACGGTCGGCGGGGACGGCGCCCTCTATGTTTCCGAGGATGCGAGCGGAACGGTCTGGCGGGTTCGGGCGGCGAAATAATTCGCCGTCATTCGGGCCCGTCGTTCCGTTGCGCGGCCCATGCGGCACCTTCGCGCCGGATCCGCATCATGTTGATGCGCGATGCTCATCAAGTCCTTCGCATCACTATATTTTCGCCATTGCCTGAGGATTGTTGCTCTTCTAAAGAGGACCCAACAATCAGAACCGGATGGGCACGCATGGCTACCTCGGTAGAGCTTCCCGATCGCGAAGCGATGGAATTTGACGTTGTGATCGTGGGCGCGGGTCCTGCCGGGCTCGCGGCAGCCATCCGGTTGAAGCAGCGCGATCCCGACATCTCGGTCGTCGTCGTCGAGAAGGGCTCCGAGGTGGGGGCGCACATCCTGTCCGGCGCCGTGCTGGATCCAATCGCGCTCGACAGGCTGCTGCCGGAATGGCGGCAGGAGGACGACACGCCGCTGAAGACGCCCGTGAGGGAGGACCAGTTCCTGTTTCTCGGGCCGGCCGGCTCGGTGCGGCTGCCGAACATCGTGATGCCGCCGCTGATGTCGAACCACGGCAACTACATCGTCTCGCTCGGCAATGTTTGCCGCTGGATGGCGGCGAAGGCCGAAGCGCTCGGCGTCGAAATCTATCCGGGTTTCGCCGCCGCCGAGCTGCTGTTCGACGAGAATGGCGCGGTGGCGGGCGTCGCCACCGGCGACATGGGCGTCGGCCGCGACGGCGAGCCCGGCCCGAACTACCAGCGCGGCATGGAGCTGCGCGGCAAGTACACGCTGATCGGCGAGGGTGCCCGTGGCTCGCTCGCCAAGCAGCTGATCGGATCCTTCGGCCTGGCGGAGGGCCGCGAGCCGCAGAAATACGGCATCGGTATAAAGGAGCTCTGGCAGGTCGATCCGAAGCTGCACAAGCCCGGCCTGGTGCAGCATTCGTTCGGCTGGCCACTCGGCGGCTCGACCGGCGGCGGCTCGTTCCTCTACCATCTCGAGGACAATCAGGTCGTCGTCGGCTTCGTGGTGCACCTGAACTACGAGAATCCCTATCTGTCGCCGTTCGAGGAATTCCAGCGCTTCAAGACGCACCCGACGATTTCCCCCGTCTTCGCCGGGGGGAAACGCATCTCCTATGGCGCGCGCGCGATCACCGAGGGCGGCTACCAGTCGGTGCCGAAGCTGGTCTTCCCGGGTGGCGCGCTGATCGGCTGCTCGGCCGGCTTCGTCAACGTGCCGCGCATCAAGGGCAGCCACAATGCCATGCTGTCGGGCATGGAGGCGGCAGACAACGTCGCCGACGCGCTGGCGGCCGGCCGCGCGCATGACGAGATCCTCGGCTACGAGCAGAACTGGCGCGCCGGTCCGATCGGTCGCGACCTGAAGCGGGTGCGCAACGTCAAGCCGCTGTGGTCGAAGCTCGGCACCTATCTCGGCATCGCGCTCGGCGGCATCGACATGTGGGCCAACACGCTCGGCTTCACGCTGTTCGGCACGCTGAAGCACGGCAAGCCGGATTTCGCCGCGACCAAGCCGGCGGCATCCTGCAGGAAGATCGAATATCCGAAGCCGGATGGCGTCTTGACGTTCGACCGGCTGTCCTCGGTGTTCCTGTCGAACACCAACCATGAGGAAGACCAGCCGGTGCATCTGAAGGTGCTGGACGCGGCGCTGCAGAAGACGTCCGAGCACGACGTCTATGCCGGCCCGTCGACGCGCTATTGCCCGGCCGGCGTCTATGAATGGGTCGAGGACGGGGACGGCCCGCGCTTCGTGATCAACGCGCAGAACTGCGTCCACTGCAAGACCTGCGACATCAAGGATCCGAACCAGAACATCAACTGGACGACGCCCGAGGGTGCCGGCGGTCCGAACTATCCGAACATGTGAACTGTGATCACGTTCGCGTGATCACAAGTTTATCCGCAGTCCCCGATTCTGTGTCTCCGTGTTCTAGGCGCGATATCCCTGCCGTGTTAGCAGGGGCGTACTGATCACATGGAGACAATCGTAGTGCTATTTGAGAAGATTTCTAAGTTTCAACCCCATACGCTGGGGTTGTTGCGTATCGTTTCTTCGCTGATCTTCATGGCGCACGGAACGCAGAAGATTCTCGGTTTCCCGGCTTCGGATAAAGCCCCGGCGATGTTCAGTCTTTCATGGACGGCCGGTATGCTGGAACTGTTCGGTGGCTTCCTGCTGCTGATCGGCCTGTTCTCGCGTCCGGTTGCCTTCGTGCTGTCGGGCCTGATGGCCTTCGCCTATTGGCTCGCCCACGCTCCGCGCAGCGTCTATCCGGTGCTGAATGGCGGCGACGCCGCCATCCTCTACTGCTTCATCTTCCTGTATCTCGTCTTCGCCGGTCCTGGCCGCTGGAGCGTCGATGCGCTCCTGAAGCGCGAGCGCGCCTGATCAGGCGCGCAGGAAATCGAGCACGACGCGGTTGAACGCCTCGGGCTGCTCGACATTGCAAAGATGGGCGGCGTTCTGGATGACCTCCATCCGGGCGCCGTCGATATCCGCCACCCATTCGCGCGCCTTGGCCGGCTGGACGCTGGCGTCGTGATCGGCGCAGACGACGAGGGTCGGCGACTGGATCAGCTCGAGGTCGTCGCGCAGGTCCATTTCCCCCAGTGCCTCGCAGCAGGCGGCGTAGCCTTCGGCCGGCGTGCCGAGGATCATCTCGCGGATGCGCGCCACCACCTGGGGCGCGCCGGCGCGAAAGCCTTCGCGGAACCAGCGACCGATGACGGAATCGACCAGCGCCGTCAGGCCCTCGTTGCGGGCCGTCTTGGCCCGGCCTTCCCACATGTCGCGCGGCGGCAGATGCGGCGCCGAGGCGCAGATCACCAGTTTGTCGACATAGTCCGGCTTGTTGGCCGCGAGCCAGGCGCCGACCATGCCCCCCTTGGACAGCCCGACGATATGGGCGCTCTCGACCCCGACCGCGTCGAGCACGCTGCGCGCGTCGCGGCCGAGCCGATCGATCGTGTAGGGCGTGTCGGGGACGTCCGAGCCGCCATGGCCGCGGTCGTCGAAGCGGATCACGCGAAAATGTTCGCGGAAGGCAGGGAGCTGGTCGTTCCACATGCCGAGATTCGTGCCGAGCGCATTGGCGAGAAGAAGCGCCGGCTTGCCATTGTCCGGATCGGCCTCGACATTCAGTCGGATGCCGTCGTCCATAGCGATCAGTGGCATAAGATACCCCGTCGAACTTGCCAGCCGGCCGGATCGGCCCGCATGATGGCCACAGGCCCCTGACAAGGGCGTTGCTGGCATCAGCCTAGCGAATGCGAGCGATCCGGCCAAGAGTCTGGTTCATGTCCGCGCCAGGCCGGCAGGTTGTTCCGGGTTGCAGGGAGTTGCGATGTCCGACCGGCCGTTCCCCGCTTCGATCGAGGCCACCGAGGCGCTGCTCGCCGAGGGCGGCTATGTCGCCGACCGGGCGCTGGCGACGGTGCTGTTCCTGTCGCTGCGGCTGAACCGGCCGCTGTTCCTCGAGGGCGAGGCGGGCGTCGGCAAGACGGAGATCGCCAAGGTGCTGGCCGAGCGGCTCGGCCGCCGGCTGATCCGCCTGCAATGCTATGAGGGGCTCGACGTCGCCTCGGCCGTCTATGAATGGAACTATGCCGCGCAGATGGTCGAGATCCGCGCCGCCGAGGCGGCTGGCGGCGTTGACCGGGAGCGGCTGGTCGACGACGTCTTTTCCGAGCGCTTCCTGATCCGCCGCCCGCTGCTGCAGGCGCTCGATGCGGGGCCCGGCGGGGCGCCGGTGCTCCTGATCGACGAGCTCGACCGGGCCGACGAGGCGTTCGAGGCCTATCTGCTCGAGGTGCTGGCCGACAGCCAGGTGACCGTGCCGGAACTCGGCACCATCCACGCCGCCGAGCCGCCGATCGTCGTGGTTACCACCAACCGGACGCGCGAGATCCACGACGCGCTGAAGCGGCGCTGCCTTTACCACTGGGTCGATTATCCCGACAGCGCGCGCGAGCTCAGGATCCTGCGCGCCAAGGTGCCGGGCGCGGGCGAAAGCCTGTCGCGCCAGGTGGTCGCCTTCGTGCAGTCGTTGCGCCGCGAAGGGCTGTTCAAGAGCCCGGGCCTCGCCGAGACGCTCGACTGGGCGGCGGCTCTCTCCGAGCTTGACCAGGTGGCGCTGGAGCCGGGAATGGTCACCGACACGCTGGGCGTCCTGCTCAAATACCAGGACGATATCGCCCGGCTGGACGAAGACCGCGTGCGGGCGCTGGTCGCGGCGGCACGGGAGGAGGCGGCGGCATGACGGCGACGCCCGCCCTTCTCGACGATCGTCCGCCTCCGGGTGGCGGCAGGCTCGACGAGAACATCCTGCAGTTCGGCCGGCTGCTGCGCCGGGCCGGCGTGCCGGTCGGGCCGGCGGCGATCGCCGATGCGCTCCGCGCCGCCGAGATCGTCGGTCCCGCCGCGCGCGACGACTTCTACTGGGCGCTGCACGCCACGCTTCTGAGCCGGCGCGAGCAGCGGCCGGTGTTCGACGAGGCGTTCCGCCAGTTCTGGCGAAGCGGCCGTCTGCGTGCACCGGTCTTCGTCGATCGGCCGCCCGGCCAGGCGTCGCCGGCGCAGGCCGCCGCGGCCGCCCGTGTGACGCAGGCGATGCTCGGCGATCGCGCGCCCGAGGCTCACGATGATCCGGGTCCCGAGCGCGAGCGTCTCGCCGTTTCGGCGGAGGAGCGGCTGCAAAAGCGCGACTTCGCCCAGATGAGCGCCGCGGAGCTCGCCGACGCGGAGGCGGCGATCGGCCGGCTGACGCTTGCCGGCGACCGGCAGCCGAAGCACCGCCTGGTTTCGGCCGCGCGCGGCCGGATCGATCCGCGCCGGACGCTGCGGTTCGCGTTGCGAAATGGCGGCGAGCTGATCCTGCCCGCCTTTCGCCGGCACGCGACCGCGTTGCCGCCCGTCGTCGCGCTCTGTGACATCTCCGGTTCGATGAGCCGCTACAGCCGCATCCTGCTGCATTTCCTGCACGCGCTCGGCGCGACGCGGCGGGTCGACGCCTTCCTGTTCGGCACCCGGCTCACCAACGTCTCGCGCCCGTTGCGGCTGAAGGACCCGGACGCGGCGCTCGCCGCCTGCGCGGCGGCGGTGGAGGACTGGTCGGGCGGCACGAGGATCGCGCCGACGCTTCGCGCCTTCAACCGGCTGTGGTCGCGGCGGGTGCTGGGGCAGGGGGCCATCGTGCTGCTGGTGACCGACGGACTGGAGCGCGACGGCGGCGACGATCTCGCAGCCGAGATGGAGCGGCTGCATCGCGCCAGCCGGCGGCTGATCTGGCTCAATCCGCTGCTGCGCTTCGATGGCTTCGAGGCGAAGGCGCGCGGCATCCGCGCCATGCTCCCCCATGTCGACGAGCTTCGCGCCGTGCATTCGCTGGAGGCGGTGGCCGATCTCGTCCACGCGCTCCACTTCGGGCCGGCGGTCGGTGCCGCCGATCCCCGTCGCGTTCTCGCCGTGGCCTGAGGAGGGTTGATCATGTCCGCTGAACGACCGCTTGGCCTGGGGGACGCCGACGTGCTCGGCACCGCCGAGGCGTGGATCCGGGCCGGCCGCACCGTGGCGCTGGCGACGGTGGTCGAGACCTGGGGCTCGGCGCCGCGCCCCGCGGGCAGCCATCTCGTCATCGACGCCGACGGCCATTTCGAGGGCTCCGTCTCCGGCGGCTGTGTCGAGGGCGCCGTCATCGGCGAGGCGATCGAGGTGATCGCCTCGGGCGAGCCGCGCCTGCTCGAATATGGCGTTGCCGACGAGACGGCCTGGCGTGTCGGCCTCTCCTGCGGCGGCCGCATCCGCATCTATGTCGAGAAGGTGGTGTGAATGGATCGCTTCACGCTGCAAGGGCTGAACGAGGCGCGCGGGCAGAGGCAGGCCGCGATCCTGATCACCAATCTTGCCTCGGGCCTCGTCCGTCTGGTGCGCGAGAACGATCTCGGCCTCGACCTTATGATCGAGCCGGCGCTTGGCGAGATCCTGCCGCAACGCTTTCGCTCCGCCCATTCCGGCCTGGTCCGCACGGCGGAGGGCGACGAGTTCTTCCTGACCGTGTATGTGCCGCCGCCGCGCCTCGTCGTCATCGGCGCGGTGCATATCGCGCAGGCGCTGGCGCCGATGGCCCGCATCGCCGGCTTCGACGTGACGATCATCGATCCGCGCACCGCCTTCGCCACACCGGAGCGCTTCGCCGGCATCGCGCTGATGCCGCATTGGCCGGAGGAGGCGTTGCGGCGCCTGCCGCTCGACCCGTTCACGGCCGTGGCGGCGCTGACGCACGACCCGAAGATCGACGATATGCCGCTCCAGGCGGCGCTGGCGGCGAACTGCTTCTATGTCGGCGCGCTCGGCAGCCGCAAGACCCATGCGAAGCGCGTCGAAAGGCTTACGGCGGCCGGGCTGGAGGAGGCGGACGTCGCGCGCATCCGCGCGCCGATCGGGCTCGCCATCGGCGCGCAATCGCCGGCGGAGATCGCCGTCTCGGTGCTGGCGGAAATCGTGGACGCGCTGCGCAAGCGTGGCGTGGCGGCGTGACGCGCGCCGGGCCGGCGATCGCGGCGCTGGTGCTGGCGGCGGGGCAGGGCCGGCGCATGGGCGGGCCGAACAAGCTGCTGGCGGAGATCGGCGGCCGCAGCCTGGTGCGGATCGTCGCCGACGCCGCGCTCGCCAGCCGCGCCGCCTCGGTGACGGTCGTGACCGGCCATCAGCGCGAGGCTGTCGAGCAGGCACTCGCCGGCGCCGGCGTGCGCTTCATCGACAATCCCGACCATGCCGCGGGGTTGTCGACATCGCTGCGGCGGGGTGTCGCCAGCCTCGGCGACGACCCGGACGGGGTAGTCGTCCTGCTCGCGGACATGCCCGGGATCACGGGCGCCATTCTCGATCGCCTGATCTCCGCGTTCGACCCGGCGGCGCCGGAATGCATCGTCGTGCCGACCCATGGCGGCAGGCGCGGCAATCCCGTGCTCTGGTCGCGCGGGTTCTTTCCGGCGCTGCAGGCGATCGAAGGCGACATGGGCGCCCGCCAGCTGATCGGCGCGCATGCCGGCGCCGTCGTCGAGGTGGAAATCGGTCCCGAGGTGGCGCTCGACATCGACACGCCGGAAGCGCTCGACGCGGCGGGCGGGCGCCTGCCCGGATAGGCGCGGGCCTGTGTCGCACCCGGTGGCAGCACTCAGGCGTCTATGCTGCTAACCTTTTGATGTAAATGATGAATCGTTGATTTTTCCATTGAAACGACTCGGAGCAGGAGGGAGCATGGGCAAGTCCTCGTGAGGGACTGCCGATGCAAGATGAGGTGCCCATGCCGTCATCCCTGCTGCGCCAGCTTTCGGGTTATGGCCTGACGACTGCCCACATCCTCTACCGCCTGCCGGACCATCCGGCCCTGCTGCAGACCTTCGTCTGGCAGGAATACGACCTCGCCCCGGAATTCCCGGAGCTGACCGGCTTCCTCGACTTCTGGCGGCGCGAGATCGATGGCCCGCTTCATTCGGTGCGCGTGGCCCATCAGAGGCTGATCGGGCCGGCCGAATGCCGGATCGCCACCGAATTCGCGCTGCACTGACGCCGCGGCCGTACCCGCTCAGCCCGCGTCCAGCGATCCCGGCGCGGGTCCCTCAGGGCTTGTCGTAGGGAGGGTTGGGGATCGCCTGGTGGGCGGCGCGCAGCGCGGCCGACCAGCGCTCGCGCAGGCTGGCGAAATACTCGTCGCCGTCATCGACGCGGCGGGAGATCTCGAACCGCAGGTCGTCGCGGCGGATCGCGGCGATGTCGATCGGCATCCCGACTCCGAGATTGGAGCGCAGCGTCGAATCCATTGAGACGAGGCCGAGCTTCAGCGCCTCGTAGAGCGCGGTGTCGCTGGTGACGGCGCGGTCGAGGATCGGCTTGCCGTATTTGTGCTCGCCGATCTGCAGGTAGGGCGTGTCGGTCGTCGCCTCGATGAAATTGCCGGCCGGATAGATCATGAACAGGCGCAGCCGCCCGCCCTTGACCTGGCCGCCGAGCAGCATGGTGACGTCGAAGCTCGCGGCCTGCTGCTCCATCGACGGGCCATGGATGCGATAGACCTCGCGGATGGCCCGGCCGACGAACTGCGCCACCTTGAACATGGAAGGGATGGTATGGATGGTCTCGATCCGCCCGGTTTCCGGATTTTCGAGGCCTTCGGTCAGGATGTTCAGGACGGATTGGCTGACGGCGAGATTGCCGGCGGTCGCGACCGCGATCGCCCGCTCGCCCTCGGTCTGGTAGAGGTGCAGCTTCCGGAACGTCGCGATGTTGTCGAGACCGGCATTCGTGCGCGTATCGGCCAGCATGACCAGTCCGTCGCGCACCAGGATTCCAACGCAATAAGTCATAGACTCTTCGTCCTGCCCGCCCCGGCCGCTCTTTTAGAGCCGCAGAATTGAGGTGCAAGCGAAAATGCGGGCCTCGCGGGGCTTGTCGCACAGCTTGCAGCGGCACCCGGCCCGCGGCGAAGGCCGGCGTCGGTCGCCATCATAGTCCAATCCACGGGTGACCCGGCTTGTCGAAACCGTGACCGGCCCGCGCGAGGGCGGCGGGGAACGCAAGGGCGGGCATGGCGTTTTCCTTCTTTGGTCGCGGCGCGGGACCGGCCCGGGGGGCGTCCCGGCATCCTGCAATTCCGGATCTGTTCCTTGCCGCGACGGCACCGACATCGCCGTGACGCCGTGGTGGCCCGGATGGGGGCATTCGGGCCGTCACGGTTGCAGCAAGGAGGGCAAAACCATGCAGAAGATCACGCCGTTCCTATGGTTCGACAATCAGGTCGAAGAGGCGATCATCTTCTATGTCTCGATCTTCAAGAATGCCAAGGTGGGCAAGGTCGCCCGCTTCGGCGATGCCGGGCCGGGGCCGAAGGGCGGCGTGATGGCGGCGACGTTCCAGCTGGAGGGCATGGAGTTCACCGCCCTCAATGGCGGTCCGCGCTACCAGTTCAACGAGGCGATCTCCTTCGTGGTCAAATGCGAGGAGCAGGACGAGATCGACGAATACTGGGAGCGGCTCTCCGAGGGCGGCTCGACGGGGCGCTGCGGCTGGCTCAAGGACAAGTTCGGCATTTCCTGGCAGATCGTGCCAAGCATCCTGGCGCCGATGCTGGTCGATCCCGAGCCGCAGAAGACGCAGCGCGTCACCGAGGCCTACCTGCAGATGACGAAGATCGACATCGCCGAACTGCGGCGGGCCTATGAGGGGCAGGCCGTCGCGTCCTGAGCCCTTGGCGGGCGGAGTAGCGCGCCGGAAGCAAGTGGACTAGCCTGCCGCGCGCGGCGCACGCCGCAGCCTAATTCAACAATGATCGGATGGATGATGCAGTACCGCCGTTTGGGCAAGTCCGGCCTGCAGGTCAGCGAGTTTTCGCTCGGTTCCTGGGTGACGTTCGGCAAGCAGGTCGACCAGCGCGACGCGCTCGACATCATGACGCTCGCCTATGATCGCGGAATCAACTTCTTCGACAATGCCGAGGGCTACGAGGCCGGCGTCTCCGAGACGCTGATGGGCGAGGCGCTGGCCAAGCTCGCCTGGAGCCGCGATTCCTACATCGTCTCCAGCAAGGTGTTCTGGGGCGGCTCGAAGCCGACGCAGCGCGGCCTGTCGCGCAAGCATGTCACCGATGCCTGCCACGCGGCGCTGAAGCGCCTGCAGGTCGAATATCTCGACCTCTATTTCTGCCACCGACCCGACATCGATACCCCGATCGAGGAAACCGTCCGCGCCATGCACGACCTCGTGCAGCAGGGCAAGGTGCTCTACTGGGGCACTTCGGAATGGACGGCGCAGCAGCTGACCGAGGCCTGGGCCGTCGCCAAGGACCTCAGGATCACGCCGCCGACCATGGAGCAGCCGCAGTACAATCTGTTCGAGCGCGAGAAGGTCGAGGGCGATTATCGCCCGCTCTACGATTTGATGGGCCTCGGCACGACGATCTGGTCCCCGCTCGCCTCCGGCATTCTCACCGGCAAGTACAACAAGGGCATTCCGGCCGGCAGCCGCCTCGACCTGCCGGGCTATGAGTGGCTGAAGGAGATCTGGCAGGGCGAGAAGGGCAAGCAGCGCATCGCCCAGGTCGAGAAGCTGGCGGCGCTGGCGGAGGAGATCGGCCTGCCGATCCACCACATGGCGCTGCTCTGGTGCCTCGCCAACAAGAACGTCTCGACGGTCATCCTCGGCGCCTCGAAGAAGAGCCAGCTCGAGGACAACCTCGCCGCCCTCGACAGCCGCGAGAAGCTGACTCAGGACGTGCTTGACCGGATCGACGCCATCCTCGGCAACAAGCCGGCGGCGCCCGCCCGCTACTGAGCGCTGACGCGCCTCCTTCGAAGAACATCACATGGCCGGGCTCGTCCCGGCCATGCCCGTTTCGAGGGTTCCGTCGCAGCGCGGCCGACATCTTGGGTTGTGGCCTTGTTGGCGGCGCGCGCCGATGTATCATGCCGGTACTGCCGTCGTGATATCGGGGCCCATCGATGAAGCTGAAATCCCTTTCCGCTCGCCTTTCGGCGTGCGCCACGGCGCTGAGCCTGTTGCTCGCCGCCGGCTCCGCCACCCATGCGGCGGCGGGGACGCTGGAGACCGTCAAGACGCGCGGCACGCTCGTCTGTGGCGTCAGCGAGGGGCTCGGCGGCTTTTCCGAGAAGGACGAGCAGGGGGCCTGGCGCGGCTTCGACGTCGATTTCTGCAAGGCGGTCGCACTCGCGATCTTCGCCGATGCCGGCAAGGTCGACTATGTGCCGCTGTCGGCGACCGACCGCTTCAAGGCGCTGACGGATGGCAAGGTCGACCTTCTCTCCCGCAACAGCACCTGGACGCTTTCGCGCGATGCCGGGCAGTCGCTGGAATTCGTCGGCGTCAGCTATTTCGACGGCCAGGGTTTCATGGTGCCGGCGCTCTATGGCGCGACCAGCCCGCTGCAATTGAACGGCGCCACCGTCTGCGTTGTCAGCGGAACCACGACGCAGGACAACGCCGCCGCCTATTTCGAACGGGCAGGCCTCAAGGTGTCGTTCCTGCCCTTCGCCGAGCGGCAGGACGCCCGCAAGGCCTATGCCGACGGCAAGTGCGACGCCTATACCGCCGATCGTTCGGCGCTCGCCGGCGAGCGAGCGGACCTGCCGAAGCCGGACGAGCACGTCATCCTCAAGGACGTCATCTCGAAGGAGCCGCTTGGCCCGGTGGTGCGCGACGACGATCCGAAATGGGTCAATCTCGTGCGCTGGGTGCTGTTCGGCCTGATCGACGCGGAGGAGGTCGGGCTGAGCTCTACCTCCATCGCCGCCGACAAGGCGCAGCAGGCCGCCCTGCTCGGTGCCTTGAGCGGGCCGCCGCTCGGATTGTCGGATGCCTGGCTCACCCAGGTGATCGGCGGCGTCGGCAATATCGGCGAGATCTTCGACCGCAATCTCGGCGAAGACACGCCGATGCAACTCTCCCGTGGTATCAACGCCCTCTGGACGCAAGGCGGAATCCTCTATGCGCCGCCCATTCAATAACGCCCCGATCCGTCGTTTCGCCCTCCGGCTCTGCGCGGGAGCTTTTCTCGCGCTCGCGCCGATGTTGCCAAGCGTTCCGGCGGCCGAGGCCGCCAGCGTCGAGGAGATGCAGCGGAACCTCGCCGTCATCCGCATCAACGCCATCGACCTGCTGGCGCGTGAGCCAAGGCTGCCCTTGCCGATCCAGCAGCGCCGCGACGTGCTGCGCGCCTATTACGAGGAGCAGGCGGGCGAGCTTCTCTGGCTGCGCGATGACCGGGCCGAGGCGCTGGTCGCGATCCTGAACGACGCCGGCGCGGACGGCCTGCGGCCGGACGACTATCCGACCGACCAGCTTCTCTCGCTGATGCAGCGCGCCGATCCCGAGGATTTCCGCGGCCTTGCGCTGATCGAGCTCTATTTTTCCGCTGCCTTTCTGGAATATAGCGCCGATCTCTCCGTCGGCCGCTTCCTGCCCAGCAAGGTCGATCCCAACTTCTTCCTGAAGACGCGCACCTTCGACCAGGCGGCGGCGCTGCAGGCGATATCGAGGGTCGACGACCTCGACGAGTATTTCGACGTCGCCCAGCCGCCGAGCAGCTATTACGCGTCGCTTCGGGGCGCGCTGGCGCAATATCGCGAGCTTCAGGCCGAGGGTGGATGGGAGCCGGTTCCTCTTGGCCCGACGCTGAAGCCGGGCATGACCGACCCGCGCGTTGGCGCTCTTCGCGAGCGGCTCGCGGTCACAGACGGCGCCGATCCGGCCGCGGCTGGAAATGCCGAGCTCTATGACGCGGAGCTGGTAAAGGCGGTCGAGCGCTTCCAGGCGCGCCACGGCCTCGATGTCGACGGTGTCGTCGGGCCGGCGGCGCTGGTCGCGATGAACGTGCCGATCGAGGACCGCATTCAGGAAATCGAGCTGGCGATGGAGCGCTGGCGCTGGATGCCGCGCGATCTCGGCCAGCAATATCTGATGGTCAACATCGCCGGCTTCGAGCTGCGCCGGGTCAGGGACGGCCAGGCCGAGGAGCGCATGTCGGTCGTCGTCGGCAAGCCCTATAGCCGCACGCCGGTGTTCAGCGACCAGGTCCGCTATATCGAGCTCAACCCCTACTGGACGGTCCCGGCCGGCATCGCCGTCAAGGAGCAACTCGGCAAGCTGCGCTCCAACCCCGCCAGTCTCGCCTCGCAGGGGTTCCAGGCCGTGCGCGGCAAGGACGTCTATGACCTCACCTCGATCAACTGGTCGAGCTACGGGCCGGGCAATTTCCCGTTCCAGCTGCGCCAGCAGCCGGGACCGAAGAACGCGCTCGGCCGGGTCAAGTTCATGTTCCCGAACCAGCATGACGTCTATCTGCACGATACGCCCTCGCGCAGCGCGTTCTCGAAGGCCGAGCGCGCCTTCAGCCATGGCTGCATCCGGCTGAGCCGGCCGCTTGAACTTGCCCTTCAGGTGCTGACGGCCGGCGGCATTTCCGGCTGGAACATGGACCGGATCAACAAGGTCGTGGCGACGGAGAAGAATACCGTCGTCAAGCTCGCCACGCCGCTGCCGATCCACTTGACCTATCTCACCGCCTGGGTCGACGACGACGGCGTCAATTTCCGCAAGGACATCTACAACCAGGACGCCAAGCTGCTGGCTGCCCTCGACGGCAAGGCGCTGGCCTGGTGAGGATGAGCCTCGGCTGAACCGTGACGGTTGGCGCCTTTGATGCGCTGAGCAACCCATCTCGATTGCCTATGAAAGACCGGCTTCCTCCGTCTCCATGCGCGCCGCCCGCCGCTTGGAGACGATGAACGCGGCGATGAAGATCATCGTCAGCAGCAGCACGATGGTCGGCGCCGGGGCGCTGTCGAGGAAGAAGCTCAGATAGACGCCGGCCAGCGAGGCGAGGACGGCGATCGTCGCCGCCAGCCAGAGCATCGCGCCGAAGCGCTTGGTCAGCAGGAAGGCGATGGCGCCGGGCGAAACCAGCATCGCGATGGCGAGGATGATGCCGACCGCCTTCAGCGCGCCGACGATGGCAAGCGACAGGATCGCCAGCAGCCCGTAGTGTAGCCAGTTGACCGGCAGGCCGACGACCTTCGCCTGGATTGGGTCGAAGGCGTGCAGCAGCAGGTCGCGCCATTTGATGGCGAGCAGGCCGGTGATGACGAGCGCGATGATCCCCGTCTCGGCGATGTCGCGGCCCCCCACGCCCAGCATGTCGCCGAACAGGATGTGGTCGAGGTGAACGTCGGTCTCGATCTTGGTGTAGAGCACGATGCCGAGGCCGAACATGCCGGAAAAGACGATGCCCATCACCGTATCCTGCTTGATGCGGCTGTTTGCCTTGAGATAGCCGCTCGCGAGCGCGCAGCCCATGCCGGCGACGAATGCGCCGATGGCGAGGGGCGCGCCGACGATATAGGCGATGACGACGCCCGGCAGCACGGCATGCGAGATCGCGTCGCCCATCAGCGACCAGCCCTTGAGCACCAGGTAGCAGGAGAGCAGGGCGGTCGGCACGGCGACCAGCGCCGAGATGACGAGCGCGTTGCGCATGAACTCGAACTGCAGCGGTTGCAGCAGCGTTTCCAGCAGAGTCATGCGGCTGTCTCCAGCGCTTCGGCGGCGCGCCGGCGGGCGGCGAGCAGCCCGTGCTTCGGGGCGAACACGAAAGCGGCGAGGAAGATCAGTGTCTGCAGCACGACGATGATGCCGCCGGTGGCGCCGTCGAGGTAATAGCTCGCATAGGCGCCGGTGAAGCTGGTTAGCGCGCCGACAGCGACGCTGATCGCGAGCAGGCGCGGGAAGCGGTCGGTGAGCAGATAGGCGGTGGCGCCCGGCGTCACCACCATGGCGATGACGAGGAAGGCGCCGACCGTCTGCAGCGCCGCCACCGTGCAGGCCGAGAGCAGGGTGAAGAACAGGATCTTCAGGAAGGTCGGATTGAGGCCGATCGAGCGGGCGTGGCTCTCGTCGAAGAAGGTGACCATCAGGTCCTTCCATTTCGCCAGGAGGATGGCGAGCGACAGGAAGCCGATGATGGCGAGCTGCAGCGTATCCTCCGGCGTGATGGCCAGGATGTTGCCGAGCACGATCGTCTGGATGTTCACCGCGGTCGGCGACAGCGACACCATGAAGAGGCCGAGACCGAAGAAGCCGGTGAAGATCAGGCCGATGATCGCGTCTTCCTTCAGCCGCGTGCGCTGGTTCAGGAACAGCATCGCGGCGGCGGCGAGCCCGCCGGAGAAGAAGGCGCCGATGGAGAACGGCAGGCCGAGCATGTAGGCGCCGGCGACGCCGGGCACGATCGAATGGGAGAGGGCGTCGCCGATCAGCGACCAGCCCTTCAGCATCAGATAGGCGGAGAGGAAGGCGCAGACGCCGCCGACGAGCGCGCTGACCCACATCGCATTGACCATGTAGCCATAGGCGAAGGGCTCGAGGAGGATCGCCATCAGGGGCGCGCCTCCGCGCTTTCGGCGCTCGCGGCCGGCGGATCCGGCAACAGCAGCGGGCTCTCGTCGTCGGAGAGGATGCTGATCGGTCCGCTGCCGACCGTCGCCGGATCGAGCGCCACATGGCGCAGGACGCCGCCGAAAGTCCGCTCCAGATTGGCCTTCGTGAAAGTCTCCCGCGTCGGGCCATGCGCGAGCACGGTGCGGTTGAGCAAGACGGCGCGATCGCAGAATTCCGGCACGCTGCCGAGATTGTGGGTCGAGACCAGCATCACCCGGCCCTCGTCGCGGAGGCCGCGCAGGAGCTCGATAATCGCGGCCTCCGTCTGCACATCGACGCCGGTGAAGGGCTCGTCGAGCAGGATGACGCGGCCATCCTGCGCCAGCGCGCGGGCGAGGAAGACGCGCTTCTTCTGGCCGCCGGACAATTCGCCGATCTGGCGCTTGCGCATCGCGCTCATGCCGACCCGCTCCAGCGCCTCGTCGACGGCTGCGCGGTCGCGGGCCGTCGCGATGCGCAGGAAGTTCATGTGGCCATAGCGGCCCATCATCACGACGTCCTCGACCAGCACGGGGAAGTTCCAGTCGACATCCTCGCTCTGCGGCACATAGGCGACGAGGTTCTGCTTCAGCGCCTGTTCGACCGGCTGGCCGAGCAGGCGGATCGTGCCGCGCGAGACGCGGACGAAGCCCATGATCGCCTTGAACAGGGTCGACTTGCCGCTGCCATTGACGCCGACCAGCGCCGTGATGGTGCCGGTCGGGATTTCGAAGCTGGCGTTCCGCAGGGCCGTGTGGCCATTGCGATAGGTCACGGTGGCGTCGGCAACCGTGATGCCGGCCCCCGGATCGGCGAGGGGAGGCAAAGGAGAGGGCGCGACGCGGGCGTTCACTGCGCGGCTTCCTTCTGCGCGATCCCCTTGGCGATTGTCTCCGAGGTGACGCGCAGCAGGTCGAGATAGGTCGGTACCGGGCCGTCCACCTCGGAGAGGCTGTCGACATAGAGCACGCCGCCATAGGCAGCCCCCGTTTCCCGCGCCACCTGCTCGGCGGGGCTTGCGGAAATGGTGCTTTCGCTAAAGACGGCCGGGATGTTGTTGGCCCGCACCGCGTCGATCACCTTGCGAACCTGCTGCGGCGTACCCTGCTGGTCGGCATTGATCGGCCAGAGATACAGCTCCTTCAGGCCGAAATCGCGGGCGAGATAGGAGAAGGCGCCCTCGCTGGAGACCAGCCAGCGCTTCTCGTCGGGAATGGCGGCGAGCGCCTCGCGGATCGGCGCGGCGGTGGCGCGGATCTTCGCCTTGTAGGCTTCCGCGTTCGCCTTGTAGGTCTCGGCATGGGCCGGATCCTGCGCGACGAAGGCGTCGCGGATGTTGTCGACATAGATGAGTGCCGCGTCGGGCGACATCCAGGCGTGCGGGTTGGGCTTGCCGGAATAGGGGCCTTCGGCAATGCCGATCGGCGCGACGCCTGCCGAGACGGTCGCCTGCGGGACGCCGTCCAGATTGGCGAAGAACTTCTCGAACCAGAGTTCCAGCCCGAGGCCGTTCCAGAGGATCAACTGCGCGTCCTGCGCTTTCACGATGTCGCGCGGGGTCGGCTGGTAGTTGTGGATCTCGGCGCCAGGCTTGGTGATCGATTCCACGATCGCGGCGTCGCCGGCGACGTTCTGCGCCATGTCGGCCAGGATGGTGAAGGTCGTGACCGCCTTGAACTTCGCCCCTGCCTCGCCGGCGAGCGCCGTCGTCGACATCGTTGTGGCGAACAGCATAGCCGAGAGCGCGGCGAGGAATCGTCGGCGCGGGCGGTCGATCATGTGGGGCACCTCCATGCAATTGCGACCTACTCGCAACAAGCTGGCATGGCTTGTTCGCAATTGCAACTCATTCGCAGGAATGAGGACGAAGCGGATCGTGGGAGTTGTCCGGGATCGGGTGGGACACGGGGGGCGTGAGGGCGTGCGCGCCGCGCGGTGGGCGCGCACGGTGTGCTCCTAACCCTGTACAACTATTGCGAATCTACGCTGCAGCGAACAAAGGTGGGGAGCTTGCCGTTCGCCGGGCGGTCGATGAAGGATCGGATATGCAGCAGACATCACACCAACAGGCGATGCTCGTCATGCTGGATCGCGCGCCGATGGGATGGGCGCATTATTGGATCTTCCTGCTGTCGACCGGTGGCACCATGCTGGGCGGCGTCTCGGTCTTCACCCTCGGCGTCGCCCTGCCGCTCCTCGTCAAGAGCTTCGCCCTCAATGCCGCCATGCAGGGCCTGCTCGGCGCGGCGCTGCTTGCCGGCGCAGTACCGGGGGCGGCGATCGGTGGTCCGCTCGCCGACCGCTTCGGCCGCAAGCCGCTGATGCTCGTCGATACTGTGGTGATGATCGCCGGCGCGCTGATCGCCGTTTTCGCCGGCGACCCCGGCATGCTGACCCTCGGGCTCTTCGTGTTCGGCGTCGGCGTCGGCATCGATTATCCGGTGTCGAGCAGCTACGTGGCCGAATGGATGCCTGCCGCAGCGCGCAGCCGCGTCATGGTCGCCGCCATCACCTTCCAGGCGGTCGGCTTCATGCTGGCGGCGGCGCTGACGGCGGCGATCCTCACGGTCGTCGATGCGGACGATGCCTGGCGCGGATTCATGGCGACGTTCGTCGCCCTGCCGCTGCTTTTCCTCATCGGCCGCCTCTTCATGCGGGAAAGCCCGCGCTGGCTGATGGGGCAGGGACGCAACCGCGCCGCGGCGGACGCGATCGGGGCGGTGATTACAGCCGATCGGGCCAAGCTCGCGGCGCTCGGCGACGGAGCGGCCGGCGCCGTGCACATCGTCGCCAAGGCACCGGACGAGGTGAGGAAGCGCGGCATCGCGGCGCTGTTCGGCTCCGCCTATCGGCGTCGGACCGCGCTCGCCTGCGTGCCGTGGTTCCTGATGGACATCGCCTCCTACGGCATCGGCCTGTTCACGCCGATGCTGCTGGCGGACCTGCATTTCGGCGCCTCGCGCAGCAACATCGTCTTGGCCGATTTCTCCGAGATCGGCGGCACCTCGCTGATCGACATCTTCCTGGTGATCGGCTTTCTCGCTGCCTTCTGGGTGGTGCCGCGCTTCGGTCACCTGCGTCCGCAGGTCGCCGGCTTCCTCGGCATGACCGCCGGCATGCTGATCCTGGTCGCCGCGCTCTGGTGGAGCGGGCCGGCCCATCCGGCCGTCGCCGCCATCTTCGCCGGCTTCATCCTGTTCAACCTCGCCATGAATGCCGGGCCGCATTCGACCACCTTCGCGCTGCCGGCCGAGCTCTTCCCGACGCAGCTGCGCGGCGCGGGCTCCGGCCTCGCCTCCGCCTCGGCCAAGGTCGGCGCGGCGCTCGGCGCCTTCTTCCTGCCGGTGATCAAGGCGGAGTTCGGCCTGTCGGCGGTGCTGGTCCTGGTGGCGGTGGTCAGCCTCGGCGGCGCGCTGATCACGGCGCTGCTGGTCGAGGAACTCGGCGGGGCGGCGAGCCTCGAGGATCGGCATGGCGAACCGATCGCGGCGAAGCCGGCAAGCGCTGCGGCTTCCGTCAGATCAGCTTGAGCCCGCGGAAGCTGGCATGCCCCTGCCGGCCGACGATGATGTGATCATGCACGGCGATGCCGAGCGGGCCGGCGATGCTGACGATCGTCTTCGTCATCTCGATATCGGCGCGCGAGGGCGTCGGGTCGCCGGAAGGATGGTTATGCGCCAGCACGATGGCGGTGGCCGACAGTTCCAGCGCCCGCTTCACCACCTCGCGCGGATAGACCGGTGTGTGGTCGACGGTGCCGACCTGCTGCACCTCGTCGGCGATCAGCACGTTCTTGCGGTCGAGGAAGAGGATGCGGAACTGCTCCTTTTCCTCATACGCCATGGCGGCGCGGCAATAGTCGACCACCGCGCTCCAGGAGCCGAGCAGGGGCCGCTGGCGCACGGCGCCCCTGGCGTAGCGGGTGGCGGCGGCGTGCACGAGCTTCAGATGGGTGGCGACCGACGGGCCGACGCCGGCGATCTCGGTGAGCCGCGCCTCGGGCGCCGCCAGCACGTCGGAAAACGTGCCGAAGCGGGCGAGCAGCGCCTTGGCGATCGGCTTGGTGTCGCGGCGCGGCACGGCCTGGAACAGGATCAGTTCCAGAAGCTCGTAGTCGGCGATCGCTTCCGCCCCGCTCTCGCGGAACCGCGTCTTCAGCCGTTCGCGATGCCCCACGAAATGGGGCGCATTCTCGAGGTTCTCGTCGAACCCGCTCATGCCCCTGTCGGGTAGGGCGGGCAGGTATAGCCGCGCGGCGACAGGGTGAAGATCTCGCAGCCGGTGTCGGTGACGCCGACCGTGTGCTCGAACTGCGCCGAGAGCGAGCGGTCGCGGGTGACCGCGGTCCAGCCGTCGCGCAGCACCTTCACATGCGGCCGGCCGAGATTGATCATCGGCTCGATGGTGAAGATCATGCCCGGGCGCAGCTCGACGCCTTCGCCGGGATTGCCGTAGTGCAGGATGTTGGGGGTGTCGTGGAACACCTTGCCGACGCCATGGCCGCAGAAATCGCGCACGACGCTGCAGCGCTCGGCTTCGGCATAGGACTGGATCGCATAGCCGATGTCGCCGGTGGTGGCGCCGGGCCGCACGGCGGCGATGCCGCGCATCAGCGATTCATAGGTGACCTCGACCAGCCGGGCCGCGGCGCGCTTGACGTCGCCGACGAGATACATCCGGCTGGAATCGCCATACCAGCCGTCGAGGATATAGGTGACGTCGACATTGACGATGTCGCCGTCCTTGAGCGGCTTGTCGTCGGGAATGCCGTGGCAGACGACGTGGTTGATCGAGGTGCAGGTCGACTTGGTGTAGCCGCGATAGCCGAGCGTCGCCGGCAGCGCGCCATGGTCGGCGCCGAATTCGTAGACGTAGCGGTCGATCTCGTCGGTCGGCACGCCCGGCTTGACGATGTCGGCCAGGCCGTCGAGGCAGGCAGCCGCCAGCTGGCCGGCGCGCTGCATGGCGGCAAAGGCCTCCGGACCATACAGCCGGATCTGTCCGGTGTTCTTTACCGGGGCCGCGTCTGCGTCGACATAGGTGACCATCTGGGTACTCCGTGTCCCGCTAGCACAGCATTCCGCGGCGGCGGGGACAAGCCTGATCGTGAAGGATTGCCCCCGATCTGGCGTATCGGGCGCCGAGTTACAAGTAGTTTTGCGCGGTGGCGGCGGGCGCGATGCCGCGCCATGGGTCGATTGCCGGGCCGCTCGGCCATGCATGCCGCCAGGAATGAGCGAGGAATGCGCCGGGGGCCGCGATTGCGGCGCTTCGCAATGCAGCGTTTTCCGGGCCGCATCGGCGCTCGCATTCTGCTCCCTTGAGCGGCCGGCGCGGGAAGGCTAAACCCATGGGGGACCGATGGAGTAGTGAATGGCTGAACCCGCCACGGAAGCCGCGCCTGTCGTCACCGCAGCGATCCTCGTCATCGGCGACGAGATCCTCTCGGGGCGCACCAAGGACAAGAACATCGGCTATATTGCCGAATATTGCACCAATATCGGCATCGACATCCGCGAAGTCAGGATCGTGCCGGACGTCGAGGGCGAGATCGTCGCCGCGGTGAACGCGCTGCGCGCCCGCTATGACCACGTCTTCTCGACCGGCGGCATCGGGCCGACGCATGACGATATCACGGCCGATTCGATGGCGAAGGCCTTCGGCGTCGGCATCGACCATGATCCGCGCGCCGTCGCCATCCTGACCGACCACTACGCGGCCGGCCAGCTGAACGAGGCGCGGATGCGCATGGCGCGGATCCCGGACGGCGCCGACCTGATCCTGAACAAGGTCTCGAAGGCGCCGGGCTTCACCCTCGGCAATGTGCATGTGATGGCCGGCGTGCCCTCGATCATGCAGGCGATGTTCGACGAGGTCGCCGCCAAGATCCCGACCGGCGCCAAGATGCTGTCGCGCACCGTGCCCGTCGGCATGGGCGAGGGCCGCATCGCCAAGCAACTCGGCGAGATCCAGCTCGAATATCCCGACGTCTCGATCGGCAGCTATCCGAAGATGCTCGATGGTTCGTTCGCGACGGACATCGTGCTGCGTTCGCGCGACGAGGGCCGGCTCGACCAGGCCGCCCGCGCCGTCGAGGCGATGGTGGCAGCCATGATGCAGGCGAATGGCTGACATGCCGGCGATTTCTGTGGATCGACATTTGGCCCGATTGCATGGCAAGGAGCCGCATTCCACAGCTTCCGCTTCTTTCACGCGCAGGAGACAATGATGGTCGACGCTCGCAGCGACAAGGCGTTCCCCGTATCCTGGGACCAGTTTCACCGGGACGCGCGCGCCCTGACGTGGCGCCTTTCCGGCGATCAGAAGTGGCAGGCGATCGTCTGCGTGACGCGCGGTGGCCTTGTGCCGGCGGCGATCGTGGCGCGTGAACTCGGCATCCGCATGATCGAGACGATCTGCGTCGCCTCCTATCACAACTACAAGGACCAGGGTTCGCTCAAGGTCCTGAAGCCCGTCAGCCAGGAGATCATCGATCTCGGCGGCGGCGAGGGCGCCGGCGTCCTCGTCATCGACGATCTCGTCGATACCGGCCGCACCGCCCGCCTGGTGCGCGAGATGCTGCCGAAGGCGCATTACGCGACGCTCTATTCGAAGCCGATGGGCCGCCCCATCGTCGACACCTTCATCACCGAAGTGTCACAGGATACGTGGATTTATTTCCCCTGGGACATGGGTCTCACCTTCCAACCGCCGATCGCCGGCTAGGAGATACAAAGATGGCCGATCCGAACCAGCCCGCCGACGACGAAGATTTCGAGGCCTTTGCCGAGGAATATGAAGAGCATCGGGACGCGCTCTACGACCTGATCTCGGACTATGCCGACGACCAGCAGCTCGATGACGGCCTGCTCGCCGCCATGGTGCTCGATCTCGCCGTGTCGCTGCGCATGATCGCCTATGCGAACAGCGTCGAGAAGCCGTCCGTGAGTGGCCTCAAGATGGAACTCGACCGCTTCAACAAGGACGCGGAAGAGCATTCCCGTTCTGCCAAGCAGGACGCCGAGGACTTCATCGCTCAGGTCAAGGCCCAGCGCGAGGAAGACGAGGGCTGAAAAGCCCCGGCTTCGTGAGTTCTGAATGCGGCGGTTCCGGGTTCGGAGCCGCCGCTTTCTTTTTGACCGGGCTTAGCCGCGCGTCACCATGGCGATGCCGATGGCGATCGGCACGATGCCGAGGCAATCGATCAGGCCGACCGGCTCGCGGAACAGCAGCCAGCCGAAGGCGAGGCCGAGCGGCGGCATCAGGAAATGCAGCGTCGACGCCTCGGTCGCGGTCTTCGTCTGCAGCAGGCGGAACCAGAGTAGATAGCCGCCGATCGAGGCCGCGATCACCAGATAGCTCCAGCCACCGATCAGCGCCGGCGTCATGCGGATATCGGCGATGCTCTCCGTCGCCAGCGCCACGGGAAGGAGCAGGATCCCGGCCGATAGCGACTGGATCGCCGTGCCGGTCCAGAGGTCGCCATCCGGCTTCAGCTTCTTGAACAGGATGGTGCCGGCGACCAGCGCGACGAGCCCGCCCAGCACCAGCAGCGTGCCGTGCCAGTCCTCCGCGCCGCCCGCGAGCCGCGAGCGCAGCACGATGGCGACGCCGATCATGCCGAGCAGCAGCCCGCCGAGCTTCAGAGGCGACAGTCGCTCGCCCAGAACCGGGCTGGCGACGAGCGCTGTCAGAAGCGGATTGGCGCTGATCAGCACCGCCGTGAAGGCGGAGGAGACGGTGCGCATGCCGGCATAGCTGAGGCCGAGATAGAGAGCGCTGTTGAGGGCGCCAAGCACGGCCCAGCTCCAGATCGCGCGCCGGTCCGGCCATTCGAGGCGACCCGCCAGCGCGGCCAGCCCGAGCAGGATCGCGCCGGCGGCGAGGAAGCGGCTCGCCAGCAGCAGGAGCGGCGGGCAATCCGGCAGGGCGAACTTCGCCGCCGCGAAGGCCGAGCTCCAGATCAGGCAGAAGAGCGCGATAAGCCCGAGGTCGGCGCGGCTGTTGCCGGGCGCCTTGCGCTGGGTTGTGGTGGGTATGGCTCGGTCCGTCATGTCGATAGCCTGCTTGAGAAAGTGCCGGCCTCAGCCGGTGACGAAGCCATAAGCGTTTCGCGTGGTATTTGGAAATTCGATGTTTTGATGCTACTCATTCGATAAATCGATAGCGCAGGTGTCGCCATGTTCGATCTCGATCTCCTGAAGACCTTCGTCTCGGTCGTCGACGCCGGCGGCTTCACCCGCGCCGGCGAGCGCGTGCATCGCACCCAGTCGACGATCAGCCAGCAGATCCGCAAGCTCGAGGATCTGGCGGGAACGCCGCTTTTGATCCGCGAGGGCAGGGGCGTCGCGCTGACGGCGGAGGGCGAGCGGCTCGTCGGCTATGCGCGCAGAATCCTGGCGCTGTCGCAGGAGGCGCGCAGCGTCGTCGGCGCCGCGCAGGCGGCGGAGCATGTCCGTCTCGGTCTGACGGAGGATTTCGCCGTCGCCGAACTGACCAGCCTGGTGGCGCAATTCGCGAAGCTTCGGCCGGAATGCCGGCTCGACGTCCGCTGCGACCTCTCGGTCGAGCTAGAACGGGGGCTGGAGCGCGGCGATCTCGACCTCGTGCTGATGAAGCGCGACGCCGGCGGCGGTCCGGCCGAGGGCATCTGGCCGGAGAAGCTGGTCTGGGTCGGCGCCGCCGATGTCGATTGGCGGCGCGTCGATCCGGTGCCGCTGATCGCGTTTCCGCAGGGCTGCCGCTATCGCGACCGCGCTGTGCATGCACTGGAAGCATCCGGCCGGCGCTGGCGCGTCGCCTATGAGAGCGCCAGCCTGATCGGCATCGAGGCGGCGATCGCGGGCGGCCTTGGCGTTGCGCTGATCGAGGCGCGGGCCGTCCGCCCGTCCTATGCGGTGCTGGTGGGCGACGGGTTCGTTCCCGTGCCGCCCACCGAACTGGCCCTCAAGGTCGCGCCGGGCGCGCGCCGGCCGGTCCGGGACCTGGCCGACCTCGTCCTTGCCTATTGCGAGCAGGAAGGCCTCGCGCGCGCCGCGTGAGTTTCTTCCTGGTCTGAGTTCAAGTCTGACCCTCACCCCACCTTCTCCCGCTTGCGGAGGGGGCGGGTGAGGGTCTTGCTTGAAGTGGCGTTCCTAGACGGCGAGAGCGCCGGCCTCAGCCTTCAGCGTCAGGCCGATCGCCTTGCCATGGCCGTCGATGGCGCTGAAGACGTCCGAACCGTCGACGCTTTCCTTCTTCCATGAGGCGATGGCGCCGGCGCGGATATGCAGGTGCATGTCGGGCTGCATGGCGTTCAGGAAGCCATGGCTGAACGAGACGCTGGTGAGCGTGCCGGACCAGCGATGCACGACGCCGTTCTTGACCGCCTGCAGCGTCACCGGCTCGGCCGCCGCTTCCGCCGCCTTCAGGGGGCCGTCGGCCGGTTCGTCACCTGGGTCCGGACGCGCGGCCGGCGGCGCGGCGTCGAGCGGAAGGCGCTCGATGCCCTCCAGCGCGGCGTCGAAGCGCTCCAGCCCGTCCAGCGCCGTCAGCTTGGCGATGGCCTTGCCGTCGGTGTCCAGGATTTCCAGGAACGGCAGGACGTTCTTCATCACCATCTGGTCGGCGACGATGCTGCCGATCTTCGAGAGGTCGAGGCGCGTCTCGCGCGCGGGGCCGCGCAGAACGGCGAATCCGTCCTCCAACTCCACGCTGTCGATGGCGCCGAGGCCTTCCAGCAGCGCGCCGTCGGCGCGCACGCCGAGGATCAGATTACCGATGGCGGGAACGCGGCTCAGAACGGCGAACGGTTCCGGCGCCAGCGCCTGGCGATGGGAAACGGGATCGGTCATGGGAGCACCCTCTATGGCTCGTCTTGCAAGGCTTTCGGTCAAGGCTTGGGCGAGCCGTCGTGGTGCCACGAATCCCCCGCTGCGGTTTAGCAGCGCGCGGGTGCCGATTTGAAGGCCTATTTGGGCGGGCAATGGCGCAAGCCGGAGCGGCACGGAACGCCGCCTCGCGCCATGCGGGTTCGCCGGCAGCATCGGAAGCCCCTATGCATTGGGGGATAGAATGCATCGCCGACTGTCGATAGACTATTTCCAAGTATTGGATTTCGTCTAGCGTAATTCCGTATCTGTCCCGGAATTATTTCAAATATAGAATCTTTTCGATAGAGAGCCCGCAGATGGAAGAGCTGTTTTCCGGCCGTTCTTACGGGGTGTCGGCGGATATCCGGGCCGACGGGCCTGTGGTCGTCTGTTTCGACCCCTGGATCAACAAGCCGGATCCGGACCGGGCGCCGTTCGGCCTGCGCTATTTCTCGACCAACAACATCAACGTCCTCTCGGTGAAGTCGCACGGCAATCACTGGTACCAGCACGAGGAGATGGACGAGGTCGTCGACCGGATCAACCAGCGCCTCTCGGGTCGGGACCGGGTCGGCTATGGCTCGAGCATGGGCGGCTACGCCGCGGTCAATTTCTCCGAGCGGCTGTCGCTGTCGCGCGTCCTGCTCTTCTCGCCGCAATATTCGCCCGACCTCAAGCGGGTGCCGTGGGAGAACCGCTGGCAGGAGCAGGAGAGCCTTGCCTGCCGCTATGACGTCGTGTCGGAGATCGCGCCGGTGCCGGGCTATCTCTTCTTCGATCCGCACAACCGCAACGACCAGCGCCATGTCGACCTGATCACGCAGCGCCATCCGCTGACGACGATCAAGATGCCGTTCGCGGGACACCATGTGCTGGACTGGTTCGGCCAGAACCGGACGATCAGCCAGTTGATCAAGTCGCTCGTGTTCGACCCGACGCGCGAGCGCGACGCCATCCGCACGCGCAGGCTGGACCGGGCCCGGATTGCGACCTACTGGCTCAATCTTTCCGCCCACTACGCCGCCAGGGGGCGGTCGGAGAAGGCGATGCAGGCGGCGCAGCGGGGCACGGAGTGCGACCGCGGCGACGTGATCCTCGCCCGCCATACCTATGCCAGCTGCCTCTATGCCGACGGGCAGGTGGAAGTGGCGAAACGGATCTGGCGCGCCGCGCTCGACAATCCCGAGGAGGCGGGCCGCCAGCATTTCCTGCTTCGCCAGTCGATCGTCGACCAGGGCTGGCCGGAATTGCGCGCCGCTCTGCTCGACGTCGAGGTCGCGGCGCCGGGCTAGGCCCGATTTGCACAGCGGCGCGCGACGTCGCGCGATGGGGCTATCCACGGTGCCGTCGAGATGGCAGAAAGCCCGCATTGCGGGCGTGGCGAAACTGGTAGACGCAAGCGACTTAAAATCGCTCGACTTCGGTCATGCGGGTTCGATCCCCGCCGCCCGCACCATCCGGATCCAGCCGTTGGTTCCTGCAGGCTGGCTCAGTCCGTGGTTTCGGCGACCTGATGCACGATCGTGCCGGTTTCTCCCACGGCGCGGACGTCGGCGGGCGAGGCGCTCGCTTCCAGCACCAGCTGGTTCACGTCGCTTATCTCGCAGACGCGGAAGGGCGCGACCGTCCCCAGTTTTTCGTTGGTGGCTGCCAGGATGACCTGACGGCTCTGGCGGATCATGGCGCGCTTGATTTCCGCTTCGTCCCAGTCAAAGGCGGTTACGCCGCCGAGCGGGGACAGGCCGCAGCTGCCCAGGATCAACAGGTCGGCGAAAACTTGCTGCACGTCCCTGAGCGTCTGCGCGCCGAGACAGGCGCCTTTGTCCGGATCGAAGACGCCGCCGAGCAGGACGCGCGTGCAATTGGTGTGTGATTCCAAGGCCATGACTATCGCGGGCGAATTGGTCACGACCGTGAATTTCCGGTCTATCGGCAGGGCGCGCGCGATTGCGACATTGGTCGAGCCCGCATCGATGAAGATCGTCTGCGCCGTGCCTACCAGACCGGCCGCGACCTCGCCGAGCCGGGCCTTCGCGTCGCGTCCTTCCCGCAGCCGCGCCGCCAGCGGGCCGCCATCGGGGGCCGGCGCCAGCGCGCCGCCATAGACGCGCCGGCACTCTCCGGCCTTCGCTAGTTCGCGCAGGTCACGGCGAATGGTGTCCTCCGACACGCCGAACCTGCCCGCCAGATCGGCTGCGAGGACACGGCCCTTGTCCGCAAGTTCCTGCCGAATTTGCTCGTGCCGCTCGTCGGTGAACATCACTGCCTGCCTTGTTTATGCGCATTATTGCGTATTGTTGTACATTCTGCAATGCTGAGGCCTCGCCGGTTCAGGAACGTGCGTCGCTGTTCATTCCGGCGCGAATCCGGCCCCGCAGTGAACAACCGAAGACAGGTCGAATGCACGTTCATTCCGAATTCCCGATCCGACTTGTCGACGCTTTCATCGAACTGGCTGTCTGGTCCGGGGCATTGTCGTGACCCTCACCGTTTCCCGGCGCCATTCGCCGATCTACGAGCTTTTGTCGTCGCCGCTCTATCGTGGCGCGGCGCTCGCCATGTTCCTTTCCGGTCTCGGAACGTCGGCGGCGGCGCCGCAGATCGTCCTGTTCCTCGTCCGGGAACTCGGTACGTCCCTGCCGGTAGCCGGGCTCTACTATCTGACCAGCCTGACGGCGCCCGTCGCCGGCTATCTCATCGGCAGCTATTCGGACCGGACCGGCGGCCGCCTCGGTCTTTTCCGCCTCTGCGCGATCGCCGGCTTCGCGGGCTGGGCGGGTTTCGCCTTGGCGACCGAGGCATGGATGCCGTTCGCGATCGGAGCGATCGTTCTGGCTTTCTCGGGCGCTGCGGCGTCGCAACTCTTCGCTGCCGTCCACGACGAATTGGTCCGCGCGCCGTCACGCAGCGGCGACGACGTCGTCGCGATCATCCGCATGGCGCTGACAGCCGGCTGGGTGATCGGGCCGGCGCTTGGCGCCTGGCTTGCCGCCGAGGCGGGCCTCCGTGCGCTGTTCTGGGGAACCGCGATCTGCTTCCTGGCCCAGATCGTCCCGCTCGGAACGCTGCGCGCGAGCGGAGTGGGGCGGGGCGCTGAAGCCGATTCGGGTCGCTCCTCCGCTCGAGCGAGCCTCCAGTCGATGTGGCCCCTGTTGGCGTTCACCGCGCTTTTCGTCCTCGTCTATGCGGGCGAGGCGATCAAGTTCGGTTTCCTGCTGCTCTATATGGAGGAGCAACTGAAGCTCGAACCGGCGCTTCGCGGCGCGATCATCGGCATCCAGCCCCTGATCGAGCTTGTCATCATGCCGTTCAGCGTTGCGCTAAGCCGACGGTTCGGCCCGCTCCATCTGATGAGCTTCGCCGCCGCCCTCTGCGTCGGCGCCAATCTCTGTTTCGCGGGTTGGCCTTCGGCGACCGGCATGTTTGTCGGCCAGATCCTGATGGGTGGCGTGTGGGGCCTGTTCGCCGTTCTCGGCATCCTGGTCGCGCAGCGCCTGCTGCCGGACGCCGTCGCGACCGCTTCCGCCATCTTCATGAGCTCCAGCGCGCTCAGCTCCGCCCTTGGCGGCGTCGCGGGCGGCCTGGGAGTGGCCGCGTTCGGCCTCCCGAATGTCTTCTTCATCCCCGCCGGCCTGGCGCTCCTGGCGGTGGCCGGGCTCGCCGCCATGGCGAGCCGGTATCCCGTTCGCTAGCCCCACGAAAGCTCATCCCGATGACATCGCTTGCTTCAACGCCCGCCCAGACCCATCCGCTTTCCGGCCGAACGGAACAGATCGCCACACGGGCCGTATTCCTCGTTGCCGGTCTTGCTCTCGCATCCTGGGCGCCGCTGGTGCCCTTCGCCAAGGCGCGCCTCGGCGTCGACGACGCGGCGCTCGGACTGCTCCTGCTTTGCCTCGGGCTTGGATCGATCGTGGCCATGCCGATCACCGGCGTCCTCGCCAGCCGCTTCGGCTGCCGCTCCGTGCTGGTAATTTCGGCCATCGTCTTCGCCCTCGTCATGCCCTGGCTCGTGCTGGCGAATTCGATGATCGCGCTGGCGATCGTTCTCATCCTGTTCGGGGCCAGCGTCGGAACCTTCGACGTGGCGATGAACATCCAGGCGGTGATGGTCGAAAAAGACAGCGGCCGCCACATGATGTCGGGCTTTCATGGCCTCTTCAGTGTCGGCGGAATGTCGGGTGCGGGCGGGGTCAGCCTGCTTCTCGGCATGGGCCTCACCCCGCTGATGGTCACCTTGCTGGTCAGCGCCTTGCTGGTGGTGCTTGTGGTCACGGCCTATGCGGGACTGCTGCCCTATGGCAACCGGGAGGCCGAGGGAACGCCGCTCTTCGTCATGCCGCGCGGCATCGTCATCTTCATCGGCGTCCTCTGTTTCATCGTCTTCCTGGCGGAAGGCGCAGTCCTCGACTGGAGCGCGCTCTTCCTGATCTCGACCCAGGCCGTCGACCCGAGCCATGCGGGCCTCGGCTACACGATGTTCGCCGTCGCGATGACGTTCGGCCGGCTTACCGGCGACCACATCGTCCGGACGTTCGGGGCGACGCGGGTGATGGTCATCGGCGGTCTGCTCAGCGCGGCCGGGTTCCTGATCGCGGTGTTCGCGCCGACTTCGTCGATCGCGCTTGCAGGCTTCCTGCTCGTCGGCCTTGGCGCCTCCAACATCGTGCCGGTGCTGTTCACGGCCGCCGGCCGGCAGACGCGCATGCCGCCGAGCCTGGCGGTCGCCGCGATCACGACGCTCGGCTATGCCGGCATCCTGATCGGGCCGGCCGCCATCGGTTTCGTCGCCCAGCATCTCAGCATCGGCGCCGGCTTCGTGCTGATCGCGGTCGGGCTGCTGGTCGTCGGCATCGCTGGGCCGGCCGTCTACCGCCGCTGACGGCGGAGGCGGTTCAGCCCATCTTCCGGGCCGGGTTGAGCGGCGGCAGGGGCGCGGCCGCCGGCCGCGCCGGACGGGCGAGGCAATCGCGCCGGTAGTGGCGGAGCCGGGCCAGAAGCTCGTGCGCCATGGCGCGCGACCAGCGGGGCTTGCCTTGGTCCGCATCCATGGAGAAGAGCGCGGCTTCGAGCGGCCGAGCTTCCGGCGGCGCCGGCCAGGTGGCGGGAAGGCGGGCGCGCCAGGTCGCGAGCGCCGCGTAGATCGCCTCCGCATCGTCCTGGCCACAGGCGCGGATCACCCCCTTGAAGGCGGTCGCTTCCGAGTTCGCCCGCTGTGCGCGGCGCTCGGCGGCGCGCCGGCGCCAGCCTGGTCCGAACGCGGCCAGCGCCAATCCCGCCAGCACGACCAGCGTGGCGATGGCGGCGCCCGTTTCTGGCCGGATGGCGGGTTTCGAGGCTTCGGGTCCGCCGGTCGCAGCCGGCGCCGGGCCCGGCGAGACCGTGACGGTCGCGGCCTTGCCGGAAGCCGTCTCCGCCTGCTTGCCGGCGAGGTTCCACCAGGGTTGCTTCACGGCTGGCAGCGCGAAGCTACCCGCCTTTTCGAACACATAGGTGGCGCGGTCGATCCGCTTGCCGGTGATGGTGCCGCGGTCGCTCCGGTCAAGATTCTGGGGCGTATCGACATAGACGCGGACTCCTTCCGGCGCGTCGAAGGAGAGGTCGCGCATCGCCAGCGCCGGAATGTCGGTCGCTGTGCGGGTGATGGTGCGGACGAGCGCGTCGCCGGCGTGGAGCGGCTTTGCGGGCTCGGGGTTCCAGCTCTGCTCGAGCGTCAGCTTCTCCGTTGCGACGACAACGCCTTTGGCGTCGATGCCTTTCGGCACCTGGATCGTCTCCTGCACTGCCTCGCCGCTGGCGCTGCCGATGACGTTGCCGGCGCGATCGAGCAGCGTCACGCGGGCGGGCGGGATCGAAAGGGCGCCGCCGCGTCGAGGAAAGACGGCGAATTCGAAGCGCTGGCCATTCAGCCTGGCGCCATCGACGGTGTCGCTGATCGTCGTGGCCTGGCTCTCGAACCGCATCACCTGGGCGCCAGGCATGTCCGGGATGGAGACGCGCGGCGGATGTGGCATGTCGCCTGGAAAGAGCACGTCGACATAGAGCGCGATGTGCTGGCCGACGACGGCGCCTTCCTTCGGATCGAGCGTGGTGCGGACGACAGGGGCGGCGGCGGGAGCCACGGCCGTCGTGCTTGCGGAAGGCGGCTCCTGCGCCCGCGCCGTCGCGGAGGCGAGCAGGAGAGCGAAGGCGAGGATGGCGCGTCTCATGGCTTCGGCTCGGCCGGCTTTGCCTGAGGCTGCGCGGACGCCACCTGAAGCTGATAGGCGAAACGGGCGCGCAGGAAATCTGCCGGCTTGGTTTGCACCCGCTTCAGCCAGAGTGCGCGCACCTCGGCGTCGCTCATCGGCGTGTCGTCGACCTGCGTGTCCTGGCCGTTCTGGCTCTTGGCGTCCTTGTCGTAGACGATCTCGTCGGCGCCTTCCTCCTGGTCGCCGAGATCGCCGCCCGGGCTCTTCATCATCTCGGCGCGCATCTGCGCCAGCATGCGGTTGGCGGTGGCGTCGTCCCAGCCCGCCTTCAGTTCGAGGGCGCGATCATAGCGGCCGACGGCCGTCTCATATTGCCCGAGCATCACCAGCGCATTGCCCTGATCATAGGCCGCTTCGGCCGTGTCGATGCCGCCGAAGACCTGCGCGGCCGTCTTGAAATCTCCGGCGCGCATCAGCGCCGCGCCGCGCCACATCGGATCGTGAAAGCTCGCGGCAGCGTCCGCATAGCGGCCGCGCTCGAACAGCAGACGGCCGCGCTGGTCCGGAGAGGCCCAGAGCTCGCGCCAGCCGAATTGCGCCGCACCGAGCGCCAGCGTCAGGATAGCGGCGCCGAGCACGATCAGGCCGTATTTTCCGAAGCGTGGCGGGGAGGCTGATGTCGTCATGCCAGCACCCATCCGCGCCGGAACCAGAGCAGGACGATGAACACGATCAGCGGCACCAGCCAATAGCCGGCCTCCTCCCAGCGCGCGCCTTCGCCATTGCCGAGCGCAGGCGCCGCGCCGGCGGCGAGCCGGCGGGTGATCGCGGCGACGTCGGTGTCGTCGAGGCTGGTGGGGATCAGGCTGGCGCCGAGGGTTTTGGCGGCGTCTGCGAGGCCGGCATCCGCCGCGATGTTCGGCGCCGTCAGGCCGAGGATCGTCACCGGCACGGCCGGTTTCGCCAGCGCGCCGACCTGGTCGGGCGCGACCGCGTCGGCGAGGACGAGGATCGAGCCGCCGAGCCTGGCCTCGCCGAGCACGGCATCCGCCTGCGCGACGGCGTCGGCGAGCGCGTCGCCTTCGCGCGGCATGATCTCGGGCGAGAGCGCCTTGGCCATCGTCAGCACGACATCGCCGTCGACAGTCGGCGGCAGGACCAGATGTGCAGTGCCGGAATAGGCGATCAGGCCCGTCGGCGCGCCGGCCCGGCTTTTCAGGATGTCGTCGAGCTTCTGGCGGGCGCGGTCGAGCCGGGTCGGCGCGAGGTCGGTCGCCAGCATGGTCGGCGAGACCTTGAGCAGGATCATCGCGGGGCGCGCGGCGGCGGCGAAGGGCGAGGGCACCTCGCGCCAGGTCGGCCCTGCCAGCGCGACTATGCCGAGGATCCAGCCCAGAAGCGCGACATCGCCGGGCCGGACGCGCCGCCTTGTCTCGCCGCCGGTGACGAGATGCTTGAGCAGTGCCGGGTCGATCACCTTCTGCCAGCGATTGGTGCTGTCGGCCGAGCGGCGCTCGGCCCACCAGAGCAGCAGCGCCGGCAGGAGCAGCAGCAGCCACCAGGGGCGGATGAAATGGAACCCGGCAAGGACGGAGGCGAGCGTCATGTTCTCACCGCCTCCGCCCGTGCTTCGGAAGTGGCCGACGCCGTCGCGCGGCGATGCGGCCAGCGGATGAGCAGCAGCGCCTGCCCGAGCATGGAGAGGATCGCCAGAGCGCCGAGCGGGATCCAGTACAGCTCCGTCTTCGGCCGGAAGGTGACGGTGTCGACCTTGCGCGTCTCGATCTGGTCGAGCTTGTCGTAGATCGTCGCGAGCTGCTCGCGATCCATGGCGCGGTAATAGCCGCCGCCGGTCGCGCTGGCGACGTCCTTCAGCGCCGCTTCATCCAGCTTGTCCTCGCCGGCGGCGGCCGGGTCGCCGACCGCGATGGTGTGGATGACGATGCCGTTGTCGGCGGCGATGCGGGCCGCCTGGTCGGTCGGCACGCTGCTCGCCGTGTCGTTGCCGTCGGTCAGCGCGATCATCGTTTTCGCGGGCACGGTCGACTTGGCGAACAGGTTGATGCCGAGGCCGATGGCATCGCCGAAAGCGGTGCGCGGCCCGGCCATGCCGACCTGCATCTCGCCCACCAGCCGCTCGGAGAGCGAGAGATCGGTGGTGAACGGGACAAGCGTGAACGGCGCATCGCCGAACACGACGACGCCGACGCGGTCACCCTCGCGTCGCTTCAGGAAATCCGTCAGCACCTGCTTCACGGCAGCCAGCCGGCTGACCGTGGCGCCGCTGGCATCGGTGAAATCCTTGGTGTCCATTGAGCCAGAGAGATCGACCAGCAGCAGAAGGTCGCGCGCAGGCTTGTCGAAATGCAGCGGCGGCTCGATCCATTGTGGCCGCATCAGCGCCGCGACGGCAAGGAGCCAGCAGCCCGTGAGCAGCAGGCTCCGGATCAGGCCGCGATGGCCGACGACCGAGCCGCCCTCGGGCTTTGCGCCCGTCAGCGTCACCAGCCGCGTGAAGAACGGCACGCGGAGCGCCGGCCGGCGCTGGCGATGGCGCGGCAGCAGGAAATAGACCACGAGCGGCAACGGCAGCAGAACCGCGAACCAGGGATAGGCGAAGCTGGGCATGGCTCACCAACCGGCCGCGCGATGGCGGCGGATCCAGTCGCGCGCCGCCCGTCGGATGTCGCTGTCGTCGCCAGGGGCCGGAGCGCCGAGCGCGACCCTCGGCAGCGATTGGGCCGGGCCGGTCTCGAAAGCCCGCATCCGCCCGGTCTGGTCGAGGAAGCGCAGCCAGGCGACGCCCGTGAGCGCCGCGACCTCGCTTCGCGGAAAGGCGACGAGCGCGGTCCGCTTCAGGATCGACGACAGCCGCTGCGCGCCGGCGGCGTCGAGCGGTTCGGGCAGGGCCGCCAGCTCGCGCAGCGCCTGCCGGCGATAGGCGTCGTGACGGCGGCGCACGACCTGCCGGGCGGCGAGCAGGACGAGGCCGGCGAGGACGGCGGCGGCGAGGATCCACCAGCCGGGCGCCGGCGGCCAGAACGGGACTGGCGCCGGCAGCACGATGTCACGCAGATTGGAGAGATCGGAGGGATTGCCGCTCATGATGACGCCCGCGCTCCGGAAGTCTCGCGCGAATGGGCGAGGCGCTGGCCGAGCAGGTCGCGGAATTGCGCCGAGACGTCCCTTCCGGTTTCGATCGGCAGCACCGGGATCGTGCGCTGCCGTGAAAAGCCCTCGAGGCTGGCGCGCCGCTCGCTGAAGCCGCTGGCAAAGCGGTGGCGCAGCGAAACGGCGGCGCTATCTACCTCGATCTGGTTGTCGCCCTCGCCGACGATGACGCGGCCGAGTGGCGGCAGATCCGCCTCGATCGGATCCGAGACGAAGATGGCGAGGACGTCGTTATGCGCGGTGATGCGGGTGACGAGCTTCGTTGTCTCCGCGTCCGCGCCATAGGCGTCCGAGATGACGCAGACGAGGCAATCGTGATGGACCAGCCGCGAGGCGCGCCGCAGCGCCTCGTTGAAGAGGCCGGGATCGGCGGCGCGGCTGTCGGTCGCTTTCAGCGCCGCGTTCTGGCGCGCCACTTCATGCAGGATCGGCAGCACGCCCCTGTCGCGTGCTTCCGGCTGGATCTCCGTGATCCGGTCCTCGGAAAAGACGATGGCGCCGATGCGGTCGCCGAGCGAGGTGACGCGCCAGGCCGAGAGGGCGGCGGATTCGGCCGCGGCGACCGATTTCATCATCAGCCTGCTGCCGAAGAACATCGACAGGCGCTGGTCGACGAGCAGCAGCACGCTGCGGTCGCGCTCCTCGGTGTGGACGCGGACATGCGGGCTGCCGAGACGGGCGGTCGCCGCCCAGTCGATCGTGCGGGTGTCGTCGCCCTCGTAGTAGTGGCGCAGTTCCTCAAAATCGAGGCCGCGCCCGCGCAGGCGCGAGGCGTGGCGGCCGGTCAGAAGGCTGTGCACAGGCTGGCGCGGCAGGAAGCTGAAGCCCTTGGCGCTGGTCTTCAGGCGCAGCAGTTCGTCCAGCGTGACATAGGCCCGCGCCGGACCCGATGGCTCCTCCGCCGTCCTTGTCCGCGATGCCATGCCGCCTCCATTCCTAGATCGCGACGGCGACCTGCCGGACGATCTCGTCGATGACGTCGTCGGCATGAACGCCGTCCGCGCTCCCTTCATAGGTCAACGACACGCGGTGGCGCAGGCAGTCATGCGCGACCGCCTGCACGTCCTCCGGTGTGACGTAGTCGCGGCCCTGCAGCCAGGCGAAGACGCGCGACGACTTGTCGAGCGCGAGCGAGCCGCGCGGGCTGGCGCCAATGGCGATCCAGTCCTTGAGCTTGTCGCCGAACTCGGCCGGTCGCCGGGTCGCGGCGATCAGCGCGACGATATAGGTCTCGACCGCGTCGGCCGACTTGACTGCGTCGATCTCCTTGCGGGCATCGAAGATCGCCTGCTGCGGGATCTTCGCCGCGGCATCGGCGGCGGCGCCGGACTGCTCCGCGCGGACGAGCTGCAGCACCTTCACCTCGTTGGCATCGCTCGGATAGTCGATGCGCACATGCATGAGGAAGCGGTCCATCTGCGCTTCGGGCAGAGGATAGGTGCCTTCCTGCTCGATCGGATTCTGCGTCGCCAGCACCATGAAGAGCTCCGGCAGGGTATAGCGCTTGCCGGAGACCGTGACCTGGCGTTCCTCCATCGCCTCGAGCAGCGCGGACTGTACCTTGGCAGGGGCACGGTTGATCTCGTCGGCGAGGACGAGATTGCCGAAGATCGGCCCCTTGCGGAACTCGAACGAGCCGGCGCCGCCGGCGTCGGTTCGATAGATCTCGCCGCCGGTGACGTCGGAAGGCAGCAGGTCGGGTGTGAACTGGATGCGGCTGAATTCCGATTCAAGAGCCTTGGACAGGCTCTTGATGGCGCGCGTCTTGGCGAGGCCGGGCAATCCCTCGACCAGAACATTGCCATTGGCGAGCAGCGCGATGACGAGCCGCTCGACCACCCTTTCCTGGCCGATCACGGCCGCGTTGACGCGCTTCTGGATCTCGAGAATGGAGTCTCTTGCGGTCATCACGGCTCATTTCTCGAAGGGATAGATGATCTTCCAGTCGTTCTTCATGTCGACGACGACCCAGCCGCGCTTCGGCGCTTCGTCCAGCGCCTTGTCGAGCCGGCCGAAATGGGAATCGCGGTCATAGGCCCATTCGCGCTTGGCGTCGGTGTGATGGATGATGATGCCCATGCGCGGACCTGTGTTGAGCGTGGTCCATTGCAGCATCTGGAGGTCGCCGTCGGAATTGCCGGCCGCGAAGACCGGCCGCTTGCCGATGAAGCGGTTGATGCCGACCGGCTTGCCGGGGCCGTCGTCGACGAACTCGATGCCCGGCAGCTTGAGGATCTCGGGCTTGTCGCCGTCGAGCTTGAATTCGGTCTTGCCGGACGAGCCGACGACCTGCTGCGGCGGGATGCCATAGACGCCCTCGACCCAGGGCCGCATGAACTCGATGCCGCCGCCCGAGACGATGAAGGTCTGGTAGCCATTGGCGCGGAGATAGGCGAGCAGTTCGAGCATCGGCTGGAAGACGAGCTCGACATAGGGCCTGTCGAAGCGCGGATGCTTCGCCGTCTGGATCCAGTCCTTCACGACGGCGGCGAATTCCTCGACCGACATGCCGGTGGAACTGGCGGCCAGAAGCTCGCCGAGCCCCTGGTTTCCGGTGGCCATCACTGCCTCGATGTCGCCCTCCAGCACGCCCTTGAAGGGCTGCTGCTCCTTCCATTCGGGATGATCCTTCGCCAGCGTCTTGATGCGGTCGAGGATGAAGGCGGCCTGGAAGTACATCGGCTGCTCGGACCAGAGCGTGCCGTCATTGTCGAAGGTGGCGATGCGGTCGCCCACCTCGACGAAATCAGGGCCTCCGGTCGTCGTCGTGCGCGTCACGAAGTCGACGATGGCGGTCTTGGTCGCGCCGTCGTTCCAGGACGGCAGCGGATCGGGCGCCTGCGCCGAGGCGGCTCCCGACAGGGCGAGGCTTCCGAACAGCGACAGTCCGGCGCAGAGGCCCAGCACTGCGCGGCGGGAAAGCTGGCCGGCTGCGCGCATCATTTCCTCCATCGTTCCATCCCCCTGGATTGTCTCTGTCCGCTAGGCGCGGCGGATGCACCGGAAGCCGACATGGCTCGTCGACGTGTCGATCGGCTCGGCATGGCGGGCGGCCGGGCGATAGCGGCGGCAATAGCTCGGCGCACAGAGATGCGAGCCGCCTTTCAGCACCTTGCGGGGAATGCGGATCTGCGGCTGGCAGGGATCGAAGCTCGCCTCCATCGGGCCGCCGCGCGGATTTTCAGGCACGCAGCAAGCCTTCGGGGCGTCGGCGGGATGGTGGGTCGACCAGAAGTCGGCGGTCCACTCCCAGACATTGCCGATCATGTCGTGCACGCCATAGCCGTTGGGAGGGAAGGCGCGCACCGGCGAGGTGCGCTCATAGCCGTCGGTCTTCAGGTTCTCGGACGGGAACTGGCCCTGCCACGTATTGGCCATCTGGCGGCCTTCGGGGTTCAACTCATCGCCCCAAGCGAATTCGGCGCCGTCGAGGCCGCCGCGGGCGGCGAATTCCCATTCGGCCTCCGTCGGCAGCTCCTTGCCGGCCCATTTCGCATAGGCCTCGGCGTCGGAATAGGCGACATGCACGACCGGGTGGTCGTCGAGGCCCTTGATCGAGCTGCCGGGACCATAGGGCCTGCGCCAGTTGGCGCGGAAGCGGAACGCCCACCATTGCGACCAGTCGCGCGTGTCGACCGGGTGGCCGGGCGGCGTGAAGACCAGCGAGCCTGCCTTCAGCATATGCGGCAGCGCGCCCGGATAGTCCTTCGGGTCGGGCGCGATCTCGGCGAAGGTGACATGGCCCGTCGCCTCGACGAAGCGGCGGAACTGGGCGTTGGTCACCGGCGTCGGATCGATGTGGAAGCCGTCGACCGTCACGCGATGGGTCGGCTTTTCCTCGGCATAGTGGTCGTCCGACCCCATGCGGAACGTGCCGCCGGGGATGAAGATCATCTCGTCGGTCGTGGCCGCGGCGGAAGGTGATGTGTGGCGAAGAGCGTGGTTCATGGGCCAATCCCGCAGCGAGGGTGGGGCGGGCGGATGTCGCCGCGCCACGATGGATCCGATAGCCGCTCAAGCAGAGGTCGTCGAAGATAGTGGATCGGGTCCGACCGTCAACGGCAACCGGGAGTCTTGCGCCCGCCGTTACGCGCGGTCAAAGGCTTTGGCGAAAGGATCGCATGTATCGGATGGAGAAGCGGCGGCACGGCTCGTCCGAGCCGCGCCGCCACGACGTCTTTACTGGCCGCCGCCAACGTTCTTGAAGGACTCGTTCATCTGCTCCTGGATCTGATCGATCGAGAAGCTCGCCGGGCGCTGGGCCGGCGGGAACTCCTTGAAGGTCGCCAGGAAGTTGCCCACGTAGGCCTGACCGGCGATCGCCAGATAGCTGTGCGACAGCAGCCAATCCCAATAGGTGTTGGAAGTGATGTCCGCGCGCTCGTAGGGGTCCGACCGCAGGTCGAACATCTTGGGAAGGCGCAGCTTGGTGAAGGGCTCGGCCCAGATGCCCATGGTGCCGGTCTTGCGCTGTTCTGCGAAGACGAGCTTCCAGTTTTCGAAGCGCAACCCGACGATCTCGCCATCGTCATTCATGTAGATGAACGAGTTGCGGGCGCTCTTGTCCGACTGTCCGGTGAGGTAGGCAAGCTGGTTATAGCCGTCGAGGTGGTTCTTGTACTGCTTGCCGTTGATCGTCGTGCCCTTCAGCAGGCGTTCGGTGATGTCGGTGTCGCCGGCCGCGGCCATCAGGGTCGGGAACCAGTCGAGTCCGGAGAAGATGCCGTTGGCGATCGAGCCCTCCTTGATGTGGCCGGGCCAGCGGATCATGGCGGGCACGCGATACGCGCCTTCCCAGTTGGTGTTCTTCTCGCTGCGGAACGGCGTGGTGCCGGCATCCGGCCAGGAGTTCTGGTGCGGGCCGTTGTCGGTCGTGTAGATCACGATCGTGTTGTCGGCGATGCCCATGTCGTCGAGCGATTTCAGCACCGTCCCGATGAGGGCGTCATGCTCGACCATGCCGTCGGCATATTCGGTCAGGGCCGTCAGTCCCGGAGGGCTGCGGTGCTCGTCGCGCACATGGGTGCGGAAATGCATCCGTGTCGTGTTGAACCAGGTGAAGAAGGGCTTCTTCGCCGTGTTCTGGCGCTGCATGAAATCGATCGCGGCGGCGGCGGTTTCGTCGTCCACGGTCTCCATGCGCTTGCGCGTCAGGGGGCCTGTGTCCTCGATCTTGCCGTCGGCGAAGGAATGGATGACACCGCGCGGTCCGAAGCGTTTGCGGAACGCCGGATCCTGCGGATAGTTGCGGTCCTCCGGCTCTTCCTCCGCGTTCAGGTGGTAGAGATTGCCGTAGAATTCGTCGAAGCCGTGCGCCGTCGGCAGGAACTCGTCCTTGTCGCCCAGGTGATTCTTGCCGAACTGGCCGGTGGCGTAGCCCTTGTCCTTGAGGGCGGAGGCGAGCGTGACGTCGGACGCCTGGAGGCCGAGGTCCGCGCCGGGGATGCCGACCTTGGACATGCCGGTCCGCAAGGTCGACTGGCCGGTGATGAAGGTCGAACGACCCGCCGTGCAGCTCTGCTCGGCGTAATAGTCGGTGAACTTCAGACCTTCCTTGGCGATGCGGTCGATGTTCGGCGTCTGATATCCCATCAGGCCGAAGCTGTAGGTCGACAGGTTCGACTGGCCGATGTCATCGCCGAAGATCACGAGGATGTTCGGCTGGGCCGGCGCCGCGTCCTGGGCAAATGCCGGCGCCACTGGCGCCAGCAACCCGGCGCCAACCACAGCGGCTGACGCGATCAATCCCGCGATTCGCATGACCTTCTCCTGCATTGCCTAAAGGTAGTGCCGTCGAGGTAGTGTCTTGGTGGATGCGATGGCTTCCAGCAGGGGGACACTCGGACCGCAAGATGGAGTCCGATCTGTCGTTGCTGGCCGTGGAACCAGGGCAGAGCTGCGCTTCTTTCGCAGTATTGACCCGGGGCCGAAGCCCAGGCTTGGCAGTTCAACCTCCGAAGAGGTTCATTTTCCTGTCAAAGTGCCGTCATGCGGTCGGTAGCGGTGGACCAATTACCCCATTCTGCCACCATAGGTTGGTGGTTACAATATGGGCTGGATCCTCCGCCTCGGATCGAGGCACGCCTTCCGACCTCCATCTAGCGCCCGCCTTCGCCGCCGGTAGGGGAGCGAACCGCATTTTTGGACCCGTCCGCAGACCGGGAGCGCGCCGCTCGGGCCTGAAATCCGGGGCGGTAGCTTTTCGGATCAGGTCGGCGGCGTGTCCGCGACCTAGACGATGTCGTGGTCCTCATATTGCTGCTGCCAGGTGTCGCCGCAGTCCCCGGCGAGGCCGAGCGCGCTTCGAGGCGAAATCCGCGGGAGGCGGTGCAATCCTTCGCATTGTCGTCGACCTCGTTTCGAAGCGTGGCAATAGAAAGAACCGTCGAGCAAAGAGCCTTCGAGAAGATGCGTCGGGCGCGTTTCGGATTCGGGACCCGTCCTGCGCCTCGACATCCGCCGGCCAGCAGCCTCCGGCGGAATCCACCGTCGGGCGACGGTGGCAGCAGTTCATTTGGGGGAAGGGACCGTCGCCATCAGGCAGGACCGCCGTTCCGTTTCTTTATCCGGAACAACGGCGCGCCAGCGACCCAGGCTTTATCGACTGTCCTCCCCCGTCGAGCGTGTGTCGCGGTGAGGATAGGATTGCCCGGGGAGCGCTGTCCAGAGTCTATTTTCGTGTTGTACTTGACGCGTGACGATCGTTGCTTGGGGTTAAGCACTCGCTCGACTGGAATAGGTAGAAAATTGAAATATCGGTATGGGAACCCCCGTGGGATCGTCTAGATGTCGATACCGTCCTCGGGCTGCTCCGCCCGGATCTCGGCCACGGCGCGCAGCAGGATTTCGGTGACGCGATGCTGCTCGATCGACGTGCTGCCGATCTTGGAGGCGATGGCCGCCTTCAGGGCGCGGCGCGCGTCGTTCATCTCCGGAATGACGCCGGGTATGTCGCGGTCGGGCCGGTCGTCGCGGGCGCCCGCTTCGCCGCGCCCGAACCATTCGCGCGCCTGAGCTATGCGGCGGCCGATGCGGTCGAGGTGATCCAGGATGCCGGCGACCGTGGCGTTGTTTTCCGACAAGTGTTCCGTGCCGGCGATGGAGATCGCGTAGATCTTCTTGTTGCCATGGGTGGAAGCCGTCGCGTGGCCAGCCTCCTCAAGGAAGGTCAGCGTCGGATAGATCACGCCGGGACTGGGGCTGTAGCTGCCGCTGGTCAGTTCCTCGATCGCCTTGATGATGTCGTAGCCGTGGCGCGGCTGCTCCGCGAGCAGAGACAGAACGATGAGGCGCAGATCCCCGTCGGCGACCATGCGGCCGACGCGAAATCCGTCGCCGCCCCGGTTTCCGGGCGCGAGGCGACCGCTGCCGGGCTTTTCCGGGCTGTCGCCGCGGCGCGCCATCGACAATTGGGTGCGTCCGCTGCTCGGCGCGGTCTGGTCCGGCCCGTTCGGGGGAGGCGTCTGCGGCACGATGGCTCCGATATATCGTAAGATATCTTAGCGCTAAGTCCGACGCCCCCGCCCGTCAAGATATATCTTACGACATGGTCGCGCCCGCGCCTATGTCAAAGCCGATCCGGGTACGGTTTATCGTCACCGTGCCCGTGGTCATTGTATGTTGACGCGCCGTTCGGATGATGCGCGGCCCACTTGACCCTGTAGCAGAGCGAATCAGCGCCGATGGACATGCCGACCGCCATTCCCAGCCCAGCCACGCAGGCGATCCCGCTTGATCCGAGGCGCTGGCGCAAGACGCTGTTCGGCATGCTGCTCGATTCCCGCGCCCAGTTCGGCGGCAAGCGAGAGGTGATCGAGGACATCCAGCGCAAGCCTCTCACCTTCGACCGCGTGGTGATCGGCGCGCGGGTGCTTGGCCGGGTGTTCGCCGCGAAGACGAAGCGGGGCGAGCGCGTCGGCGTGTTGCTGCCGAATGTCGCCACCGTGGCGCCGACTTTCTTCGGCCTCGTCGCCTTTGGCCGCGTGCCGGCGATGCTCAATTTCAGCGCCGGGCCGAAGAACCTGCTCGTCGCCTGCAAGGCGGCCGACATCAAGCATGTGATCTCGTCGCGGCGCTTCATCGCCGAGGGCAAGCTCGAGCCGCTCGTCGCGGCGCTGGAGGCGCATGTCGAGATCCTGTGGCTGGAGGACATCGGCAAGTCGGTCAGCAAGCTCGACAAGCTGCGGGGCGTCGTCTCGTCCTGGTTCGCGCGGCCGCTGCATGCGCTTTCCGGCGTCAAGCCGGACGATGTCGCGGTGCTGCTCTTCACGTCCGGCTCGGAAGGCGCGCCGAAGGGGGTGGCGCTGACGCATGCCAACGTGCTGGCGAATGTCGAGCAGTTCCTGCGCACGCTGGCGCTGAGGGCGGACGATTCCCTTTTCAATCCGCTGCCGGTCTTTCACTCCTTCGGCATGACGGTCGGGTTGATCGCGCCCTTCGCCATCGGCATGCGCGTATTCTTCTATCCGACTCCGCTGCACTACAAGCAGATCCCGGCGCTGGTCGGCGACAGCGGCTCGACCATCCTGATCGGCACCGACACTTTCGCGGCGGGCTGGGCGCGGATGGCCGAGCCGGAGAATTTCGCCAATCTGCGGCTGGTCGTGCTGGGGGCGGAGAAGATCAAGCCGCCGACGCGCACGCTCTGGCGCGATCGTTTCGGCATCGAGCTCTATGAGGGCTATGGCGCTACCGAGGCCGCACCCGTCGTATCGGCGAATACGCCGCTCTACCACAAGGACGGCACGGTCGGTCGCCTGCTTCCGGGCATGTCCTACCGGATCGAGCCGGTTCCGGGCCTCGACGAGGGCGGACGCTTCTGGATCCAGGGGCCGAACGTCATGCTCGGCTACATGCGCGAGAGCGCGCCTGGCGTGCTGGAGCGGACGCCGGGCGGCTGGCACGACACGGGCGACATCGTCACCCTCGACGCCGAGGGCTACATCACCATTCGCGGCCGCGCCAAGCGCTTCGCCAAGATCGGCGGCGAGATGATCTCGCTGGCGGCCGTCGAGGCCTATGCGTCGCAGGTCTGGCCGGACAATATCCATGCCGCCGTCTCGGTCGCCGACGAGCGCAAGGGCGAGCAGATCGTGCTGGTCACCGATCGCATCGACGCCGACCGCAACGAACTGATCGCCTCTGCCAAGGCGCATGGCGTACCGGAGATAATGGTGCCGAAGCGGATCGTAACCGTCGAGGCGTTGCCGATGCTGGCGACCGGCAAGACCGACTATCCTGCCATCGCGGAACTGGCGCGGGGATAACGTAGCGGCGCGGTCGGAATTTTCTGTAATTCTTCAAATTTCAGTGTTTTTGTTCACAGTGGACGACAAGGCGGCCGTGATATCGATCCCTTCGAGAGTGTGGCCGCGCCTGGCACGTCGCGCGTGAGGGCGCGCATCGATTGAATCGGGACTGATGAACGAAGACACCGCACACCATCTTCTTCCGTCCATGATCCGGCGGATCGTCGTCGTGGCGCTGGTGGTCTTCTGTACGGCCGAGATAGGGATCCTCACCCGGCCGATCGGCTTCTTCGCCACGCTCTGGCCGGCCAATGCCGTGCTGCTCGGCCTGTTCGTCATTCGTCCGTCGCTCGCCGGGCCGTGGGGTTGGGTAGCGGCCGTCCTGGCCTATCTGGCGGCCGGCCATGTCAGCGGCGATGCGCCGCTCCTCAATCTGTGGCTGACGGCTGCGAACCTCGCCGGCATCGTCGCCGGCTTCATCCTGCTTCGCCGGCTCGACGCGGAAGACCGTGCCCTGCAGCGGCCTTCCTCCGTGTTGCGGATGCTGCTGGTCTGCATCGTCGCGGCGGTCGCGGCCGCCATTGCCGGCTGCGGCCTGGGGCTGCTCGTTCCCAGCTCCCTGCCGCGGGTCGGCTTCGCCTACTGGTTCACCACCGAACTCGCGAACTACGTGGTCATTCTGCCGGTGCTGCTGACGCTGCCGGAAATCCCGGCGCGCGGCGTGATGCTGGACAGGCTGGCCCGCTTCCGGCCGAGCCTCGCGACGATCATGCCGGTCGTCGCGCTCGGCCTTTCGGTGGTCGGCTCGATCGTCATCGGCGGCCCTGGCGCCATCGCCTTTCCGGTGCCGGCGCTGCTCTGGTGCTCGCTGACCTATGGCCTGTTTCCCGTCACGCTGCTGGTCCTGCTGTCGAGCCTTGCGATGCTGGGAGCGGAGACGGCCGATCTGTTCCGCTTCGTTCACGTCGAGGATCTGATCGACAGCGCCACCTCGTTCCGACTCGGCCTGACGCTGCTGGCGCTGGGTCCGCTGACGGTCGCGACCATCACCGCCGTGCATCGCAAGCTGATGCTGCGTCTCGATCGCGCAGTCCGCATGGACGGCCTGACCGACATCCTCGCCCGTCGCGCCTATCTCGACCAGAGCGCGGCGCTGCTTTCCCGGCCGAGGCCCGGATTCTGGTCTGGCGTCGCCGTGCTGATGATCGATGTCGACCATTTCAAGCAGGTGAACGACCGTTATGGTCACGCCTCCGGCGACGCGGTGTTGGTCGCGGTGACGGATGCCATTTCCGGCCAGCTTCGGCGCAATGACCTGTTTGGCCGCATCGGTGGCGAGGAATTCGCCATTACCCTGCCGGACATCGCCAGCGCCGACGCCGTCACCCTGGCCGAACGGCTGCGTCATGCGGTCGAGCGCCTGTCGGTCAAGGTTGGCGAGGGGCAGCCGATCCGCGTCAGCGTGTCGATCGGCGTCGTCCATCGGTCGCGGCCGCCCGCGGGCGGCCTGATCGAGCTGCTGCCGCTTGCCGACGCGGCGCTCTACGAGGCGAAGGCCACGGGCCGCAACCGGATCGTCCTCTGCTCGTCGTCGTGCAGGGCCATGGCCGCGGCGGAGTAGTCTCCTGGACGGGCGCCGCCCGACCTGCGGTCAGGGGCGCCAGCCATAGATCCAGTCATAGCGGCGCAGCAGCCGCTCGCCGCCGAGCGCGGTCATCGTCATGTCGCGGGCAAAGGCCATGGCGCCGCCCAGATGATAGATCTGGCCCGCCTGCCGCGCCGCCTTCCATACACGGCTGACGCGCGGACGGCGTTGCGCCTGGTAGCGCTGGAGGGCTTCGCCGACCGGTGCGCTGGCGAGTTCGGTCGCCAGCACGTCGGCATCCTCGATCGCCATCGCCGCGCCCTGCGCGAGGAAGGGGACCATGGCGTGGGCGGCATCGCCGATGAGCGCAATCCGTCCGTCCGACCAGGCGCCGCCCGGGTCGACCTCCGTCAGGCACCAGCGCGTCCACGGCAGGTCGAGCTCGGCCAGCCGGCCGATATAGCGCGTGCCGTCCTGATCGAAGCGCTGCCGCAGCACGTCGGCATTGCCGGGCGCGTTCCAGCCATCCTCGCGCCAGTCCTCCTCGATCACGACGATGACGTTGATCTGGCGGCCGCCGCGCACAGGATAGATGACGACATGCGCAGCGCGGCTGAGGAGCACGGTGGTGCGTTCCTGCGGCAGGTCTCGCGGCGCCATGCCGATCGGTATGGTGGTGCGCCAGGCCGTGCGGCCGCTTGACCGCGCCGCCGCGGCGCCCTTGACCGCGCTCCGCAGCTTCGAGCGCACGCCGTCGGCGGCGATCATCGCGTCGAACGAAAGCGCGCTGTCGTCGAGAAACAGCGTGACTCCGTCCTGCGCCTGCGCGACCGCCTCTGCCTCGACGCCGAGCTTCAGGTCGATCAGGCCTTCCCGGCGGACGGCTTCAAGGAGAATGGATTGCAGGTCGGCACGATGCAGTAGCCGGTAGGGAGCGCCATAGGCCTGGTGGGCGTGGGCGCCAAGCGGGAGGCTGGCGATCGGCTCACCGGTCTCCCCGTCGCGAAGGTCGATCGCCTCGGGCTGCACGGCGGCCCGGTCGAGCGCTTCGGTCAGGCCGAGCGCTTCGAGGATTCGCCCCGCATTCGGCGAAACCTGCAGTCCGGCGCCGACTTCGGAGAGCTGCGTCGTGCGCTCGATGATGGTCGAGGCAATGCCCCGCCGCGCCAGCGACAGCGCCGTCGTCAGGCCCGCGATGCCCGCGCCTGCAATTCCGACGCGGATCGATGTCATGCCGATCTGGACCCGTTACGCTGCGATCGGGTCGACGAACAGGTGGCCGGGCGGCAGCGTCTCGCCGCCATGCAGGCGCGCATTGTAGCGATAGAGCGTCGAGCAGTAGGAGCAGACCTTTTCATTGTCGTCTCCCATGTCGATGAAGATATGCGGATGGTCAAAGGGCGGCTTGGCGCCGACGCACATGAATTCCTTGACGCCGATTTCGATGGTCACGACACCGGAATCGTTGTGGAAGTGCGGGATGACATGTGCGGCCATGGAGCGGGTCCGTCGGTTCGAAGCAGCGGTTGCGCGGACCATAGCGTTGCGACGTCGCCATGAACAGACCGCATGGCACCCACCAGCGGCGACACCTTGGCGCGGTCGTCGCGATCCTTCATAACTGCGCCGCAGACATCGTCGGAATCCCCCAATGCAAAGCTTCCTTTCCAATGGCCACTCCATCGCTTACCTGGATGAGGGCGAGGGGCCGCCGATCCTGCTTATCCACGGTTTCGCATCGAGCGCCCGGGTCAACTGGGTCAACCCCGGCTGGGTCGACACGCTGGTGAAGGCGGGCCGCCGCGTCATCGCCTTCGACAATCGCGGCCACGGGCACAGCGACAAGCCGCACGAGGTCGCCGCCTATCGCGTCGCCGCCATGGCGGAGGACGCGCGCAACCTGCTGCTGCATCTCGGCATCGCCCGCGCGGACGTCATGGGTTATTCGATGGGCGCCCGCATTACCGCTTTCCTGGCGCTGGCGCATCCCGAGATGGTGAAGTCGATCATTCTCGGCGGCCTCGGCTATGGCATCGTCACCGGCATCGGGCCGTGGGGGCCTGTCGTCGACGCGCTCGAGACCGACGATCCCGACAGCATCACCGATCCGATCGGCCAGATGTTCCGCAGGTTCGCCGACCAGACTCGCAGCGACCGCATCGCGCTTGCGGCCTGCATGAAGGCGACGCGGCAGCCGATCTCGGCGGACGATCTCGCCACGCTCCGCCTGCCGGTGCTGGTCGCCGTCGGCGAGCGCGACGAACTGGCCGGCTCCGCCGCCCAGCTCGCCGAGATCCTGCCGAACGCCGAGGTGCTCGATATCCCGAAGCGCGACCACATGCTCGCCGTCGGCGACAAGGTCTACAAGGCCGGCGTGCTCTCCTTCCTCGAGCGGCGCGGCCTTTCCTGAAGCGCGGATCAAAGCTCCGTTCCGTCGGGGGCTTGCCCGCCGCCCTTCAAGGCTTGATTCCGCCCGGGATCGCGCCGTTTCGGCTCGGTCGCGGCGGCTATCCCTCGATTTGCGGTCCGATTATCTGGATTTTCGTTGCTTTTTCCGGGCCGGCCGATATGTCTCTGAGCCCCATCCGGGCCGCATGTCGGCGGGCCGGCCTGCGAGCAATTTTTCCTCGCGGAGGTCTGTTTTGCGGCATCCCGACCCCATGTTAGGGTGCTGCTCCGAACTGGCTGCAGCGATGGATGGCAGCAAGGAGACGTCAATGTCGGCCGTCAATTCCCGTGTCGTGGGCGAGGGGCTTGCGAGCTTCGATCCGCTCTGGTCGTCCATCCGGTCGCAGGCCGAAGACATCATGCGCGCCGAGCCGGCGCTGGCGAGCTTCATCTATGCCACGGTGCTGAACCACGACCGGCTGGAAGAGGCCGTCGCCCATCGCATCGCCGAGCGGCTGCATCATCGCGATCTTTCGGCGGAATTCATCCGCCAGGCCTTCGCCGAGGCTTTCGCCGACGAGCCCGGCATCGCCAAGGCGGTGCGCGTCGATATCCAGGCGGTGTTCGACCGCGATCCCGCCTGCACGCGCGCCATCGAGCCGCTGCTCTATTTCAAGGGCTTCCACGCCATCGAGACCCATCGTCTCGCTCATTGGCTGTGGGGACAGAACCGGCGCGATTTCGCCTATTACCTGCAGAGCCGTTCTTCCTCGGTGTTCCAGGTCGACATCAATCCGGCCGTGCCTATGGGCAAGGGCATCTTCCTCGACCACGCCACCGGCCTCGTGGTCGGCGAGACGGCGGAGATCGAGGACGATGTCTCGATCCTGCAAGGCGTGACGCTGGGCGGCACGGGCAAGGAATCCGGCGACCGCCATCCCAAGGTCCGGCATGGCGTCCTGCTCGGCGCCGGCGCCAAGATCCTCGGCAATATCGAGATCGGCCATTGCTCGCGCGTTGCGGCGGGTTCCGTGGTGCTGCATTCGGTGCCCCCCAACACGACCGTCGCCGGTGTTCCGGCCAAGGTGGTCGGCAAGGCGCCCTGTGCGGAACCGTCGCGAATGATGGACCAGATCGTGCCGGATCAGGCATAATCGGATCAGTCTCATGGGTTGTGGCGGCGCCGCTCGGGGCGGTGCCTGCGACCTGTCGCGGCGCCTAGCGGCGCGGTGGCGATACCCGGTAGTTACCCCGAACCTCAGGAGATCAAATTGGATCGCAAAGAGATCCAGAAGCTCGAGAGCTTCTTCCAGCGCCGCTTTAACATGAAGGGCATCACCGTCCGTCCGCGCCCCCGCAAGGACGACACGGCCGAGGTCTATTTCGGCGACGAGTTCGTCGGCGTCCTGTTCCGGGACGATGAGGAGGGCGAACTCTCCTACAACTTCACGATGGCGATTCTCGACATCGATCTCGAGGAAGCTTGAGACGTCGCGCCGTCGTTTGACGGAATGAGGTTCCATGATTGGCGTCGTCGCTTCGAAGGCGCGCCGATCGTGGACACCGCCCGAGGCGGCGCTCCTTGCGCCGCTTTCCGCCGCATCCCGGCGCCGTGCGCCTTCGATCGGCGTCCTGCACCGGAACCCGCCATGCCCCTGCACGCCCTCGACGGCCTCTGGCCGGAAGTCCCCGCCGCCGATCGCTACTGGGTCGCGCCGGATGCGCGCGTGATCGGCAAGGTGACACTCGGCGACGAGGTCGGCATCTGGTTCGGCGCCGTGCTGCGCGGCGACAATGAGCGCATCACCATCGGTGCGCGCAGCAATGTCCAGGAACATTGCGTCCTTCACACCGACATGGGTTTTCCGCTTGTGATCGGCGAGGGCTGCACGATCGGCCACCGCGCCATTCTGCATGGCTGCACGATCGGCGAGAACAGCCTGGTCGGCATGGGCGCCACGGTCATGAACGGCGCGAAGATCGGCGCCAATTGCGTCATCGGCGCCGGTGCGCTGGTTCCGGAAGGCAAGGAGATCCCCGATGGCTCGCTCGTCGTCGGCATGCCGGCCAAGGTGATCCGCGCGCTGGACGAAACGACTTTTGCCCGGCTGCGCGAGGGCGCGGCCCACTATGTCGCCAATTGGCGGCGCTATGCGGCGGGCTTCGAATAGGCTTTTCCCGCGCGCATTCGCAGACAACAAAAAGCCCGCCGGAATGGCGGGCTCTTTGTTTGCCGGGGGCGGGGCTCAGCGGCATTCCTGTCCCGGCTGCAGGGGCTTGTGCACCTGCTGGCTGAGGACGAACGGGTCGCTGACATTGACGTTGCCGGCCGGCCTGTAGCGGCAGACCCACTGGGTGCCCTGGTGGCCGTCGATCTCGCAGGTTGCGCGGCCGCAGCCCAGGAAGCCCGTGTCCTTCCAAACCACCTGGGTGAAGTGGCCGTTCACTCGCTGGCAGTTCTGGGTGAAGCCGCCGACGAAGACCGGGTTGTTGAAATCATAATTGGCGATTTCGCAGTACCAGCTCTGTTCGAACGCATCGCGATCGGAGAGCGCCGGCAGCACCGGCGTGCCGTTCTGGTCGAAATAATAGGCATTGGCCAGGTTCTCGCCGGTGTTGGGCGCGATGTTCTTGTCATGTGAGCCGACGATGCACTGGCTCGCATAGACCTGCGCCGATTTGGCGAGGGATTCGCACCATTTGAGCTTGGGAGCACAATGCTCTGCCCGCCGCTCATTGTGCGCGTTGAGCATGTCGCTCCATTCGGTCGGCACTTCGTCGCCCGATTCCGGGCAATCGACCACGACCACCTCCGGCGGCGGCTTGACGGTGATCTGCTCGAAGCTGTCGCAGATCAACCCGAGCGCGTTCACATGCCGGCCGTGGCGGATGCGGATCCCGACGACGGCCTCGCCGGCCGGGCAGGATTGGACGATGTTGGGGAACACGGGCGCATTGTTGCCCAGGTCGAGATTGTGCCGGTCGGCGCTGATGGTGGAGACGCAGTTGAAGATCATCAGCCGGACCTGACGGTCGCCCGGCGTCATCAGCATGCCGACGCCGTGGATGATGAAGCCGGGCAGGCAGGTTCCGCTTGATGGGCCGCCGCCATTGCCGCCGCGGGGCGGCAGCACGTCCTTGGCGAGGCCGGTCGCCCCGGTCGCCGGGTCGACCGGGGCGCAGGTGAGCGCCATCTGGTCGAGCCAGGATCCAGAGCGAATCTTCGCCCCGACCAGGTAGTAGCCGGAGGGGCACATGTCGGTGTCATCATGGTCGCCGACGCCGCCGAAGGGCGGGAATTTCGTTAGGGCGTTCGCCGCGGTCATGGGGACCAGGATCCCGATGATCGCGATCAGGCAGAGCGTCGCGAGGACGCCTGCGGTCCATCTGGAGCGAGCGTTCGACATAAACCGACATCCCCCTGAAGAAAGGCTGGATCGGAAATATGAAGAACGCAGAGTAACCCGGAAGTGACGTTAGGGAAAGGTGTCCGGTTTTCTGTTGCCCTAGCCACGGAGCGGCTTGGCTTTACAGGGACGAGGCGCAGGCGAAGACCGGGGAAGGGCAGGCCGCGGCGCGGCCTGCCGGTGTGATCAGCGCTTGATGCTGCCGACCAGGGTCGGACGGTCGTCGTCGATGGAAACCCAGCGGCCGCTGTTCTGGTCCGACTGGCGCTTGACGAACTGGTACTCGGTGTCACCCCAGAGCTTGATCTTGGGTTCGAGATTGTCGAGCACGAGGTCGCCCCGGTCCGAACGGACCGTCAGCACGGCGTGGCCTTCGCCATTGGTCTGGCGGACGACGGTGATCAGCAGCGATCCGGCGGGCCAGCCCTTCTCGATCAGCTCGCGCCGCTTCAGCAGAACGAAGTCTTCGCAGTCGCCCTTACCGTCTTCCGGATAGTTCCAGTATTCCTCACGACCATAGAGTTCCTGGTCGGTTACAGGCTCGATGGCAGTATTGACGTTGTCGTTGACGGCGATCAGCTCGTTCCAGCGCGTGACCGTCAGATGAACGGGGGCGGTGTTGCGCGTGATCTCGTTGCATTCGACCGGCATCCGCGAGCAGAGCTCGAAATGGCCGACCGGCTGGCTGGTCTTGCCCGTCACCCGCATGAAGGCGGGGTGATCCTGCGCGGCGGCTCCGGCGATGAGGCCGAAGAACATGGCAAGCCCGGCAATGCAACTCGATACGCGTACAAACGACATAAAACCCGTCCTCTGGTCCGAGGAAGACTATGCCATATAGACTTTTACTGCGATCTAAGCCAAGTGCGATGATTCTAATCGACTTCTCTTCAAATTCGTGACGAAGTTTAAGCTTTCGTTTAATGAACGATTAACCAATTGGTCTCGCGGCATTGTCTATCGTGGGTGGACAATGCGCGGCGATCGATCAGCGCAATCTCGCGGAATCGCTGGATTCCTGAACGCGCTGTGATGCGGCCGACACAGCATGGTAAGGAAATTGTGAATAGCGCTTCGGGGAGGCCCGCGGGCGTGCCTTTCGACCCCATCCCGGCCGTTCGGGCGGGCGCGGTTCTGCCGCGAGCGGGGAGGCGGCTCTCTCGCGCTGCGTCGAAGGGATAGGGCGCCCGCCGTCTTGGCCGGGCGTGCAGACGTGGCGGCTCAATCCCTGCCGCCGTCGAGGACGACGAGATGCTGATGACGGCGGCCGGCCGCAAGCGGCGGCTCGCTCGCCGCAGGCCGGCCGAGTGGCGCCGGGGAGGCCGCCGGGGGCGGCGTGGCCAGGACCGTTGGCCTTGCCGGCGGTGCTTCTTCCCGTGGCAGCCAGCGCAGGCCGGCGATCTCCAACTGAGGGATCGGATGCAGGCCGAGCCAATAGGGGCGCTCCAGCGGCGCCAGCAGGCCGAGGACGCGGTCGATGCGCCTCCCGTCCTGGCTGACGGGCAGAAGCAGCATTTCGGCCGTGAGCGGATTGCCTCGCCCGGTGCGGCCGAGGACCTCCAGAACTGCCGTCGCGCCGTTGCTCACGATTGCGCCAAGCGCCGAGGTCAACGCGTCGCGGTCTGCGCTCGGCCAGAGCGAGAGGAAATCCGATCCCGTCAATTCGCGACCAAGGTTGGCGCAGAAGCGGGTGCCGGCGAGGCGGAACGGGGCCGTGCCCGGCGCCGCGGCATCGAGGATGAAAAGGTCGCCCAGCAGCGGGACGATAGCAGCGGGCTCGATCGCACTGCGCAGCGGCGCAGGACTGCCGCCACGCTTGCGGAGCCAATACGCATGCAACTGCTGGGTCGAGGAATGCCTCATAGATATGCGAAGCTCATGAGCGCGCTGTGGCCGGTTTTGCTGGCGTCACAACGCCTTGCGGGTCGGGCGGGCGGATGATGGGGGAGAGAAAACGCCGCCTCGGATGGGCTCATAGCAGATGGCGCGACCGACGGGGCAAAAGCCGCCGGATAGGGTTACGCACAAGTTGAGGGCATTTCGATATTGATCTTAAATTTGAAGCATGACAGGTTACGTCGCGTTCACGGGGCGTCTTATGCCGGGGGGCTAGACGGGGCGTGACGAAGGCCGTCCGTGCGTGCCCGTCTGAGAAGCGCGCCGGACGGCCGATCCATTTCTAAGCCCCTGTTTCCTCTCGTGGCCTGGTTTCTTTCATAGCCGTTGGGGTCGCCGCGCTTGCGCCGAAATCGCGGGCCGACTATGCCGGACCAATGAGCCCGAGAAGCGAACGCGCCGAGCGCGAACCCGTATTCAACCTTCCCGCCGTCATCATTGCCTCGCTGGCCGTGCTGGCGATCGTGCACGCCGTTCGCGTCTATGTGCTGGACGAGGCGCAGGCGAGTTGGTTGATCGCCACCTTCGCCTTCTTCCCCATCCGTCTCACGGGAGCCGCGATCCCGGGCTTCTACTGGCCGGGCGGCGTCGCCGGCGATGTCTGGACCTTCTTCAGCTACGCCTTCCTGCATGGCGACTGGATGCACTATAGCGTCAATGCACTGTGGCTCGCCGCCTTCGGCACGCCGCTCGCCCGCCGCTTCGGCCCCTGGCGTTTCCTGGTTTTTTCGCTCGGCGGCGCGGCGGCCGGCGCGGCGGCGCATCTTCTGCTCTATCCTTCCGGCCAGGCGCCGCTGATCGGCGCCTCGGCGGCGATCTCGGCCCAGATGGCGGCCTCCGCCCGCTTCGCCTTCTCGGCCGGTGGCCGGCTCGGCGGCGGCATCCCGCGTCCCGACGCCGATTTCCGGCCGGCTCTCTCGATCCTCGAGATGGCGCGCGACCGCCGCATCGTCGCCTTCCTCGGCGTCTGGTTCGTGTTCAACCTGGTGTTCGGCCTGATCTTCACGCCACCCGGCGTGACCAACAGCACGATCGCCTGGGAGGCTCATCTGGGCGGCTTCGTCTTCGGCCTGCTGTGCTTCCCCTGGTTCGACCCGGTCGGTAGTCGCCGTCGCTGATCGAGGGCTGGCCTGGCGCCGGCTCGCGCGCGGTCATGGCCTGCATTCCCTTGCATTCCCTTGCGTCCGGTCCCATCATCAGGAAACGGGCAGGGCGACCAGAGCGCAGAAGCCTCGGCGTCGTGCACGGTGGATGATCGCCAGGCGATCGTGCCTCCGATCATGATTGGGTCCGGACCGGTCCACCTCAGAGAGCGGCCGGCCCTGTTGGAACAGGGAGCCGACGCCAATGACCGTTGCCGCGATTCTGTCGAAGAAGGGGAGAGACGTCGTCACCGTCTCCGCCGACCTCAGCATTTCCGACGTCGTCCATCTTCTGGCCAATCGCCGGATCGGCGCCGTCGTCGTCACCGATCCCGCCAATCGCATCGTCGGCATCGTCTCGGAGCGCGACGTTGTGCGGGCGCTCGCCCGAGGCGTCGGCTCCATCGATGGAGCCGTATCGTCGATCATGACGGCGAAGGTGGTCACCTGCACCGACCGCGACACCATCAACGAGGTGATGGCGCGGATGACCGAGGGGCGCTTCCGCCATCTGCCGGTCGTCGACGCGGGGCAGCTCGCCGGCATCGTCTCGATCGGCGACGTGGTCAAGGCGCGGATCGAGCAGGTCGAGCGCGAGGCCGACGAGATGCGCGCCTATATCGCGATGGCGTGACCGCGCCGCGCGCTTGCCTCAGGCGTCGCCGTAGACGGCCTTCGGGTCGAACAGCGGCTCGTCGCCGGTGAAGGCGAGCCGGGTTTCGGTGCCGGCCGCCTGGCCGACCGGGACGCTGCGATAGAAGCAGCCCTTGCGGCCGGTATGGCAGTTGGCGCCGGTGCCGGCCGTCTGGACCTTGATCCAGATCGCGTCCTGGTCGCAGTCGACCCGCATTTCCCGGACCGTCTGGGCGTGGCCGCTGGTGGCGCCCTTGTGCCAGAGCTCCTTGCGCGAGCGGCTCCAGTACCAGCCTTCGCCGGTCTCGATCGTCTTCGCCAGCGCCTCGGCGTTCATCCACGCCAGCATGACGACGTCGCCGGTGTCGAAATCGGTGACGACCGCCGCGATCAGGCCGTCGGCGCCGAAGCGCGGCGTCAGGGCGGTGCCCTCCTCGACCTCGGCATGCGAGCCCGGTGCGGCGAATATCGTCGTGGTCATGGTCTACTCCGGCAGGTTGTAGCTGCCATAGCGCCGGCTCGGCGGCGAAGGAAGCGGAAAAGGCGGCGACAGGCGGGCGGGTGGGCCTAGCGGTGCTGGACCAGCGACAGGAAGCGGGCGCGCTCGGCCGGGTCCTTGTGGAAGATGCCGGTGAAGCTGGTGGTGATCGTCGAGACGCCCGATTTGTGGGCGCCGCGCATCGAGACGCAATGATGCTCGGCTTCCAGCATCACGGCGACGCCGCGTGGATCGAGACCGGTATCGATGGCCTCGGCGATCTGGTTGGTCAGCCGCTCCTGCATTTGCAGCCGGCGGGCGAAGATGTCGACGACGCGGGCCAGCTTGGACAGGCCGACGACGCCGCCCTTCGGGTAATAGGCGATATGCGCCTTGCCGATGAACGGCACCATGTGGTGCTCGCAATGCGAAAAGAAGGGGATGTCGCGCACGAGGATGATGTCGTCATAGCCGCCGGCCTCGTCGAACACGCGGTCGAGCGTCTCGGCGGCATCCTCGTGATAGCCCTTGTAGAACTCGCCGAACGCCTTGGCGACGCGCTTCGGCGTATCGATGAGGCCCTCGCGGGTTGGATCGTCGCCGGCCCAGGCGATCAGCGTGCGGACGGCGGCCTCGGCCTCTTCTCGGCTCGGACGGAGGGTTGCGCGCGGCTTCGGCGACGTCTCGGGGCTCTTGGCGTCCATGGGGGTACTCCGACTGGGCCGGATGCGGGCGGAAAGTCCCGATCGGGCCGATGATGCGACGTGTTGACCGCAGTCCTACTATCTGGTCCCTCGGTTGGCGAGTTTCTATATTGGCGCCAGGAGGTCGCAATGATCGACGACATCTACAATGCGCGGATCCTGGAATTCGCCGCCAACCTGACGCGGCTCGGCCGGCTCGATCAGCCGGATGCGAGCGCGACGGCGCATTCGAAGCTCTGCGGCTCGACCGTCACCGTGCATCTGAAGATGGACGGCGATGTCGTCAGCGATTTCAGCCACGAGGTGCGCGCCTGCGCCCTCGGCCAGGCCTCGTCGTCGATCATGGCGCGCCATATCGTCGGCACGGATGCCGCGACCCTGCGGGCGCTGCGCGAAACCATGCAGCGCATGCTGAAGGAAAACGGTGCGCCGCCGGAGGGCCGCTTCGAGGACCTGAAGTTCCTGGAGCCCGTTCGTGACTACAAGGCCCGGCACGCCTCGACGCTGCTTACCTTCGACGCCGTCGTCGACGCGATCGGCCAGATCGAAGCGAAGCGGGCGCAGTTGCTGGCGACGGGGTGAAGGCATGCCGTTCGATCATGTCGGCTTCAATGTTCGCAACTTCCTGAGAAGCCGCGATTTCTACGTGCAGGCGCTGGCGCCGCTCGATATCGGCATCCTGCACGAACGCGACGACTGGGCGGCCTTCGGCGAGGACGGCCATGTCCTGCTGTGGATTGGCGAGCCGGCGGGCCCGGGCGGTCGCATCCATGTCGCCTTCGCGGCGCGGGATCGGGCCGCCGTGCGCGCGTTCCACGCCGCCGCGCTGGAGGCGGGCGGTCGCGACAATGGCGGGCCCGGACTGCGGCCGGGCTATGGCCAGGACTATTATGCGGCCTATGTGATTGACCCGGACGGACACAACATCGAAGCGGTGTGCCGCCGCGCCGAGACCTGACGCGCCGGTGCGCCCGCCTGGAGGAGGGAGTCGCATGACACGTATCGATCGCCATGGCGTCGTGCCGGGTCTCGCAGGCGCCGCGCTCGGACTGTTGGCTGCGCTGGCGCCTGCTTTCGCGCTATCCTCCGACGCCCAGGCCATCGTCGACCGGGTCAGGGCGACGACGCCGAACCTGCATCCGGTCTGTTCCGACCGGGGCAAGCTGACCCAGGTCGTCACGGCGGCCACGATCGCGCTGGCGGAGGCGAAGAAGATCAACGGCGACCATGCGATTGCGCGGGCCGCGGGCCAGGAGGCCGGACGCTATCTGTACTTCCACTGCCCATCGTGACGGCTGCGCGCACGGCTCGCCCTCTACGACGATGCGGGCGACAGGCGGCTTTTCGCCGTCGCGCTGGCCGGGCTGGATCGGCATCGGGCTGATCCGGGTCTACAAGCTGACGCTGTCCCCCTTCATCGGCCAGAACTGCCGCTATCTGCCGACCTGCTCCAGCTATGGCGAGGAATGCATCCGCCGCTACGGGCTGTGGGCCGGCGGCTGGATGACGCTTGCCCGCTTCCAGCGCTGCGGCCCGTTCGGCGCGTCCGGCTATGACCCGGTGCCGGAGCAGTTGCCGACGAAGGGCCGGTGGTACCGGCCCTGGGCCTATGGCCAGTGGACCGGCAAGCACATCGATCCTGCGACCCGGTTGGACGTCTAGAGCGTTTTCGAGCGAAGTGGATACCGGTTCGCGTGAAGAAAACGCGATCCAACAAGTCTAGCTGCCGAAATAGGCCGGCTGGTCGAGATCGGCGATCAGGCCGGGCGCGGTCGGCCGCCAGCCGAGCGTCTGCCGCGTCCGGTCGCTCGAGGACGGATTGTCCATCGCGGCGAAATGCGCGAACCAGCCGAAATGCCCGGCCGCCTCTTCCGGCGACAGGCTGACGACCGGCAGGCCGAGCCGGCGGCCGATCACTCCGGCGATTTCGCGGAACGGCACGCCGTCCTCGGCCGAGCCGTGATAGCGCGCATCGGCCTCGCCCTTTTCCAGCGCCAGCCGGAAGAGGTCGGCGGCATCGAGGCGGTGGACGGCCGGCCAGCGGTTGGCGCCGTCGCCGACATAGGCGGCAATGCCCTTCTCGCGGGCGAGGCCGATCAGGAGCGGCACGAAGCCGTGGTCGCCGACGCCATGGACGGAAGGCGGCAGGCGTACCACCGAGACGCGCGCGCCCTTCGCCACCGCTGCCGCCGCGGCTTCCTCCGAGGCGACGCGGGGATGGCCGGCGCCCGGCGTGGTCCGATCGGCCTCGGTGATGCGCCCGGCATTCGCGAGCAGGCCCGTGCCGGAGGTGACGACCAGCGGGCGCTCCGTGCCGGCGACGACCGCGCCCAGCGTCTCGATGACCGCCCGGTCGATCTCGCAGTTCTCCTTGAACTTCGCGAAGTCGTGGATGAACGCCGTATGGATCACGCCGTCCGAGAGTTCAGCCCCCGACCGCAGGCTTGGCAGGTCCTGCAGGTCGCCCCGGTGCGGCGTGGCGCCGATGGCTGCGAGGGCGCTGGCCGAGGCGTCGGAGCGGGCAAGGCCCAGCACCTGATGCCCGGCATCGAGCAGGTTCCGCACGACGGCGGAGCCGATGAAGCCCGAGGCTCCGGTGACGAAGACGCGCATGACGATGTCCTTCTCTCATGGCTCGTTGCGGTCGCGGGCGACCGGTTGCCGGCAAGCTAGGCGATAGCCCCAATACGATCTATGCTGGAAAGTCCGCATTATCTTCGCAATCGTCCGGTGAGACCATGGATCCCCTTTCCGACGTGCTGTCCCTGATGAGGCCGCGCAACTACATGTCGGCCGGCTTCGATGCCGGCGGGGACTGGTCGATCCAGTTTCCCGACCAGCAGCAGAGCATCAAGTGCGGCGCGGTCGTCTCGGGCCGTTGCTGGCTGGCCGTCGACGGCGCGGCCGAGCCGGTGCTGCTCAAGGCGGGCGACAGCATGCTGCTGCCGAGCGGCCGGCCGTTTCGTCTCGCCAGCGACCTGGCGCTGCCATCCGTCGATGCGTCGACGGTGTTTGCCAGCGTGCCGAAGGGCGGCATCGTCACCCACAAGGGCGGCGGCGATTGCCTCCTCGTCAGCAGCCGCTTCGCGCTCGACGGCAACTATGCCGCCATGCTGCTCGGCGTGCTGCCGCCGATCGTTCACCTGCGCCACGAAGCGGACCAGGAGACCCTGCGCTGGTCGGTCGAGCGGATGATGCAGGAGCTGCGCGAGCCGCAGCCGGGTGGCTTCCTGGTGATCCAGCACCTGGCCCACATGATCCTCGTGCAGGCGCTGCGGCTGCATATGGCCGAGGGGCCGGGCGGCGGCGTCGGCTGGCTGTTCGCGCTCGGCGACCGGCAGATGGGGGCGGCGATCCATGCCATGCATGGCGAGCCGGCGCGGCGCTGGACGCTGCAGGCTCTGGCGGAACTGGCCGGCATGTCGCGCTCGTCCTTCGCGTTGCGCTTCAAGGAGACGGTCGGCAAGTCGCCGATGGAATATCTGACGCGCTGGCGCATGCTGCTCGCCGGCGACCGGCTGGCGAACTCGCGGGATTCGGTTTCCAGCATCGCCCTGTCGTTCGGCTACGAATCCGAAAGCGCGTTCAGCACGGCCTTCAAGCGGGTCATGGGCTGCTCGCCCCGGCAATATGGCCGTGTCGGCCATGCCTCGACCGGCGAGGGGGTCGCGGACGGGCTGGCGGCATAGGCCTGCTAGCCGGCAGCGGCCGCATCCGCGAAGGGCAGGGACGCGGCGAGGATCCAGGCCTGGAACGATCGCATGGCCGGCGTCGGGGTCGAGGATTTCAGCCAGGTCAGCCAGTAGCTGCCGTTCGTGACGGTGGTCTGGAACGGCTGCTGGATCGTGCCGGCGCCGAGCTGGCGGCGGAACATCAGCGGCGGCGCCAGCGCCACGCCGGCGCCGAGCAGGGCCGCCTCGACCATGGTTCGCGAGGAATCGAACACCGGCCCCTTCACCGTCGGCGCCGCGACATCGGCCGCCGCGAACCAGCTTGGCCATTCATCCGCCCGATAGGAACGGAGCAGCGTCTCGCCATGGAGGTCTTGCGGTTCCGCAAGCCGCTCGGCGATCTCGGGGATGCAGAGCACGGAAAGCGGCGCCGCGAACAGGCGTTCCGCCTCCGTGCTGTGCCAGGCGCCGTCGCCGAAGCGGATGGCGAAGTCGAGCCCCTCGGCCGCGATGTCGACGCGATTGTTGTTGGTCGAGAGGCGAAGATCGACGAACGGATGGGCGAGTTTGAATTCCGGCAGCCGCTCGATCAGCCAGCCGACCGCGAAGGTGCCGACGACGCCGATATTCAGCACCTCGCGGACATGGCCGCCCTCGAACTGCTCGAGCACGGCGGCGATGCGGTCGAAGGAATCGCGCAGCGCCGGCAGCAGCGCCTGCCCCTCGTCGGTGAGCGCCAGTCCGCGCGGCAGCCGGCGGAACAGCGTCGAGCCCAGCCGCTCTTCCAGCGACTTGACCTGGTGGCTGACGGCGGCTTGCGTCACGGCGAGCTCGATGGCGGCGCGGGTGAAGCTCAGATGCCGGGCCGAAGCCTCGAAGGCCTTGAGCGCGTTCAGCGGCAGATGTGGGCGGACCATCGGACACCTTAGATTTTCTTATGGCTTGCCAGAAATATCATCGTTTGTCCGGCGTTGGCGAGTGACCTACCAAGGAGCCCTCAACCAACGGAGATGGCTCGAATGATCGACAGGCGGCAGTTTTCCAAGGGTCTTATGCTGACGGCCGGCACGGCCCTGTTCGGCGGACCCGGCTTTGCCACGGCCGCGCTGGCATCAGAGAAATTTGTATCCCGGGTGCTGGTCGATGTCGCGACCGGCAAAACGGTCCATCGCGACGGCCCGGCCGAGCGGCGCTTCTCGCCCTGCTCGACCTTCAAGCTGCCGCTCGCCGTGATGGGCTTCGATTCCGGCGTTCTGGTCGATCCGCACAATCCGCTCTGGGACTACCGGCCGGAATTCCAGACCACGATGGAACAGCAGAAGAAGGCGACCGATCCGACGATCTGGCTCAAGGATTCGATCGTCTGGTATTCGCAGGAGCTGACCCGCAAGCTGGGCGAGGCGCGGTTCCGCGACTATGTCACCCGCTTCGGTTATGGCAACGAGGACGTCTCGGGCAATCCGGGCAAGAAGGACGGGCTCACCCAGTCCTGGCTGAATTCGTCGCTCACCATCTCGCCCGACGAGCAGGTGGCGTTCATCCGCCGCTTCCTCGACCGCAAGCTCGCCGTGTCCGACCATGCCTATGCGGCGACGGAGGCGAGCCTGGCGCAGTTTCCGGCCGAGGGCGGCTGGACATTACACGGCAAGACCGGCAGCGGCTTCCTGCGCACGGCGAAGGGCGCGTCCGACCGGGCCAGGCCGATCGGCTGGTTCGTTGGCTGGGGCGAGAAGGGCGGCCGCAGGATCGCCTTCGCCCGCTTCAATCTCGGCAATGAACGCTCCAAGACCTATGGCGGCATGATCGCCCGCGACGCGATGATCGCGGATTTCGCCGGGCTGGCCGGCGGCTGACGGGCGCCATCATCGGCGGAAAGCGGGCCGGGCGCTCGATTTCCGCCGGTTTCGTTCCCATTTGGGGACTGCGGCTTGAATGGCGCGCTGCCATCGTATAGCCGTCTCGCACCGGCATTGTCGGCCGGTGGGGCGGGGTCCGGATCTCGCTTTTCTTTCAGCCCAACCGCTTACCCGCGTTCGTCTGCGGGAGTGAGCAGGAGACAGATATGATCAATCTGACATTTCCCGATGGTTCCGTTCGCCAGTTCGACGCCGGTGTGACCGGCAAGGCGATCGCCGAAGGCATTTCTAAGTCGCTCGCCAAGAAGTCGGTCGCCATGACCCTCGATGGCGTGCTGTCCGACCTTTCCGACCCGATCACCCGTGATGCGAAGCTCGAGATCGTGACGCGCGACGACCCGCGCGCGCTCGAGCTGATCCGCCATGACGCGGCGCATGTGATGGCCGAGGCGGTGCAGGAGCTTTTCCCCGGCACCCAATGCACCATCGGCCCGGTGATCGAGAACGGCTTCTTCTACGATTTCGCCCGCAACGAGCCCTTCACGACCGAGGACCTGCCGAAGATCGAGCAGAAGATGCGCGAGATCATCGCGCGCAACGCTCCCTTCACCAAGCAGGTCTGGTCGCGCGACCACGCCAAGCAGGTGTTCTCCGACAAGGGCGAGGCCTACAAGGTCGAGCTGATCGACGCGATCCCGGAAGGCCAGGATCTGAAGATCTACAACCAGGGTGACTGGTTCGACCTCTGCCGCGGCCCGCACATGGCCTCGACGGGACAGATCGGTTCCGCCTTCAAGCTGATGAAGGTGGCCGGCGCCTATTGGCGTGGCGACAGCAACAATCCGATGCTGACGCGCATCTACGGCACGGCCTGGCATGACCAGGTCCAGCTCGACGCCTATCTCCACATGCTGGAAGAGGCGGAGAAGCGCGACCATCGCAAGCTCGGCCGCGAGATGGACCTGTTCCATTTCCAGGAAGAGGGACCGGGCGTCGTCTTCTGGCACGCCAAGGGCTGGACGATGTTCCAGGAGCTGATCTCCTACATGCGCCGGCGGCTGCGTCCGCTTGGTTACCAGGAGGTCAACGCGCCGCAGCTGCTCGACAAGTCGCTCTGGGAAACGTCGGGCCACTGGGGCTGGTACAAGGAGAACATGTTCGCGGCGCAGTCGGCCGGCGACGACACCGAGGACGAGCGCGTCTTCGCGATCAAGCCGATGAACTGCCCCGGCCATGTGCAGATCTTCAAGCACGGCCTGAAGTCCTATCGCGACCTGCCGCTGCGCCTCGCCGAGTTCGGCGCGGTGCATCGCTACGAGCCGTCTGGCGCTTTGCACGGGCTGATGCGCGTGCGCGGCTTCACGCAGGACGACGCCCACATCTTCTGCACCGAAGAGCAGATGGCGGAAGAGTGCCTGAAGATCAACGAACTGATCCTCTCGACCTATGCAGATTTCGGCTTCGACGAGATCGTCGTGAAGCTGTCGACGCGTCCGGAAAAGCGCGTCGGCTCGGATGAGAACTGGGATCATGCCGAAGAGGTCATGACCAGGGTCCTGAAGACGATCGAGGAGCAGTCGGGCGGTAAGATCAAGACCGGCATCCTCGAAGGCGAGGGTGCGTTCTACGGTCCGAAGTTCGAATATACCCTGCGCGATGCGATCGGCCGTGAATGGCAGTGCGGCACGACGCAGGTCGACTTCAACCTGCCGGAACGCTTCGGCGCCTTCTATGTCGATTCCGACAGCAACAAGAAGACGCCGGTGATGATCCACCGCGCCATCTGCGGCTCGATGGAGCGCTTCCTCGGCATCCTGATCGAGAACTTCGCCGGACACTTCCCGCTCTGGTTCGCGCCGCAGCAGGTGGTCGTCACGACGATCACCTCGGATTCGGATGCCTATGCGGAAGAGGTCGTCGCCAAGCTTCGCAAGGCCGGCCTGCGCGCCGAGGTCGATCTTCGCAACGAGAAGATCAACTACAAGGTTCGCGAGCACTCGCTGGCCAAGATCCCGGTGATCCTGGTCTGTGGCAAGCGCGAGGCGGAAGAGCAGACGGTGAACCTGCGCCGCATCGGGTCGCGCGATCAGGTGTCGATGTCGCTGGATGAGGCGATCGCGTCGCTGGTTGCCGAGGCGACCCCGCCGGACCTGATCCGGGCGCAACTCGAAGGCTAAGCCTTCGACGTATTGAAGAAACGAAAAACGGCCGGGGTTTCCCCCGGCCGTTTTTTTGCTCGCAGTACTCGATACGAACCCGCAAGCAGTCAGGAGCCTGTTACGGGCCCCAAGAGAAGCTGAGACCGCCGGTGCCTGCCGAGCTGCCCTGCGACGAGCCGCCCGAGGTTCCGCCGCCGCCATGGCCACCGAAGAAGCCCGAGCCGCCGCCACCGCCGTGATAATCGCTACCAGCGCTGCCCGAAGAACCGCCGATGGCGCCGGCCACGCCGACCGAACCCCAGCTGTTGCTCGAAGAGGCCGTCTGCGTGGTCGACGAGCTTCCGGACGTGCTCGTGCTGGCACCAGTGGCGCCGCCGCTGCCGCTGGCCAAGCCGGCGGAGCCGCTACCGGTCACGGTCGACGATGTCGTGGAAGTGCCGCCGGCGCTCTGCGTGGCAGAGCTGGAGGCCTGGCCCGCCATAGCCGAAGCGGAGGCAAGCACGAACAATGCTGAAGCGGCAACGCCGACGAGGGCAGTACGATACTTGGTCATAGTATAACTCCCTTGGTTTACGCGATACTTCGACATTTGTGGCGTCGCGATAATCGTAAGTCGGCGCCAAGTCTGATTATTTCTTATTATTTCGTAATTTGAAATGAATTCTGATTGAAATATATGTGATCAAGAATCGTGAGTTATTCTGCGAAATTCTATCGCCTATATTCGCAGTGATACTTCCAGTATTTTGCCTGGTTCCAGGTTGTCGGCTTGTAGTTCGTGCAGTCGATATTCGATCCGGTTTGGTTGCTCGAGCCGAACAACCTGGCCAAGAAGCCGTTCGGCGATGGATTCGGATTTGGGCCTGGACCTGGACCTGGGCCCGGATCGCCGTCCGGGCCCTCGGAGTAGGCGCCAGCGAACGTGCCTACCTTGGCTGTTTGTGTCGCAGTAGCCGTACCCCCATCCCAGCCATTGCCGGTGGAGTCCGACCCGCCATAGGCCAAGGCCCCGGCGCTGCCCATTCCAGACGACGACGCATTCGCGCCGCTGGTTGACGTACCATTGGCCCCGGCGCTGGCCGACCCGCCGCCGCCACTGCCGTTCGCGCTACCGCTTGAGGTGTTGGAGGCGCTAGCGGATCCGGAGGGGCCGGATGAGGAGGCGCTCGAATGGCTGCCGCTACTGCTGGTGGCGGAGCCGGCGGCCAGAGGGGCGCTACTGAAGGCGAGAAGCGATACCAGCGCCGCTGACGTCACAAGCGATATTTTGGTGATGGAATACGGACGCATGCTTGAAACTCCCCTGATTGTTCCCGTCAAAGGGAACCGCAATAGACTTGGATGAACCTCTGCATTTTCTTCCGGCGGCTTGCCGATCCCTGCCCGGTCCGGGCCGGTCCGATCAGGGCTGGGCGTCGCAGCGGTATTGCCATTTCCGGATGGCGCCGTTCTCCCGCTTCCATTCGACGACCATGCAACTGGTGACGTCGCCGGATCGGGTCGTGGTCACGGTCATGCCGTGATCGCCGTTGCTCTGGGACCAGGCCGAAGCGCTGCTCTGCGCGGTGGTCATGCCGCCTCCCGGCGTCAGGGTTTCGGCCTGGCGGAGCAACCAGTCGGCGGGATCGTTCAGCATGGTGTTCCCGCCGGTGTTGCTGGCGTTTGCTCCGGTGGCGCCGACGGCCAGCAGGCCGGCGGCGAGGCTGAGGGCGGCGAGCTTGGCGGGATGGATAGGGCAGGTGATACGCATGATGTGTACTCCGAGCGCTGTTCCGCGGCTACCGACCTAGCGGAACGGCTGGCAGTAGAGGGTCTTCTGCTGCTGGCTCCAGACGCAGGTGGTGGCGCCCTTGCCGTTCAGGCTGGCGATCCGAACCGTCTTGAAGGGGCCGCTGCCAAGGTTGCTGCCGAGGCCGAAATTGGTCGTCGACGCGCGGTTGTTGAAGTTGGCGCTGGCGAATGAGCTGCTCGACGCGCTGGACAAGCCGGTCGGCGTCTTGCCCTTGGCGAAGGCGGTTGCCCGGGCCCATGCCGTGGCATTGGTCTGGGTGGCGTGGGCGTATGCGGTCGCCGCGCTGCGGGCCGCCGCATAGACGTCCCTCGCCGTGAACGCGCTGCCCGCCGCAAAGGTGCTCGACATCGCCGTGGCGCTGGTGCGGGTCGAAATCGCGATCGAGTAGGCGCCGGTATCGGTGTAGGCGATTGATTCCGAGCCGCCGCCGCGCAATTTGCGCGTCACGACGGTTCCTCCGGTGGCTGTGGTCGTGGGATTCTTGCCGCCGATGGCCGTGGCGGTGGTTTCCGTGCCGGACGAAGTCGTCGCGGTCGGTGTGTCGCCCGCAACGGCGACGGCGGTCACGGTCGTGCCGGCGGTCGCCGAGGTTTCGTCGGTCGGCGTGGTCGCCGAAGCGCCGGCGGCGCCCGTCGCGGACGACGAGGCCTGCATCACGCCGCCTTCGTTCGAGACGCTGGCGGTGGCGCTGGTGCCGGCTCCGGCCGCGGTGGCCGACCCGCCGTCGGATTGCGATGTCTGCGCGCCGCTGCTGCTGGTCGAGGTGCTCGACCCGCCGGTGGTGCCGCTGGTGCTGCTGGGGGATGAACTGGAGCCGTGGCCGCGGGCGTAGGTGAGGGGCGGGGCCACCATCCAAAGGACTGCTGCGAGGGCAATAAATCGCGATGCCGGTCCAAGCAATTGGACAGGCGAATTCATTCGCCGAAACATGATGTGAACCCCTTGTCCAAAATACAAAATACAAAAGGAGTCGAGAGGGCGAAGTCCCCTGCCAGAGCTTCGTTCTCCAGTGCCCAAAACTAGGCCATTCCGATCCTGTATTGAAGGGGATTGGGGCAGTATCGAAGTACAAGTATCCGTTCGATGGGCGGCTTTTTCATCAAAATATTTGAAGAATTGATTGGGAAAAGCGATGCGATTTCGCCGCTACGGGGAGAGTGATCTCCGGCATCAGATCGGATCTGCGTTTCGCAGGTGCGGGCTCGTTGCTCAAAAATAGCTGTGGATTGTTTCAGATTTCGCTTTAACGAAAAAAATATGACGCCGTTCACTATGGTGAATATCCGGTTAATTCGGCTTCGCCAATTCATGGGATGAAACGGACTGGGCCGAACTCGCCCGGCACTACCCAAGTGTAACGCAGTTGTGAGAGCGCGCGATGCACGCGCGGAATCTACAGGCTTCTTTACGTCCGGGCAGAGAAACGACGGTCCGCCATGGGGTTGCCGTTACGTCAATGTCGCGCAAAACGCCATTTGGAACCGAAGTGGTCGTGATCGACTTCCGCGTCCGGAAAGCCGCTGCAAAGTGGCGCCCCAAGTAGATCCGAGGCGGCAACCGTCATCGTCTAAGTCGAAAGGGGTAGGATCCGGCCAGTCCGGGCCCGGACAGGGGCCTGTCGAGCACGCCGGGCGCGCTTTTGCGGCAGGGAAAGGGCCAAGCTCTGGCCTATTTCGCCAGAACCTCGATCTCGCGATTGAGGCCGGGCTCGACCTTGAAGTTGCGCTCGTGGATCTGGTTGTCGTGCTTGGCGATGGCCGTGTAGTCGCCGATGGCGAGCACCACGTCCGGAAAGGCGCCGGCGCTGTCGAAAACGGTTTCGCCGGCCGGCGTCATGACGCTCCACGAGGTGTTCGCGAGGGCCTCGCCGCCGCTTTCAGAGACCAGCTTCAGCGTGATCCGCGCCGCCTGGTGGAACATCCGCACTTCGGTGAGCTTGCCGGCCTCGACGACGATGTCGGCGCGGGCGATGGCGTTGGCGTCGCCATAGCGGCTGACGATGTGATAGGTGCCGGCGTTCAGACGCACGATCTGGTCGTCGCGCAGCGCCGGGACGAGCGGAGAACGGTCCTCGCCGGACGCCCCGTCTCCCGGGAAGATGTCGAACTTGACCAGGTTGGGGATGGGCGCGAGGTCCTTGCCCACCAGCGCGTCCAGCTTGAGGCCGCCGGCATTGAGCACCAGCGTCTCGTATTCGTCGCCGCCGGTGAAGCTGATCGGCTTCATGCCGCCGGCGCGGCCATAGGCGGCGTGCACGACATAATCGCCCGGCTTCAGCGGCAGGCTGACCGCGCCGCCCTCGACCTCGCGGACGAGCGGCAACTTGCCGTCCTTGCCTGGCGTCTTCGAAAAGACGCGCCAGACGACGCCCTTGGGGATCGTCGGCCCGCCATCGACCAGCTTGGCTTCGAGCATCAGCCCCGGTTGCGGCCGGCTCTCGGTCGGCTTGGAGCTCGTCATGTCCGATTTGCCGGTCTTGAGCAGCGCCGCCGGATCGATCTTCTCCGGTAGCAGCGGCGTCAGCGACATCGGATCGGATGGGGCCGCGCCATCGGGAATGTCGGCTGGCGGGATCGGCGGCGCGTCCTGCCCGAGCGCGGGGCCGGTGCAGAGCGCGAGAACGATGAAGCTGGCGCTTCCCGCAGTCCGGGCCTGCCGCAGCAACCAGTGTGAAGCGTTCTCGCGCAAATCCGGGTCCCAGTCTCGATCGATCGTGCCGTGTCCCGTTAGAGCCCGATCAGCGTGGCGATTTCAAGACCTCGGACGCGCTGCGTCGCGGCCGATCCGCCAGAGGGCGCGGCGGCCGGCGGGGGGCCGGGGGTTGTAATGGGGACGGATTCGTCCGATGTCAGGGGCAGCCAGCCGCGCCTTGCCTGTCGCAAGCCGCCCGCCAGTTCCCGGTCCTCCCTGTTCGCGGTCCCCATGACAGATACGATTTCGCTTCTGAAGACACGCCGTTCGTTCCCGTCGATGAACCTCGTCGAGCCCGGCCCGACGCCGGAACAACTGACCGACCTGCTGACCATCGCCAGCCGCGTCCCGGATCATGGCAAGCTCGCGCCGTGGCGCTTCATCCTGTTCCGGGGCGATGCGCGCGCCGCGGCAGGCGAGGCGACGGCGGCTGTGCTGCTGAAGAACCGGCCCGACATCGATGAGAAGTCGCTGGCGCATGAGAAGAACCGCTTCCTGCGCTCGCCGCTGGTGGTAGCCGTGGTCAGCCGCGCCGCGCCGCATGTGAAGATCCCGGAATGGGAACAGTTGATGTCGGCCGGCGCCGTGGCGATGAACCTGATCGTCGCTGCCAATGCGATGGGTTTCGCCACCCAGTGGCTGACCGAATGGGTCACCTATGACGCCGAGGCGCGCCACGTGCTCGGCCTCGCCGATACGGAGCGCCTGGTCGGGCTCGTCTATGTCGGCACGCCGAATACCGATCCGTTCGAGCGTCCGCGCCCCGCGCTCGCCGATATCGTCAGCGAGTGGTCGCCGGTCGCCTGAGCCGGACGGCCTCCCTTCGAAAAGAAAGCCCTCACCCCAACCCTCTCCCGCTCGCGGGGGAGGGTTGGGGTGAGGGACTGTTCCGGCCGACGGCAGACTAGTAGCGGAACTGCTCGGCCAGGATGCGGTCGTCCCAACTATGGCCGGGATCGAACAGGATCAGGCTCTTGGCGCGCCGGTCCTGCTTGATTGCGATCTTTAGGACGGACTTGATCTCGGTGTGGTCGGCGACCGCGTTGACCGGCCGCTTTTCCGGCTCGAGCACGTCGATCGACACGGTGACGCGGTCCGGGATCAGCGCGCCACGCCAGTGGCGCGGCCGGAAGGCGCTGATCGGCGTCAGCGCCAGCAGCGGCGCGTGGATCGGCAGGATCGGCCCATGCGCCGAGAGATTGTAGGCGGTCGAGCCGGCCGGCGTCGAAACCAGCACGCCGTCGCCGATCAGTTCCTCGAGCCGGACCTGTTGGTCGATCGAGATGCGCAGCTTCGCCGTCTGGTAGGACTGGCGGAACAGCGACACTTCGTTGATGGCGAAAGCGCGGTGCTCGTTGCCCATGGCGTCGTGGGCGTCCATGCGCAGCGGATGCAGCGTCGAGGGCACGGCCGCGGCGAGCCGCTCGCGCAGGCCATCCTCGCGAAACTCGTTCATGAGAAAGCCGACCGAGCCGCGGTTCATTCCGTAGATCGGCTTGCCCGAATTCATGAAGCGGTGCAGCGTCTGCAGCATGAAGCCGTCGCCGCCGAGCGCGACGATGATGTCCGCCGCTTCCGGATCGACGCCGCCATAGAGCTTCGTCAGGCGCGCCTGCGCCTCGGTCGCGTCCGCTGTCGTGCTGGCAATGAAGGCGATCGCCCCATGCTGCACCGGTTCGATCGCCATTCGTTCCTCCGAGCCGCGACGGTCGTCGCGGCCGCAATGCCTACCCGTCGGCCCTATCATGCCATCGGCATGTTTCAAAACCGTTGAAGCCCTGCCTCAAACGATCCGAACCTCGAGCTGGCCCAGACCTTCGATCGCGCCGACGACGACATCGCCTCGTTTCAGTTCGCCGACGCCGGCCGGGGTGCCCGTGAAGATCAGGTCGCCCGGCGCGAGGAGGAACCAGCGCGACAGGTGGGAGATGATTTCCGGCACCGACCAGATCATGTCGGCGATGTCGCCGTCCTGGCGCGGCTCGCCATTGACGGTCGCGGTCAGCCGGCCAGACTTGGGGTGGCCGATTGCGGAGGCCGGAACGATCGGCCCAATCGGCGCCGAATTCGCAAAGGCCTTGGCCGTTGCCCAGGGACGGGCGGCCTTCTTCGCTTCGGCCTGCACGTCGCGACGCGTCAGGTCGAGGCCGATCGCATAGCCATAGACATGCGCAAGCGCGTCTTCGACCGCGATATCGCTGCCGCCTTCGGCGAGCGCGACCACCAGCTCCACTTCGTGATGCAGGTCGGCCGTCTGGGGCGGGTAGGGCGCCGGCTTGCCCGCCTCGACGAGATCGTCGGGGTTCTTCTGGAAGAAGAAGGGTGGCTCGCGGCCGTCATGGCCCATTTCGCGCGCGTGCGCGGCATAGTTGCGGCCGACGCAATAGATCCGATGCACAGGGAAGCGGGCCGTCGAATCGCGGACCGCGACCGAGACGCTCGGCGGCGGGGCAACGACGTAGTTCGGTTCGGTCATGACGATTTCCTGTATGCGGCGCGCCCACTCTGTCCCGAGCCCGCCCGCGCGCGCAAGCGTTTCGCGGTTTTCCCTCGTGCGACGCAGTTGTCTGTTGCGGCGCGGCGGCTCGGACGCTAGTGCTGCCCGCCTGCGGAGCCCGGCTCCGCCGCATTCCAAAGAGGCTTAGTAGACCCATGTCAGTCGACCCCGCGCGTTTTGTCCTCACCCTGTCGTGCGGCGATCGTCGAGGTATTGTCGCGGCGGTGGCGAACTGCATCGCCTCGCAGGGCTGCAACATCGTCGAGAGCGCGCAGTATGGCGACGCTGACAGCGGCCGCTTCTTCATGCGCGTCTCGTTCTCGGGTCTCGAGGAAACCACGGTCGAGAGCTTCTCGCGCGGCTTCGAGCCCGTCGCGACGGCCTATGACCTGGACTGGAAGCTGCATGACCTGAAGGTCAAGCCGCGCGTCATGATCCTCGTCTCGAAGATGGGGCACTGCCTGAACGACCTGCTCTATCGCAACTCGATCGGCCAGATCCCGATGGATCTCGTCTCCGTCGTCTCCAACCACGAGACGATGCGCCGCCGGGTCGAGGGCGAGGGGCTGCCCTATCACTACATCCCGATGGACGGCCGCACCAAGGCCGAGCAGGAGGGCGAGATCCTCGCCCTGATCGACGAGCAGAAGATCGATCTCGTCGTGCTCGCGCGATACATGCAGGTGCTGTCGGACAACATGTCGGCGCGCCTGGCCGGCCGCGTCATCAACATCCATCACTCCTTCCTGCCGAGCTTCAAGGGCGCCAAGCCCTACCACCGAGCCCATGAGCGCGGCGTCAAGCTGATCGGCGCGACGGCGCACTACGTCACCGCCGAACTCGACGAAGGCCCGATCATCGAACAGGATGTCGGCCGCGTCGATCACTCCATGTCGGCGGAGGCGATGATCGCCATTGGCCGCGATATCGAGAACACTGTGCTGGCCCGAGCGGTCAAGTTCCACATCGAGCATCGGGTCCTTCTCAATGACACACGGACAGTCGTCTTCCGCTAAGGCTCCGGCAGCCGTCATCGACGGCAAGGCGGTGGCCGCCGAGATCACGGACAAGGTCGCGGCCGAGACGGGCCGGCTGATCGCGGCCGGCGGCGTCGCGCCCGGTCTGGCCGTCGTGCTCGTCGGCGACGACGCGGCGAGCCAGGTCTATGTCGGCGCCAAGGGGCGCAAGGCAAAGGAACTCGGCTTCCATTCGGTGCAGCACACGCTGCCGCTCTCGACCAGCGAGGCCGAGGTGCTGGCAATCGTCGACCAGCTGAACCGCGATCCGTCCATCCACGGCATCCTCGTCCAACTGCCGCTGCCCCGTCACATCGACACGTCGAAGGTGATCGAGGCAATCGATCCGGCCAAGGACGTCGACGGCTTCCACCCGATCAATGTCGGCCGTCTTGCGATCGGCGAGCGGGATCGCGCGCTGGTCTCCTGCACGCCGGCGGGCTGCCTGCTGCTGATCCAGCGCGTGCTCGGCGGAAACCTCGCCGGCAAGGACGCGCTGGTGATCGGCCGTTCCAACATCGTCGGCAAGCCGATGGCGCAACTGCTGCTGCAGGAAAGCTGCACGGTCACGGTCGCCCATTCGCGCAGCCGCGACCTGCCGGCGCTCGCCCGGAAGGCGGACATCATCGTCGCGGCGGTCGGCCGGCCCGAGATGGTGCGCGGCGACTGGGTCAAACCCGGCGCCGTGATCATCGATGTCGGCATGAACCGCATTCCGGCGCCGGAGCGCGGCGAGGGCAAGACACGCCTCGTCGGCGACGTCGCCTATGCCGAGGCGGCCGCAATCGCTTCGGCGATCACGCCGGTGCCGGGCGGCGTCGGCCCGATGACGATCGCCATGCTGATGGCCAACACGCTGGTGGCCGCCTGCCGCGCGGCGGGCCAGCCTGAGCCGACGTTCTAGGACCCTCACCCCAACCCACTCCCGCAAGCGGGAGAGGGGCTCGACTGAGCTGTTGAAGCGCTGGGTCTTGATGAAGGCTGCCGGCCGAAACCCTCGCCCGCTGGCGGGAGAGGGCAGGGTGAGGGGCTTGCTTCGGCCCTACCGTCCCAGCCGTGCGCGGCGGCGTTCGCGGTGCATGATGTAGAGGCCGCTGCCGATCACGATCGCCGCGCCGAACACCATGACCGGATCGACCTGGGTGCCGAACAGGATCGCGCCGTAGATGATGGCCCAGAGGATCATCGAATACTGCATCGGTGCGATGACCGAGGCGGGCGCCAGAGACAGCGACTTCGCCACGAAGAACTGGGCGCTGCCCATGAGCAGGCCCGTGCAAGCGAACAGCGCCATGTCGGGCAGGGTCGGCATCCGGAAGGTCAGGATCATGCCCGGCAGGCTGACGGCGATCAGGCCCGTGACGACCGCCAGCACCATGACGGCGTGGGCCTCCTCGCGGGCGATGCGACGCATGACCAGCACGGTGAAGGCGCCAAGGCCGGCGCCGACGAGCGCGGCGGCGTGGCCGACATGCAGGGTCTCGAAGCCCGGGCGCACCATGACGATGATGCCGACGAACCCGACCAGGACCGCGCCCCAGCGATGCAGCCCGACCTTCTCGCCGAGGATCGGGATCGATAGCAGCGTGACGAAGAGCGGCGTGCAGAAGGCGATCGAATAGCTTTCCGCCAGCGGCAGCTGCGAGAAACTGTAGAAGCCGAACACGGTCGCGGTGCCCGCGAGCGCGCCGCGCAGCAGCACGAGGCGCGGATGATGCACGCGGAGCCTGCCGAAGCCGCCGCTGCGCAGGATCATCACCGTCAGCGGGATCAGCGCGAAGAGGGCCTGACTGACGATGATCTGGAACACCGAGTAGCGCGCCGTCAGCAGCTTCACGATCGCATCGCTGGTAGCGAACATGATGTTGCCCGACAGCGCGATGAGGATGCCGGCGACGACGCGTTCTGTCTGCTCGTGGGTGGTGGATGGCAGCACGGCAGACATCAGCACGCGCTCCGATGAAGCGGGCTGATCCAGCGCGCGTCGGCGGCGACGCAGCGCTTCTCGGCGGGGATGGACACGACGGCCTCGGGTGTGTGCGGTGGCAGGCCGGCAGGCGAGACTCGCCAGCCATGGTTGCAAGCTGATGCAAACCCCGGCCGATGACGGAATCAAGGCGTATTCGCGCCGATTCGGGGCCATCATGATGATGTTATGATGTTGTTCGGTCCCCTGTGGCCGAAAAGCCCCGGCGCGGGGCATCGGCCGCATTGGCGGGCGCTGCGCGAGCGGTCAGTATGGCGCGCACGAATCGAAGGGTTACTCATGCACGCGAACAAGCGGATACTCGTCACCGGCGGCGCCGGTTTCCTCGGCTCGCATCTGTGCGACCGGCTGCTGGCGCGCGGCGACGAGGTGCTCTGCGCCGACAATTTCTTCACCGGCTCCCGCCGCAACATCGAGCACCTGATCGGCCACAAGCGCTTCGAACTGATGCGCCACGACGTGACCTTTCCGCTCTATGTCGAGGTCGACGAGATTTACAATCTCGCCTGTCCCGCCTCGCCCGTGCACTACCAGCACGATCCGGTCGCGACCACCAAGGTCAGCGTCCATGGCGCGATCAACATGCTCGGCCTCGCCAAGCGCGTGAAGGCGAAGATCCTGCAGGCCTCGACCTCCGAGGTCTATGGCGATCCCTCCGTGCATCCGCAGACCGAGGACTACTGGGGCAACGTCAACCCGATCGGCATCCGCTCCTGCTATGACGAGGGCAAGCGCTGCGCCGAGACGCTGTTCTTCGACTACTGGCGCCAGCACAAGCTGCGCATCAAGGTGATGCGGATCTTCAATACCTACGGCCCGCGCATGCATCCGAACGACGGCCGCGTGGTGTCGAACTTCATCGTGCAGGCGCTGCGCGGCGAGGACATCACCATCTATGGCGAGGGCCGGCAGACGCGCTCTTTCTGTTATGTCGACGACCTGCTCGACGGCATGGTCCGCCTGATGGAGACCGGCGACGACGTCACCGGGCCGGTCAATATCGGCAATCCCAACGAATTCACCATCCGCCAGCTGGCGGAGCGGGTGATCGCCCTGACGGGTTCTTCCTCGAAGCTAGTCTTCCAGCCCTTGCCCTCGGATGATCCGCGCCAGCGCCAGCCCGACATCACGCTGGCGGGGCAGCTGCTCGACTGGAAGCCGACGATCGAGCTCGACGAGGGACTCCGGCACACCATCGCCTATTTCGACAAGCTGCTTTCGGAGAATGCGGCGTGAGCGCGGCTTTCGAAGTCGCCGAGCGGATCGCCGCGGACAGCGTGCTGGTGGCGGAGTGGCCGCTCTGCCAGGTGCGTCTGATGGATGATCGTCGCTTCCCCTGGCTCCTGCTCCTGCCGCGCAGGGCCGGACTGGAAGAATGGACCGAGCTCGACGAGGCAGAACTTGCCGTGCTCGCCGTCGAGATCAAGCGGGCCGGCGAGGCGCTCGGGGCGGTCGCGACCTTTGACAAGCTGAACGTCGGCGCGCTCGGCAACATTGTTCGCCAGATGCATGTGCACGTCATCGGCCGCTCCGTCGACGACGCCGCCTGGCCCGGCCCGGTCTGGGGGCAGGGGACGCGCGAATCCTATCCGGACGTGGAGCGCGCCGATCTCGTCCGCAGGTTGCAGAATCATCTGAGGGCCGCGCGTTAACCGTGATGGAGGGCGCGGGCGATCGGCGGTCCCGGCCGCAAGTTCAGCCCGTGCCTGCACTTTTCCCTGTTGATCCTATGCCGCAGTGCAAGATTAACGGCCCTTAACAATCCCTTGGTAACCGGTTGTTAACCATGCTCGAAGGAGGTTGAGCATCGAGGCCCGTGGCTGTTCGCAGCCGGGCTGATCGGCTGTCGCAGCCGGCTGGGTTCCGTTCAGGCCGGACATTGCAATTGCTGGCGCACAGGGGACGATCGATGCGGCGAATTCTTAGGAACCGGGTCAATGGGCGGCGCCGCGCGGCGTCCGGTCTCGCTCGGGGATGTGCCGCCTGATGAACCGGGCCTTTTCCCGCTCTCCCCTCGGAATGGTCGGTTGCGCCCTGGCGCTGGCGAGCCTGGCCGCCTGCGGCAGCATCGGCGGCCGCAACATCCAGTCGGGCTCGATCGCCACCAGCGTTACGATCGACAAGGCCTTCGTCGACATGCCGCCGGGCGGTCCCGGCGTCGTCGGCGTGATCGAGCGCCACTACGCCAACTCGACCACCCAGGAGATCGTCCTCTCCAACCGCTCGCACACGCCCGGCCAGAACATGGTGACGGCGACGCTGTTCGGGCCGGTGAAATCGGTGACCGGGCCGGAGAACACCCAGGCCAATCCCGCGATCACGCTGAGCGCCATCGGCGCCGAGATGCGCCAGGCCCTGCCGGGCGTGCCGATGCGCGTCTCGCCCTATTACGCGCAGAACCGCTACGGTTCGTTCGGCTATGCCATGGGCGGCTCGGCGCAGGGCGATACCTGCATCTATGCCTGGCAGCGCATCCGCACACCCGATCTCGATTCCAACATGACGATCGGGCAGGGCACCATCACGCTGCGGCTCCGCCTCTGCGAGCCGAACACGACCGAGGCCAACCTGCTCGCCGTGATGACCGGCATGACGATCAGCTCCTACATCATGGCTGCCAACTGGAATCCCTATGGCGGCGCGCCACCGATCCCGGCCGATCTCGGCAGGCTCGGCACGACCGTGCTGCCGACCGCGCAGGTGACGCCGCAGCTGGCGCCGGAACCGGCGCCAGCGTCGGCCGCTCCGGTGCGCCGTGTCGTCCGCAAGGCGCCCGTCGAGGCCGCCGATCCGGTGCCGGCGGCCGATAGCGGCCGCTTCGACGATTTCGCAGCTGTCCCGCCTCCCCAACTTTGAGCGCATGACATGACGTGTGGTGCCGCAGCGCATTTCGGTGACAGGAGCCGCCCCGGTGCGGCCGTAAGGCCGTCCGGGCTTTGCTCCCGGCATGAAATGGGGAATTCGTGATGGGACGCATCGGCATCGGGCTGCTCTGGGCCATCGCGGCGCTGGCGACGGCCTTCCTCATCACCCTTCCTATCAGCCTGCAGGCGCACCTGATCGCCGGCACCGCGGTGCTCGGCGTGATGATGGTCCTGAAGACCTTCACGAGCGGCGGCGTCTGGCGCCAGATCGCGCTCGCGCTCGGCACGTCGCTGGTGCTGCGCTACGCCTACTGGCGTACGACCAGCACGCTGCCGCCGATCAACGAGCTGCAGAACTTCATTCCCGGCTTTCTCGTCTACATCTGTGAAATGTACAGCATTTTCATGCTGTTCCTGAGCCTGTTCGTCGTGATGCTTCCGCATCCGCCGCGCAACCTCAAGATTTCGTCCTCCGACCCGGACCTGCCGACCGTCGACGTCTTCGTTCCGACCTACAACGAGGAACCGGAGCTGCTGGCGACGACGCTCGCCGCCGCCAAGGCGATGGACTATCCGGCCGAGAAGCTGACTGTCTGGCTGCTCGATGACGGCGGCACCGTCCAGAAGCGCAACGCCGAGAACATGCAGGCGGCGCAGGAGGCGGAAGAGCGTTTCGTCACGCTGCAGAAGCTCGCCGAGGATCTCGGCTGCCGCTACCTGACGCGCGAGCGCAACGAGCACGCCAAGGCCGGCAACATGAACAACGGCCTGCAGTTCGCCAAGGGCGAACTCGTGGTCGTCTTCGACGCCGACCATGCGCCGGCGCGCGATTTCCTGCTCTACACGGTCGGGTACTTCAAGCAGGATCCGAAGCTCTTCCTGGTGCAGTCGCCGCACTTCTTCCTCAACCCCGACCCGGTCGAGCGCAACCTTCGCACCTTCGAGACGATGCCGTCCGAGAACGAGATGTTCTACGGCATCATCCAGCGCGGCCTCGACAAGTGGGACGCCTCGTTCTTCTGCGGGTCGGCCGCGGTGCTGCGCCGCGAGGCGCTCGACCAGACGGGCGGCTTCTCCGGCGTCTCGATCACCGAGGACGCCGAGACCGCGCTCGAGTTGCACGCCAGCGGCTGGCACAGCGTCTATGTCGATCGCCCGCTGATCGCCGGCCTGCAGCCCGCCACCTTCGCCTCGTTTATCGGCCAGCGCAGCCGCTGGGCGCAGGGCATGTACCAGATCCTGCGGTTCCGCTTCCCGCCCGGCAAGCGCGGTCTCTCGATCCCGCAGCGGCTTTGCTACATGTCGAGCACGCTGTTCTGGTTCTTCCCGCTGACGCGCTGGATCTTCCTGCTCGCGCCGCTCTGCTACCTGTTCTTCAACCTCGAGATCTTCACGGCATCGGCGGGCGAGTTCGTCGCCTACAGCTCGTCCTACATGATCGTGAACCTGATGATGCAGAACTACCTCTATGGCCGCTTCCGCTGGCCATGGATCTCGGAGCTGTATGAGTACGTGCAGTCGGTCTACCTGCTGCCGGCACTGTTCTCGGTCATCCTCAATCCGAGCAAGCCGACCTTCAAGGTGACTTCCAAGAGCGAATCGCTCGACGTCGCCCGCGTCTCGGAACTGTCGCGGCCGTTCTTCATCATCTTCGCCGTGCTGGTGTTCGCCGTGCTGATGACCGCCTGGCGCATCATCAACGAGCCCTGGAAGGCCGACGTCGCCTTCGTGGTGGGCGGCTGGAACTTGCTCAACCTGATCATCGCCGGCTGCGCGCTTGGCGTGGTGTCCGAGCGCCAGGAGAACCGCGCCAGCCGCCGCGTCGACGTCAAGCGCCGCTGCGAGATCCTCGTCGGCGACAAGGTGATCCCGGCGACGATCGAGGACGCCTCGGTCGGCGGCGCCCGCATCAACCTCGGCAATGTGAAGGTGCCGGAGATCGCCCGCGACCTCTATTGCGACGTGCGCTTCAAGACGAATGTCGAGATCGCGACCCCGTCCATGCCGATCAGCATCCGCAGCATGATCCGCAAGCCCGAAGGCGTGATGCTCGGCGTCCGCTACGAGCCCTCCGTCGCCGACCATTACCGGCTGATCTCGGATCTTGTGTTCGCGAGTTCCGATCTCTGGACCAAGTTCCAGTGGTCGCGCCGCACCAACATCGGAATCCTGCGCGGCACCGTCTGGTTCCTGAGCCTGTCCGTCTACCAGACCGGGCGCGGCCTCGCCTATTTCCTGAGATCGTTCCGCCGCTCGCAGCCCGACAAGGCTTCCGTGGCCGCAGCCGCCGGAAAGCCGAATTCATGAAGACGCTGATCCGCACCGGCTTCGCCATCGGCTTGCTCGGCACAAGCGCCATCTGGGCCATCGCGCAGGCGCCGCAACCCTTCGACATGAGCGGCGAGCGCGCCGCCAATCCGGCGCCGGCGGCTCCGCCCGCCGCGCTGAACCCGGCCGCGGTCGCCCGGCCCGAGGCTCCGTTCCAGCTGGCGCCTCCCGTCCAGCCGGCGCAGCCCGCCCAACCTGTCCCCGTCCAGCCGGCGCCGGCCGCCGCTCCCCAGCCGCCGGTCGTCGCGCCGGCGCAGCCTTCGGCGGCCGCCCGGCCCGAGCCGATCCGCGAGATCCAGATCGCTCCCGTCGCCCCCGAGCCCGAGGCGGTCGAACTGCCGCCCGCGCCGCAGCCGGCCCAGGCCGCCCCGCAACCAGCGCCGGCCCCCGCGCCGCAGCCGGCCCAGGACGTGGCGGCTGCGACTGCGGCCAAGCCGGCGCTGCCGGCCAATTTCGAGCGCCGCTACATCGTTCCCTCCGCGTCGATGCGGCTCGAGGGCGAGATGGACCAGCGCGCCTGGGCGATCTTTCTGACGGCCGATCAGGCCGCCACGCCGGCGCGCCTCGACGTTTCGTTCAAGAACGCCATCGTCGTGATGCCCGAGGCGTCGCGCCTGAGGGTTTCGATCAACAACGAGCCCGTGCTCGAGACGGCGCTCTCGTCCTCGGAATCGTTCCGCGACGTGATGGCCATGGTGCCGCCGGGGCTTTTGCAGGCCGGCGCCAACACGATCCGCTTCCAGGTGGCGCAGCGCCACCGTACCGACTGCACCGTCCAGTCCACCTTCGAGCTCTGGACCGAGATCGATCCCGCCGGGACGTCGCTGATTTTTGCGCGCGCCGACGCGCCGCGCAGCTTGCGCGGTCTCGTCGACCTGCCGGCCATCGGCTTCAACGAGAAGGGCGTGACGCCGATCCATGTCATCGCGCCCGGCAGCAACCAGCCGACGATCGCGCCGCATCTCCTGAAGCTCGTCCAGGCGCTCGCCCTGACCGGCAACTATCCGAACCCGGTCGTCACGGTCTCCGAGACCGTGACCAAGCCGGATGGCGACGGCTCGCTGACCGTCGTGCTCGGCGTTGCGAGCGAGATCAGCGCGGCCCTGACGCATCCCCCCGCGGATGCGATCTCCCGTCCGATCGTCGGCTTCGTCGATGACGAGAGGCTCGGTACGTCCGTCCTGGTCGTCTCCGGCGCCAACTGGGGTCAGATCGGCACGGCCATCGAGACGATGGCGGCGGCGGTCGATCGCCCGATCAGCGTCGTGCGCACCGTCATGAACACGGCGCCCTGGCTCTCGCCGGACGTCCGCTTCGTCACCGGCAAGGACAGCTTCCGCATCGCCGACGCGGGCGCCGGCACGCAGGAATTCTCCGGCCGCCGCTTCCATACGGAATTCGCGGTGGGCGTGCCCTCCGATTTCTACGCCGAGGCCTATGGCGAGGCCACGCTGCTGCTCGACGCGGCCTATACCTCGGCCGTCCGCCCGGCCAGCCACATCGACATCTATGTGAACGACCAGATCGCGGCGACGACACGCATCACGCGGCAGCAGGGCGGCATCTACCGCCAGTTTCCGATCCAGGTCCCGCTTCGCCACTTCCGGCCGGGCGTCAACCGGATTTCGATCAACGCGATGCTCGATACGGCCGAGGACGCAGTCTGCGCGCCCGGCGGGTCGACGGCGGGCGGCCAGCGCTTCGTGCTGTTCGACACCACCACCTTCGCGATGCCGAACTTCGCGCGAATCGGGCGCCGGCCCAACCTGGCGGCCTTCGCCGGCACGGCCTTCCCCTACAACCGGGCGGAGGAGCCGAGCGCGCTCGTTCTCGGCCGTGCCGATCCGACCATCTATTCGGCAGCCGCGAGCCTGGTGGCCCGGATGGCGATCCAGGCCGGCCGCATCGTGCCGCTGACGCCGACGCCGGCCGCCAGCGTCGGCGACCGCTCCGCCATCTTCGTCGGCACGGCGGCACAGATGCCCGCCAGCGTGCTCGGCCAGGTCCATGTCGCGGAAAGCATCCGCACCAGCTGGCGCGACGAGACGAGCGCGGGCAAGCGTGTCATGCCCGCCTCGGCTGCTGCCGGGTTCGAGGCGCTCGACGGCGCCCTGCATCGCCCGGGCACCGAGATCGGCCAGGCGCCGGCCTCCAGCCCGGAGACCGAGGACACCAGCGCAACCTTCAATCGCTGGCGCAGCGAGGTCGGTGGCGGCGGGCTGCAGGGGCAGCTCGCCGGCTTCGAAGGCTGGCTGCAGCGCAATTTCGACATCTCGTTCTCGACCTTCCGCCTGCGCGAGGCGGCGGCGCCTCCCTATGACCCGGCGCCGAAGACGAGCCTGATCGTGGCGCAGCAGGCGAGCCCGAACGGCGGCGGCACCTGGACCGTGCTGACGGCGCCTTCCGAGGAGCGGCTGATCACCGGCATCCAGTCGATCTCGACGGTCCAGCGCTGGCCGCTGCTCGGGGGGGCGCTCACCACATATTCCGCGACGACCGACGCGATCGAGAGCCGGCCGCTGCTGACCTTCGAATTCGTGATGACCCAGCCGGTCGCGCCGGGGAATCTGCGCCTGATCGCCGCCAACTGGCTTTCCAGCAACGTCGTGGTCTACGCGATCGGGCTGGTGGTTTTGTGTATCGTTCTCGGCATTGTCACGACGGGCCTTCTGGCACGCCTGGGGAGACGGTCATGATTGGTTCTTTCCTCCGCATTTCGGGTGTCGCATCCCTGATCGCCGGCGGCTTGATGTCGGTGGCGGTGGCCGCCCACGCGGAGCAACTCACCATGCGCGGCACCGTCTCGGCCGATGACTGGAAGACCTACAGCGATCGCTTCGTCGCTCCCAACGGACGCGTCATCGACGACGCCAACGGCGACATCAGCCACAGCGAAGGGCAGGGCTACGGACTGCTGCTTGCCTTCGCCGCCGATGACCGCGCCGCCTTCGAGCGGATCTGGAGCTTCACGCGCACCGAACTGCTCCTGCGCGACGACGGCCTGGCCGTCTGGAGCTGGCGGCCGACGCTGCCGCATGTGCCCGACACCAACAATGCCAGCGACGGCGACCTGCTGATCGCCTATGCGCTCGCCGAGGCGGGCTGGGCGTGGAAGGAGAAGGGCTATCTCCAGTCGGCCACGGCGATCGCCACCGCGCTCGGCAAGAAGACCGTGGTGAAGGATCTCGGCCGGGAGCTGCTGCTGCCCGGCGTCGATGGCTTCAGCCGCTCGGCGCGCCCGGACGGGCCGATCGTCAATCTCTCCTACTGGATCTTCGAGGCGTTTCCCGTGATGGCGCAGCTGGCGCCGGCGACCAACTGGAAGGGACTTGCGAATTCCGGCCTGTCGCTGCTGCGGCAGGCGCAGTTCGGCGAGGAGCATCTGCCGACCGACTGGATCACGGTGCATGAAAAGCGGGTGGAGCCGGCCGACGGCTTCGATCCCGTCTTCGGCTACAATTCCATCCGCATTCCGCTCTACATCCTGCGCGCCGGCATCACCGACGCCGCGCTGCTCGGGCCCTATGAAAAGGCCTGGTTCGGACCCGGCAAGCCGGGTCCCGCCGTGATCAACGTCAAGACCAACGCGGTCGAGAGCACGCTAAGCGAGCCCGGCTATCGCATCGTCGCCGCGGCGCTGGCCTGCGTGCGGGACGGCAAGCCGGTTCCGGACGACCTCAAGACCTTCTCGCCGACGCTCTACTACCCGTCGACCCTCCACCTTCTCTCCTTGTCCTTTCTGAAAGAAAGGCGCGCGGAATGCCTGTGAAGCAGCAGCTCCTGATCCTCGGCGCCTTTGTGGTCATCGGCCTGGAAGGCGCCTATCTCCTCGACCAGGCGCTGTCGCCGGCGGAAGCGGGCGACGAAACCGCGCAGATGCTTCAGGTACGGCGGGTGCAAGACGCCGCCACCGACTTTTATGGCTCGTCCGCGAGCGTCCCGGTCGTGCCGACGCGAACCGTCCGCATGGCGCAGGCCCCGGCGGCGCCCGCGGCTCCGGCCCAGGCTCCGGCTGTCGCGCCTGCGGCGCCGGCCCCCGCCATCGCCCCGGCGCCGGCGCTGGCGGCAGCTCCCGCTGTCGACGAGACTGCGCTCCGCTATTTTGCCCGCCAGGGTGACCAGCGTCGTCTGCAGGCGGAGATCGCCCGGCTTCGAGCCCTCAACCCCGATTGGACACCGCCGGACGATTTCTCGGCGCCGGTGCCGATTTCCGATCCGGTGCTTGACCAGATGTGGAAACTCTATGGCGACGGCCAGTATGCCGCCGTGCGCAGCGCCATCGCCGCACGGCTCGCCCGCGAGCCCAACTGGCAGGTGCCGCCGGACCTGCTCGCCCGCCTCGAAGTGGGCGAGGCGCGCGACCGGCTGGTCAATGCCTCCAACGCGCAGCAGTGGAACACGGTCGTCTCGGTCGCCGCCGCGACGCCGGCTCTCCTGACCTGTGCCGATGTCGACGTGCTCTGGCGCGTCGCCGAAGGCTTCGCCAAGACCGCGCGGACGCCGCGCGCCCGCGATGTCGGCGTCTACATCCTGACGAACTGCCAGGACCCGAAGGAACGTCTCGCCACCGTTCAGAAGGCGATGGGCTATCTCGACGATGCCGAGCTCAACGAATTGCTCAAGCTGGAGCGCACCGGTCCGGACGGGCAGGGCGAGTTCGCGCCGGTCAAGGGCGACCTGGCCCGGCGCCGCCTCGCCGCCGGCGCCAAGGATCCGAGCCTCGCAGTCGCGCCCGACGATATCGCGCTCGTCGAGCGGCTGGTGCGGGAGGGCACGGGCCCGGACGATGCGGTGCTTCTCGGCTCCTACTGGTTCCAGCACAACGACCCGACCCGTGCGGCGCAGTGGTTCGAACTCGCCTAGGGGCGAGCCGACACGGCGGAGATCGCGCGCGGCTATGCCTATGTGCTGAACGCGCTGAAGCGGCCCGTCGATGCCGAAACCGCTGCCTACAAGTGGCGCGACGCCACCAAGGAAAACACCGACGCCTATCTCGTCGTCGCGACCGCCACGCTCGCCATCGATCCGCCGGTGAAGCTGGAGCGCGACGTGCTGACCCGCATGGCCACCGCGATCAGCGACGCCAAGTATGGCCCCGGCGCGCAGGAATTCGGCTGGTACGCTTACAAGATCGGCCAGACGGCGATCGCCGCCCGCTGGTTCGCCACCGCGCTGTCACTTATGCCGAACGATGAGCCCTCCGCCTATGGCCTGGCGCTCGCCAACCAGAAGCTCAAGGACAAGGCCGGCTTCGAGAAGATCATCCGGGAGTGGGGTCCGCGTTCGCCGCGCATCGCCGCGCTGGCGGATCCGAAGGCGGCCCGGCAGCGGATCCCGGCCGCCGAGGCCATTCCCGGTCCCGATGGAGCCGTGGCGGTCGACGATCCCGCCCCGGCGGCGCGGGTGGAGACCGTTGCCGACGAGGAAGAGGCGGATCCCGCCCCGGCGGCGCGTCCGGCTCGCCGGCAGCAGGCCGCTGCCCAGCCGGCCGAGCGCCGCGCCGCCCCGCGCAATGCCTCCCGCAGCAGCGGCCGCACCTGCACCGGCGAAGTGCGTCCGGCGCTGCTTTCGTCGATGAGCGCGCTCAATCGCGGCTGGTGCCTGATGGACCTGAACCGTCCGATCGAGGCGGCCGACGCGTTCGACGTCGCGCTCCGCACCAGCTACGGCCAGGTCGCGCAGGACGCCGCTTATGGCAAGACGCTCGCCTATCTGCGCGCCGGGCTGACCGACCAGGCAGCAGCTTCCGCCGCGCAGACCTCGCAGACCGTCCAGCGCGCGATCGAGCTCAAGACCGAGATCCTGACCCAGCGCGCCATCGGCTCCTACAATGATGGCCGCTACATCGAGACGCTCCTGATGCTCGACGAGCGTTCGCGCATCGCACCCGAGCAGAACGACCTGATGATGATGCGGGGCTGGTCCTACTTTCACCTGCGCCGTTGGAACGACGCCAAGACGATCTTCGTCGCGGTCGCCGGCACCGGCTCGCGCGAGGCGCAGCGCGCCCTGGCGACGCTGGCCGAGGCGATGAAGCCGCACTGAGCGGACGCGGCGCCAGCGCTGCGTTCTCTCGGATAGGGCCTAGCGGACGACGCAGCCGCGCGTATAGCCGACATGGCCGCAGCGGACGGCGGGCGCCGCCGCAGGCGGACGCTGGACGCAGCCCCTGACATAGGCGCCGGCGCGGCAATAGACGACGGCCTCGCCGGGCGAGGTGGCCATCAGTGTGGTCATTGCCATGATCACGGCGAGGCCGGCCAGTCGGGCACGACCCAAGGCTGAAGATTTCATGATGATCTCTCCTGCGTTCCGGGGATGGGCAACAGCCCGCCAGCCGTCACGCTAGGACTACCACGCGGCCGAATCGCCCTTTCTACATATCGCCGTGATCCGTGCGTGTCGGGGCTTCCCCGGGCGTGGGAGGGCCGCATTGAGCCGTCCTGAAGGATGGGCGAAACTTGCGCCTTCGAATGTGGGAAGGCGAGGGCGGCGAGATGACAGGAAATTTTCTCTTCGATGGCCCGGAAGACGCGCGGGCGACCATCCTGCTGGCGCACGGCGCCGGGGCGCCGATGGATTCGGCCTCGATGACGGCGTCGGCGAGGGCGCTCGCGACGGCGGGCCTCCGTGTCGCGCGATTCGAGTTCGCCTATATGGCCGAGCGGCGGAGCGGAACCGGCCGCAAGCCGCCGCCGCGCGCCGACAGGCTGATGCCCGAATATCGCGAAGCGATTGCGGCGCTCGCCGCCTCGACGCCGCTGATCATCGGCGGCAAGTCGATGGGCGGGCGCGTCGCCAGCATGGTCGCCGACGAATTCCATGCCGCTGGCGAGATCGCCGGTCTGCTCTGCCTCGGCTATCCCTTCCACCCGCCGGCCAAGCCGGACGAGCTGCGCACGGCCCATCTCGTCGAGCTGCGGACGCCGACGCTGATCTGCCAGGGCACGCGCGACGAATTCGGAACACGGGAAGAGGTTGGCGGCTATGCGCTGTCGCCACGAATCGAGGTTCTCTGGCTCGAGGATGGCGACCACGACCTGAAGCCGCGCAAGAGCGTCTCCGGCTTCACGGCGGCGGACCATCTTAAGACGATGTCGGCCCGGGCATCGAGCTGGATCCACGGGTTGGTGGAGCGCTGATAGCCAGAGCGGTCGCAACAGGCGGAGCGGAGGGGACGCGAGCTGCGAACCTGCCGGGAGCCAGGCGAAACGTTGGGGGGCGCGTGGGCTTTTCTGGGAAATGGTGCCGGTTGAGGGGATTGAACCCCCGACCTTCGGTTTACAAAACCGCTGCTCTACCGCTGAGCTAAACCGGCAAAATCCGATATTCCAACGCATGTTCAACACGTTAGCTCAATGGCGTCACACGAGAAACCGATTGTCGTGTGCCGTCTTTCGTGACGTGGGTCAAACCCGGCCGGAACTGGCGGACGCGGTCTCTTCACCCATAGCGCGATCCGCGTCAAGCGCCTTTGCGCCGCCACGCTTCGCAATCTCCGCTTCTTCCGGCGTCAGGAACTCTAGGTACATTTCCGTCGTCTTCACCGAGGAATGCCGCAGGTGTTCCTTCAGCGTGTAGATGTCGCCCCCCGCCCGCAGGAACTCGACCGCGTAGAGATGGCGCATGTCGTGGAAGCGGAAGCCGGCGAAGTCCGGGGCCACCTTCTGCTTGGCTTCTGCCTGTGCCTTCTGTGCCGCCTTTCGTGCCGCCTGTGCCGACCTCCGGGCCCGGCTGAAGATGAAGGCGGCCTGCGTGATCGGCTTCCCGTTGTGGTGAAAGAGCGTGTCGCACTTCAGCCCGGCCGGCTGTCGGGAGAAGATGGCGATGGCCTCGGGCGATAGGCTGATGGTCCGCTGCTTGCGGCCCTTGCCTACGAGCAGGACGGACCCGCGCATCGGGTCGAAGTTCTTCCGCAGGATGGTGGCCAACTCGTTCTGACGCATCCCGGTTGCTCGGGCGGCGCGAAGCATGTCGGCATGAGCCGGCGCCAGTCGCGACAGCACGAACTCGTAGTCTCCTTCATCGGGCAGCACGATCGGGTCGCGGTGCTCCTTCAGCCGCCGCATCTTGTCCCGCGCAGGGTTGCCTTCGCGCCACCCCTCATCCTCTGCAAAGTCGAACAGCGACGAGATGGCCTGCAGGTCACGGCGGATGGTGGCGTTCGTGATGGGCGGGCTCTTCTGGTTCCGGCGAGCGGTGACGAACTTGTTGATCTCGTCCTTGCCGATGCCGGCTATTGGCATGGTGCTTAAGTAGCGGCCCGCGATGATCAGAGAGTCTGCATAGCGCTTGGCGGTGCGGGGCGAACCAACGTGGCGCGATATGAAGTTCGTCCATTCGTACACGGCATCATCCCAGAGCATCGGGTTCTCGGCGAACAGCGTGCTGCCGATCGCCTTGGCCTTCATCTCGTTGACCCGCTTCTCCGCAACTTTTGGAGAGCCTGTTCGGAGGCTCTCACGGAATTCGCGACCTGCAATGGTAAAGCGCGCCCAAAGCGTGTCCCCGCGCCAGTAAGTGTGTTTAGGGGCAGGCGGTTTGTCAGGCATGTCGAACGCTCCTTAAGCCAATGACGAAGCGCGGGTTCATCGAACGTCCACAGCTTGCCGATCTTGGCGGCACCTGGCAGTTCGCCCCGCGCGGCCAAGGCTTGCACAGTCCTAACCTCGACGCCAAGGATAGCCGCCGCGGCCGGCGCACGGATGCGCTCTGGTAGAGGGGCCGGCTGTCCCATCATCCCTCTCTCACTTCGATGCCGGCCGCTTTGGCGCGGAGATGACCCTTGCCAACGTTGTTTGCCGCCATGGTCATTCTCCGTCGTGCTCGATGAACTGCTCGGTCGGGTCATCGTCCTCGCCAATGAGGTAGAGGTAGAACCCTCCATGCTCATTGATCGCATGCTGGACCACATCCGGCGTGGTGTTGAAGGCCAGCGCTGCCTCCGCGACCGAGACGCTGCGCTGTTGCATGCATGACCACGTCGCGACGGATTGGCATAGGTGGGCGACGGTCAGCCCGCTATCGTCGCTATCATCATCAAAATCTTGGATTGCCCAAGGCTTCGTGTCTTCGCTCATCCCTCATCCCCCTGTGCCGCAGCCGGAGGGGCGGGGAGGGAGGCCTGCCATGCGAGCGCGTCGATCACGTCGCTGTATTCGACCCCGAGCCGGTCGATGACGATGTGGGCGAGAAAACTGGTGCTCTTGTCGCCGAAGTCGTCTTCGGCTTCATCAAAGGCGTCTGCGATCTGACGATTGGTCGGCTTTTTGCGGCTCATTCCGTGATCTCCTTCATCTGCTCGATGCGGGCGCGAATAGCCGTCGTTATGGTGATCGCCGCCTCGGAACGCCCCATGTGATGGATCATCCGATGGTTCGAGGTGCTTCCAATCCCATTGTCGATGGCGGCGTTGTTCTCCGCCTCGGCCAGCTTCACCAACTCCTCCGCCAGGATCGGGAAGGCGGCGCGGAGGGGGATCTCCGCCTTGGTAACGTGGCTGCGCCAATAGGTGTCGTGGCCCGACGAATCGTGCGCGAGCGCCCGCGCCCCGGCCTCCACGGCCCTCTCCCATGCATTATTCACCATTGTGAGACCCTGATCTTTTCCGCGATTGCGTTCTGTTCAGAGAGGAGAATTTGCAGGACGCAGTTGATGACCACCTCCAGTTTTTCCTCGGTCGTCTTGCTCTCGTCGCCCGTCATATCGACGAACTTCCGGGTGAAGACGGCCAACTGCTTGTGCTGCGAAATGAGGTCTGCCGTGCTATTCATCTCTGGGGCCTTTCAGGGAGCGGACCCAATCGGCAAGCTCGTCTTCGTCCAAGGCTTTCCGATACCGATCTTCGACCAACGATGCCGCCGCCTCGATCCCGTCGTCGCGCCCCTCTTCATAGCTCCGGGTTGCGGGAGGCTGGACGCCGGCATATTCGGCTGCTTCGCGCTGCTGGTCCGGCGTGCCATGCAGCAGCATGACGGCCGCGATCTGGTCGCGGGTTGCCTCGTCGCTCGGCGCATAGCTCCGGGTTGCGGGAGGCTGAGTCGCGGCGGCGAGAAGCTCTTTCATTCTTGCCGCGTACCACTCAGCGCGAGTAAGGCCGCTATCCTGTATCTCGCGCGGGTGCACTCGCCAGAAGCGATCAGCGAGGGCGTCAATCGCCGCCTCCGGCACCGCCACGGCTGGCGCGGGCAACTCTCCGGTATTTCCGGATAGTTGGGGCGCGGGCTCCCCCACTACCTCGGCGCGGCGGTTCCAAGCGACCACACGATGTCCACCGCCGGCGGTGCTGATCATGACGTGCTCGACTACGCAGTAATGCGCGGTCTCCGGGTGTACGAAGATCTTGCTGGTCCGGGTCGATAGATCGGGACTATGCACCAAGTGCTCGCCGCAGAACGGGCACGGCTTCAGCTCGATCTCCTCGGCGCTCGGCTCAATTGCGGTCGTCATGCGGCGATCCTTATCTTTGCGATGGTGGTGCAAACGCGCGTTCCGCTTTCGGCAAACGATGCAACCGGAAGGTCGTGCCACCTCGGGCGGAGGTCATCCAGCAGCCCGTGGTCGTAGCGAGCCGTCGCAGGCAAAACCGCAACGAGCTGACCGCCGGTGCCCAGAAACTTCAGGGCGTGTCGCACGTGCTTTTCGTAGTGGCGCCCGTAGAACGGCGGGTTCATCACCACGAAGTCGAACAGTTCGCCGTTGGGCGAGACATCCAGGAAGTTAGCCGTCATCACGGCGTGCCCCTTGGCGCGGGCCTCGGCGGCACGAGCTGGATCAACCTCGATCCCGAAGGCGTCTGCGCCCGTAGAGGCGAGCCCGTCCAGGAAGCGACCGCAGCCGCACGACGGCTCTAGAACGCGAGTGCCGGGCTTGATGTAGATGTCAGCCAAGATGCGCTCTACCACAGCCGCAGGCGTCGGGTAGTACTGGAGATCTTTCGCCACCGCGGTGCTCGTGCGCTGTGCCGGCCGGTCAGCCTCGTCATGGCAGTCGGGCAGAACGTCGCCATAGAATTCGGCGAGCGCCATGTTGATGTCGCGCAGGGCGACCGGGCCGAAGAAGAGGTGGCCATTGCCGTTCTGGAACCGGCGAAGCCAAACGCCGCGGCCGATGACCGTAAACGTCTCCTGCTGGTAACGGCTGTTGTGCGGGTGCGGGAAAGTGCCCCCTTCCTTTAGGGCGTCGCCATCCTGCAGGAGCAGCTGGAGCTCGGCATAATCGAGTAGCGACTTGCCCTGATAGGCAGCAAGCGCGTTGAGGATGTCGCGCAACTGGTCGCGGCCCCACCCGCCGACCCCAAGGTTGCTGAGGATCACGCGCTTGGGCAGGCCCTTGACGCCGATCTTCACCTTCTCGTGGCTCTTGTAGGCCGGGTCCAGATCCGCGAAGACCTCCGCCAACCCGCGCAGTATCGTCAGGCGCGGGTTTTCGAGGTAGGGCCAGAAAGTGGAGCGGACGGTGTCCAGGTCAAACGGCGGCGGGTCTGCCAGCGCCCGCTCGAACGACTGCTTGTCCTTGGCACTGGCAATCTCCGGTAGACGTAGGGCCTTCCAAACATTCTTCCACGCTGACCGGCGAAGACTGCGGGCCAGGACATGTTCCGATGCGCTTCCGGTCTCGATCCGCTCATCGCCCCATTCGCCACCGACGCAGGCTGCGGTCTTCAGAGCCTGCCCTGCGTTCTGGAACGCATTGATAGCGTCCGGCAGCGAGGCGACCTTGCGTTCGTACTCGTCCACCATGTCGTGGATACGACGAGCCGGCGCGACTTCGGTGCCATAGGTCTGGGTGCTCATGGCTTCCACCCCCATGCGGCTGCGATAGCGATGCAGATCACCGCCAGATACACGGACGCAGCAGGGATCTCGGCGAGGTTGGAACGGAGGGTGGAGATCATGGCTGGTCTCCAAGGGCCGAGCGGGCGATGGCGCAGAGCCGGCGAACTGTTGCGTTGGCGTATGCAGTCCCACCCTTCGAGATCTTGGATAGCGCCTCATCCTTCCGCTCGACCTCCGCGCGCAGGCGGGTGATCTCGGCGGCGGCGCGGCGGATGTCATCGTTCATGGCCCGCGTGGAGCGGCCCTTGAATGACAATGTTCCCCCAACGGTAGGCGCCATCGCACGCAGCCGCGCCACCAGCCCCTCCACCGCCCCGCCGTCCTCTGCCGGGCTCATGCTGCCACCTCGTAGTGCCCGCTGGGGTCGTTGTAACCGGCGCCGACGTAGACGATGTTCTCGTTGGCCATCATCTGCTCGATGACCCACTCGTCGGTCTCGGCCTTCTCGGCGATCATCATTCCCAGGCGCTTGAAGGCGGGGTCATGGCTCTGGAGGAGGTCGACGTCATTGACGACCACCGAGGTGACGGAGATGTCGAAATCAGCAGACGAAATCTCGGTCGAGATGGTCAGACACGACGGCGCCGTCGTCAGAGAGCGTGACCGTGTAGTCGAGGTGCGCGCTCATGCTGCGTCCTCCAGCCGGCTGACCACGGACACGTCGTCAGCAGCGCGGATCTCCGCAGCACGAGCTGCGAACCAATCGCTGGCAGCCAGCACCTCGTCCGCAGAGAGCGTTCGGCTGGCGTGGAAGCCGCTGTTCCAGATCTCGATCTCGAAAGGCTGGTACCGCTTGTCAGGGCCGTTGTTGGCCTTGAACTTGATGCTCGCGAACGGCCCGACATAGCGGGTGATGTCATCGCGGAATTCGAGCTTGGGGATATCCACGTCGGTCCCTCATCGGCTTGGTGGGTGCTGATGGGGACTCTTATACCCCGTTATGGGGCACTATTCAACCCCAAAATGGGGAATATTTGTTGAGGCACAAAAAAGCCCGCCGGAGGGGCGGGCTTCTGGGTCGTTCGGCTACCTTTTACGGCGAGGCGGGGTCTTGGGCTTGGTTACGGGCTGCTGGCCCGTCCTGCCATTTGACTGTTTGGTTTTAGGGTCGGGCGGGGCCGGGGTGTTTGACAACGGGTTCTTTACGAAGTGGCCAATAATCGGAGCGGCTGCTCCTAAGCCCAAGGTGATCCCAATACCAGTCGCGCCATATGTGGCACAAACCGTGGCCCCGATTGCGCCGACGACAACGATGAGGAACCCAAATATCTGCCCCCGTTTTGCGTAAATCAGCGGCCCCTCGATCGAGAGCCGCTCCATGTCTTGGGCGTGGGTCTGGGCCTCACCGGCCCTTTGCATCAATGCGGCCAGAAAGCCTGGCTGGTGCCGCTCATAGTCATCCAGCATGTCTGGCGGAGGAAATGGCCCCCGAAAATGAGACTGAGCCACCTTTACGACCAGTTCCCGGATCGGCCCGCGGGTTTCTTTGGGCAAGGTGTCGATTGTTGCGACGATTTCATCAGGGAGTTTAATTTGGGTGAGGCCCCCCGGCTCACCCTCAGTCTCGCTCACTCGGCATCAGTTCCTTGAGTGCGAATGCAAAAGACGCAAGCACGGCTTGATCCGCCCGTATATTGCTCGGCACGTCAATTGGCCGAGGCAGTTGTTTCGCAATATCAGGCGGCACTATCACATACCGAGCTGATGCAGCCCCATCAAAGATTGCCCGACGCCAAGCGGACACCCGGCGCGCGCGATCAGAGGCAGCCATGGCATAACCTCCTTCTGTCAAAAACTAGCACTAGCGACTAGCGAAACGCTCAGCGCTCGCTGTCAAGGTAGGCAAGCATAACAGACTTACAACGGAGTCGCTGCGTAAAAGATGCAGGTGACCTGCAAGGCAGACATGCAGCCCTATGGCGCGCTATCTGCCGACATCCGACGTCATACGACTCACAAACCGCCCGATGATATACACGTCCGACAACGGGCGTATCACCGTGTCATGACGCGGATTGTCGGACGCCACCTTCACCATCACGTCCGGGTCGGACGGTGCCGATACGACCTCCAGCCGCTTGAAGATCACGCCGCCGAACATGTCGGTCAGAGCATAGATGCCAGGCGGAGAGGGGACGCGATGCCGAGTGTCGACGACGATGACGTCGCCGTCGAGGATCGTCGGGAACATGGAATCGCCCTGCGACGGGAACAGCGCTGCCCACTCGGGGCGCAGGTTCAGCCGCGAAAGGAACCACTCGGGAAACGTCCAGTGGGCGCGCACTACCTCGGCGGCGAACCGCATGCCACTGGCGGCGGTTGCTTCCGACACGGTCGTCAGCCCGCCGGCGCCGAGCCCTGCGGTCACGTCGATCTCGGCGATGCTGCCTTTGGGAAGCCCTTGCCTTCCGGTTTCCGAACCCATCGTGGCAGGATTATCGAACTCGGGATCGGGATCGAACTCTTGGCCGAGCGGAACGCGACGGGGTTGGGGGCGGTCATCCTCACCGTCGTCGTGAATGACCTCAGTCTCAGTCACGCCAAAGAGCTTCGCAAACATCGCTATCTGCGCCGCTTTTAGCGACCTCTCCCCGTATTCAAGCTTGCGATAGCCACCAAGCGACATGCCGATCTTGTCGGCCACATCGTCCTGCGTCCATCCGCGACTGTTTCGAAGTGCAGCGAGCCCGTTCTTTGCCATCTGGGGAATGTGCCCCGGAATCAATCTTTTCCGCGTGCCCCATTATGGGGTTGACGATATACCCCGTTATGGGGCATAAGCTGGGGTATGAAACTCGCGGCTTACCTCCTGACCCATCGTCTGACCAATGACGCCTTCGGCGCCAAGGTCGGCGCGTCGCCCGCAGCTGTCCGCAAGTGGCGGTACGGCGAGCGCATCCCTCGGCCGGAACAGATGTCGAGGATCGCAGCGGCGACAGGTGGGGAGGTCACGGCGGCTGACTTCTACGTCGAACAGGCGAGGGCATCATGAGCTGGGCGACCATGTTCTTCTGGTTGATCTGCGCCGCATTCCTGGCCTGCGGGATCTACTCTGTCATTCGCCAGAGCCAGCGCCGACCGGACGACGACTATTCGAACCTGAGCGACGCGTTATGAGCGCGACTGCCAGACCTTCCCCCGCTGCCGCTTACTCCTCCCGGGCGCGCAGCAAACTGGCCCCGGGCGGCTACCTCCCCGCCCGGGGCTCCTTACTCAAGCTTGCCAAGGTGAGTGCCGGTCTCTCCGCCCGCCTCGGCAACGCGGGTGGCTCTCCTTCCTCCCGGAGCCACCCGCACTCTTCCAGCTCGTTTGAGCGCTGCCCTACGCACAACTCCTGCGGCGAGCGCTCCGAGCGAAATGAAGTCGGCGTCTTCAATCACGCCGATCGGATGGTGGGCCTCTCGCTTCGCCATTCATCGCCTCGAAACTCCTCGTCCAACCTCCGGTCCACAATCGGAGATTGGCATGAGGAGTTTCGGGAATGTCCGACAAGTTGTCGTTCCATAAATGTTCTCAAGATGAGGAAGGAACCGTGAGCACGCTCGCGAGTGACATGAAGACCATCGTCTACGCCGCCGCTGATCCTCGGCCCGGCGAGACGGTCAAGGCCCAGATCCGGAAAGCCTGGGCCGCTCTCGGCTTCCCGTCTTTCTGGCGGGTTAAGGCCGCTTGGTATGGCGAGGCGGGTTGCTGGAGCGGCGAAGCGGTTCGCGATTTTCAAATGCGCGACTTGATCCGTCGTCGAAAAGAGGAAGCAGCCCGTGCACAGGCCACAGAACTCGGAGCTCTATTCGCCGTCGCGGCGGAGCGGCTTCGGGAGATCGATCCGGATTTCCATAGCCAACAGATTGCTCAACACGAGCGCGCGGCTTGCGCGCTTGGCGCTTTGGATCGCCCCAGAACTGAGGCGGCCTAGCTGAGACTGCGGCGGACGAAAAGGCCCCGTCCGCGCTTCACCGCAGAACGAGGCCTTGGATCAAGGAGATCGAGTATGAATCTATTCCATCGCTCGGCCGACATCAATTCCCACGGGAACATCCGGAGCATCCGGACGTGGGAGGCCGATATTCGGGAAGGCCGCATGGCCATCGGCCCAGACCTCGCCGCTAGTATCCTCAAAGAGGCCAACTATAGCGGTCAGCGCAAGGTCGAGCAGCGAGACGTCGGCGTCTATGCCGAAATGATGCGCCGGGGGCTGTGGGAACTGTCAGACCCCATCACCTTTGCCAAGCTCAACGGCAATCTGACCCTTGTCAACGGCCAGCACCGCTTGCAGGCAGTGATCGCTTTTGGTCGGGAAGTCGAGTTCAGGGTCGCGGTCAACCTCTGTTCGACGCCGGAAGAGGTCAGGGCGCTTTACTACCGGTTCGACACAGTCATGCGGGTTCGGTCGAATCAGCAGATTCTGAACGCCATCGACCTTGCCGCGACCCATGGGGTGTCGAAGGGGATTGCCGCAGCGACTTATGGCGCGATTGGCGTCATCGCCAACGGGTTCACCGTCCCCAATAACTACACCGTCAAGACCGAAGCGGTAGCCAAACTACGTATCGTCGACCTCCGTGTCGAGGCCTGCGAGCCTTGGTGGCCGGCAGCTCGGCGGATCGAGGAAGCGCTAAAAGGCGCTCAGACTGATCTGAAGCCCCGCATTCTTCGTGGCAGCACGTTCGCTGTGGCGCTGATGACGATGCGCTACCAAGAAGCGAAGGCCTTCGACTTTTGGCGCGGCACTGCTCGGAACGACGGGCTCAAGCGCAATGACCCCCGTCATGTGTTTGTCCGCGATCTGACTGCCCGAGACGTCAGTTCGGGCGCGCACGGTCAGGGTGTTGTGGCTGCGGCCTTGGCTTGGAACGCATGGTTCGAAGGCCGATCGCTTTCCATCATCAAGGTCCCCCAGAACCATGTTCTGCGAATTGCCGGCACGCCGGTCAACGGCCGGAAGGGTTAGGCCATGGGCTCCGTCGTCGACCTTCCAATTGCGCTGATCTACCCGCCAATAGAGGCACGAGGACTTGACCAAGCCAAGGTCCAAGCCATCGCGCAGAGCATTCAGGAAGTCGGGCTGATCAATCCAATCATCGTCAAGAAGGCCCTGAAGGTCCGTCATGGGGCCAAGGCCGAGGCTTGGGAGGTCGTCGCCGGGAACCACCGTTATGAGGCATGCGCCGTGGTGCTGAAGATGGAGACGGTGAAGTGCGTCGTCAGCGACGCCGACGATCTGGTCAATGAGTTGATCATGATCGACGAGAACCTCTGCCGAGCAGAGTTGTCTCCGTCCGACAGGGCGCGGTTCACGGCGCGGCGCAAGGAAATCTATGAGATCCAGCACCCTGGAACGGCCCATGGCGGCGACAGGCGTTCAAGTCGCCAGATTGGCGACTTGAACGATACTCAGCGGTTCACTGAAAACACGGCGAACGCAACTGGTCGGCCAGAACGCTCCATCCAACGCGACGCCGAGCGCGGTGAGAAGGTCATCGACGAGGCGCTGGATCTGATCCGGGGCACCGCTCTCGATACCGGCACTTACCTCGACAAGATCAAGAAGCTGAGCCCCAACGACCAGGTGGCCGCGGTCAACCGCGATCTGTTGCTGGCGCGTCGTAACGAACGCGCTGCGAAGTCGAACGCTGCGCTCAAGCTGGCAGACACTCCTCTCAATGATTTCGAGGCCAAGGAAAAGCAGGTGGCCGCGCTGATGTCAGCGTGGAACCGCGCAAGCCCCGAGGCCCGCGAAGAGTTCATGGGCCGCATCGACGCGCCCCTCATGGACCGCCGCTACGCCTAACCCATCAACGCGCTTTCGTGGAGGAAGCCGAAATGACCCGCTACGCCCGCCTTCGCACTTCCGTCGCCGTGATGATCGACGCTGCCGGATCAGCACGCCGCTCGGCTGCAGACTGGCGCCGTATGGCCCGCGAGTGGCCGAAGTCCGACAACGAGTACAAAGCCGCCGCCGCCCGGCGCATCGACGACGCCCGTTGGTATCTGCGCCGCGCCCGTACCGACCTCGATATCCTTGCGGGAGACGCAGCATGAGCTACATCGCTCCCGCATCCCTGATCGCCGAGTATCAGCGTGTCCGCGAGATGCTGCTGGCGTCGTTCCCGGAGCTTGCCGATGACGAGCAGGCGCTGGCCGATACGCTCGAAGGCGAAACCAGTCTGATCGACGCTGCGGCTTCCCTGATCCGCTCGGCGCTCGATGACGAGGCTTTCGAGGAAGCCTGCGCCAAACTCGCCGCCGAGAAGCGCGACCGCGCCACCCGGTTCGGCCAGCGCGCGATGAAACAGCGAGAGGCTGCTCTGGCTCTACTCCAAGCGGCCGACATTCCGAAGCTGGAGCAGGCCGACTTTACGGCATCGGTCGGCAAGAGCCGAAGCAAGGTCATCATCGCCGATGAAGGCGCGCTTCCCGAGGACTTTATCCGGGTCGCTCGCTCGCCGGACAAGACCGCGATCGGCGACGCGCTGAAGGACGGGAAGACCGTTCCTGGCGCCCTCCTGAGCAATCCTGAACCCACGCTGACGGTGAGGACGCGCTGATGGCATTTACCCCCGAACAGACCAAGCTTCTGAGCGCGAAGCTGTCGCCCGACAGCATCAAGAGCCGTGAACAGGCTGGGCGGAAGCTCTCCTACATCGAAGGCTGGCACGCCATCGCGGAAGCCAACCGGATCTTTGGTTTTGACGCTTGGCAACGGGAGACAGTCGAGCTTCGGCTGCTCGGCGAGCCATCGGTCGGCAAGGACAAGAACGGCAAGGACCAGTGGCGCGTAAACTACATGGCCCGCGTCCGCATCACGGTCGGCGGCGTCGTTCGTGACGGCTGCGGCTTTGGCCAAGGCATCGATAAGGATGTCGGCCAGGCGCACGAGAGCGCCCTGAAGGAAGCCGAGACGGACGCGATGAAGCGCGCCCTCATGACATTCGGCAACCCGTTCGGCCTCGCCCTCTACGACAAGGCGCAGGAGAACGTCGGGCACGAGCCCGAGCCGGAAGACCGGCTGATCCTAGAAGCCCTCCTGACCGCGCTCAACCAGGCCGGCAGCAAGGACGAGGTCCGCATCTGGCTTGGTGGCCAGAAGCGAGAGATCAACGGCCTCTCGCCGACGCAGAGGGCCGAATTCGACCGCGCCTTGGATAAGGCGAAATCCGAACTCCCCGAAACCCTCAGCGAGGCCGCTTGATGTCTGGATCTGTTAACAAGGTGATTCTGGTCGGCAACCTCGGGCGTGATCCTGAAGTGCGCCGCACGAATGCCGGCGAGACCGTCGTCACCCTGAACCTCGCCACGTCGGAAAGCTGGCGCGACAAGCAGAGTGGCGAGCGCAAGGAAAAGGCCGAGTGGCACCGGGTCGTCGTGTTCAACGAGAACCTCGCCAAGGTCGCTGAGCAGTACCTCAAGAAGGGCTCGAAGCTCTACGTCGAGGGCCAGCTTCAGACGCGCCGTTGGACCGACCAGTCGGGCGCCGAGAAGTTCACCACCGAGATTGTGCTTCAGCGCTTCCGCGGTGAGTTGACGCTGCTGGACGGCAAGCCGGGTGGCGACTGGTTGCCGCACGCACTGAAGCCGACTGAGGAAGAGAAGCTCCAGTCCAGCTACGCCGCCGACCTCGACGACGACATCCCATTCTAGAGGCGCAGCATGGCCAAGCGCTCAAACGATAAGCCGACGATCATCGTTCGCCGCACGGCTCGCGGGCTTTCGCCCGTCTCCGGCTTCGACGCCGAGATGTTGGCCATGATGACGCTCGGCGCTGAGTTCGATGTCGTGCCGCGCTCGCGTCGTTCTTTGCCGCAGCACCGCACTTATTGGAAGGCGCTAGCCCTCGTTGTGAACGCCACCGAAGCCTGGCCGACGACCGGCCATCTGCACCGCGCCGTCAAGCGGGCGCTCGGATACGTGTCGTCTGTGAAGAACCTCGACGGATCGGTCTCTGAGGAGGTCGACAGCATCAGCTTCGAGGCCATGAGCCAAGACGAATTCAAGGTCTACTTCGACCGCGCCATGCAGTGCATCGCCGAAGAGACCGGCATCGATCCTCTCTCATTCCTGGCGGAGGCAGCATGACCCGCGAAGTCCCTGAATGGATCGGCAAGACCGACAACACGCCCATCCCGCCGCGCGTTCGTACCCGCGTGTTCCTCGCTCACAAGGGCATCTGCCACATCTCCGGTCGTGAGATCCGGGCGGGGGAGGCGTGGGACGTCGACCACGTCATCGCCCTGATTAACGGCGGTGAGAACCGCGAAAGCAACCTGGCGCCGGCTCTCCGCGACAAGCACCGCGAGAAGACCGCCCTCGACGTCGCAGAGAAATCCAAGGTCGAGCGCATCCGCCAGAAGCACCTCGGCATCTACAAATCCGCGCACCCGATGCGCAGTCGTCCGTTCCCAAAGCGTGCGGAGTACCAGCCATGACTATGCATGCGATCAAGCTTCGCGATCCACGCCCCGTGTCCGAGGACGCAATCCATCGTGCAGTGATCCAGCACCTCAAGTTCAACGCAGCGCCCGGCGTCGTCTATTTTCATTGCCCGAACGGCGAGGCCCGGTCCGATGTCACTGGCAGCAAGCTCAAGGGTATGGGCGTGCGCCGTGGCGTTGCCGATCTGTGCTTGGTTCTGCAGGGCGGCCAGTCGGCATTCCTGGAACTGAAATCGGCGAAGGGGCGACAATCCGAGCACCAGAAGGCTTTCGAGGAAGACGTGGCCAGATCTGGCGCACGCTATGCCATCGCCACGTCGATCGACCAGGCTGTTGCCATCCTCACTGAATGGGGTGCGCTCGGCGGTGGGAAGGTGGCGGCATGACCGAGCAGCTTTCCGATTACGCGGCGTCCAAGATTGCCGACATGACCATGCGCGGCTTCTCCCCGGATGCCATCGCCACCACCGTCCACATCGGCATCGAGCGGGCTCGTGACGCGATCAAAGAGGCGCGTGCCAGGGCCCTGAAGCACGCCGAGGATGAGCTTGACCGGGAGCGCGCCCGCACCTTCGAGAAGAAGCTGAAGGCGATCCGTGCAGCCGTTGCCGCCGAGAAAGAGGCCGCCGCCAAGATCGACCTGGACCCGTCCAGCGCGACCTTGACTGTCGCCGAGATCATTGCTGCGACCGCCTCCAAGCATGGCCTGCGGGTATCTGATCTTCGGTCCATGAGGCGCATCCGCCGCATCTCCTACGCTCGTCAGGAGGCGATCTACCTGGCCTATGACCTCACGCCGGCCGGCCTATCCACAATCGGCCGGGCCATCTCTCGCGACAACTCAACCGTTATCTTCGCCATTCGCCAGCATGCCCTGCGCAATGGGTTGCCACTTCCTCGCGGCATGAAGCCGGGGAGCCGCTGACCGATGGCCCGCATTCGCAGCGTACATCCGGGACTATTTACCGACGAGGCGTGGGTGTCTTGCTCACCCATGGCCCGCATCCTCGTGATCGGGCTCTGGACCGAGGCCGATGACCAGGGCGCCTTTGAGTGGAAGCCCATCCAACTGAAGATGCGGCTGCTCCCAGCCGACGCTGCTGATGTGTCCGCGCTGCTCGACGAGATCGAGGCCAACGGCCTGATCAAGCGGTTCGATCTGGGCGGCAGGATGGTCGGAGCCATCCGCAATTTCCGTCGTTTTCAGCGCCCGAAGACGCCCAGTAACACCTTCGATCTGACCGACGAGATGCGTGTCTATGTCGGCCTTCCCGTCGCTGACGCTCCTGCATTTCCCCGAAATGGAGAAATGACCGGAGATGACGAGCCACCATTTCTCCCGAAAGCGGAAAAGTATCCGCAGATGGAGGATGGAGGATGGAAAGAAGGAGAGAAGAAGCAAGAAAACAGAAACCTACCGGTTTCTGCAAAAGAACCGGCAGTCTCGAAGTCGCCGAAGGGGACAAGGCTTTCGGCCGAGTACCAGCTTCCCGAGCAAGACCGCGACTTTGCTGCTTCGCTGGGCGTCCCGGCTCATCTCTCCGCGAAGGAGTTCGAGCGCTTCCGGGATTTCTGGATCGCCAAGCCTGGCAAGGACGGCGTGAAGCTCGACTGGTCTGCGACGTGGCGGAACTGGATCCGCAAATTCGCCGATGATCGTGGGTTTGCGCCAACAGCGGAGCCCGGCGCCGCTCCAAAGCCCGCCTTCACTTCGATCGAGCCTGGCACCGCCCAATGGACCGCTTGGTACGAATTCAAGCGAGCCAACGGGACACCAACCCGCCTCATGGACGAGGCCCGTAACACGGGCAAGCCGTTCGCCGTCCCGACCGAATATCCCCCCACGTCCCCCAGCAAAGCAGCCTAGCGAGGAAGAGAGATGGCAGCATTCCGCAAGAAGCCCGTCGTGATCGAAGCGACGCAGTTTGAAGGAACGATGGAGAGCGCAAACCGGGTTCTCGCGTGGATCGGCAGCCATGGTGGGT